>NZ_JAAZQI010000058.1:0-1174 GCF_012275345.1 Rhizobium sp. SG570 | reverse complement strand
CTAGCACTACTTTGGCAGATTAACCGGCCATTTACGATGATGGGCCATCTTGGGCGCTTTCATAGGGGTGCGCGAGATGGCGGAATTGGACGCTGCACTGGCGGATTGGCTGAAGCCGTTCGTTGAGAAGCTTGGCCACAAGAAGCGGCGGCAGATGTGCCCGGTCTATATTTCGGGCCTCATCGGACCTGGCGACCGCAAGAGCATCGAGCCGATGGCGGAGCGGCTTGCGCTTGATCACTACGACCGCCTGCATCATTTCATCTCGGATGGGATTTGGGATGCCGGTCCTCTTGAGGCGGAACTGGCGGTACAGGCCGACAGGATTGTCGGGGCTTCAGATGCTTTTCTGGTGATCGACGACACAGGTCTGCCGAAGAAGGGCGACCATTCTGTTGGGGTCGCGCCGCAGTATGCGTCGATGCTGGGCAAGCGTGCCAATTGCCAAACGCTGGTGTCGTTGACGCTGGCCCGCGACGAGGTTCCTGTTCCCGTTGGCCTGCGGTTGTTCCTCCCCGACAGTTGGACAAGTGATCAGGATCGGATGGCGAAGGCCGGTGTTCCCGAGGAGATGCGCCTATCCCGTACCAAACCGGAGATCGCGCTCGGCGAGATCGATCGGCTGATGGCCGCAGGCGTACGGTTTGGCACCGTGCTTGCGGATGCCGGCTATGGTCTGTCGGCTGCGTTTCGCCAGGGGCTCAGTGCACGCAATCTCACCTGGGCTGTCGGCATTCCCAAGCATCAGAAGGTTTATCCTCATGATGTCGCATTGGTCTTTCCTGTCGCCGGCCGTGGAAAGCCGCGTAAGCATTCGATCCCCGACACTCTTTCAACCGCAGCCGAAACGATCCTGGAAGGAACCACCTGGAAGAAGGTCAGTTGGCGTCACGGCACGAAAGGTCGACTGACCGCACGTTTCGCTGCCCTACGCATTCGGATTGCCGATGGCGACCCGCAACGCATCCTCGACAAGGGACAGCAGCACATGCCGGGCGAAGAGGCGTGGCTCGTTGGTGAGTGGCGTTCAAACGACGAGCGCAAATATTATCTCTCCAATCTGCCGGCCGAGGCGACCTTAAAAGCTCTCGCGGCGGCCATCAAAGCGCGATGGGTCTGCGAGCAGGCCCATCAGCAGATGAAGGAAGAACTCGGCCTCGATCACTTTGAAGGC
>NZ_JAAZQI010000057.1:0-1323 GCF_012275345.1 Rhizobium sp. SG570 | reverse complement strand
CTGAACCGCGCCGGGTTTGCCGGAGGCCGTTTGGTTTAAGTTATGCGGCCATGGCTGGTTCGTCCAGCATGGCGTAGTGCTGCTCCTCGGCTTCGGCTGGCGGGATGTTTCCGATGGGCTCTAGAAGCCGTCGATGGTTGAACCAATCGACCCATTCGAGGGTGGCGAATTCAACCGCTTCGAAACTCCGCCATGGTCCGCTCCGATGAATGACCTCGGCCTTGTAGAGACCGTTGATCGTTTCGGCGAGCGCATTGTCGTAAGAGTCACCGACGCTTCCGACGGAAGGCTCGATGCCCGCCTCGGCCAGTCGCTCCGAATACTTGATCGAGACGTATTGGACACCGCGATCGCTGTGATGGACAAGGCCGCCGCCATGAACGGGACGCCGCTCATGAAGCGCCTGTTCCAAAGCATCGAGGACGAACCCGGCATGCGCCGTTCGACTCACCCGCCAGCCGACAATCCGGCGGGCGAAGGCGTCGATGACGAACGCCACGTAGACGAAGCCTTGCCAGGTGGTGACATAGGTGAAATCCGAAACCCAGAGCCTGTTCGGCGCGGGAGCCTTGAACTGGCGGTTCACCCGATCGAGCGGGCTGGGAGCCGTCTTGTCCGGGATCGTCGTGCGGATCGGCTTGCCCCGGATGATACCCTGAAGTCCCATCGATCGCATGAGCCGGGCGACGGTGCAGCGGGCTATATCGAAGCCTTCCCGCTTCAATTGCCGCCAGACCTTGCGCACGCCGTAGACGCGGAAGTTCGCCTGGAACACACGGCGTATCTCGATCTTCAATGCAATGTCGCTGCGGGCGCGGACCGACAACCGGTCCACGTCCAGGCGTTTGGCAACATTCTCGTAGTAGGTTGACGGGGCAATCGGCAGCAGTCTGCAGATCGGCTCGACCCCGAATACCGACCGATGTTCGTCGATGAAGGAGATCATCGCTTCAATGGGCGGTCGAGCTCCGCCATCGCGAAATAAGCAGACGCCTTGCGCAGTATCTCGTTGGCCTGCCGAAGCTCGCGGTTCTCCCGCTCCAGAGCCTTCATCTTCTCGGCCACTTCGCTTGGGAGTCCGGGCCGGGAACCATCCTCCACTTCTGCCTTCTTTACCCATTCATTGAGCGTCTGCGCCGTGCAGCCGATCTTGGCGGCGATCGAGGAAACCGCTGCCCATCGCGAGGAATATTCGCCTTGGTGATCCAAAACCATCCGCACGGCTCGGGCGCGGACTTCCGGTGAAAATTTGTTTGTTGTCTTGCTCATATCGGCTCCACTTTCTCAGAAGTTGGAGCCTCCGGCAAACCCGGCGCGGTTCAA
>NZ_JAAZQI010000056.1:0-1366 GCF_012275345.1 Rhizobium sp. SG570 | reverse complement strand
CCGGCTGCCCGCGCCGACAACAGCGTCGCCGCGCAGCAGGCCCGCCTCAAAGGCTTCTCCCTCGACATGTCCATGGGTGGGCCTGACGCCGATGACAATGACTTTCGCCAGAGCGCCTGAGCGGCTGGCTGACATCAACAAGATCTGGCGCCGGAAGGCGCCGGATCAAAGGCTGGCGGATGGTATCGCAGGCCTCAAGAACCGGTTCAGGTTCGCGGAAGGGTGAATGTATCGGTCTTCGCGCATCAAGACGGTCTCCGTCTGACTTATTCGACCTTCAATCATCGGACCTCTCCATCCCCAGGAGTCTTTTAGAGATGCGCTTTACCATCAAATTCAAACTGGCCTTCGCCTTCGGCCTTCTGATCGTGCTGTCAACCGGGATGTCGGTCCTGGCGATCATGAGCCTGTCCTCCCTCAATTCGGCCATTACGAACATCATCCAAGGCCCGGCTGCCAGTCTGCGCAATTCCGGCGATCTTTCCAGCGCCGTGCTCGATGCGATCCGCAACGAAAAGAACGCCATCCTCAACAACGATCCGCAGGCGATCAGCGGCTATATCGATGAAGTTCATGCAAAAGAGGTAACGATCGAGCAGATCGCACAGAAACTATCCCAGAGCGCTAACGAGGAGGTTGCCAGCAAGAGCGCGGAATTCCTGAAGCAGCTTCCGGCCTGGAAGCAAATTGACGACCAGGTCCTTAAGCTTGCCGTCGAAAATACGGAGGAAAGCAACCGCAAGGCAGGAGAGCTCTCCATGGGCGAGGGGCGCAAGGCAAGCGCGGTTCTTCTGGATGCCGTCAACGCTGTCAACAAGGCGATCGTCGCCGATCTGCATCAAACCGACGAGTCGACCAATGAACAATATGCCTTCGCGCGAAACCTTCTGCTCACCTCGCTGGCCGTCATGTTCGTGCTCTCGACTGCCATCGCCCTCTGGATCGCGCTCGGCATCAACAACGGCCTGAAGAAGATCCAGGCGGTTGCCGAAGGCGTCGCCATCGGCGATCTCAACCAGAATATCGAGATCAAGACCAACGACGAAATCAAGGACCTCGTCGACACCATCAATGTCATGACCGGAAACCTGCGCAACACCGCAACGATCGCGGACCTGATCGCCAATGGCGACCTGACGGTGAAGCCGAAGCCGATGTCGGACAAGGATACACTCGGCATGTCGCTCGAGTCGATGGTCGAGCGGTTACGTGGTGTCGTCGCCGATGCGCTGTCTGCCTCCGACAACGTATCATCGGGCAGCCAGCAATTGTCGGCCGGGTCCGAGCAGCTCTCGCAGGGTGCCACCGAACAGGCCTCCTCCGCCGAAGAGGCCTCCGCCTCGATGGAGGAGATGGCCGCCAACAT
>NZ_JAAZQI010000055.1:0-1397 GCF_012275345.1 Rhizobium sp. SG570 | reverse complement strand
TTGGGAAAGAATGTATGGTCCGCCCCGTCCTTGCAAGGGTTCGCGACATCGCAAATGACGATTCCAGTTGCATAAATGTATCCGGCCTCTCGCGAGTAGGCTGCGGTTGCAGCCAGGCCATGATGAGATCCGCACACGCCGTTCTCAATAAATGGTTCGGGCACGAGGCCCGCTTTTTTGCACAGAGTTTACGGCATGTTGATCCACTGTTTCGTCATCACTATTCCCGAGCCTTGCAATCGCGCCGGGAGCGTTAGGCGAATGCAGGGTCTCTGCGTTCGTAAAGCGCTCCGGGCTTGGTCAGGACGACCCAGACAATACGGGCCATTTTGGCGGCAAGCGCGACAACAGCTTTGTTCGGGTGCATTCGGGCTTGGAGACCATCCAGCCAGCTTCCCAGTCGATCCTTTGTTCGGTCGAGGTGCCGAAAGCACGATCGTGCGCCGTGAACGAGAAGCTTGCGGACATAGCGATTACCTCGCTTGCTGATGCCGAGAAGCTTTTGCTTTCCGCCGGTGGAGTATTCCCGCGGCACGAGGCCAAGCCACGCAGCAAGGTCGCGGGCTTTTTGGAATTGCCGACCGCTGCCAATCGCAGCCAGAAGTGCAGTTGCCCCCAACGCTCCAATACCGGGGATCGTCATGAGCCGGCGAGCCACATCCTCTCGACTGGCTATTGCTTCTACCTCGCGTGTGATGTCGCCGATACGTTGCTCCAATTGCCGTAAATCCGCAAACAGATCTGCGAGCAGCTTCCGCATCGCCGACGAAAGCTCGTTTGATTGGTCTTCGAGAACCTGTGGCAGGTCAAGCTTGAACAAACCCGCGCCCTGGCGCAAGGCAATCCCGTATTCGAGGCAAAAGGCTCGCATCTGATTAATCAGGCGAGTTCTTGTTCCGATCATCTGGTCCCGTACCCGGTGCAAAGCCTGAAGATCGGCTTGTTCTTCGCTCTTAAGTGCAGCAAACCGCATCGTTGGCCGTGTGGCGGCCTCAGCGATCGCCTCCGCATCGATAATGTCGGTCTTGTTCGACTTCACGTAGGGCTTCACAAACTGCGCGGGGATCAAGCGCACCTTATGTCCGAGCGCCTGTATCTTCCTGGCAATCCATTGAGAGCCGGCGCAGGACTCCATCCCTACAATCGCCGGCGCTGCGCGCTCGAAGAACTGCAGCAGAGTGTCGCGTCGGAAACGTACTTTCTGGACTGGCACGCCATCGCTTCCGAGACCGACGACGTGGAATATATTCTTGCCAATATCAATTCCGTAGACAGCCGCAGAGCGCGGTACATTGCGTTGTGGCATTGCAACCTCCTTCGGTTTGGCCACCTGTATCATGCAGCAGGTGGACGAGGCGGACCATCCCATTAGTGGTGACGCCCGCAGCAAGGCGGAA
>NZ_JAAZQI010000054.1:0-2062 GCF_012275345.1 Rhizobium sp. SG570 | reverse complement strand
CCGTCCCCGTGCTCTTTTGCGAGTACCACTTTTCATTGTCAGCCCATAAACTGATATTGGATTTGTTTTATCAGCTTAAAGGCTGATCATCAAGCACGTTTCATCAGCCTGTAGGCTGTATAAGATTTTCGTGACAGCAGTCTGTAGTCTGATTTCTGTCTAATGGTATCAGCCCTGGGGAGCGGGAAAAACCTGGGGGTCACGCTGCAAGATTTAGCTTTGCCTTCTTAAGTCGACCATCCGCTACAGCGGCTCGGACTTGAAGAACCCGATGAGCGCCAATCGGCGACCAACGCATCTGACGCTTCTTGTTCATGCGGGCATTAACGAGGCTGTTGGCGGCACTTTCAGCCGGCGAACTGGATATCGGCAGGCCGGACTAGTATCGCCGACAGTAGTTGACGATAGAAGCTTCATTCTGGAGCAGGTAAGTGTGAAGATTGCCAATCAGCTCGTAGAGGCGCCTGATTTTGCGAAGGGCGTCGCGAAATCCGGGGTGCTGATCCAATTGGGCAAGCATCTGTTTTACGGCCTCGCTTGCCTCTCGGACATACCCACTCCATAGGAGATGTCGAAGCCTGGGCATATGGATCGCGAGGTCTCGAAGATAGAGGTTCAGATCCTGGAGATACTTGATGCCCTCCCAGGCCTGTTCAATGTGCCGCAGACGCATCGATAGATGAAACCAGTCAAGAATATGCGTAACGGGCTGGCGTGTTGCGCTGACAACGATGTTTTGCAAGCCGACTTCTCCATCGCTGAAAACACTGACGTCTCGGCCGGGCAGCCATCCCTGTGCGCGCAACGCCGCGCGAATGTAGGCGCCATCGATGAAAACGGAAACGGGAGACTTGCCGGCGCGACTGAGACGATAGGGGCTCGCGACGTCCCACTTTTCGACCTGATCGGCAACCTTGCCCAGCCGGTTCCTTAGCGTCCGGTGATTATGGACTCTTGCGGTCGGCAAAAAGATATCAAGTACACGAGCTGCTTCTCGAAAGGACAAACGGGAGCCGAGTTCTGCCTGAATTCGCTCCAATTCCGGCGTTGCTCTTCCATTCAACAGGGTCGGGGCGCAATCGGTGGCCAGTCTTGCGCTCGATCCGCATTCGCAGCGTCGCCACCGTGGCACGCGCACACGACAAAGGCCGAAGAGCGAATGGATCGTACGGGATCTGTAATCGTGAACCTGGCGAGAGCAATCGCAGTGCGGGCACTTCCGATCACGCTGGACGGCCTGATCCGTCTGAAACTGCGTCAGCTCCTTCTGCAGATGCAGCTGAATTTCTTTGGCTTCTTCGAGGGAAAGGCCAAAATCGTCCAGACGAGCATCATCGACACTTCGCTTAACGTTGGCAATCTCGCGACGCTGTCGAACGCCGTCCACCCCCACAAGCTCGACGGAGATGATCATCTTTAATTGTGCGGTCAACGAGTACCTTTCCAAAAAGCACTCGATTACCTGGATATCCTTACCCCCACGTTTTTCCCACTCCCCGAGGCCGCTGGCATCGAGTTTATTCCCGAGAATGGTGGCGGCGTCGGTGTCCGCTTTTCCAAACCAAGAGATTGAACTGGCGCGGGTGGTGTCGGTAGCATTGCCCTGGGCAAATCGGAAGCGGAGAAAACTGCCACTCGGATCGGCGTCTGTGGGCCGAAGATGCGACGAAGAAACTAAGCTGGCAAATAGTGACCTTCGCTATTCCGACGCTTTAAGCTGGTTACAGCCCAAACCGTTTTCGCATTTCCACCGCCTTCGCCCACTCGTCGCCGGGCATCCGGTCGATCAGTTCCTTCATTACCCTAGAAAACGCGGCCTTAAGCGTTTCTTCGGTCAGAGCCTTGGCGAGATCTGTTGGAAGCAGCGGGCTCATGTCAGTGAAGAAGCCCGGATTGACGAGTTTCTGGAACATGCGCTGCTGCGCCTCGGCTCTGGAATCGCTACCTCTCCTTTTTCAAGGTAGAGGAGAAAACACTCGACGATCCTGGCCGAGTTCAGCCCCTCGAACACTCCGAGCGCGTAGTCAAGGTCGAACAGATCGCGACCCTTGTTGCGTTGAAG
>NZ_JAAZQI010000053.1:0-2228 GCF_012275345.1 Rhizobium sp. SG570 | reverse complement strand
GGTAGAGTAGGCGATGAGCGCCTAGCCGCCTCGCAGCGGGTGGTCTCTCATCGCCTCTCGCCGAACCGGACGTGCGCCTTTCGTTACGCATCCGGCTCTCCAGAAGACATGGCAAAGTTGGGCGTTTTCATCCAGCCAAGAAGGAACCGGCGAATAGGAGTCCACGCGAGAATATACTGCTCGTGCAAACCCTCTTGCCATAGGCGTCTTGTCAGGCGGCGACGGCTCGGTCCGAAGGACCGCATGATGTCGCGCACCCGTGCTTTTCGGCGCTTCTTGCGAAGCCAGCACCAGATACGGCGCGTCACGAACCAGTCGATAGCCGTGAACACTTTTCCGGCTCTGGCGCAGTGGCGATAGTAGCCAGCCCAGCCGCGAAGGATGAGATTCAGTTCGTCGAGCTTCTGACCAAGGGTCACCAAATTCGTATCGACCTTGGTGAGTACCTTGATCTTGTGACGCAGATCAGCGGCTTTTGCTTTGGGTATCTCGATACGGGGGAAATATCCGTATCGTTTGTCCCATCGCATTGCGACATGAAATCCGAGGAATTCGAATCCTTCCGTCACTGCCGTGATCCTGGTCTTTTCCGGTGACAGTTCGAGACCGGTTGTCCGCCGAAGGTAATCCGCCAGGGCGGATTTCTCCGCGATGGCATCTTCCTTCGAGCCTGACACCAGCACAACAAAGTCATCGGCATATCGGATCGGGAAGAACACACAGCGTCCTAGCCGGCGATCCCGTCCTCGTGCGCTCAGTGCCGCCGCCGCCCCGTTGCAGAGGCGATGTTTCCGGATTTTCGTGCGGTGATAGGTCCATCGCTCGTAGCGTTCCTCGATCGCGCTTAGTGCGATGTTGGCCAGCAACGGGGAGATGATCCCACCCTGCGGCGTGCCGTTGTCTGTGCGCAGGAATTGGTCCTCCGCTAGGACGCCAGCCTTTAGGAACTGCCCCACCAACCCCATCACCAGCCGGTCGGCCACGCGTGCGCGCAGCCTCTCCATGAGATGGTGGTGATTGATGTTGTCGAAACAGCCCTTTATGTCGCCTTCGATTATCCAGTTGTACGGCATCTGGTGCCGTCGGCTGTCCTCGTCTCGCTTGCGCGGCAGGAGGGACAGCCGGATATGCTCCAAGGCCCCGTGGGTGCTCTTTCCGGGCCGAAACCCGTAGGAGACCGGCCAGAATTGGGCCTCAAAGATCGGCTCGAGAACTGCTTTGACCGCGCCTTGAACGACGCGGTCCTTCACCGTGGGAATGCCCAAGGGTCGGAATTGCCCCGGTTTACCCGGCTTGGGGATGAGCTTCCGTCGTGATGGACTCGGTTGGTATGCGCCAGAGCGCAATTCTCGCCGAATTCCATCAAGGAACGTCTGCTCACCTATCCTTTGCCGGACGCGGTCCACGGTGATCCCGTCTACTCCGGCGGAGCGTCTACCTTTGTTGGTCGAAACGCGCCGCCAGGCATGACGGATCATGCGGGCGTCTGTAAGCCACCCCCAGAGATCGCGCCACGCTTCGTCGGGATTTGCCTTGCTCTGCTGGTAAAGTTTGCGTTGAACGCCGAGTACCCAGGCCTCATCGGCTTGATAATCCATGTCCATAGATTGCTTCTCCGTCGTGCAAACCTACCGTCTTCCTGCTTTCCTTCGCCCTGTGCGCGGTTTTCCCGCGCTCCGACTACTACGAAAGCTCCGCGCTCGGTGTCGTCCGTCTCCTGCCGTCGAGGCTAGCCCGGTTCCGCGCCGGGCAGACGATCCGAGTTCCCGTGTTCCGATTTCCAACCTTTGTGCCGTTAGACGGTGAGCTCTACCCCTGACGATACTGAGAACAGGCTAAGAGAGCCGTTCCTGTCCCGGACACGATGCCCGTGCCCAGCAGCAGAGATGGACTGAACCCTGCCGCTTCGGATCGCGTAACCTCCAGTGCCATCACACCAGCGGAGGCGGTATGGATAAATACAGAGGCTTCCGGCGCTCACTTCGTTGTCTCGTCATAGACACTGCGGTAGCCCGGCCTACGAGTGGTGGCTCGCACCCGGTACATTTAAGGCCGATCTGCTTATGACACCCAACCGGCGACGCCCGGTCGAGCTTCTCGGCCCCCTTTCGGCTGTTGCTCTTACAGCCAAGACGGCATTTCAGCCGTCGGTCGGAAATCAGCGAGCGTAAGAGATGATGTCTAGGTCATATTTCACCTCTCTCGCGCCTTCACGGCGCACCATCCAT
>NZ_JAAZQI010000052.1:0-2373 GCF_012275345.1 Rhizobium sp. SG570 | reverse complement strand
GCATTGCAACCTCCTTCGGTTTGGCCACCTGTATCATGCAGCAGGTGGACGAGGCGGACCATCCCATTAGTGGTGACGCCCGCAGCAAGGCGGAAGGCTGTCGCTCATTTGATGGATCGCCACCGGATGAGCGAACGGCGGGCGTGTAAAACCATTGGCTTTTGCCGAATGACGATCCGTTACGAAACCAGGCGCAGCGATGACCATGACCTTCGCGAGCGGATGAAGGCGCTGGCGCATGAACGCCGCCGTTTCGGATATCGACGCCTTCATGTACTGCTCAGGCGTGAGGGTCACCTTGTGAACCACAAGCGGCTCTTCCGGCTTTATCGGGAAGAGAAGCTGACCGTGCGCAAGCGCGGCGGTCGGAAACGAGCGATCGGCACACGAGCACCGATGTTGATCCCGCTTGCCGCCAATGATCGCTGGTCACTGGACTTCGTGTCGGATCAGCTCACCGATGGTCGCAGGTTCCGGGTGCTCACGGTTGTCGACGACTGCACCAGGGAGTGCCTGGGCCTCGTTGCCGATACATCCCTTTCTGGCCTGCGGGTTGCCCGGGAGTTGGACCGGATTGTCGAGGGACGAGGCAAGCCAAAGATGATCGTCAGCGACAATGGCAGTGAGTTCACCAGCAACGCGATCCTGCAATGGACGGATCGGACCAAGGTGGAATGGCACTACATCGCACCGGGCAAATCGATCCAGAACGCCTTCATCGAAAGCTTCAATGGACGGTTGCGAGACGAGTTCCTGAATGAAACGCTCTTCTCCTCACTGTCCCATGCTCGATCAGCGCTTTCAAATTGGCGCAGCGATTACAACAATCATCGACCGCATTCTGGCCTCGGCTGGCAGACACCGGCCGAGTTCGCTCAGACCATCAACCCGCGACGCGATGCGGTGCTGCGCAGCCGGAATGGCTCCGCACCGCAACCCGCCGCTACCGCCCCGAATACAGCAACACAAAACCGCTGGAGCGAACTCAAAACTGGATAAAACTTGATGTGGTGGAACGGCCCGCTCCACAGCATCAACGTGCTAGAACGTGGTCGTTGTTCGAACGCCACAAAGGAGGGACCGTTCCGTGAAACAGGTTATCACCATTGGATTGGATCTGGCCAAGCACGTTTTCCAGGTTCACGGCGCGGATGCGGATGGCTCGCCAGTATTCAACCGGAAGCTGCGGCGCAGCGAAGTTATGCGCTTCTTCGAAAAGCTGCCACCATGCCTGGTGGGTATGGAAGCATGCGGTAGCGCCCTCTATTGGGCGCGCGCGATAACGGCTCTCGGCCATGACGTCAGACTGATTCCGCCAGCTTATGTGAAACCCTTCGTCAAGCGAGGTAAAACGGATGCGGCGGACGCGGAGGCCATCAGCGAAGCGGTAATCCGAAAGACCATGCGCTTCGTCCCGATCAAGACGGCCGAGCAGCAGGCTGCCGCAATGGTGCTGAAGACCCGCGCTCTTCTGGTGCGGCAGCGAACGCAGGCGGTCAACGCCCTGCGCGCGCATCTGGCCGAATTAGGCATCATCGCCACCGCCGGCCTGGCAAAGGTTGAGGCGCTGGTTTCGATCGTGCGGGATGAGACCGATGCTCGCCTACCCGCAGCAGCACGCTTCGCTCTGATGGCTATTGCCGATGTGATCGAAACTTCAGCCGACCAGATCGATAGGCTTGAGCGCGCAATTGTCATGGAGGCCAAACGCGACGAGGACATGCGCCGGTTGACCACGATTCCTGGCGTGGGCGCTATTACCGCGGCGACCATCAAGGCGCTTGTGCCGGATCCCGGCGGATTCAAGTCAGCTCGCCACTTTGCCGCCTGGCTCGGATTGACACCGCGGTCTCATTCAAGCGGAGGCAAGGAGCGACTGGGCCGAATATCGAAGATGGGAAATCCGGACCTCCGCGCTCTCCTCGTCGTCGGGGCAACCGCCGTCTTGAGGGTTGCCCGAAACGACGCTCGGACGCGGCCGTGGTTGAAGGCGATTCTCGCCAGGAGGCCCTTCAAGGTTGCAGCGGTCGCGCAGGCCAACAAGACGGCTCGGATTATCTGGGCGCTTCTGAACCAGGGCGGGACTTATCGGCGTGCCGCTCCACTGGCGATTACCGCGGCCGCTGTCTGATGGACGCAGTGACCGCCAAAATGATCTGACCGGCGCAGGGCTGGCAGAGGGCAAGGTGCAATAACAGGCGATGAACCATGGGACGAAATCCCGAAACGAGTGAAGCTACTGCCCCCAATGCGCTCAAGCGCGTAAACTTGATTCAGCTTGAACCGCGCCGGGTTTGCCGGAGGCTCCAACTTCTGAGAAAGTGGAGCCGATATGAGCAAGACAACAAACAAATTTTCACCGGAAGTCCGCGC
>NZ_JAAZQI010000051.1:0-2416 GCF_012275345.1 Rhizobium sp. SG570 | reverse complement strand
GAGAAGATGGCGACAATCGCGCGGCTGATGATGAGATCCTGCTCGACCTGCCGTTGACTTGTCCATGGCACTACGCCGTTCCAGGCCGTGATGTAGTCCTGCGGTATCATTCGTCGATCTCCGGCGGCCGGCGAACGATCACATGCCAGTGTTCATCGCGTTCGGATGGCGGCGGCGACAGATCTGGATCTCCGGCCTGCCTAGGATCGAGTTCGACCCATGGCAACGGCCCACGAGCAGATAGCGCTGCAAACATCGTTTCCGCTATCTGCGAGTGCCCCAGCCTTCCAAGCAGATATCCGAGGCGTTGTGCGACCGCTTTCTCGAAAGCACGCGACAGGGAGGCAAGCTTTTTGGGTTGCAATCGCTCGGCAAGTTCGGAAAGCACCGTAGCAATATTGTCCAGACCAGCCCCGGAATGCGGATAGCGTACCAGATCGAGCGCTGTCAGTTCCGGCGAGGATAACTTCATATATCCCGAAGGCGTCTTTCGGTCTTCGATTCCTGCCGATACCGCTCCCATATCCTTGCGGTATGAAAACACGATCCGCGTTCGCCCAGCCTCAATATCGGGCAGGAGTTTGTTCGTGACGACCTGAAATTCCATGGTGGCCTGGTGGGAGGCGCCATGGGCGGCTGCGGCCGTCAGCAATCCCACATAGTAGGGTCGTCTTTCGTGGCGCATCAGGGCGTCGATATACCATTCCGGAGGCGGCGCTCCCATGACGGCGTGCTGAGGCGGCACAACCACATAGAAACCGCGACGGGGCCGGATAAGCTGGCCGCGCCGCTGCAAGCGCTCGGCGGCGTCAAGGAATGCTCCCCGGCTGATGCCGATCTCCTGCTGGGCCTCATCTGCAGAGAAAACTCCCCGGCCCGTAGCTAGTAGACGAAAAGCATAGGAAGATAGTGTTGATCGTCCAGTTTGCATCATATCTCCTTATCCGCTATTAATGCGGAAAAATCAATATGACGCTGCAAGCGAATCATTCGCGAAACTCCGCTCTTACTGCGGAAACTTCGATATGACTCGTGGATGCTGCCGCCACCCATGCCAGCCGTCAGGCCAGATAGCCGCTGCCTTTTTTTTGAATTTTCTCACTGTTAGGTGCTCAGTTAGGTTAGAAGTAGTCATTCAAACAGGCCTGCAAACCATGGCGATTAGTCAGTCTTGAACAAGCAAACCTATCAGTCCGTTCTAGGCTCCAGATCGGCAATCCTGGAGCGCAAGTTACTGTACCGCTTATAAAAATTTGCACAAATATATGCTGCTTGAACGACAGGGTCGGCGGTTCGCATGCCTTCAAGAGCAACGGATCTCGACCCTCGCAAGCGATTTTCCTCATGGCCTTGCGCCATCATTAATCCATCCCTATATTGGGACGGATTGATGATGGAGTGGAGCATGACCCAAATCCAGAGTTTCACGCTGAGTGAGGCAGGGTATGTCCTGGGCCGGTCCCCGGCAATGCTCAACAAGGCAGTTGATACAGGGGTTATTCAAGCAAGGCAGAGGAAGGTGGGGAACATCATCCAAAGGCTGCTTGGTCCGGCTGAACTGCGCTTTTTGCGGCTTGCCGATGAACTCGACAAGGATCTGACGCCAGCCGGACGGCGCCGGCTCTACGGTGCCCTGCGAAAATTGCCGAATGATGCTCACAAGTTCCAACTCGGACGGTTGGAACTGGATCTCGCGCAAATTGACACCGATCTTAAAGACCGAATGGCGAGACTTGAGGCGGTCAGAGACCAGATTGATAGCAAGGGCGATCGAGGCGAGGCGGTTATCCGCGGTACGACGGTCGCGGCGCATCTGATCGCTGCTTTGGCGCGCGACCAGGGTGTTGATGCGATTCTCACGGATTTTCCTTCCCTGACGAGCGACCAGATCGATGCGGCAGTCGAGTATGCCAAGGCTTATCCGAAGCGGGGGCGTCCGTACCCAACGAAGAGCCTGAAAACCACTTTGGCCGCTTTGGCCGACGTTGGTGCGTTCGATGACGACGGTGACTTGGGCGACGTCGAACCAAGGCCCATTCCGTGACGCTCTATCTATTGGATGAAAATGTCCTCCGTGAATTGAAGCACGGTGGGCACGAAAATGTGCATCGGTGGATCGCGACGGTTGATGACACGGACCTCCGACTGAGTGTGGCCACGCTGTTCGAAAAACGTCGGGGAGCCGAGGCCCTGATGAAGCGGGAGCCAGAACGCGCACGCAGGATTCTTGATGGTATCGAAGCGCTCGAGAAATCATTCTCTGATCGCATCATTCCGATTGATGGGCCGGTCGTGGCGGAATGGACACGCCTGCTCGGCGAGGGCGTCGCCTTAAGCTGGGACAGGGTGCGCGTCTGGCATCGTGTCAGCCTTCACGCGTTGATTAACATAGTGATCTGCCGCCATGTTGCGTTGG
>NZ_JAAZQI010000050.1:0-3528 GCF_012275345.1 Rhizobium sp. SG570 | reverse complement strand
AGGCGTTGTGCTTGAAAGGCATCGTGGCGGAGACCGGTTATTGAGCTGGCCACCGCACCTAACCCACCGCGATTAACGATCCGCGCACCAACGTCGCCCAGTAGATATCGATGCGGTCTGTCTTGAGGCGTTTGAGGCTGCCTTCCACAGAAGCGATCATTGCCCTGCGGCTGTTGCCAGTGACAAGCCGATCCGCATTGGGCACTGCCCCGTTAGTGAATTTCGTGGCGAGTACGAAATTCTCACGCCGACCGTGCAACAGGGAACCCAGAAGTTCTTCCGATTGCCCAAATTGATAAATATCGGCCGTGTCGATAAAGTTGCCGCCAGCATCGGCATAAGCGTCAAAAACCGCCTTGCTCGTGTCGCGGTCAGCGCCATGTCCCCAGCCTGTGCCGAAGTTTCCGGTGCCGAGCGCAATTTGCGAGACCCGAAGACCGGTCTTCCCGAATGGCATATACTTCACGAACTTTTCCTTTCTTTGGAAAGATATCGATGGCCCTGCCCGCCTGTTCATAATTTGCAATCTTGGCGGCAGCCTTGATTTGCGATCTTGACCACGACCTTACCCTTGGCGCGTCCGGTTTCGACATAGGCCAAGGCATCTGGTGTCTGTGCAAACGGAAACACCTTGTCCACGACCGGACGGATTGCGCCGGCGTCGATTAGTTTTGCGATCTGGGCCAGTTGCTGCCCTTCGGCGCGCATGAACAGGAAGGAATATTCAACACCTCGGCTTTTTGCCTTCTTCAGCACGCCCCTGCTCAGCATCCGCATCACAAATCGCAAGAACAGGTTGAGCCTGAGAGATTTTGCAAAGGGAACATCCGGCGGCCCGGAGATCGAGATCAATCGCCCACCCGGTTTCAGCACGTTCAGCGACTTTGCCAGCGTCTTGGCATCCTGGCTGTTCAGCACGAGATCGTATCCGGAGAGAACCTGCTCGAAATCCTGCGTCTTGTAGTCGATCACCAAATCTGCGCCGAGGCTCTTGACCAGCTCTACATTCGCAGCACTGGTGGTGGTGGCCACAATGGCGCCGAGATGCTTGGCAAGCTGGATGGCGAAGGTTCCTACATCGCCGGAACCGGCCTGAATGAACACTTCCTGGCCGGGCTTGACCTTGCCCACCTCAACGAGAGCCTGCCAGGCGGTCAATCCGACCAGCGGGATCGAGGCGGCTTGCTCCATGGAAAGGTTGACCGGTTTCAGTGCGAGATCTGCGGCATCAACCGCAATCATCTCTGCAAAGGTGCCGGCCCTGTGATCGCGCGGGCGGCCATAGACCTCGTCGCCTGCCTTGAACTGTCGGACATTGGCGCCGACGCGCAGGACCGTGACTGGTTTCAAGATATGGGTCGTTGGTCTGCCGTCTTTTGCCAAGGCAATGGAATCTCCATCGACAATGACCGCCAGTTTATCCTGCGCGCCGGCGAGCGATAGGCGAATGCCCTCGTCTCCGCCAAGCAAAGGCCGGGTCCGCAGCCTGCTGAGAATTTCATCCAGACGTCCCGGAGTGAGAATTTCGGCTTGGGACCGGCCGGAAGTTTCTGGCGCCGTGCCGGTGGTATAGAGTGATAAGGCACCTGCGCATTCGCCCCCGATAACTTCCAGTAGCCCGAAGGCGTTGCCTGCCGAAAGGCCGAGCGCCCCAGCGAGGCGTTGCCGCGCCCCCTCATCCGGCAAGAGCCCCGAGAAAAACGGGCGCACCACCTGATCACCAAATGATTCTTCTTGCAGGGGCATTGAGAACGATATCGCCCGCGATCGTTGGTCCAGGAGATACTTGCTGTTATAGGTGAAGGTGAGCAGGCCGTCGTCAAGCCGGCCGAGTACGCCGGCCTTGGTTTCGCGAAAGTAGACGTCCAATTCGCGGGTCATGATCGCGGACCCTGACGACGCCCGACCGAAACGACGAGGCCAAGACCAGCCAGGACTTGCATCGCACGGCCAATCTGGCAGCTCTCTTTGCCGGCCTCGAGTTCACGCAGAAAACGTACGCCCACACCAATCACCCCGGCGAGCTGCTCCTGGGTTAACCCTTGCTGTTTGCGCTCATGACGGATCAGCATGCCGAGGCTTTTTGTATCTTTGATCTTTTCCACAATCACCCCCATCGGGATGAATCTGCTACACCGCAAGACTATCCTAGTGTTCATTGCTTGAAGCAGTTCTCACGGTGCCATCTCAGGAACTGGGGATGTGGTCGCTCGAAAACCCTGCCAGGCACAATCGCCTTCCCGGTCTTGTTGAGGAGTCCTTTAATGCTGTCAGGATCATTCGCCTGACGCGATATCAGGATATCAAGATCATCCGAGAGGCCAATCAGACCGCGGTCAAACATCCAGTGTGCGGTACCCGAAAGCGCTATTCCGTTAGAGAGAATGTCGGGCCCGCTCGCTTCCACCGGTCGAATATGAGCGGCATCAACCTCCGCTCGGCCGCCGCCATTGATGAGCTTCAACCCCGTGATGGCGCATCGTTTGTCATAGGCGTGAAGAACGAGCCGGCGAAACAGCCGATTTCGAACGATCCGCGACGAGAGTTGCATTACACGGTCACGCTCCTGCTCGGATATGAACGGCGCTTGCGCTTCATCCGCAAATCCATCGACTGTATGCGTCACCCCCGGCTCATCCAGTCGAGGCAGTTCAGGCTCATGCTCGTCGATGCCGATCGATACGATGCGGTTGAAATCTGCTGCGGATATCGGCCGGACCGCAGCCTGTGCCCTGCCGGAAATACGGCCCTCTTCATTCAGCACGCCTCGCTCTATGACACCGTCTGGTCCACTGAACGGAACGGGATTGATGAAGTCGAGATAACTACCGTGTTCGATCAGCGCCAGATACATGCCGGGCGCCTTCGGATCAGGAATAACCCTTTCAACCTTGGCGACAGCAAAATAGCCGCGGGTCGCTGCGACTTTCCGAGGCTCGTAGTAGACGATCCAGTCACCCACACACGCATGGACACGACCGAGATACTGGCCCGGGAACTGGTATTGTTCAGCCGGGCTGTCGTCGTAAATCGAATCTGACCGGTGAATGAAAACCCCGAATCCCATCTGCAACCTTTAGCATGAGGCTCTTGATGCTTCATTTGAAATCTGGGGACCTAAGCCTGGCCCCAAATGCTCGCCGCTGCGGCAATTCCATTTGTTAAACGTCCACTCCTATTCCCGCCCGCCCTCGGCACCGGTGTCGAGAGAAATGGAATAAGAGCATGGCAACACACCTCACGCCTGAGCAGCACATGAAGGCGTCGATATCCAAAGCGGCGGCGTTCATGCGCCAGCGCCTTCATCCGCGCGCGAAGGTCATAGTCATCACCGCGCCTGGTTTCGTAACGGATCGTCATCCGGCAAAAGCCGATGGCTTTACACGCCCGCCGTTCGCTCATCTGGTGGTGATCCATCACATGCGCGACAGCTTTCCGCCTTGCTGCGGGCGTCACCACTAATGGGATGGTCCGCCTCGTCCACCTGCTGCATGATACAGGTGGCCAAACCGAAGGAGGTTGCAATGC
>NZ_JAAZQI010000049.1:0-5796 GCF_012275345.1 Rhizobium sp. SG570 | reverse complement strand
CGCAGTGCATTCATCAGTGCAGTCCGTTGAGAGATCAGCAGTTCCCGCGCACTGTGCAACATCAATGTCGCTTGCTGTTCTTCACTCTTCACTGAGGTGCATGCTGACCCCAGGAAGACAGAATCCCCTCTCCTGCCCTGCCTGACGATCAACCTCGGCCGTACCAAGACGACAACGGTTGAAGACCGAGCCCATGCCGTTCTCATCGGCCGGGCGGTCACTGCGTTGAAGCAATGGCCGGAGGGGGCCAAGATCGATACCGGACCGCTCTTCCGGCGCATCGACCAATGGGGCAACATCGACCGGCGGGCATTGACACCGCAATCGGTCAATCTCATGCTGAAAACGCGTTGCAAACAGGCTGGTCTAGATCCGGAGGCATTCTCGGCGCACGGACTGCGCTCAGGTTATCTGACGGAAGCAGCTAATCGCGGCGTCCCCTTGCAGGAAGCCATGCAGCAGTCCCTCCACAGGTCCGTGATACAGGCGGCCAGCTATTACAACAATGCCGAACGGAAGAATGGGCGGGCAGCAAGGTCATTTGAATCGACTCCAGTCGCGCAGCAAGGCCAAGACTTCGTTTTTGAACTCGAACTTGATCCAGGAATTCTGCGACACCTAGTCGATGTAATGGATATGACCCCCTATGGGTCTGGCCGCGTGCGGCGTGTTGCCGAGGGACACGGCTACCAAATCTCGCCTGTCCCAAGCACTCGGTCGACCAGTCGAAAGGTTGAGCGGGGCTAAGCGCGGTGTTCATGTTAGTCCCGCAACCTTGCCTGGGATAGTTGACGTAGCGCCGATTTGCGGTTAGCTAGCGCTCATGAAAATCGCAATGGTTCTCGTCGTGGTGGTATCGCGCATGGGCAGGACGGTGTAGCCGTCCGGCGGTAGCCACCCATGCGCCGAAAATAAGGTCCCTGACGGGGCCTTTTTTTTGCCCCGTCGAACCCCATCACCTCATCAACGACGGAACATTGCTATGACCGGCTATAAGCCTAGCTTTGACTTCAATACCTCATCCGAGCCTCTCATGAACGGCGGCGAGATCGTTCTTCGAGCGCTGCGCGACAATGGCGTCGAACATATTTTCGGCTATCCAGGTGCCGCCGTGCTGCCGATATATGACGAGATATTCCAGCAGGAGGAGATCAAGCATTTTCTTGTTCGACACGAGCAGGGCGCGGGACACGCGGCGGAAGGCTACGCGCGCTCCACCGGCAAGGTCGGCGTCATGCTGGTCACATCGGGACCGGGTGTCACCAACGCGGTCACCGCGCTGCAGGACGCGCTGATGGATTCCATTCCGATCGTCTGTCTGACAGGGCAGGTCCCGACCACGCTAATCGGCACGGATGCGTTCCAGGAATGCGATACGGTGGGGATTACGCGCCCCTGCACCAAGCACAATTTCCTCGTCGGAGATATCAATGATTTGGCGAAGACTATCCATCTCGCCTTCAAGATTGCTACGTCGGGCCGGCCGGGACCAGTTCTCGTCGATATGCCCAAGGATGTGCTGTTTGCGAGCGGGTTCTATGTTGCGCCGGAGAAGGTTTCGATGCCAATGAGCTATCGGCCGAGGATGAGCGGCGAGCGGCTGGCGATCGATGCCGCGGTCAGGTTGATGGCGGAGGCGAAGCGGCCGGTCTTTTATACCGGCGGCGGGATCATCAATTCCGGATCGGAAGCCTCGCGGCGGTTGCGGGAGTTGGTGGAATTGACTGGCTTTCCGGTCACCTCGACGCTAATGGGGCTCGGTGCCTATCCCGCGACAGGGCCGAATTGGCTGAAGATGCCGGGCATGCACGGTTCTTACGAGGCGAACATGGCGATGCATGATTGCGATCTGATGATTGCTGTTGGAGCGCGCTTCGATGATCGCGTTACCTCGCGTGTCGACCGTTTTTCGCCGGGGTCCAAGAAGATCCATGTCGATATCGATCCGTCCTCGATCAACAAGAATGTCCCTGTCGATATAGGCATCACCGGCGATGCCGGAGCGGTGCTTTCGGAATTGATTGAAGCCTGGCGCGCGCTTCCGGCTGCACCGGAGCGAAACCGGCTCGCCGGCTGGTGGGTCCAAATCGGGCGATGGCGCGCGCGAAATTCGTTTGCGTACGAGATGCACCAAGACTTGATCATGCCGCAATATGCGCTCGAGCGGCTGCATGCGGCGACGACAGGCTATGATCCCATTGTCACCACTGATGTCGGCCAGCATCAGATGTGGGCGGCGCAGTTCTTCGGCATTGAGCGGCCGAACAGATGGCTCACCTCGGGTGGCCTCGGCACGATGGGATATGGCTTGCCTGCCGCGCTTGGGGCCCAGATCGGCCATCCCGGCCGGCTGGTTATCGGCATTGTCGGCGATGCCTCGGTACAAATGACGCTGAAGGAACTGTCGGCGGCGGTGCAGCATCAGGCGCCGATCAAGATCGTCATTCTCAACAACACGCAACTCGGCATGATCCGGCAGTGGCAGCAGATCCTGCATGGCAACCGTCGGGACCGATCCTACTCCGCCTCGCTGCCGGATTTCGTGAAACTGGCCGAAGCCTATGGCGCGGTTGGTCTGCGCTGCGAGAAACCAGATGAGCTCGACGCCAAAATCCAAGAGATGATCGCCATCGACCGGCCGGTGCTCTTCGACTGTCGGGTCGCGGCGCTCGAAAATGTCTATCCGATGGTCCGCAGCGGCCGACCACATAATGATATGCTGTTCGGGGAGGATATGCGTGAGGCCGAGGCGGATAGCGCCTTCGGTTTCAGCCAGGGGTTGGTTTGAACTCGACCGTGATACTCTTAGCGTCGGCCGACGCGCAGCTCGTTTGTGGACCCGATGCCGCCAGGGTCGAAACGGTGTCCGGATATCCGCGATTACTTGCGGTTCTTCACGCCACCTGTCGATGACGTGCCTTGCGAACCAAGGCAGAATATGCCGTTCTGTGCCCACTTATTCGAGAGCACAGGAGGTTGGTTGCGATGAAGGAGCGGATCGACGCGGTTATCGAAAGGGCGATAGTGGCCGCCGCGTATGACCGATCCAGTAGTTCTCGCCCCATTCCTCGTCTTCGCCTTTCTCATGACAGTTACGCCTGGACCCAACAACGCAATGGCGCTGGCTTCCGGCGTTCGTGTGGGTTTGACTAGATCGTTTCCGCTCATAGGCGGCATTGCTGCTGGCGTCGCCGTGCAAATGTTGGCGATTGGCTTCGGTCTAGGCAAGCTATTCGAGGCCTATCCGGTCACTCACGAGATCTTGCGGATAGGCGGTTCGCTTTATCTCGTCTGGCTTGCATGGAAGATAGCGCGCAGCGGCTCAATTGTTGAAGGCGCGGAGAGTTCGCCTATCGGTTTTTTGGGCGCCGCCGCGTTTCAGTGGATTAATCCAAAGGCGTGGGCAATCACAGTGAGCGCGGCTGCGACTTATATTCCCAGCAGCGACTATCTGCTGAACATCTCAATCGCTGCGGCTTTGCTGGCTTTTGTGGCCATCCCTAGCGTTGCTGTCTGGGCGGCCGCCGGCCGCCTGCTCCGTAATGTGCTTACCCGGCCAACTTATGCACGTGTCTTCAATCTTTCGGTCGCACTTCTTCTCGTCGGATCGACTGTTCCGATTTTGTTGGGCAATCTGTAGGGGAGCATTCCATAAGCTTTGTCGGCGTCTCCAGTCGATGCATGCTTCAGCGCCATCGTGCATTGGAACACCGTCTATGTCAGCCGGGCCACGACCCACCTGCGCCAGCGGGGCCGTAATATTGCTAACGAGCAGCTGAAGCACGTATCCCCACTCAGTTGGGAGCATATTAATCTCACCGGCATCTATTCCTGGGACGCCGAGCGGCAGGTGGCTGGGGGTTTCAGGCCGTTGCGGCTTACCGGCCGACTTCTTCGCGCGGCGTAGTAGTTGACCTCGTCTATTCGAAAACAATATGGCGCCGCAACCACTCTATTGGCCCGCCTAGGCCCATTGCGTTCGTTGGTTGGCTATACTATCCGTCGCCTATGAGCACTCTGCGTTCGAACATCAATGTGAAGGCTATTGGCCTTCATTGGCGAGATAATCGCCTCCTGGCCGCCGAAGTCTACGATAGCGAGGGCCGCGTCGCTGGCGTTCGTCCGCTCGGGGGAACGGTGGAGTTCGGCGAAAGCTCGCAAATTGCTCTCAAGCGCGAGTTCCTTGAAGAGTTAGGCGTTGAAGTAGAGGTGCTGTCGGACCCACTGGTCATTGAGAATTTATTCGTCTTTGAAGGCGAGAACGGCCACGAGATAATGTTCGTGTTCGAGATCGAATTTGTTTCTGATGATTATCGACATCACGAAACAATCACCTTCAACGAAAGTGACGGAACATCCGGTGTTGCACGGTGGTACGCCTTGGAAGAGCTTGATCGTCCCGGCTCACCAAGCCTCTATCCCAAAGGGTTGAAGGCACTGCTAGCCAGGTAGCTGCGACTGACCTCCGTTCCCGGCGCAAAACTCTCTTTCGAACATTGATTGGTTGCTTCCACGGCGCTTTTAGTGCGCGTTCACGCGGCGACCCATCTTAGCGTACGATTTTCTGCAAATGTTGTTCGGACCCCAATAGGCCCTGCTACTCTACGGAAAATCTCTTCGATGTCGCGGGCAACCCGCCGGCATGGCTGGGGCGAAGCGATTAACCACAGCGCAGGCGGAAAAGCATGTCGAAATCGGCAGCATCTGGGATAGGCAGAACTACACCGGCATTTTCTTGTGACAAACAATGAGCAGCCGGACTTGAATCAGCATGGGATGGCATATACATTATGGCATATACAAAGGAGGGTGTCATATGCCCGTATCATTGCCGTCATCAAGACCGAAAGAAGTGAAGCTGTTCCGCAATAACCGTAGCCAGGCGGTACGCATCCCTGCGGAGTTCGAGTTGCCAGGAGATCGCGTGTTGATCCACCGCGAAGGGGATAAGCTGATCATTGAGCCCGTAGCCAAGCCGTCCAATATCTTAGAGCTTATTGCCGATTGGAGGAAGGACACTCCACTCGGGCCTGAAGACCAGTTCCCAGATATTGAGGACGTGCCTGCCAAGCCGGAGAACATTTTTTGAGCGGCTACTTGCTTGATACGAACATCATCAGCGACATCATACGCAATCCCTTTGGACCGGTGGCACGGCGCATCGAGGATGTAGATCCCAAAGAGATTTGTACCAGCATCATCGTCGCATCGGAGTTGCGATACGGCTGCGCAAAAAAAGGATCGGCCAAACTATTGGCCAAGGTCGAAAGCATACTCGAAACGCTCCCAATTCTGCCGCTGGATATCCCCGCCGATATCAAATACGGCGACATTCGCGCCGCCTTGGAAGCCGCAGGACAGACCATCGGCCTGAACGATCTGCTGATCGCCGCACATGCTTGTGCACTCGACCTGACACTTGTGACTGACAATATGCGCGAATTTCAGCGCATTAGCGGCCTCAAACTCGAAAACTGGCTCGAGAGATAGCGGGGGCACCATGGGCGCTGAAGGCAATATGTCGCCGACCTTCAATTTCATCGACATATTGTGTCTGCGCGATCTCCAAATGAGACCGGCATGAAACAGGCGAAGGGTCAGCTTATCGGCTACGCACGCGTTTCTACGGATGAACAGGCAACCGATGCCCGGGAGATCGAGTGACCTGCCACTGAAGTTTCATCCGGCTGCGATTAGACCATATGTTCGCGGGGTGAAGGTGGCCCGCCCCCGCGGTAAGCTAAATCGGGGGTTGCTCTGGATAGGCCGGAGCCTTGCCCCATGCTTAGCGAGGGC
>NZ_JAAZQI010000048.1:0-6579 GCF_012275345.1 Rhizobium sp. SG570 | reverse complement strand
GGCGTTGTGCTTGAAAGGCATCGTGGCGGAGACCGGTTATTGAGCTGGCCACCGCACCTAACCCACCGCGATTAACGATCCGCGCACCAACGTCCGTTGTTGCCCGACCGAGAACCCTCGACCGCAAAGGCCTGGCTGGCCGAGCAGCCGCAAATCGAAATCGTGGCAAGAGACCGCGGCGGCGGATATGCACAGGCCGCTGCACAAGCCCTGCCATAGGCCGAACAGGTCGCCGACCGCTGGCATCTGATGGAGAACGCCAGCCACGCCTTTCTTGACGCCGTTCGCAAGTCGATGCGGCAGGTCCGCATTGCAATCGGCACAGCAACTGTAAATCCAAAGCTTCTGACAGCCGCCGAGCGACTGCAATATGAGGGATATCTGCGGCGTGAAGAGGCAAACGCCGTCATCCGTGGTCTCGTCAGCGAAGCCGTATCCATCAAGGAGATCGTGCGCAGAACCGGGTACAGCCGAAAGCTGGTTCGCAGTGTCGTCCGTGGTCAGCGGACCGACATCTTTCGGGTCCGGCAAACTTCCCTGGAACCGCATCTCCCTTGGCTTGAAGCGCAATGGGACGCCGGATTGCGGAACGGCGCTGAACTTTGGCGGCAGCTTCGGTTTGCCGGCTTCGGCGGCGGTCTGCGTGTTGTCACCGAATGGGCAACGCGGCGAAGGCGTGCCGAAAAGGCCGAGAACGGACTCGGACATGCGCCGGCCGCACGCACTATCGTCCGCCTGATGACGCTTGAACGCAACAACCTGACCAAGGCTCAAACGATGACAGTCGCCGCCATCGAAGCGAGGCTACCGGATCTTGTCGAGGCCAGGGATGTCGTCGAGAGCTTCCACAAAATGCTGCGCAGCAAGTCTAAAGATAATCTGGAAGCTTGGATCGACCGCGCAGCAACAAGCCTGGTCGCGTCATTCGCCAACGGCGTCATCCGCGACCGGGCAGCGGTCCAGAATGCAATAACTTCAATGTGGTCGAACGGCCAGACTGAGGGCCAGATCACCAAGCTCAAACTCATCAAGCGCCAGATGTACGGGCGCGGAAAACTCGATTTGCTTGAGGCACGGATCGTGGGAGCACCCTGATGTCATCGAGATTGCGTCAGACCCAATTTTGCACGCCGAAACACATGCTCCAGTTTCGTTGCTCAGGTGCAGCGAACTGGAAAATGGCTGTCCGACAAACGGACGTTTGGCGGCGTCCACAGGTTTTGTCCGCAAAGCTGGCCATTTAACGGCAAATCGGACATTGTCCGTAATGAACGGGGAAACGGACAACGCACATCTTATGACGGCTATCGGCTATGCGAGGGTCTCGACTGGAGACGAGGACACGGCGCTGCAGCTCGACGCTCTGCGGACGGCGGGCTGCGAGAGGCTGTTCGAGGACAAGGCGTCAGGTGTGAGGACGGACCGCCCCGGCCTGACCGAGGCGATCCGTTACGCACGTGACGGCGATACGCTGACGGTCTGGAAGCTTGATCGTCTCGGCCGATCGATGAAGCACCTCATCGAGATCGTCACTGAGTTGGAAGCGAAGGGCGTCGGCTTCCGATCCATCACCGAAAACATCGACACCACTACATCCGGCGGTCGCCCGGTCTTCCACCTTTTCGGGGCGATGGCACAGTTCGAGCGCGATCTGATCCGGGAGAGGACGCGCGCGGGGCTGCAAGCCGCAGAGGAACGAGGCCGGCGCGGTGGTCGCCAAGCGGTCGCAACACCGGAGAAACTCGCGAAAGCTCGTCAGCATCTGGCATCCGGCCTCAATGTTCGTGAAACTGCTGCTCGCGTAAAGATCGGTAAGACCGCGCTTTACCACGCTCTCAAAGCCGAAAAATCAGGCGTATCGAAAGTTAAACAGGCTTAGGTGCCCACTATGCCCAGCGGCCGCCGCCGTCTACATGCAACACCTCTCCGGTCACGAAGCGGTTCGCCATCAGGAAGAGAATGGCCTGTGCGATATCCTCCGGCCGACCGACGTTGCGGGTAGGCAGAGTCGAAGCGGTCTGCTCGAGCACCTGCCGCTTGGCATCGCCCATCAGACCGTCGAGCAACGGGGTATCGACCATTCCCGGCGAGACCGCGTTGACGCGGATCGGCGACAGTTCGACGGCAAGCGCGCGCACCGTACTTTCGACTGCGGACACGGCAGCAGCCATGATTGTGCCTATACCGAGCGGGCGGGAGGCCAGTTGCGCCGAGGTCAGGGTGATGGAGCTTCCCGCATGCAGGAGGGGCAGAGCGGCTTTGACAGTCAGCAGGGGACCGATCAGTCGCTCTCTCATGACCTGCATGAGATCCGCCTCCGATTGATCCTTGAGTGGCAGCAGACGTGCCGTTCCGGCCGTGATCAGCAGATGATCGATCCTGCCGATGTCTGCAAATATCGCCGGCTGAGGGGTGGCAATGTCAGCGACGATCTGTGTTGCGCCGCCGATCGCCTCGGCAGCTTCCCGAAGACGCTGCGCGTTGCGGGATATCAGAAACAGGTTCGCGCCAGCGTCTTTGGCGTGCGCGGCCGTCGAAAGGCCGATCCCCGAGGAACCGCCAATGATGACGACGTTCTGACCCTGGAATGGCTGAGGCTGCGTATTGCCCGCTTGAATGGTGTTGGTCTGCAAGGTTGGTTCTCCGGTTGGATTGTTGACCGGATCCAATGTCGTTGATCGTCATAACCTTCAAAAGAGAGCAAAAGGCGATTTTATTTATCGTAAAAGACGATAGAATGCGGTCATGGATATGCTTTCTGCCATGCGCGTCTTTGCCCGTGTCGTCGAACGCGGCAGCCTTTCGACTGCGGCGCGCGATCTTGGTCTTGGCCAGCCCACTGTCAGCGAGCGCGTCGAGAAGCTCGAAAAGCATTTGGGGACGCGGCTCCTCTACCGGACGACACGCTCGGTGCAGGCGACCGACGCCGGCGTGCGTTTCTACGAGCATGCCAAGCGCGCCATCGAAGCCGTCAAGGAGGCCGAGGCTTCCGTCGCCTCGGCAGAGACATCGCTGACCGGAACGTTCCGGATCGCGGCGCCACATGGCCTTGGCGAGGTGACATTGCCAAGGCTGCTCATCGAATTCCAAAA
Source organism: Rhizobium sp. SG570 (assembly GCF_012275345.1). Classification (NCBI taxonomy): domain Bacteria; kingdom Pseudomonadati; phylum Pseudomonadota; class Alphaproteobacteria; order Hyphomicrobiales; family Rhizobiaceae; genus Rhizobium; species Rhizobium sp. SG570. The sequence continues at coordinate 3,487 of NZ_JAAZQI010000048.1, read as the reverse complement.
ACGGCATCCGGGTCTTGCGATCGATCTGATCTTGAACGACCGCTTCGTTGATCCGGTGACCGAAGGCGTCGATCTTTCCATCCGCATCGGCGAGATCGGCAGTGGCAATTTCATCGCCCGTCGCTTAGGAACAATCCGGCGGCTCCTGCTGGCCGCCCCCGGTTATCTCGAGCGGCAGGGGCTGCCACGCGAACCGGCAGAGCTTGTTGCGCATCCCTTCATCCGAGTCGCCGGCCTGGCCACCGATGAACGGTTGCATATGGTCGGTCCGAATAGTACGTCGGTGGAGGTGCCAATTCGGACCCTTTGGCGCGTCAATCATTGGAGGCCGCTGGTCGAAGCGTTGCTGGCGGAAAGAGGGATCGGTGCCCTGCACACGGCCGTTTGTGGGCGCGAGGTCGCCGAGGGAAAGTTGGTTCCCATCCTGCCGTCCTATGAATTCAAGCGGATGGAGGTCCATGCCATCTACCCGCCGGGACCGCGCCCTACCGCAAGAACGAAAGCCTTCGTTGCGCTGCTCGGCGAGCAAGCCGGCGCGCTTTTGGGCCAAGACGCGGGGCTGCCGTCGTCGTCCATCAAACAGAAATAGGTTCTACATACGTTCTCAAAAGACGGACAGATTCACCACTTTCGTGTCGTGACGCCTCAACCGGTTTCGACAACGAACATCCTCGCTTCCTGAGCCTCCCGGCGTTCGGTCTTGATCGGTGCGTACTTCTCAGAATTGTAGAAGGCTAACGCTTGGGCCAGGGTTGGAAACTCAAACACGCCAGCTATTGGGAAAGGCGCCTCATCGCCTTCAAGAACCTGGGCAACACGACCGAAATACAGAATTTGCCCGCCCGCTTCTTGTAGAGCTGCCTGAAAGCGAGGAGCGAGCGCCGCCTGCTTGGCGGGGTCGATGACACGCAGATTGATATGCACGTACGCTGGCATGGTACATCTCCAAATATTGCCAAATGATGCATATACACTATTATGCCCGCATCGGGTTGTCGAGAGGTGCAGACGTGAGCGGGTTTGATCCAGAATCTTTGAGGGGGGTTGCAGCCGAATGTCCGGGCTTTCAGGCTCGTGCGACGGCGCGTGCAGTCACGCGCTACTATAACGCCTGCTTCAAGCCGCTCGGGCTGACGGCCGAGCAATTCAGCCTGTTGGTCGGGGTTGGAGCTGCCGAGGGCGTTACACTCGTTGACCTCGCGGCCAGCGCAGGGGTCGATGCGACTACTCTCAGCCGAAACGTTCAGAACCTCGAGGTGAAAGGTTTAGTCCGCGCTGACGGTGGACGTGGCCGCGCAGGAAAGCGGCTACAATTGACTAGCGCTGGGCGTCAGCTCATGGCAGATGCCTTTCCTGTATGGAAATCAGCCAAAGCGGAGCTGTCCCGCTACATGGGTGATGAACGGCTTCAGTCGGCAACACGGGCAATGGCGGATTTGGCCAAGGCAGCGTCCTTAGTGTAGGATTCCGCCCCCTCCCGCAAACGATCCCGGTATGCCGTGGCTCGGCTGATCGACGCTTTTGCCGCGGCGACCTCTACGGAATGCATTTGTCGGTACTTCATGAAGAGTCTCATCTGATGAGGTTCTGTCGCAAACTTTTAAGGCGGCCGCATGGACGGCTATCGCTAGGCACATTTATGTTGCAAGGTCAGCGAATTGTTGAAATGCGGGCTGATCGCTGTTTGAGAATTGGCGCTTGCGGATCATGTGAGCAACTTCGATCCCATCTAACGTCGCCGAGGCAGACCGGAAGGATTTGAAGCCTTTCATAGGCCGGGTTATCTTCTTGATGAACCGGTGATCCTGCTCGATCATGTTGTTTAGGTATTTGACCTGCAGGATCTCGATCAGCCAGAACCATCCCTGGAACAGCAGCAGTCAGTTGATGGTTTGCAATCCTGCAAGGTTCGCGCCGCTCTTGTCGATAACGACCTTTTCAGGCCAGCCGTTGTTTTCGATTGTGCGAGCGAAGAAGGCGCTGGCCGCGGCTTCGTCACGCTGCTCTGACAGCATGAAATCAAGGGCTTTTCCGAACTTGTCCACGGCGCGGTAGAAATAGGTCCACTTGCCTCTGACCTGTATATAGGTCTCGTCCATCCGCCAGGAGCAGCCGGTCTTGGCTTTACGACGTCGGGCCTGACAGGCGATCAACGGCGAATATTTCACGACCCATCTGTTGACGACCTGTGAAGAAATCGCTTTTGGACACCATTTGTATTGGTACTTAGACATCCCAGATGGGCATGGTGGCACGAAACGTCGTTACGTCGGTCCTAACGACGATCCGGACATCGCACGCCGCGTAGCTGATCATAAGCGGGACAAGGATGATCTACGCGCTCGCAGGCGTTTGGTAAATACCCTGACACGCGACGGCGGTATGAGCGAGCCTGATGCAATGTCGGGAGACATCGTAGAGGCTCTTGCCGATGGCGGTCTTTTTCGGCTCCGGGGTGTTCTCATCGGCACGGTGGCTTTCCAGTGCTATTCGGGATTGCTGGGCGTCCGCCTTCCCATGGCTGCAATTCTGACCGGCGATGCGGACATTGCTCAGGATTACGCCATCAGCCGGGAAGTTGAAGATAGTCTGCCTCCGATTCTCGAGCTTCTGCGGGACGTCGACGCCAGCTTCCACCCAGTTCCACATCGATCGGGATCCGCGGCCTCATCGGCCTTTCAGAACGCCGAGGGTTACAGGGTTGAGTTCCTGACTTCGAACCGTGGTTCAGACGACTATATTGACCAGCCGGCAACGATGCCCGCTCTTGGCGGCGCCAGTGCGGATCCACTCCGCTTTCTCGACTTCCTCATAAGGGAGCCCGTTAGGACAATGCTGCTGCACCGAAGCGGAGTTCCAGTTGCCGTTCCTGACCCGTCGCGGTATGCGGTCCACAAGCTCATTGTCGCCAGCCGCAGACACACTGACGGGCAGGGGGCAGCGAAGCGAGAAAAGGACCTTCGCCAAGCTGCGCTGCTCTTTGAAGCTCTGCAGCAGACAAGGCGATCTGCTGACTTGGCGCTCGTCTACAATGAAGCATGGGAGCGTGGGCTTGCGTGGCAAGAAGGTGTTCGAGGAGGGGCGGGAATGCTGCCGGCACAAGATGCTGATCGTTTCAAGACGGTCCTGATAGAGGGCGCGAAGAAAAATCGTGAAGAAATTGAACTTCCTATTGGAGAATAGGCCGTCTTACGCTTCGAAAGTTAAGCAGTTGATCTGATTAGGAGCGGTGAAGATAAATACAGCGTGGAGAGTTCGAATCTGCTCAAGAGCATTGGGACCCGCCTGTCCATCCTTGCTATGTCGCGAACCCGGAATGGGCAAAGAACCTTGGAGTGCCGCCAATTGGGCGCCATATGGCTACCGACCGTCTTTGTCGCAAATGCGATGGACCCTGTCAGCTGCGTGCGAATTCCAGAAGCGGAGCGATGTCATGATTGTCCGCCGCGCGTAGTGCTGCGACGTAGCGTCCACGCAATTCGCCAAC
>NZ_JAAZQI010000046.1:0-9322 GCF_012275345.1 Rhizobium sp. SG570 | reverse complement strand
CCTGGAGCGCAAGTTACTGTACCGCTTATAAAAATTTGCACAAATATATGCTGCTTGAACGACAGGGTCGGCGGTTCGCATACCTTCAAGAGCTTCAGGTCGAGCGCGTTCAATGAAGAACTTTGCCGCGCCGTTCGCGAGTTCGGCTCGTTTAGAAAGAGATGTTTTCGGATGCTGTCCCAGCATAGCGTATGCCGATAAGAGTCATCAGGCCGGCCACCGCAAAAACGTTGATGCTCGATAGTATTGCGATCTGATCGGTGGTCCACGGAAAGACCGGCTCCTTGAGCTTCCACCAGCATATCGCAAAGCAAACGAATATGAAGCAGGCAAGACCCCGCTGCCACCATTTCTCAACGGGCTGGAATGAGACCAGTGTCAGCGCCATACAGGGTGCAAGGAAGAGAAGCGTAGCAGACGCTCTTCCGAAAACGATGGATTCGCATACTGTGTCGACCGTGCCGATCATTGGCAGCGCCAACCGCGCACTGAACGGTGATTTTCTAGCTATCAATGGGATCGTCAGAAATAAGGGGATCGCGGCGAGCGTTATGGCTGACATTCCGACACCATCGCCAACCAGCCACCAGACATAAAATGGGTAGAAGGGTTTGTTGGCCATGATGACCCAGGCAATAGTGACCGTCGCCCCGGCCCTTGGATCCAACGCCGGCCGCCTCATCCCGCTGGCCTCAGAAGATAGTGGCCTACCCCCCAGACATGACCGTTGTCATGGCCAAACAGGCCCGCGGTGGCTAGGAAAAAGAGCCGCCAGCGGCGCTGCCAGAGCGTGCTGTCCTGGCCATAGACTTTAGCGAAGATCGGCTTGATACGATGAATTTCGCGATCGAAATTGGCGAGCCAGTCGAGCGCCGTCCGGCGGTAATGCGTCCCCGACCAGCGCCATTCCCGTTCAACTGAAAACAGGTCGGCAAAGCGATGCGGCAGATCATGTGCCGGCATGATGCCGCCGGTAAAGAAATGGCGGGCGATCCAGTCGGCCGGATCTTGGTGATTGAAGCGGTAGGAGCGGTCCTTGTGGGTGAAGACATGGAGGAAAAGCTTGCCATGCGGATTGAGCCATTCGCGGACACGCTCCAGCAAGGTGCGCCAGTTGGACATATGCTCGAACATCTCGACCGAGACCACACGATCAAATCGTTCATTGGTCGTGAAGTCGTTCATATCTGCCGTGATGACGGTAAGGTTGCCGAGACCGTGTTTTTGCGCCATGGCGAGAATGTAGTCGCGCTGTGAGGCGGAGTTTGAAACGGATGTAATTCGCGAATTGGGAAATTGCTGTGCAAGATAAAGGGATAGTGAACCCCAGCCGCAACCCAGCTCCAGAATACTGTTTCCATCCTTGATTTCGGCATGCTCTACAGTTTCGGCAAGTGCATAAGTCTCGGCTTCCGCAAGCGTCGTATGGGGGGATGGGTAAAGGCAGCAGGAGTATTTTCGTTGAGGCCCCAGGGTTAGGCTGAAGAACTCGGCCGGGACTTCATAATGCTGTCGGTTGGCCTCATCGGTGTGTGTCGCTACCGGAAAATTTCCCATTGCCTCGACAAACATATTTTCCGCATCTTGCGAAGTCGTCGATAGACGGTGTTTGGTGCGCGCACATAGATAATCTATCCCAGCCAGCGTCATACTGTCTGTAAGCGGCGCGCGCTCTGCAGCATTGATCGCAAATGCCAGCATATTCATCGGCTATTCTCCTTGAGAAACGAATTTGGATTTGCGTGGACCTGGGAAGAAGGCGTTCACGCGCTGGCGTAGAGCTCGAAATTTATCGCCGCGCGAGCGCAACATATGCTCTTCCAGTGGCGGAATTCCGGAAACATGCACTAGCAGCCAGTACATCAACGCTGGCGCCAGCAGCGTTAAAAGGCTGATGGGCGAACTCGTGATGGCAAATAGCGGCAGGCAGCACCAGAATAGCCATTCGAAAAAGTAGTTGGGGTGGCGAGAATAACGCCATAGGCCCGTTTCGCAGATCTCGGTCTTCGCTTCTGGCCTTCGACGAAACCGAGAGAGCTGCGCATCCGACATTGCCTCGCCCGCGAGGGCTGCGGCGGCAAGTACCACGGCAACGATATCCGTTATAGACGGATAAGCCTTGTCGTTCAGCGCAGCGAGATAGACTGAGAATACGAGGACGAAGGCCGCAAACGCCTGAACCTGCAGAAAGATAAACAGCCGCAAGCTGGCGCTGGCGCCCCAGTCCTCCATCAGTTTGGCATAGCGTGGATCTTCGCCACCACCTTTGGTGCGCGCTCCAATATGCCAGGCTAGCCGCAGCGCCCAGGCTGCCACGACCAGGATTACCGTCATCCGGCGCGCGAACGGACCTTCTGCTGAGACGGCGGCGAAGATGCCACCCAAGCCGACAGCTGCAGACCAAATGGTATCGATCCAGCCGCTCTTGCCGGTTGCACGCTGCGCGATCCAGGCACCGGTCATGGCCAGCGATATGCCGCCGGCGATGATCATCAGAAGAGGCCAATCCATCCGTTGCTCGCATTGATGCGCTGCTATGAGGTTACGCCTTATTTACGGACGATCTTTGGGACCGGTTTCATAGCGCTCGAAAAAAAATCTCAACTTTTGCGAAACCAGCCGTCATCGCCCTCCGTATCTGTCTTGAAAGCAAAGAGCTTATTGCGGGAGACGAGGGGTTTTATGGGTCACTACGATCGAAACGGCGGCCGCCGCCTGAACATTGCGATTATAGGAAGTGGCATTTCGGGACTTTCGGCTGCCTGGCTCCTGTCAAGGCGGCACGACGTGACCGTCTTCGAGGCCAGTGATCGCATCGGTGGCCACAGTAACACGGTCAACTTCGAAAGCGCCGCGGGTCCTGTATCCGTCGATACCGGCTTCATTGTCTACAACGAGGTTACATATCCCAATCTGACGGCTTTGTTCCGCGCGCTCGACGTGCCGACGGCTGCCTCCAATATGTCCTTTGCCGTTTCGATCAACGATGGCGCCTGTGAATATTCCGGTGGTACGGGTCTCGGTCTCTTCGCGCAGAAATCAAACATTGTCCGCCCGCGTTTCTGGTCAATGATGCGCGATCTGGTGCGCTTTTATCGCAATGCCCCGCGGGACTTGCCCGACATGGACGGCATTTCGCTTGATGATTATCTCTCGCGCAACGGCTACGGCTGCGCCTTCCGCGATGACCATCTTTATCCGATGGCTGCGGCGATCTGGTCTACGCCTGCAATGCAGGTCGGCGTTTATCCGGCAGCAAATTTCGTGAAATTCTGCAGTAATCACGGGCTGTTGGAACTATGGGGCCGCCCTGTATGGCGCACTGTAAGGGGTGGCAGCCGCGAATATGTTGCCCGCATGACCAACCGTTTCGCCGACCGCATTAGGTTATCGACGCCAGTGAAGGTGATAAGACGCCGACCATGGGGCGTCGAACTTGAAGATGGCATGGGCGGCCACTACGCTTTTGACGATGTCGTGATTGCGACCCATGCCGATCAGGCGCTGCGTATGCTTGTGGATGCAAGTCCCGAAGAGAACCGCATTCTCAGTGCTTTTCGCTACTCGCGGAACGAGGCGGTCCTCCATGGCGATGTGGGTTTGATGCCAAAACGGCGGGCGGCCTGGTCCAGTTGGAACTATGTGGCCGATACGCGGGATGGGCCAATTCAGCCCTCCATCACCTATTGGATGAACAAGCTGCAGCCGTTGGGTGCGGCACCGCTGACCTTCGTCACGCTTAATCCGCGACAGGCGCTGAAGGAGGAAACCGTCATCTGCCGTGAGACATATGAACATCCGGTTTTCGATCTCCTGACCGATCGCGCACAGAAGGAAATCTGGTCGCTTCAAGGTGTCCGCAATACCTGGTTCTGCGGCGCGCATTTCGGCGCGGGTTTTCACGAGGACGGCATTCAGGCGGGCCTTGCGGTTGCCGAGGATCTTGGCGGCTTGCGGCGGCCCTGGCAGGTGCCGCAGGAAAGTTCCCGGATCGTGCGCAAGCCGATTGTTCGCTTCGCCGAGCTGCCGCTGGACGTGGAAGTTACCGCATGAGTGCGGAACTTCAATCTGCGCTTTTTTCCGGCCTGGTCACGCATGCGCGTGTAAGGCCGAAGCAGCACAAGCTGAGCTACAGGATCTATTCTCTGCTGCTCGATCTTGATGAGCTTGACCAGATCGATCGGCGGCTTCGACTTCTCTCTGTCGACCGCTTCAACCTTTTTTCCTTCTATCGCAAGGATCGAGGTGATCGCTCGGGGGACGATCTGAAGAAACAGGTCGAGACGATTATGCGTCGCGCCGGGGTCGAGCCGGACGGCGGTCCGGTGCGATTGCTGACCATGCCGCGACTGTTCGGTTGGGCTTTCAATCCGCTCAGCGTGTTCTTCTGTTATTCGAAGGATGCGTCGCTCAAAGCCATCCTCTGGGAAGTGGACAATACGTTCGGTGAGCGCCACGGCTACATGATCCCGGTTGAGGCGAACGACGGGCGGCAAATTGTTCAACAGTGCGACAAGGCCTTCTACGTCTCGCCCTTTATGGACATGGATCTACGATACCAGTTTCGCGTCTTGCCACCAACTGACGTTCTTTCCATCCGAATCGAGACTTTTGATTGCGATGGGCCGGTACTGACAGCCAGGCATCTGGCCCGCCGCTGCGAGCTTACGGATCGCGCATTGTTACAGGCATTTTTTGCCATCCCTTTCCTCACACTTCGTGTTGTGGGAGGCATCCATTGGGAAGCGCTTAAGATCTGGCTGAAAGGTATCGGCTTGCGGATACGCCCCCTTCCTCCTGAAAACCCTGTTTCGTTCGTTCGCCCATCTCCCGCTGAAGGGAAAGCAAGCAATTCCAAGGTTGAAGTTCATGAGCCATTTTGACGATTTCTCCGGCGCTCCGATGCGCGCGTCCGATAGCATCGAGGGGTTTGGTCTGGTCGGCCACCTTCTCATGAGGTTGTTGCGCGACGTTCGCTACGGCCACGTGAAGATTTCGTTGCCATCAGGGCAGGTCGTCGAAAAATACGGCGCTGAACCAGGGCCAGAGGCTATCATCAACATGCGGCGTTGGCGCCTGTTGCCTCGCCTAATGCTTGCGGGAGATATCGGCTTTGCGGAGAGTTACCTCAATGAGGACTGGACGACTCCCGATTTGACCGCAGTCATCCGCTTCGCGGCCAAAAACATCGAAGCGTTAGGCCCGGCTGTTGAAGGCAGCGCGATGATGCGGCTCTTCAACAGGGCAAAACATCTTGTCAACGCCAATACGAAGCACGGCAGCCGTCGCAACATCGAGGCACACTACGATCTCGGCAACGAATTCTACAAGCAGTGGCTCGACCCCACGATGCAGTATTCATCAGGAATTTTCGACAATTCTACATACACCCTCGACGCCGCCCAACAAAAGAAACTTGATCATATTCTGCAAAAGCTTGACCTCGATCATAACTGCAGTGTTTTGGAGATCGGCTGCGGCTGGGGTGCTCTTTCTATATTCATGGCAGCCGGTGCCAACGTCAAAGTGACTGGCATAACCTTGTCACCTTCGCAGCTTGCCTGGGCGAGGCAGACGGCCGCAAATTTCGGCGTGACAGAGGTGGTGGACCTGCGCCTGCAAGATTACCGTGATCTTAAAGGCCAGTTCGATCGGATCGTTTCGATCGAAATGTTCGAGGCGGTCGGCGAGGCCTATTGGCTGGAATACTTCGCAACCTTGAAACGTTGCTTGAGACCAGGTGGCAGGGCTGTGCTGCAGGTGATCTCAATTGATGAAAAGCGTTTTGATGCCTATCGGCGCGGCTCCGATTTCATCCAGAAGTATGTTTTCCCCGGCGGCTTTCTGCCCTCCGATCCCGCATTGCAGGCGGCTGTTGAAAAGGCCGGCTTCAGGCTCACCGCAAGAGAGCATTTCGGCAAATCCTACGCACGGACGCTTCTTGAGTGGCGCACCCGTTTTCATGCGCGCTGGCCGACCGTCGCTGCCCTCGGCTTTGACGAGCGGTTCCGTCGCCTTTGGCACTACTACCTTTGTTATTGCGAAGCCGGCTTTGAGGAAGGGAGCATCGACGTGGGGCTTTATACACTTGAGCACGCATGAAGGTCGGCGGTTAGAAGGAGATCCAGGCATGAGAGCGATGATTGGAGCGATTGTTTATCTGGCCGCAGCATCTGCAACTAATGCGCAAGGTGCCGAAATCGAGGGCCTGTGGGCTCGCGCAGATGGCAATGCCAAAGTGAGGGTTGCCCCCTGCGGATCGGACATCTGTGCAACAAATACCTGGCTCAAGCCGGGAACGCCAAGCGAAAGGGCTGGTGACAAGCTGGTGATGACGATCAAGCCCAGTGAAGATGGCATCTATTCCGGTGAGGCTTTCGATCCCCAACGTTATTTGAGCTACAGGATCACGGTGAAAGTGGAAGGTGATCGGATGTCCACGAGAGGCTGTGTTATTGCCGGCCTGATTTGCCGCGGTGTCGATTGGACACGCATCCGCTGATCGACCGAAGGAAGGCCGCTATGGAGAATGTCGTGAAAACCTATGTTGTTGCCTATCTCGTCACGTTTGTCGTGTTCGTCGCCATCGATTTTATCTGGCTGAGCAGCATGACGGATCGTCTTTATAGGCCTGTAATGGCAGAGATGCTGGCAGCGGACTTCCGACTTGTGCCAGCTGTTGCCTTCTACCTGATTTATGCGTTCGGACTTACGGTTCTCGCCGTTCGACCCGGGCTGATCGGAGAGTCGGCCCGGACTGCAATAGTGTGCGGCGCGATGCTCGGCTTTACGGCTTATGCCACCTATGATCTCACAAATCAGGCGACACTCAAGAGCTGGTCGATTGTTCTGACGTTAGCCGATCTTTTTTGGGGTACAGTTCTCTCAGGTCTTGCCGCCGGTTGCGGACAATGGATAACTGCGCGTCTCCTGGGGTCTTTTCCACACGGCTGAGGATCTGGCGCACAGTGCTATTCGCGATAGCTTGCCCATTCAAAGATTTAACCGCCAGATTTCGAAATTGAGCGCTATCGCGAAGGCAACCCAAACAGCGAGAGGTGCGAGGCTGTAAGCAGCGATTCTGTCGAGAAGGCGAAACTTGAGGATTGTGAGGAGGATCAAGATCCACTGCGGAACGATGTTGATAAGCCCAAGCAGTGGGCTATGGAGCGCAAAGAATGCCCATGACCATGCGGCATTGAACGCCAGCTGCAGATAAAAGAAAATGAGCGCCACCGACTTTTGCGGTTGCTCACCTGCAAGTATCCATATGCGCCAGACTGCAAAGGACATAGACGCGTAAAGGAAGGTCCATGCCGGCCCAAAGATCCAATTCGGTGGATTGAATGCGGGCTTGGCAAGGCCTGCGTACCAACTCTCAATGTTCGGCAAGGTTGCCCACTGTCCGAGAAGAAGGGTTAGGATGACCGGGATCACCGCGAGGCCGGCCTTCACCAAAGGCTTTTGTTGGTCCACTGTTTTTCGCGGCATCATGATCTCTCTTCTCGCCCGCTTCCTGCACGGCATTTGCCAAGCCGAAGCCTTTGTTGCTGCGGTTCAAATCTGATACGTGAATTTTTTGGAATCGGATCATGGGATCCAATTGGCATTGCTCCTCGTAGAAAGCGCATGAATGTTCCAGCACCGCCTATCGATAGCCGTGGCAAACAGAACGGCATCATCGCCTTCGAAAGGAGACGAGCGGTGACGACCTTGCCCGAGCACGATCCATTGTCGCGCGAAGCGGTCAACCAACTTGTTCTGGCGATAGCAACCCGTCAGGATCGGCAGGCCTTTGCCGAGCTCTTCAATTTTGCAGCGCCCAGGATCAAGGCGTTCATGATGCGCTCGGGCTCGACAGCTGAAAGTGCCGAAGAAATCGCCCAGGAGGCGATGCTTATGGTCTGGCGCAAGGCCCCTTATTTCGATCCGACGCGCGCCAGTGCGATGACATGGATTTTCACGATAGCCCGCAACTTGCGGATTGATTTTCAGCGGAAATCAAAGTCCGCAAATCAGCCGTATGGTGGCGAAACTGAGGTCATGCAGGCCGCTGAACCCACGCCTGAAGAGATTTTGTTTATCAGGGCGGATGAGGAAAAGGTTCGCGCCGCGCTTAAGGCTCTGAGTTCCGAACAGGAGGAGATCATCAGATTGTCCTTTTTCCGTGATCGCCCTCACTCTGAAATTGCCAGGGAATTGGATTTGCCGCTCGGCACTGTGAAGTCTCGTATTAGGCGGGCACTTGGAAAACTTAGGGATATGCTGGAAGAAACACTATGACGAACAAGCATCATCCCAGTGATCAGACACTGCTGCGTTTTGCTGTAGGCACGTTGCCGGTTGGTCCCTCACTCGTTGTTGCCGCTCATTCGAGTGGCTGCCCTTTCTGTCAGAGGCGCGTTGCGACATTCGAGGCCGTTGGCGGGGAGATGCTGATCCGGACGGAACCACAGGCGCTTTCTCCTCGGGCTCTTCAACAAACACTTGCGCGTTTGGATCTAGACGGGAAGCCCAGCCACATCGCGCCGCGTCGCTCACCGGCTTCTGTCGATGGCATCATTCTTCCAAGCCCACTGGCTGGTTGCGAAGTAGGTCCCTGGCGTCCCGTGGGGCCGGGGGTCAGGCTTAGCCGCATTCGCGTGCCTCACGCGCCAGAAGCGAACGTGATTCTGCTGAAGGTAAAAGCGAATAAGCACATGCCGGCGCACGGGCATACGGATCTCGAGGTGACGCAGGTTCTGAAGGGATCGTTTTCGGATGGCAATAATCGCTACGAGCCGGGTGACTTTGTCGAGGGTGATGATGAGACGGATCATAGCCCGGTGATCGGCAGCGACGGTGAGTGCATATCCCTGGCGGCGATCGAAGGACATGTCCGCTTTAAGGGGTTTTTCGGCAGATTGCTCGGGCCTTTTGCCGGGATCTGATTGCGTTTGACCGAGTGCTCAGGGTGGTGGGCGTCAAATCGTTTACTGGGAATAATAATTCGTTCCGATCATTTCGGTTCTGGAGTTCAACGGAGACGGGCGCGGATAGTAGTAGGGTTGAGATAGAATAATCCTTGCAGAAAGACCAATGCAGGGCAGCTTTGAAGAAAATCTCAACTCGGACGTACATGCTATTCGAGGGTGGCGTCGTGTCTGGATGGCGCCCGCTTGGCAAGGTGATTTCGGCGATGTTTGAGCTTGGCGGGTCGGGTGCAGTCATGTCTCCGGCCTGTAAGTGCGGTTTGATATGACCGCTGGCCCTGATGTTTTGCGCTCAAACCGATCCCTATCACCTTATCGCGCTTTGACGCGCTATACGCTACCACGGGTCC
>NZ_JAAZQI010000045.1:0-9840 GCF_012275345.1 Rhizobium sp. SG570 | reverse complement strand
CGTTAGTCAGCCAGAACAAATTACTCATCAGTCAGGCTCCTATCCGCCCGTCTGAATCATAGCCGTCAATTCAAATCAATGGGTCCTGACCCTAGGCAAACCACGTTGTGACTAAGCCCAGTCTTGACCCGTCTGTTCGATAAAATTCGACAATCCATCTGACGTTATCATCCGAACTTCGAACCTTGAGTTCGATTGCCTCTCCGAGATTGATATTGCCGTTGAAAAATACGTCGCGCCGCATCAGTTTGGATGGCGGCAGAGTATCCTCGATCGCTCTCGTGGCAAGCGCCTGAAAATTTGCAAAATAGAGCAGTCCAGCGCCGTTGAATTCCTCCTGGAGACTTGGACGGATGATCATTGTTCTGGCAAGGCTAAGCTCTGCTAAGTAGATATCGGAGACAACATCTGATTGACCGCGCCGGAACGCTGCTGCCGCTGCAGCAAGGGAATTGGAGAGGCGAGGCTGGGCTAGGCCCGTGGCTACTCCCATCTTGGTCAGCGATCGGTTGTCGCCGCCTTTTTCTCTCGCAACGAACGCGGACAGGATTTCGACAACAGCAATTATACCGGCACCAATAGACACATGGTGGATGCTAGCGTGCTGGGTGCGAGATACCTGCGACATCGAGGAATGAACGACCAGCACATCGTTGGCTCTGGCCAATTCAAGACGCGCCTGCTTAAGCGATGTCGCACAGATCGCGGCATATGCCTCGCGTCCATCGGGCGTCCGGAAGTCGGCGTCTTCCATGTCCATCTGCTGCGCCAGCATTAGCCAATGGCGGTGGCCGAGCTCTTTCATCAGCCATGTCTCGGACAGGCCGAAAGGATTGAGATGCGGCATGCCGAGAAGGATATGGGGATCAAGCGCGCGCTCCATCAGCTCGCGCTTGGCGGACGTTTTCGTCGAGGTATTGAGAAATGCGACACTCATCTGATCATCGACCCGTCGCGGTTTGTCTGAAGGGCTTCTCGTCGGCCCTCTCAAGGTAGCCCGCCAGGTGGCCGACCACGTGTTCCGCATCCTTGCCCACGGCCAGAAAGCGACCCGAGCCCCAGGTCCAGAGCCATGGCAGGCCGAGGACATAGACACCGTCTATACCCGTCATACCGCGTCGCTGGACCGGATAGCCGGTGCCATCGAAGATCGGCAGTCCGACATAGGACCAGTCCGGTGTGAAACCCGTAGCCCAGATGACGGATGAGATGCCCTCAGCGGCAAGGTCGAGTTCCGCCGGTTCCAACGCCGGTTCCCAGACGGGGGAATAGACGCTGGCCGGTGGCGCATCGATGTTATGGGCGGCGATATGCTTGTCGATCAGGGCGTTGATGCCATTATAGACCCGGTCGGCATTGTCGAGGTTGGCCCTGAGGTTTGGGGCAAACAGCATTTTACCACCTGAAACACCTTCCATGCGGCCATAAAGCTTCATGCCCTCGAGCGCGAATTTCCTGAGGTCGAGATCCCGACCGCCATCGCGGCCAGTGAGGTAGTGGTTGGTATCGTGCTTCTTCTTGGTCATCCCGTCATGTTCGACGGTGATCTCGTATTGCCCAACATCCGAGAGCCAGTCGACGACGTCCCGGCCGCGATAGAAACGGGCGCATCGCGGTGCGTTGCCGGTGACCATGTGCACTTTGCGACGGGCGAGATGCAGGTCCTCGGCGATCTGGCAGCCGGACTGGCCGGAACCGACGACGATCACCGCGCCTTCCGGTAGTTGCTGCGGATTGCGGTAATCCACCGTATGAAGCTGGAGGATCTCGTCCGGTAGCCGCTCGGCCGCCCGGGGAATGGACGGTCGAGCGTAGAGGCTGGTTGCCAGCACAACACTGTCCGTGGTGACGGTACCTGCCGATGTTTCGACCCTGAACGAACCGTCCGACATCCGCTCCACCGAACTGACGGCAGTATGTTCGAAAACCGGTGCATCGACCTTTTTGATGAAGCGGTCGACATAGGCGACAATCTGATCCTTGACCATGAAACCATGTGGATCGTCGCCGTCATAGGGATGGTCGGGAAGCTGGCATTGCCAGTTCGGGGTCACCAGGCAGAACGCATCCCAGCGCTCGTCCTTCCACTTGTGCGTGACGGTTTTCCTCTCGAAGACGACGTGATCGATGCCGTGCTTCTTGAGGTAATGACTGGCGGAAAGCCCGGCCTGACCGCCGCCGACGACAACTGCAGAATAATGCTGCTTGAGATTATGGGGCATCGACTGATCCTCTCAGAGAATGAAGGTATCGCAGCGGACGCGGGCGCTCGCGTCCTTCAGGAAGGGCTCGGCAGCACTTTCTATGCGGGCAAGCTGGTCGTTCGCGGACGAACAGGCGAACCCGTACTTCGCCTCCACCCGATCGCTTGCGATCTTGAGAGCCTTGCGGCTGCGGTCGACGAAATCCGCTACCGGATAGCTTTCTCCTTCGGTGAAAAACTCACGGATGTTCAGCGAAGGAGAGTAGCAGCTCTCTTCCTGACCATCGGGCCACGTTATGACAAAGCGCATTTCAGGCATCGGTAGTCTCCTTCAAGGTTGCGTATGCGACAAGGTGGGCTTCGGCGACACGCCGCCAGGAAAACCGGCCGGCCACGTCCAGCCCTCGCGGGATGACGCGGTTGCGGATCTGCGGGACGAGGGCCAGCGCCATAGCTTCGGCGATCGAGGCCGAATGACGCGGGTCGCACCAGATGACGTCGTCGCCGGCGAGATATTCGGTGAACGGCGCGATCGACGAGACGATAACTGGTACGCCGCTCGCCATCGCCTCCAGAACCACGAGCCCGAAGCCCTCGTTCAGTGAGGGGAAGACCAGCGCATCCGCGAGACGGTAAAGGTTCGGCATGTCCTCGTCGGCGACCGGGCCGATGAGGTGGACGGCGGAGGCATGTTCGCGCAGCAGCGCCAGTTCAGAGCGGAATTCATCCTGGTAACCCCCGTGGTCCAGCAGCGACGCGCCGCCGGCGATCACCAGCTGCGCTTCCGGCTGTACGGCGCGCAATTGCCGGAAGGCATCGAGGATACCGATCGTGTTCTTGCGGGCTTCCACCCCACCGATACTGAGGAATAAGGGGCCCGCGGGAAGTTTGAGACGATCCCTCAGTGCCGTCTGCTCCCCGCTCCAGTTCGGCGAATAACGTGTGGTATCGACGCCGTTGCCGACGACGGATGCCGATTTCCCCTTTCCCTCCAGATAGTGCTGCCACGTGGCGCTGACGGTGAAGAAGAGGGCGGCCTCATCGATGGAACGGTCCTGCAATTCCATCAGCCGCGGATCGGCGAACTGATCGACATGGTGGACGGTTCGCGCATATCGTCGGATGAAGCCACGTTGCTTCAGCACCGCCATCGCATTGCCGGAAATGCCGTCATGGGCGTGGAAGACGTCGAATGCGCGCGCTGCCGGCTTTTCGAAATGTCCCACATAATCGGCGATCCGTTGCTTCACCATGCCGGTCATGTCGGAGACGATGGGGCCGACAGGAAACGGCATCGTGCCGCATTCCGCCTTGCGGAAAAACCCGTTTCCTTTGGAATCGGGAGCGTGCAAGACGACGTCATGGCCCAGCGCCGTCAGTGCCTCAGAAAGCTGCATGGCGTGGACAACGCCGCCGCGGGGATTGGTCGAATGGGCCAGCATGGCGATGCGCAGAGGACGGTTCATGCGGCATCCTCCCGCTCGTGTTTTTCGCCGGTGCGTCCAAGGCCCAGGAGCGGCACCCTGGCATGGTCGCGGATGACCACGCGGTTGCCGTCGGCGTTGATGGCGACCTCGCTGCCGGCATTGACCGTGCCGATAGCGGCTGCGACGATGCCGCGCGCGGTGAAGATTTTGAGGACGGCTTTGACATTCGAGGGCGCGACCGAGAGCAGGTAACCGTAGCTCGGAAACGTTGAGAGCCAGCGCTCCAGCGCGACGCCTTCGGGAATGGGGATGGTGGTCAGGTCAATATCGATGCCGACGCCGGAGCACTCCGCCAGCATGATCGCAGTGCCCGGAATGCCCCCTTGGCTGATATCCTTCGCGGCGAGCGCCAGACCGGCCTCGGCGATCTGGGCCATAATTTCGAGGTCGCCACGCATGCGATCCGGCGGCGCGTCGGTTGCGGCCTCCCAGTTGTTGAACGGCTCGCGATAACGGCCGCGATGATCGACGGCGGCGATCAGGATGTCGCCCGGCTTGGCATCGAAACTCGTCAGCAGCGTTTTCGCTCGGCCGAGAATCGCGACCGAAAGCTGATGGCGGTCCGTGCGGATATTCGTATGGCCGCCGACGATCGGCACGCCATAGGCGGCGGCCGCATCGCGCATCCCTTCCAGCACTGGAGAGGCGTTCTCCTCGCCATTTGCCCAGACCGCATCGACCACAGCAACCGGCTGGCCGCCCATGGCGACGACGTCGGAAATATTGACCATCACCCCGCACCAGCCGGCAAACCACGGATCGGCTGCGACGAATTCGTTGATGAAGCCTTCGATGGCGAAGAGGAGATAGCCGTCGCCATCGGGGAGGGCGGCACAATCATCTCCGACGGCGACCGGCTGACCGGCCAACCCGAGACCGGCGGCAACCCTGCCGATATCGGCTTTCGCGGCAATGCCGGATGAGGCGATTAGTTTGGCGGCGAGCGCTGTGACGTCGATGGTCATTTTCATGCTGCCTTCTTCGGTAGAGCCACGAAACCGGCTTCCGGTGTGGGGCAGGGCGGATACCAGGCAAGATCGGCTTTCATCCGCAAATGCGGCTTGCCGTAGATCTCGAACTCCTCGACCACCTCCCAGTGGAGCCGGCGGAAGAGCAGCCCGTTCTGAACCTGCACGTTGGCAAGGAAGGTGTGGCAGCCCATCGCATTGGCCGAGGAGACCGCGAGCTTGATGAGGGTCGCCCCAAGCGCGCCGATCTTGCGGAAATCCTCGTGGACGGCGAGCCGCGAACCCCACCAGAGCCCCGGCTCCTCCTCGTGAATGCGCACGGTGCCCACCAGCCGATCCGAGGTGACGCCCATCATCGATAGGGCGACGATCGGGATCGCGCGATCGTCGATCGCATCACGATCGTCATGATCGAAGATCTTCTGCTCATCGCAAAAGACGGTGCGGCGCAGAGCATGGGCTTCCCGCCGTTCCCATTGCGATGTGGCGAATTTCACCTGGAATTCGCCGGCCTGATAAGGTGCGAAGGGCTCAAGGATCATTTCGTCAACATCCTCTCATAGGTCGAAAGGGCCGAGCAGGCGCCGCATTTGCCGCAGCCGGCCTTGATGTCGACGGCCTTTAGGCCGCTGTCGATCAGCATTTTCGAGAGGGGGGACAGGATCGAATGCATGAAGTCCGGCTTCGGCGCCGGATGGCTTTCGAGCGGCGTGCCAGAGATCGGCACGAAAGGCACGACGAAGGGGTAAACACCGATCGCAACGAGCTTCTCGCAGATGTCGAGGATCGCTTCGCGAGTATCGCCGAGACCGGCGAGAATATAGGTCGAGACCTGGCCGCGGCCGAACACCTCCACGGCGACCCTGAAGCTCTTCATGTAGTTTTCGATCGAGACCTGCGCCTTGCCCGGCATGATGCGCGCCCGTATTTCCGGTGTGACGACTTCGAGATGCATGCCGAGCGCGTCGACGCCGGCATCTTTCATGATCTGGAACCAAACATCGTCTTCCGGCGGCTCGCATTGTGCCTGGATCGGGATGTCGACGGCTGCCTTGATGGCGCGGGCGCTGTCAGCGAGGATGGACGCCCCGCGATCCGAACCCTTCGGCGTTCCCGTCGTCATCACCATATGCTTGACGCCATCAAGCTCGACGGCCGCCTTCGCCACTTCGGCAAGCTGCTCCGGCGTCTTGTGGGCGATGGTGCGGCCGGCGGCAAGCGACTGGCCGATGGCGCAGAACTGACAGGTCTTGGTGCGGCTTTGATAGCGGATACAGGTCTGCAGCACCGTGGTTGCCAGCACATCGCGGCCGTGCAGGACGGCGATCTGCGAATAGGGAACGCCCTCCGCCGTGCTGCGCTCGTAGAAGCGGGGCCGCAGCGGGAAGGAGACTTCGCCAAGCACGCGGCCATCGCGGCTGATGCGGCTCTTGCCTTCCTCATCCGGCTTCTCGACCAGATAGGGGCTTTCGAAGGCAGGCGCGGTGTGGACCGGAACCATGACGGTCATGCCGTCAATGGTCATCGGCTTGTGGTCAGAGGGGCCGGCACCGCCACGGCGGCTTTCATGACCCGCCTTCGGATCAACCAGTCTGGCTCCGAAGGACTGCAACTCGTTGATCAGAATCTCGGTCGGAAGACGTGTTGTCGAAGTGTCCATCGGAATTGCTCCTTTCGGTGGAAGCGGGGGCTGTTTCGAAAGATGTCCGGGAGGCGACCATCGGTGCGGTCGCACGGCCGTCGATGACGAGATGCAGGAGTTCGGGTCGGGCGTAATGACCGACGGAATCCATCATCCGCTTGCGCTTGACGATCAGGCTCATGTCGAGATCGGCGATCACCATGCCTTCACCCTCGGCGAGCGGTGGGGCGAGGTGCTTGCCTTCCGGAGAGACGATCGCCGTCATGCAGCCGCCGCGCAGGGCCTTCTGCAGCCCTTGATCCGGCGTGATCGAGACGATCTGTTCGTCCGTTAGCCAGCCTGTCGCATTGACGACGAAACAGCCACTTTCCAAGGCATGATGGCGGATCGTCACTTCTATCTGCTCGGCGAAGATCGGCCCGACCATCGAGCCCGGGAACTGGGCGACATGGATCTCCTCGTGCTGGGCCATCAGCGCGTAGCGGGCGAGCGGATTATAGTGCTCCCAGCAAGCAAGTGCGCCGATCCGTCCGACATGGCTTTCGACCACCGTGAGGCCCGAAGCATCGCCCTGACCCCAGATCATCCGCTCATGGAATGTCGGGGTGATCTTGCGGCGCTTGAGGATCAGCGTTCCGTCGGCGTCGAAAACGAGCTGGGTGTTGTAGAGAGAGCCACGGTCGCGCTCGTTGACGCCAAGCACGACGACGATGCCATGATTGCGAGCTGCGGCGGCGATGGCTTCTGTCGCGGCGCTCGGCACGATGACGGCCTCGTCGTAGAGCCGGACATGTTCCTTGCCGGAAAGCACCGGCGGTAGGACAAAGGAGAAATAGGGATACCAAGGCACGAAGGTTTCCGGGAAGACCACCAGTTCGGCACCCTTGCTGGCAGCCTCATGGATTGCTTCCAGAACCCGGGCCACCGTCTTTTCCCGTGAGGTGAGATCAGGCGCGATCTGTACTGCGGCGGCCCGCACAATTGATTTCTTTTCCATGGCGAACTCCTTTTGGGCGGATGAAAGCGGGGCTTGGCCCCGCCTTCAATCAGTCAGAGCGTCCAGGTGTCGAGGATGAAGGCCCCGTCGCGGCGGTGGATCAGGATGAGGTCGAGAACATCCAGGGGGCTGATCGGGGTGATGCCGGGGATCAGCGAGCCTTCGCCATGGCCGTAAAGCGCCTGCAGCGCGAAACGGCAGGCATAGACCTTGCCACCTTCTTCCATGAAGCCCTTAATCTGGTTGTTGAAGTTGAGGTGACCCGGAAAGGCTTCCGCTCCTAGTTTGGGGAAGCCACGCTGCACGCCAAGCGTTACGCCGGGGCCGTAGAGCAGCACGGATGTCTCAAAGCCTTTGCGCTTGAGGCGCTTGGCCTGAAGAAGGTTGACGAGACCGATCGATCCCTCGAAGGCGACTGTATGGAAGGTGATGAGGGCTTTCTCACCCTCCTTGGCCTGGACATCCTCGAAGACCTTTTCTTCGTAATCGACAAGGAAATCGCCGTCGGCATGGGCGGGTGCGGTAACTGCGGGCATGAATGGCTCCTTTGTTGACGTCAGGCCCCATCGCGGGGGTACGCCATTCAATTGCAAAGGCCATGCCAATATGAAGTTTGCCTAAAATGCGTTCAAATTGTCGGAAAAAGCATTCAATTCTCCTGTCATTTACTTGCTCTGCACTTCTAATTGCTGAAAGTCGCGCCAAAAGGCTGCCGAAAATGGAAGCGACAATGCACATAATGAATGCCGCCAATATGCATTCAATTCTGCAAGAGAGTGTTTGCCAAGCGCTGTTAGCGTGTTAAGCCACATGAAAACGGGGCGGTTGAATTATTTTAGGTGACAAGAGGCCAATGCAACAATATACGGTCAATAGAGACAGTCCACCGGATTCCGCACACATGAAACGATGGGTTCCCGACCTCAGCCGCAGCAGCGGCCCGCGCTACATGGCGATCGCCGATGTCATCGAACTTGACCTGCGCAGCGGTAACCTCGTCGTTGGGGATCGACTGCCACCGCAGCGGGAACTCGCCAAGCAACTCAACATCGATTTCACGACGGTGGCGCGCGGTTATGTGGAGGCGCAAAAGCGCGGGCTGGTGAAGACTCATGTTGGCCGCGGTACGTTCGTGACCGGTGGCCTGGAAAAGGAGCGGCTTGGTTTCGCCTCCCATGCTATTCCTGATATCCGGCGAACGTCGGCGGTCGATTTCTCCATGAACATGCCGCCGGAGCCGGATGATCCGGATTTGCTGGCCCGCATGCGGGAAGGGCTGTCGTCGGTCGCGACAAATCTCGTCTCTCTGCTTCGTTACCAAGGCTTTGGTGGTGCTGGCATGGACAAGGAGGCGGCGGCTGCCTGGCTTAGCCGGCGCGGGCTGGTGCCGTCGCAGGAGCGGATATTCGTCACCCCCGGCGCGCATCCGGCGCTGCTGGCGATCTTCGGCATGCTGGCAAAGCCGGGCGAAACGGTGCTTTCGGAAAACATCACCTATCCCGGCATGCGGTCGATCGCCGCGCAGCTGCGCCTCAACCTCGTCGGCCTGCCGATGGATGAGGACGGCATTATTGCCGCCGCATTTGCCGAGGCCTGCGAGACGCAAAAGCCCAAGGCTCTCTATCTCAATCCGACGCTGCAGAACCCGCTGACGCTAACCATCCCGGAAGGACGCCGCGCCGAGATCTGCGCCGTTGCCCGCAAGTATCACGTGCCGATCGTCGAGGACGATGCCTATGGCTTCATCCCGCAGCACAGCCCGCCGCCGCTCGCCGCCATGGCGCCGGACCTGACCTGGCATATCGGCGGGCTCGCCAAATGTATCGGTGCAGGTCTCAGGCTCGCTTACGTGGTCGCGCCAGACTCGAAGGCAGGCTGGCCGTTCGTCGCAGCGATGCGCGCCAATAACGTCATGGCCTCGCCGCTTGCCACCGCGCTTGCCACGCGCTGGATAGAGGACGGAACGGCCGACAGCATCCTGCGCTTCATCAGAGGCGAAGCCGCGGCACGGCAGGCGCTTGTCGCCGACGTGCTCCCCGCTGGCAGCTATCGCGGCGACGCGATAAGCTTCAATATCTGGCTGCCGCTCGTTCATGGCTGGACGCGTTCGACATTCGGAAGCCACATGCGTTCCTCCGGCCTAGGTGTCGTCGCGAGCGATGCCTTCACGGTCGATGGACCTGCGCAGGAAGCGGTTCGCGTCTGCCTCGGAGGACCGATCCAACGGGACAAGCTGAAGGCCGCCTTGGAATTCATGGCCCATGCGCTTGAAGGCGCGCCCGAAATGGCCAGCTCCTTTTTCTAGAGAATGTGCTAAACGCCGATGGCGGTCGTCCTCGACGCCTTCAGCCGCAAGGTCATCGGCTGGGCTATTGCAACCCATCTGAAAGCGGAACTTGCCATTGAGGCGCTCGACACGGCGGTGGGGGGCCCCCCCCCCCCCCCCCCCCCCCCCCAGAAACAAAAACGCCCCCGCGGCCCCAAAAACGAAGCCCCCAAAACGGGCCCCACATAAAAACAAAGCCAGAACCCCCCGCACGGAC
>NZ_JAAZQI010000044.1:0-11466 GCF_012275345.1 Rhizobium sp. SG570 | reverse complement strand
GCCCATCATCGTAAATGGCCGGTTAATCTGCCAAAGTAGTGCTAGAGCGCTGCGCATTTCACGGAATCGCCCAACCGCTCTATGCTATTGTTTTTACGCACTTCCGGACGGAAACCACTACGCACCGTTCCTGGAGTTGCTCTAGGCTGCCGCAGGCTCCAGTCCCTTCAACTTTGCCGGCATGTCGCCGCCATAGGCCCAATCCAGCAATTCGACCGTATGCAGAATGGGAATGCCCGTTGCCGTCGCGATCTGCGTGATGCAGCCGATATTGCCTGTCGCGATGACATCGGCTCTCGTCGCTTCGAGATTCCTGACCTTGCGGGCCTTCAGCTCGGCTGAAATCTCCGATTGCATGATGTTGTACGTGCCGGCCGAACCACAGCAGAGGTGCCCTTCCGCCGGGTCGCGCACCGTGAAGCCCGCCGCTTTCAGCAGGAGTTTCGGCGCCATGGTGATCTTCTGCCCATGCTGCATGGAGCAGGCGGAATGATAGGCAACCGCGATGCCGCGTGGCATGTGCGAGGGCAGATCGAGGCTCGCGAGATATTCGGTGATGTCCTTGGCAAGCGCCGAAACCCTGGCCGCCTTTTCGGCATAGGCGGGATCGAGGCGCAGCATGTGCCCATAGTCCTTGATCGTCGTGCCGCAGCCGGATGCAGTAATGATGATCGCATCGAGCCCTCCGGCCTCGATCTCGCGCATCCACACGTCGACATTGGCACGGGCGGCGGCAAGCGCCTGCTCTTCCCGCCCCATGTGGTGCACCAGCGAGCCGCAACAGACTTCCCCCTGCGGCACGATCACCTCGACGCCGAGGCGCGTCAGCAGGCGGATCGTCGCCTCGTTGATCCCCGGATCGAGCACCGGCTGGGCGCAACCCGTCAGGATAGCCACCCGCCCTCGTCGCTCCGCCTGCGGCTCGTGCCGACCGGGCTTGGCAAACGCGGAGGGTGCAGGAACCGTGCGGGGCGCAAGATCGAGCATGGCGGCAAAGGGTTTCAGCGCCGGGATGCGTTTCAACGCACCTTTAAGCGGCCGAGCAAGGCTGGCGAGATGCAAAGCCAGCCGGAAACGGCCGGGATACGGCAAAACGACCGCCAGCACATTGCGGGTTAGCCGATCCATCAGCGGGCGCTTGTAGGTATTCTCGATATGGACGCGGGCGTGGTCGATCAGGTGCATGTAGTCGACACCCGAGGGACAGGTGGTCGCGCAGGCGAGGCAGGAAAGACAGCGGTCAATATGCGTTGTTACCTCGGCATCGGCGGGCCTGCCGTTTTCCAGCATATCCTTGATGAGATAGATGCGGCCACGCGGACTGTCGAGTTCGTTGCCAAGCGTCACATAGGTGGGACAGGTGGCTGTGCAGAAGCCGCAATGCACGCATTTGCGCAGAATGGCCTCGGATTCGGCCACATGCGGATCGGCAAGCTGGGCAGGGGTGAAATTGGTTTGCATCAGGCTTTCCCTACTTTCTCACCGATGAAGAGAAAACCGCGCAGAGCCCCCTCGTCCGCCCTATCGGGCACCTTCTCCCCGAGGGGAGAAGGGGAGACAGGCACTCTCGCCGTCTTCTTGCCAGCGAGGGCATCGAGAAGCGGCGCAGAATCGGGTGATCCCCTCTCCCCCACGGGGAGAGGGCTAGGGTGAGGGGGGGCCAAGCCAAAGACGCCATCCGCATCACCCCATCTTCCCGGGATTAAAAATTCCCGCCGGATCGAATTTTTCTTTCACGCGCGCCGAAAGCAGCGCCACGGCCTCTGGCTCCGGCTGGAAGGCTGGTGTCGTCGCGCGGTGGGCCGGCGTGGCGCGCAGCAAGGTCGCATGGCCGCCACCCAGCGCATGAATATAGCGGCGCAGCACGTCACCTTCCGGCTCCGCCTCCATCCGCATCCAGACAAGACCGCCCTGCCAATCATAATAGGCATCGACGCCGGCTTCCAGGCGAAGCGCGGCAACGAGTTGGTGGCCGATGCCGGGCGCGACCGACACGCGCCAGACGGGGCGCATCGTGCCATCGACATAGGGCTTCACATCGCGGATTTGCCGCCAAAGCCTGTGGCTTTCTTCTTCCGCGAGACGCGTCACCCGACCAAGGCGGCTCATGGCGGCAATCAGTTTCTCCGCTCTTACCGAAACGGAGCCAGGCAGACCCTCGATGCGCAACACCGTCGCCTCGCCTTCCGGCAGCTTGCCGTCCAGGAAGCACCAGCCGACCGTAAGCGGCAGATGGGCTGCCCCCGATATATCGAGCGGCAGCGCCATGGCGGCGGCCATCGCATTGGCCGCCTCGGCGTCGTTGAGGCCGGAAACGATGATCGTCTCTTCCGTCTTCGCTCGCGGCGGCACGCGGAAAGTGACCTCGGTCAGAAGGCCGAGGGTGCCATGCGAGCCCGCCATCAGCTTGACCAGATCGAGGCCGGTGACATTCTTCATCACCCGCCCACCGGCCTTGACGATCTCGCCCCTGCCATTGACGAAGCGGACGCCAAGCAGGCTGTCGCGCGCGGCTCCGCTGACGAAGCGGCGCGGGCCGGAAATGTTGGCTGCAAAGACGCCGCCGATCGTCGGCTCGCCCTCGGTCGCCATCAGCGGCCGGTGATCCATCGGCTCGAAGGCCATCATCTGGCCGCCTTCGGTCAGTGCCGCTTCGATCTCGGCAACCGGCGTGCCCGCACGCGCGGTCATCACCATCTCTCCGGGATTATAGGCGACGATTCCGGTGAGGCTGCGCGAAGACAGTGTGGCTTCGGCGGCAACCGTATTGCCGAAGCCGGAGCGCGTATTGCCGCCGACAACGGCCAAGGCCGCGCCGCGCGCCGCATGGTCGCTGATGATGGAGGCCGCCTCCCCCTCCGTCTTCGGATGGAATTCGCTCATGCCGCGTTGCGTCCATCCAGCGGGAAGACCTTGGAGGGATTGAGGATCCAGCCCGGGTCGAAAGCCGCACGCACCGCCATCATCTGGTAGAGATCGACCTGCGCATATTGATGCCGCATCAGGTCGCGCTTCTCGATACCGACGCCGTGTTCGCCGGTGAGGCAGCCGCCGGCGTCGACGCAGAGCCGCAGAATATCGTTGCCGGCCGCCTCCGCCTTGGCCGCCTCCTCGGGATCGTTGGCGTCGAACAGGATCAGCGGGTGCATATTGCCATCGCCGGCATGGAAGACGTTGGCGACCCGCAGACCGTAGCGATCGACGATCTCGGTGGTTTTTTGCAGAACATAGGAGAGCTGGCTGAGCGGCACGGTGCCATCCATGCAGATGTAGTCGGCAATGCGGCCGGTGGCGCCGAAGGCGGATTTGCGGCCCTTCCAGATCAGCGCCGCCTCCGTCGCCGACTGACATTCGCGCACGGTCTTGACGTTATGACTGCGGGCGATGTCGACGATGCTTTTCAGCATGTCGTCCATTTCGGCTTCCGAGCCCTCGACTTCGACGATCAACAGAGCGCCGACGTCGAGCGGATATCCCGCATGGGCAAAGGCCTCGCAGATCTCGATCGCCTGCTTGTCCATGAATTCGATGGCGACGGGAACGATGCCGGCCGCGATGACATCGGCGACGCAGGCACCCGCCTCCTCCGACGTGTCGAAGCCGAACAGCACCGGCCGGGCACCCTCGGGTTTGGCAATCAGCCGTACCGTCGCCTCGGTAACGATGCCGAGCTGGCCTTCCGAGCCGCAGACGAGGCCGAGCAGATCGTAGCCCGCCGCATCCAGCGCCTTGCCGCCGAGATCGATGATCGTGCCGTCGCTCAGCACCAGCTTGACGCCGAGCAGATTGTTTGTCGTGACGCCGTATTTCAGACAGTGCGCGCCGCCGGAATTCATGCCGACATTGCCGCCAATGGTGCAGGCGAGCTGAGAGCTCGGGTCCGGCGCATAGAAGAAACCATCGGCCGAGACGCTTTCAGAGACGCTCAAGTTGGTGACGCCGGCCTGCACCGTCGCCGTGCGATTGGCAAAATCGATGTCGAGGATGCGGTTCATCTTGGAAAGGCCGAGCACAACGGCATCTTCCTGCGGAATGGCGCCGCCGGAAAGCGAGGTGCCGGCGCCGCGCGGCACGACGGGAATGCCGTACCGATGGCAGTATTTCATCACGGCCGCCACTTCAGCCGTCGAGCGCGGCAGCGCAACAGCGAGCGGCACGCGACGGTAGGAGACGAAGGCATCGGTTTCGAACGGGACGAGCTCGCGCGCCTCATGGATCAGACATTCGGGCGCCAGAAGATCGGCAAGGTCGGCAACGATGGCGCTGCGGCGGGCAAGAACGTCCGCGCGCGGCTCCAGAAATGAAATGGCCTCGGCCATGTCGTCCTCCTCCTGCATCCGACTTCGACGCAGCCTCTTTTAACGCATAACACGCTTACCGCCTTCCCAAAATCGGCGCAAATGATAAGCATTTATTCCAAAACAGGAAATAG
Organism: Rhizobium sp. SG570; assembly: GCF_012275345.1. Taxonomy (NCBI): domain Bacteria; kingdom Pseudomonadati; phylum Pseudomonadota; class Alphaproteobacteria; order Hyphomicrobiales; family Rhizobiaceae; genus Rhizobium; species Rhizobium sp. SG570. The sequence goes on along the minus strand of NZ_JAAZQI010000044.1, from coordinate 7,034 downwards.
TTGCGAATGACCACAAACCTAGGGGATCTCGAAATCTTCGCCAGCGTCGTCGCAACGGGCAGCATGTCGCTCGCCGGCCGCGCGCTCGGCTTTTCGCCGGCTGTCATCTCCAAGCGCATCAAGCGCCTGGAAGACAGGCTTGGCACGCGGCTGCTGCAGCGCACGACACGACAGATTTCGCTGACGGAAGCCGGCCAGGGCTTCTACGACCGGGTGCTTGCCATCCTCGCCGGGCTGGAAGAGGCGGAAGCCTATATTGCCGGCCGTTCGGCGCAGATGCAGGGCACACTGAAGATATCGGCCCCGACGTCTTTTGGCCGGCTGCACATCGCCCCACACCTGATATCCTTCATGCAGGCCCATCCCGAACTGGCGATCAATCTGGTGCTGAGCGACGAATTCGTCGATATCGTCGGCGGCGGCTACGATCTTGCCATCCGCATTGCCGAACTCACCGATTCCAGCCTCGTGGCCCGCCGGCTGGCGCCGGTGCGCAGGGTGCTCTGCGCTTCACCCGCCTATATCGCTACCCACGGCATGCCCGAGGATATCGAGGATCTGCGCCGGCATACCTGCCTGCCGGCGCATAATCACGATCCGTGGCGGCTCGACGGTCCGAAGGGAGGGCTGACCTTCCGGCCGGAAGGAAAGCTGATCACCAATTCCAGCGAGGTGATCCGCGAAGCCGTCATTGCCGGTCTCGGCATCGCGCTGCGCTCCACCTGGGACGTCGGCCCCGAGCTTCGGGACGGCCGCCTCGTGCAGGTGCTGCCGGCCTATGAAGGGTCACACAATGTCACCCTCTCGGCCGTTTATCCGAGCCGGCAGTTCCTGCCGGCAAAGGTCCGGGTCTTCATCGATTTCCTGACGGAACTTTACGGCCCCTTACCCTATTGGGAGCGGTAGAAGAGCTTTTCCGAGGATCGAGGAGATCAGCATGTCCGCCCTTGAAAGCATCCGCTCCGATCTATCCCCCACGACCAGGACGCGGTTCACCGTCATTCTTGGCGACATCACCAAGCTTTCGGTCGACGCTGTCGTCAATGCGGCAAACAGCAGCCTGCTCGGCGGAGGCGGCGTCGATGGCGCGATCCATCGCGCAGCAGGACCGGAACTCGTTGCGGAATGCAGAATGTTGAACGGCTGCAAGACCGGACAGGCGAAGATCACCAAAGGATATCGCCTGCCGGCAAGGCATATCATCCACACGGTTGGCCCCATCTGGAATGGTGGCGGCGACGGCGAGGAGGATCTGCTCGCAAGCTGCTATCGCAACAGCCTCGGCCTTGCTCGGCAGCACGGCCTGAAGACTATCGCCTTTCCTGCCATTTCCACGGGCATCTATCGCTTTCCCGCTGCACCGGCCGCCGGGATCGCGACACGCACCGCCGTTGCCGAAAGCCAAGACGGCGCCTTTGACGAAATCATCTTCTGCTGCTTCGGCGACGAGATGGCCGGGCTCTATGACCGATGGCTGCCGGAGGCTCTGGCCAGGGCCTGACCGCATGGCCTGCTAGCGCGCCAGGTCCAGATAGGCGGAAGCGACCATGGCATCGATATCAGCGGGAACGGGAATGACGCAGGCCTCCTTGCCGAGTCCGCCCTTGGCAACGCGCTCCAGGCAGCGGGCCTGCAAGGTGAAGCCAAGATCCATGGATTCGACGCTATTGCCGAGCGGACGCGGGCCGGCCAGATTGGCCATATGGCCGCTGCCGAGGATGTGGAGGGCGCGGCCGTCACGCATGCGCACGGTCTCGATATGCTCGGCGGCATAACGATCGACGCCGGCGACTTCGGGGCTGTTGCGGAACACCTCGACATCGATCTCATGCGGGAAATGGCCGCCATTCATCAGGATTGCGCCGTCCTTGATCAGCGACAGATCGGCCGCGGTGATGATATCCGGATAGCCTGTGACTGTGATGAGGATATCGGCAGAGCGTATTGCCGCCTCGCGCAGCGGTGTCGAGAAGCCGTCCAGATGCGCCTCCAGCGTCGTCACCGGATCGATATCGACGACGCTGACCGCGGAAAAGGCGTTGCGGAAGCATGCCGCCGTCCCCTTGCCGCAGGCGCCGTAGCCGAAGACGGTGACGCGTTTGCCATTGGTGGAGCGGTTGGTAAAGCGCAGATAGCTCTCGAACAGGCTTTGGCCAACGGCATGCCGGTTTTCCGCGAATTGCTTGATCGGGCTGTCGTTGATAACCAGGATCGGCATGTTGAGCTTGTCGCGCAGGGGCAGCAGCCGGGTGCGGCCTGACGTCGTCTCTTCGGTGCCGCCGAGAAGATTGGCATAGGGCTTTTCGGCGGCGCGAATGAATAGGTCGCCGCCATTGTCGAGCAGCAAGTTCGGCTTCTCGGCAAGGATCGCATCGAGGCTCGCGCCATGCTCATCGGCATTGCTTGTCTGCGTGGCAAAGACGGTGATGCCCTGAGCGCGGAGATAATCGACGGTTTCCGGCTGGGTGCTGTTGAGATTGCCGGTGCAGACGAGGTCAGCGCCGCCAGCGCGCAGCGTCATCAACAGGGCGACCGTCTTCGGCTCCAGATGAATGCCGGTGCCGATGGTGAGACCGGCAAAGGGCTTCGTCGCATGAAACTCCTTGGCCGTCGCCGCCAGCAGCCTGCAGCTTCCGGCAACCCAATCGATGCGGGACAAAGAAGAAGACTGATCCATGATGCGCTCCTGGCGGCTGGTTTCATGCGGTGATCTGGCATGCCGGTCGGCGGCCTGTCGATGGACATTGGAATGCACAGCATGGCAGAAAATCTGCCATACTGGCTCGCTAAGCGCCTGCGGCGATCAACCAATCCACCAGCCGGGCCAAAGCCGGGTCCTTTGCGTCGCCGCTGCGGATGCTGAGGCTGTAGCCGGCCGGCCGGCGAATGAAGCCGTAGGGCGCTACCAAAGTACCGCGCTCGAGGTCCTCGCCGATAGCCGTGCGCGGCGCGATGGCGACCCCAAGGCCGGAGCGGGCGGCGCCGATCGCAAGCAGCAGATCCTCGAACTCACGATTGCCGGCAAACCGGACGAGCGCATGGCCGCTTTCCGCGAACCAGTCATTCCAAAGGCTTGGGGCGGAACGGCTACCCAAGGCGACAGCGCCGGCCAAAGCCGGAACGCCGGCGGCAAGGCCGAGGCGAGCCGCAACCTCCGCAGTCGCGACCGGGCCGAACTCATCCTCCATGAAGCGAACGGCCGTGATATCGCGCGTCGGCCTGTATTCGCCACCCATGACCACCGCTTCGAGATCGGGACGTCTGGCCAGAGGCTCCACCATCGCCATCGGCACGATGTCTATGTCGATGTCCTGAAGTGCCGCCTGCAGATCGGCACCGCGCGGCATCAGCCACCAGACAGCAAAGGCCGAGGGAACGCCGAGCCGGATGGAGCGCCGGTTCCCGGCCGCAAGCTCCGCCGAGGCCCGCGCCAGGATGCCGAAGGCGACACCGATGGAATCGGCGAACGCCCTGCCCTTCGCCGTCAGGACGAGCCGGCCGTTCTCCCGATCGAACAAAGACACGCCGAAATGAGCTTCCAGCACGTTCAATTGCTGCCTGACGGCACCGCGCACGACGCCGAGTTCATCGGCCGCCTTCAGGATGCTGCCACGACGCGCGACGGCGTCAAAAGCGCGCAGCGCGTTCAAGGGTGGCAGGCGTCTGGACGAAGCATGTTGGGACATGACAAGGATTTATCTTTTTTTCCAGTATGATAGCAGGCCCGTTTAAGCAACTGCGCCGTCTGCGGCATAAAAATGCTGTTGAATGTCGCTTTCAGCACAATCGCCGGCGAATATCAGAAGGCAAATCCTGCCACTTTTAACTACTCACCACTCAATAAATTTGTGGGGAAATACCATATACCGCCATATGGACCGCAAAACTTTTCCACACGATGTTATTATAGAATACAACCTTCACTCCAGCCCCAAAAGGTGAACCGACAATTGGCCATTTTCAGCCGCATAGCGAATGATGTGCAACTGATGTTTCGGCGTCCGCCGCGACAGCAGTATGCCGCGCTCTGTTATCGGGTGAAGAAGAAGACACGCGATCTCGAAGTGCTGCTGCTGACCAGCCGCGATACAGGTCGCTGGGTCATTCCCAAGGGTTGGCCGATGCCGGGCAAGCTCTCCCATGAAGTCGCGGCGCGTGAAGCCTTCGAGGAGGCCGGCGTGCGCGGCACCGTGGAAACCGCGCCGCTCGGCGCGTTCAGCTACGACAAGGTGCTGAAGGACGGCATTCAAGTGCCGTGCCGTGTGCAGGTCTATGCACTCGAAGTCAGCGAACTCGTCAAGAACTTCAAGGAAAAAGGCGAGCGCTCCATCGAATGGGTCTCTAGCGACGAAGCGGTCAAGCGCGTTCGCGAGCCGGAATTGCGCGACCTCATCCTTGTCTTCGCACAGCGGATGACGCAAACATCCGCCGTGGAACAGACGAAGTAAGCCACAATACTCACAAGAAACTGTGCCAGGATGCAGGGTGCATATTGCGCCGCCCGTCGGGCAGCGCAATACGAGAGGTTTCGATTCAGAGAATGGCATGCCCGACCAGCCGGCAACACCAGTAAAGCGGACACTCGACAAGGACCTCGACAGATTCACCTATGTCGAGGATGCGACCCATCATGTCACCAAGCGTCTGGTTGCGCCCGGCATCGGCCTGATATTCCTTGGCCTCGCCATGGTTTTTGCCGGTATCTACGTACTCGACCAGCCGCGCGCGACATTGATCTTCGCCGCCGTGGCGCTCGCCGGCTACATGGCCATGAATATCGGCGCCAAGGACGTGGCCAACAATGTCGGTGCGGCGGTGGGCGCACGCGCGATCACCATGACGCAAGCGCTGATCATGGCGGCCATATTCGAAGTTCTCGGCGCAGCGATCTCGGGCGGGCCGGTCATCAACACCATCTCGACGCATATCGTCGACACCAACCGCATCATCAGCAGCGGCAAGCTCGCATGGCTGATGATGGCGGCACTTCTGGCGGCTGCACTCTGGATCAACTTCGCCACCTGGCTGAAAGCCCCCGTTTCGACCACGCATGCGATCGTCGGCGCCGTTGTCGGCGCAGGCGCCGCGGCCGTCGGTCCGGAACTGGTCAATTGGCGAATGCTGGCGGCCATCTCCGCCGGCTGGGTCGTGACGCCTTTTCTCGGCGGCGCCATCGCCGCCAGCATCCTCTTCTTCATCAAGAGCACCATCATCTATCGCGACGACAAGCTCGCAGCCGCCAGATACTGGATCCCAATATTGATCGGGCTGATGACCGGCGCTTTCTCCGCTTATCTCATCGTGCAGCTCGTGCCCAAAGGGGCGATCTCAGGCCTGCTGAATATCGCAATCGGCTTTGGCTTTGGCGTCGGCGTCATCACATGGCTCGGCGCGCGACCGCTGGTGGCGGCGCAATCGACCGGGCTCGAAAACAAGAACAGTTCGTTGCGCAAGCTTTTTCGCCTGCCGCTTATCGGTGCGGCAGCGCTGATGTCCTTTGCGCATGGCGCCAATGACGTCGCCAATGCAATCGGTCCGCTTGCGGCGATCGTTCGCGATATCGGCCTCGGCGGCTCGCTCAGCGTAGTGGCGGAAACCACCACCCGGAACGCCCCATACTGGGTCGTCCTCATCGGCGGCTGCGGCATTTCCGTCGGCGTGCTGCTCTACGGCCCGCGCCTGATCCGCCTGATCGGCGAACAGATCACCAAGCTCAATCCAATGCGGGCCTATTGCGTCGCCACATCGGCGGCGCTCACCGTCATCGTCGCGGCCTGGTTCGGGTTTCCGGTGAGCTCGACCCATATCGCTGTCGGGTCGGTCTTCGGCGTCGGCTTCTTCCGCGAATGGTATACCAGCCACTCCAGGCGGAGGCTCGCCTACATGCGCGGCAAGGCTGAAGCCGCCGGCATCCCCTGGCACGAGGCCAATAATACCGACGAACGCAACCCTGACGAAATCCATCGCCGGCGCCTGGTACGCCGCTCGCACTTCATGACCATTATCGCCGCCTGGGCGATCACCCTTCCGATGTCGGCTGTGCTTGCCGCCATCGTGTATTGGGTTATGGTCGCGCTCTTCATCTAAGGGATTCGAGAGGTATCCATGCGCGCCAATTTCCGCATGCAGCGGCTGTTCGTGACTTCAGACATCGAGGCGGGCAGCGCCATCGAAGCCGATCAGGATCAGTTCAACTATCTCGCCAACGTGCTGCGCATGGAGGACGGCGCGGAGCTGCTGATCTTCAACGGCCGCGACGGCGAATGGAGAGCCAGAATCTCCTTCCCCTCCCGCAAGCGCATACAGCTCACGCCCGTCGAGGAAGCACGGCCGCAGCCGGCCCCTTCCGACCTGCACTATCTCTTCGCGCCGCTGAAGGTCGGGCGGCTCGATTATCTCGTGCAGAAGGCCGTGGAAATGGGCGCGGGCCTGCTGCAGCCGGTCATGACCCAGCATGTGCAGGGCAAAATCACCAATCTGGACAAGGTCAGGGCCAATGTCATCGAGGCGGCGGAGCAATGCGGCATCCTCGGCATTCCCGATGTCGCCGAACCGGTGAAGCTTGCCGATCTGCTCGCCCGCTGGCCGCGCGAGCGGCGCATCATCTATTGCGACGAAGGCGATGCCGGCCAGAATCCATTGCCGCTGCTGACGAAGGTCAAGGAGAAGCATCTGGCGTTGCTGGTTGGCCCCGAGGGCGGGTTTTCGGAAGAAGAGCGCGCGCTGCTGCGCAGCCTCGATTTCGTCACGGCCATCCCCTTGGGACCGCGCATCCTGCGCGCCGACACGGCCGCCGTCGCGGCCATGGCCGTGATCCAGGCCGTGATCGGCGACTGGAACTAGAGCAATTCCAGGAAAAGTGCGTAGCGGTTTTCCGTCCGGAATTGCGTAAAAACAATAGCATAGAGCGGTCAGGCGGTTCCGTGAAACGCGTAACCGCTCTAGGTCACATACCCATAAAATAGTTTTTGTTTTTAATGGATTGTGATTCACTGCTTCCGTTGATTTGGAGGCAGTGATGGCTCGCTTTGATT
>NZ_JAAZQI010000043.1:0-12558 GCF_012275345.1 Rhizobium sp. SG570 | reverse complement strand
GGCGTTGTGCTTGAAAGGCATCGTGGCGGAGACCGGTTATTGAGCTGGCCACCGCACCTAACCCACCGCGATTAACGATCCGCGCACCAACGTCTTAGCGCTACTATTTCCGGGATGTCCGCGTCAACTCCCAACCAATACTTTCCAGGTTCTCGCTTCGATTGTTCGGTTAGGCGAATACGGCGGACTGAAGCCAGCCTGCAATTGCTTCGTTCACTGCGGTGGGAGCTTCGAGCATGATTTCGTGCCCGCCTTCTATCGCCACTTCGGACAGCCGCTCGCAGTCCTCGCGCATAGGCTTGGCCAGCCGGCTCTGCGTCGTATCGCAGACGGTATCGTTGGTCGCGTGGATGAAGAGCGCTGGAAGCGTCAGGCGACCGAAGTTCGGCGCCTCTGCTGCATAAGCGATATTGGTGGCGTCGTTCATGTACCACGCGTCAGCACCTGAAAACCCGGTCGCGGTGAAGGCTTCCACGATCGCATGGAAATCCTCTCGGTCCAGCAAGACGTCGTCGAGCGGCGTAGCAGGCGCGCGACCCGCCGGACCGAACCAGCCATTCCGCGCGCAGACAGCAGCGGTGAAGGCCGGCTGTCCCGGCTGGCGTGGTGGCGCCGCCCGATAGAGGAGCGCCAGAGTCGCTGCGACGTCCGCTTCGAATTCACGTGACGCTCGAAGGAACTGCGCGCGGTAGAACAGCCAGTAATCCCATTGGCCGACCGGGTAACGTTCGGCGGGGTACACGTCGCGATCGACCAGCGGCACGAGATTGGGCAAAGCGAACCCGCGCGCGAAGTATGGTACGCAGAGATTGACCACACCACGGCATCGTGACGCGTGATGCGAGGCCATGGACCAGGCGACGGCGCTTCCCCAGTCATGCCCGACCCAAACCGCCGGAGCGCCGCCGAGCGCATCGTGCAACTCGATCATGTCGGCGACGAGTTCGCGAACGGTGTAGGCGGCCGTGTAATCGGGCCTCGAAGATCCACCATATCCGCGCATGTCCGGTGCAACGCATCGCCAGCCCTGCCCTGAGAAATATTCGATCTGCCGTCGCCACACGAGCCCCAGCTCAGGCCAGCCGTGCAGGAAGATCATCAACGGTCCCTCCGTCGGGCCGGCCTCGAGCAAGACCGTCCGATGGCGATCGGTCTCGATGCTGCGGTGTGAAACGCCGGCGCCGATCACGACCGGATCCCTTGTTGGTGCGAGGGCACCATGACGGGCCGCAAGATCATCGCGGCATCTCCGGTTGCGTCGTCACGATGAACTTCCAGTCCGCCAGCGCCGCGATGCGGTGAGGCTCAGCTTGCTCGGCATAGGCCGGGCTTTCCAGGATGCGGCGCAGCACGGCAAAGCTCGCATAACGAACGATGACGATGTCATCCCACGCTTCGCCGTCAGTTCCCACCAGCACGCCATGGATATTGCCCACCCAGAAAAGCCCATAGTCCTCGCCTTGCGCGACCGTGTTGAAGGCGGGAGCGTAACGTTGGAAATAGGCCTCGCGACCCGAGCAGGAGGGGAAGGTACTTCCCGCTTCATAAGCCGCCTCGCCGCGGTAGCGGACAAGGTTGACCATGTAGACCGGGCCAGCATCGCCAAGCCGTTCGCCAGCGGCCTGCAGCGCCGCAGGAGTGCATTCGATCGTCGACATTTTTCTCTTTCTCCTTTTTTCGGGCTGAGTCGCATGCTGGGTACCGGCGCGGGTGCTCGGAACTCGTCACAGCAATGCCTCTTGCATATCAATACGTCCAACTGTATTTATACGCAATGGCCAGACCTTCACTTCGCGAGAAAATCATCGAATCCGGCGTTCAGACGCTGCACGAGCGGGGTTACTCCGGCGCCGGCGTCCGCGAGATCACCGCCGATGCCGGCGTCCCTCAAGGTTGCTTCACCAACCATTTCCGGTCGAAAGAAGCCTTCGCAGTGACGGTCCTCGACCGCTATCAGGAGCGGACCCGGGCGATCATGGACGCGACGCTCCGCGACGAGAGCAAGCCGGCCGTCGAGCGGCTGCACGCTTACTTCGACGCGATCTCCGAGTGGCTCGAGGCAGCCGGCTGGCGATATGGCTGCCTGGTCGGCAACATGAGCTTGGAGGTTGCGGAGCAGAGCGAGTTGCTTCGCGCGCATCTGATCGAAGTCTGCAGTGAGCTCACATCATCTTTCGCAGAAGCCGTTCGAGCGGGGCAGAAGGCAGGCGAGATCCGCAGCGATCTTGATGCCGCTGACATGGCTGTCTTCATCCTTGCCTCCTGGCAGGGCGCGATGATGCGCATGAAGGTCGATCGTTCGCCGCGACCGATTGAGCAGTTCAGGCGCGTCCTGTTCGCGACTGTACTCACGTCATAAAGGTGCGCCACTCAGATTCGGGCCTTGGCGCGTCTTCGCGCCTCTGGAATTAACCGCCACACGATGACGGCTTCTGTACAAGCACGCACTTCGGTTGACGAGAGCACGTCGCTGCACCCTCAAAGACTGGAAGGCCATGAAAGGACGCGACGCGAGGTGGCGGGTTGTGATCGGCAGGCCAAAAATGATCGCCTGATTAAAGCTTATAGCCGCCAAGTCCAAAATCACTGGTGTGGTCCGCCCACATCCTTGGCGAAGTTGAGCAGGAGCGCGCCGAGCCGAGCCGGCTGTTCCTGCTGAATCCAGTGACCAGCGCCGTCGATCAGCTCGACGCCAGCCATCCTCGCCGCCGCCTTCGTCCTCATGATATCCAGCGCGCCCGGCGCCGAATAAGTGCCCCAATCGCTCGTCCCGCCGATGAACAGCGACGGGGCATCGATCGTCCGTCCCGAATATAGGCGCAATTCGGCGTTCAGGTCAGGATCGGGAAAGACGCGATACGCCTGCAAGGCGCCTTGAAACCCCGTGCGGCCAAACTCCTGCGTGTACACTGCAAGCTCCGGCTCTGTGAGCCATTTGCAAGCCGCGACCTCGCCAGTGGAAGGTTGGAATGGAGCGACGGTCTCTGGCATCGTCTTGCCGAGATCCATCACGTAATAAGTGGGCATCTGGGCAAGGTCTGCGGCGGTTCGCCCCTTCAACGGATGCGGTTTGTTTCCCGGCCAGTCGCCGCTCTTGACGTGGAAAAATGCACGAAGAAACGTGTGCAGGCCTTGAGGCGGATGCCACATATCGTCGTTCGCCCGCCGCGTGCTCAAGTATTGTTGGTAATACTCTCTGGGCGGATCGAGCGCAGCCAGCGCGGCCGCCAGTTTTTGACTTTCAGCGTTCGGTTGAGCCGGCGGTGCTTCGCTGTCCGCTGTGTTGAACGGAAAGGCGGGCGGACCGGGGAACGGTGCGCTCATCAGCACCACCGAGGGAAAGACGTCAGGCCGGGCGAGCGCGCAATAGGCGGCGACAGGCGAGCCAAGGTCATGGCCGACAAGCATTGCCGTACGCCGATATCCCAACGCCGAAACCAGTCCGAGGGCATCGCGCGTCATATTCAAGAGGCCGAAGGGTGCTAGTGGCGCGTCATAGCCGTCCACCCAACCGGTGGTGCGGCCAAAACCCCGTTGGTCGGGCGCCACGACATGGTATCCGGCGTCAGCCAGGATCGGGATCAGATGTCGCCAACCGTAAGCCAGATCCGGAAAGCCGTGCAGAAGCAGCGCGAGCGGACGGCCGGGGCTTTCGTAACCGTCCTCGAGAATATGAACATCGAGGCCGTTGACCCCATGGATCATGCGCGAGCGGACGCCCTTGGGAAGCGTGCCCTCTCCATACGTTGCTGACGTCAAATCTATTTCTCCTGTGGGATTTGCGCGAGCCGGTCGAAGTGATGCCGCAGCCAGGCTGGCCGCGCCCATCGCCAGGACGGCGCGTCGGGACATCGATGGCTTGAAACTGACGGGATGACTCATGGGCTCGGCCTCTTTCTATGGCGATCACCATAGTATGGTGGTCGCCATAGCGGCGTCAAGCGAGCCGTGTTATCTTTGTTGCATGCCACGCAAGACCGACGCCCGCGCTAACGCGATTGCCACCGCCCAACGACTGTTTCGCATCCAGGGCTACACTGCGACTGGATTGACCCAGATCATCGAAGAAAGCGGTGCGCCCAAGGGATCGTTCTACTTTCACTTTCCACGCGGAAAGGCGCAGCTCGCAGAAGAAGCGATCGATCAGTACGTTGCGGCTAGAATTGCGGTTTTGCGGAATATCTCGGCGAATACGACGGGCGATGCCCTGAATTTTGTTCGTGAGCTCTTCGGCACATTCGCGGCCGAAATGGTCGCCTCCGATTTCCAGTACGGATGCCTGATGCAGAATCTGGCGAATGAGCTTCCGGCGCTCGACGCTGATCTGACCAAACGGGTAGCGCGTGGATTTGTGGATTCGACCGAGATCATTGCGGAGCATTTCAGAGGGTGCGGCTTCGCTCCCGCGCGCGCATCCTCCACCGCAGCCGCGTTGGTAGCCGCCCTCGAAGGCGCGCGAACGATCGCCCGGCTGGAACGCACGCCGGCTGTATTCGAGGCGCTGGCGGACGTTAGTTGCCAGAGGTGCTCATCACCGAACTGAGGGGGCTGCTCGCCGTCGCGATAAGCTCACGGCGGCGATGCCAGCTTCACTTCTATGGAGCACTGCGGTCACGGCGCGTTGCAGAGAAAGTCGATGAGGCCGAAGGGCGCGCGCTCACCCAGGCAAAGGTCTAGGACCTGGTGCGCGCCCGCAGCAGCGATCTCGTTGCGCGAGAACATCGCCGTCTCATAGACGGTCAGCGCATTCTCGATGTCTCCAGGCCGAGCGGCTATAGCCTCGCCGAGCTCGGCCCCGTCGAGCATCGCCAGGTTCGCGCCGTCGCCGGCCGGCGGCGACAGATGCGCCGCGTCGCCGAGCAGCGTCACGCCTGGCGTACGATCCCAGCGATGACCAACCGGCAGCGCGTTGATCGTTCGTAGGACCGGCGCCGTGTCGCTGCCGGTGATCAATGTGGTGAGAGCCGATGTCCATCCGTCGAATTCGGCTGCGATCCGGGTCTTAGCGGTTGCGGCGTCGTTGAAGTCGATGTCTGCAAACCAGGACGCAGGTCGCATCAGTTGAACGTAGGTGTGGAGCGCGCCTGCCGGCTCCCGGTGCGCGGTGATCCCCTTGCCCGGTTCGAGCGCGAACATTCCGCCAGCTCCGACCGCCGCCGCCGTTGTGGGGAACCGCCGATCAGCGTCATGCAGGTAGGTCTCGACGTAGGACACGCCGACATAGGCGGGCTTCGCGTCTGACAATAGCGGGCGCACCTTCGACCAGGCGCCATCAGCTCCGACGAGCAATTCAGTTTCTACAGCTGAGCCATCGGTGAACGTCAGCTCGTGACGACCAGCGCCAAGCGACCTGGCTTCGTTGAGCTTCCGCCCCCACCGGATCGTCCCGGCCGGCAAGGAGTCAATGAGGATCCGCCGCAGGTCGCCCCGGAGCACCTCGGGACGCTTGCCGTCTCCGGGCTGGTCAACTAGCACATTGCCGTCCCGGTCGAGCGCGCGCGTCGCGTCGCCACCGTCGTGAACGATGGCTCGGAACGCGTCCATCAGGCCGCAGGCAGCGAGCGCGCGCTGACCGTCATGCTCGTGAACGTCAAGCTGTCCGCCTTGCATGCGGGCGTGTGCGGAGGGCTCTGCTTCATAGATCGTGGCAGGGATGCCGTGGACGTGGAGCACGCGGGCGAGGGTGAGGCCACCCAGGCCTGCACCAACAATGGTAACGGAAGTGGTCATGGCAGGGCCTCAGGATGATTGGAACAATGTTCCATATAGCAAAGATTGGAACGATGTTCCAGATATGTCATGGTGGGCGCATGTCTAAACGAGCCCACCAGAGCGCGCGGCGCGCGGACGCCCTTTCAAAGGCGCGAATTGTTGAGGCGGCGATCGAGATTCTCGATACGCGCGGGGAGGCCGCACTGACCTTTCGGGCGCTGGCGACACAGCTGGCGACAGGCAGCGGGGCGATCTACTGGCATATCGCCGACAGGAACGACCTCCTTGCCGCCGGGGCGGGAGATGTTCTCGCCCGCGCCCTGGCGAAAGTGGGCAGGCAAGAGGAGCCAAGGGCCGCGATCCGCGCAATCGCGCTCGCGGTATTCGATGCGATTGACGCTCACCCCTGGGCCGGCGCTCACCTTTCTCGCGAACCATGGCATTCCGCGGTTGGAGAGATCTTCGAACGCATCGGCGGATGGCTCCAGCCGCTAGGTGTTCCGGTGGATGCACAATTCGACTGCGCTTCAGCGCTGACGAACTACATCCTCGGTGTGGCCGGCCAGAACGCGGCCAACGCCCGGACGCTTCGGGGCGGAACGGATCGAAAGGCATGGCTGGAGGCCACAGCTGCGCGCTGGATTGAGGATGATTCCCAATCGCGTCCATTTCTTCGGCGGGTGGCGGCGCAGCTGGGCGAGCATGACGATCGCCAGCAATTCCTCGCCGGCGTCGAGCTCATCCTCGCAGGCGCTTGCGTCGAGCCGAACGCTTGAGGCCGGGCGCGGCTCATGCGGCGACAACACCCCCCCAGAGCGGGGTGCTTAGCGTTTTGGCCGCCCGCGCCCGTCAGGACGCCGGAACGGGTTGCTGCCTCGCATAGCGCGCTGGCGGAAGCCCGACATGGCGCGTGAAGGCGACGCTGAACGCGCTCGCTGAACCGTAGCCGACACGTTCCGCGATTTCGGCGATGCCAGCCTCGCTCCGCTGGAGCAGGTTCTTGGCGAGCGCCATGCGCCAGTTCAGCAAATAGGCCATCGGGGCGACACCGACGGCGCGACTGAAACGCTCGAAGAAGGCTGAGCGAGAGAGTGCAGCTTCCTTCGCCAGCTGCGCGACCGTCCATGCCTCGGTCGGGCTTTCGTGCATTCGGCGTAGCGTCACGGCAAGGCGTTCGTCGGCCAGGCCCCGCACGAGGCCGGGCGATGCGGGGGTTGTAGCCGTCGAGCGAAGCGCTTCTATCAGAAGAACTTCCAGCAAGTGGGTGAGGATGACGTCGCGCGCTGGTCGTCGGCCGCGGAACTCGTCTCGTACGAGCTGGACGAGGGTGGCAAGCCGGGGCTGGCCGCGGACATGCACGATCTGGGGAAGCAGCGACACCAGCAGGGTCGTATCGGGGGAGCCAAAGCTGCAGTGGCCGACGAGCATTCTCAGATCGGCCGGGCCGTCCTGATCACCGATCCGGAATTCGCCGGCTGCCACCGCGACCGGCACGCTTTCGGGCGCGTCGGCCGGCAAGGGTGCGATGCTGGACATCGCGACGCCGTAAGCCTGAGGCACCAGGATGAAATCCCCCGACCAGAGTTCGATCGGCTCGCGCCCGTCGACCACGAGGCGGCAAGCGCCTTCGAGAACGACGCAATAGAAGGGCTGCCCGGCGTCCGAGCGGCGGATGTGCCACGGTCCGGCGCCGGTGACGAGCTTCGAATACCGGGCGTTTGGTTGAAGCAGTGTGACGACTTCGGCCAGTGGATCGATCATTTCCGGACTCACGCTAACATTTCCTGGACCTCTAATTATAGAAGGTCCGGCATCGGTGGTCTATCGTCCTGGCGTTGCTAAATCACCTCACGAGAGATCCCATGAAAACCATATTGATCACCGGATGTTCGTCCGGCTTCGGCCTCGAAACCGCGAAATACTTCCTCGAGCGCGACTGGAAGGTTGTCGCGACGATGCGCACGCCGCGCGAGGACGTGCTGCCTCGTTCCGAGCACCTGCGCGTGATCGCCCTCGATGTCACCGATCCGCAAAGCATCGATCAGGCCGTGAAGGCCGCGGGTCCGATCGACGCCCTCGTCAACAATGCCGGCTTCGGCGCGGCGGCGCCGTTCGAGGTCACCCCGATGCCGACCATACGCGAGGTCTTCGAGACCAACACCTTCGGCACCATGGCGATGACGCAGGCGGTGCTGCCGCAGTTCAGGGAACGCCGGACGGGCGTCATCATCAACGTGACGTCGGCCGTGACGCTGCGGGCGCTCCCGCTGATCGCGGCCTACACGGCGAGCAAGGCGGCGGTGAACGCCTTCACTGAGTCGATGGCGCTGGAAATCGGACAGTTCGGCGTTCGTGTGCATCTCGTGATTCCCGGGCGCGCTCCTGAGACCCGCTTCGCCGAAAATGGAAGCTCGCGCATGCAGGGTCTCGACCATGAGGCCTATGCCGATCTCGTCAAGGGCTTCATGGCCGGGTTCAGCGAACCCGGACCGATCACCCATCCGCAGGATGTGGCCGAAGCGGTGTGGCGCGCGGTGACCGATCCCTCAAGTCCCGTGCGGATCCCCGCCGGCGCAGACGCGGTGGCCTGGACCGAGGCGAGCTGACCGGAGGCCTGTCACACGTCGGCGACGTCTAAATCTGAACGAGACCGAGCTTCGGCACGCCGATCAGCGGAGCGAGCCTTTGCTGGATCGCGACGATCTTCTCCAGGGGGCGCCACTGGACGGACATTCTCGCGATCAGGCCATCGGCATTGACCGTCAGATCATCAACGCCGGTGACCTCCGCATCTCCTGCCCGGATCCTCAACATGATGGCGGCACGGGTCCCACCGGCAATGACCTCCGTCGCCTCGAACTCGTCTACGCCGGCAAGCAGGACCTGGAGCACGCGCATTACCGCTTGCCTGCCAACGAACGGATCGGACAAGAAGGGGCTCTCCAGCACGACGTCTTCAGCCAGATGCTCGGCAAGATTATCCGGGTTGCGCGCGTGCATTCCTTCGAGGAAGGGAGAGAGGTGGTTCATCATCATCGCGGTAGCTCCATGATTGAGTTGGAAGGTAATCTGAAGGAGAATCTGGCATCGTGAAGTAAGGCGATCTCCAACCGAGAGTGCGTGCTTGTTCTAGAAAGTTCAGGCCTGGGTCATTCCAAAGCTGGACGTATCGGGCCGCGCATGCGTGTCATTTCGAGAGATGACGATCAAAGAAAGACGCGATCTCCTCGAATACCTCACGCGTCTCCGGCATCGTGTCATCGCGAAGATATTGCGCGTGCGACATGGCTTCGAAGACCTGAAGCTGCGCGTTGACACCGGACTGGCGAAGCTTGCGGTGCAGGCGGACCGTGCTGCTCAGCAGCAAATCCCGCGTGCCGCTTGTCAGGATCGCCGGCGGAAGCCCGGCCAGATTCCCGTAGATCGGCGACAAGAGGGGATCGGCGACGTCGTGACCGTTCGCGTAGAAGCGAGCGGCCGGCTCGCAAAACCCTTCGCGGGAGACCAGAACATTGTCGATCATCGCGTTCGTGGCGAAGCTGTCGCCGACGCCGGTCAGATCCGCCATCGGGGCGCCAAGCCCGAGAGCGCCGGGAAGCGGGACGCCTTGATCGCGCGCGCGAAACATCGCTGCAAGGGCCAGCGCAGCTCCGGCCGAAGTGCCGAACATGGCCATTTGCGACGGCTTGTGAGCCTTGAGCGCGTCTTGCCAGACGGCAACTACATCGTCGAGCGCAGCCGGGAAATAGGCCGCCGGTGGCATGCGGTAATCGATAGCGATGACGCGATAGTGTCCGAAGGCAGCCATCAAGATCGCCTCGACAGTCGAAGCCTCACCGCCACCAAGGACATAGCATCCCGCATGAACCTGAAGCAGCAGTCGATCACGATTGGCGGGAGCCAGGTCCGAAGGCATAACGTCGAACACGCGCACGCCGCCCATCACCATCGGTGTCACCGTCACGTGCAGGCGATCGGCCATGGCGATCGCGGTTTTGGTGCCGCTCGCCTCGCTTGACCGCTGTCGCTCAGCCCAGCCCTGCGAAGTATTCGGCCATTGGCTGAAGTCAGCCGGTGGCGGCTTTGCAACCAGCGCCTGAAGTCCGCTGCTGATATCGGACGGCGTAGGCAGGGGACGAGCGGGTACGACGCGGTCTTGCGCATTCGCACTGTCGAAGCAAACCGACAAAGCGAGCAGGGTGGCAGCCCGCATGGACAAGAGCGGCATCTTCACGAGGTGTGCTCCTTAGCCTTTTATGAGGCCAGCAATTTTCGCCAGCGCTGCATATTGAGTCTCGAACGCCGTCAGAACCTCAGGTGGTGCGGACTCAGGGCGGCCGGAGTGGAAGGGCGGATCGGGCTCGTACTCCATCAGCAACTGGATCACCTGCGCCTGGATGGGACCGCGCAAAATGGCGGCGACGGTCAGGGCGAAGTCGATGCCTGCGGTTACGCCGCCGCCGCTCATGTAGCGGCCATCGACGACGACGCGGGCGGGGTCGGGGATGGCCCCGTACTGCGGAAGGAGATTGCGCTGCGCCCAATGACAGGCGCTTCGCCGGCCCTTCAAAAGGCCGGCCGCTCCGAGGATCAGCGAACCGTTGCAGATCGAGGTGACGTATTTTGCCCCGTCGGAGAGGCGTCTCAGTTCCTGCTGGACGTCTGGCGTCAGCATCGTCGAACGGTCCGTGCCGCCGGGAACGCATATCAGGTCGCAGTTCTGTACATCGGCGAGCTTCTGGCTTGCGCCGATCTGTACACGTGTATCCGAGATGATCGTCCCTCCGGAGGGACTCGCGATGGACACTTTCACATCCGGCAGACGGGCGAACACCTCGTTTGCGCCGGCAAAGTCCTGCAGCGTGAATTTGTCGTAGAGGACGAAGAGGATGTGAAACGGGTTGCCGGCGTCGGCGGGCTCGGTCGCGCTCGCGGCGAGCGGCGGCAACCCGACCAGCAACGCTGTGGCCCCGGCAAGGCCCCCTAATATGAGAGCGCGGCGCGACGGATCAGTCGGCGCCGAGCGGTTGAGATTGGGCTCGATATCTTCGGCCATGCGCAATGTTCCTGTGGTCACGTCACCAGCGCGATATGCGCTCGACCGTTTTTATCGTGAGCCACGATCTGACCGAAACGACGTTATTCCCTCACTTTACGCCATCAACCTGTGGGCCGCAGGACCTGGAATGACGTCGCGAACGGTTAGGTCAGCAACTGGCCGACCACCACACGCAACGCGACGCCGACGCAGCCACCTGCGACCGCAGGAAACCTTTTTCGATCCACCTCGGGAGTAGAGTCGCTCAAGGGGCCAGAAATGAGGGATAAATGTCGTTTCATCTGCGGGAGTGCTGTTGGTAGCTTGGCAGCGGCTTTATTGCGTTGGTTGATTAGCGAAGAAACGTCATGCGCGAAGAGGCGACAGTAGACCTGGTGCATATCGAAGATATCAAGCGCCTGAAGTCTCGTTACTGCCGATACATCGACAGCAAGCGATGGGACCGCCTGAAGGACCGGTTCACTCCAGACCTGCAACTCGGGGGTTCTACGATCATTGACGGCGACGGATCGACGTTCGTCGCTGATCTTGCCCGACGGCTCGAAGCTGCAATGACTGCCCATCATTGCCACACGCCTGAGATCAGGTTGACCGGCCCGAATGCCGCCGAAGGCGTGTGGGCGATGATGGATTTGATCGAGTGGCCCTATCCAGTGGACCTCAAGAACTTCTCCGGTGCGAGGAGCTTCCACGGGACTGGGTTCTATGAAGAGCGCTATCGCTGGGACAATGGCCAGTGGCGGATCGCTTTCATATGCCTGACGCGAACCCGTTTCGAGCAGCTGATCCATGGCGCGCGGCCTTCAGGCTTTGACGTGTTTGCCGGTTTACGCGGCTTCACACCACCTTCGCGCGACTGGATGCGGTGATCCGCAATGCTAGAGGCGCACCTATGGAGATGGCCGATGACCGACACGCTTGATCGACGCTCTCTGATGGCGCTGACCGGTGCTTCTGCCGCTATCGCAGCGATCGCGCCGGCACGCGCTCAGGAGAGGGACACCAAGAGGATGGACGCAATAGGGAAAACAGTTCTTGAGATTCCGGCAGACAACCCGACCTTTGCCGCGAGCGTTGGATCCTATGAGAAATATGGCTACTCGCCCGCCGTTCGGGCCGGCGGACTGCTCTTCATCGCCGGCCAAATCGGGCGCCGGCCCGATGGAAAGATCGGCACCACCGTCGCCGAGCAAACCGAACTGGCGTTGCAACGAACAGCTGAGATTCTGCGGCTCGAGGGCCTGGATATGACCGACCTGGTCGAAGTCGTCAGCTATCATGTCGATATCCAGCACAACCTCGAAGCCTTCATGGCGGTGAAGGAGCGCTATACCGTGAAACCGTACCCGGCTTGGTCGATCATTGGCGTCGATGCGCTGACCTCGCCCGACTTGAAGATCGAGATCCGCAGCATCGCCGCTTTGCGAAGCTAAGGGCGAACTGGCGCATCGGCGGATAGCCCGGGTCTTCCCGAAACGGAAAAGCTGCGGGATCACTCGGTTGTCCGCCCGATCGACAGGCCGGAATCTGGACTTCATTTCGGATGCTCTGATTCCCAGGGAAGCCCGCCGGCGAATAGTGTCGTGATCCACTGTATAAACGCTTCAGTTCGTGCCGGCGTAAACCTCGCGGACGGACGGACAAGATGTATCCCGCCATCGATCTCGAACTGCCACTCGGGTAGGAGGCGGACTAGGTCACATACCCATAAAATAGTTTTTGTTTTTAATGGATTGTGATTCACTGCTTCCGTTGATTTGGAGGCAGTGATGGCTCGCTTTGATTTG
>NZ_JAAZQI010000042.1:0-16802 GCF_012275345.1 Rhizobium sp. SG570 | reverse complement strand
AGGCGTTGTGCTTGAAAGGCATCGTGGCGGAGACCGGTTATTGAGCTGGCCACCGCACCTAACCCACCGCGATTAACGATCCGCGCACCAACGTCTCTTTCAAGATCTATTTCTCCGAATTCGGTAAAGCGGGGTGAAGATTTTCGAGGTCGAGCCGCGTGGCGCTCGCAAGAACGCAGTCTTCGTCGGCATAAATCCAGTCGCCGGGATTGAAGCGCACACCGCCGAAGGCGATGACAACGTCGCGCTGCGACGTACCGGGGCTCCAACTGCGGCGGGCCGTGGTGCCGAGCGCCTTCACCCCAACCGGCAGAGCATTGATGCCAAGGCTGTCGCGGATCGCACCGTTGATGACGAGACCGGCCCAGCCGCTTTCGGCGCCGATCGCGGCCAGCCGGTCGCCCATGACACCGACACGTAGCGATCCGCCCCCATCGACCATCAAAATCCGTCCCCGCCCCGGCTCGCTGAGCGCCGCCAGAATTGGTGTATGATCCTCGAAAGTGGTGAGCGTAGAGCATTCGCCGTAGAACGACATATGCTGACCGAAGGAACGGAACTGCAGTTCGCAGACCTTCAGACGCAAGTGGTAGGTATCGTAGATATCGGCTGTAACGATGACCATGAGAAGACCTCAGAGTGGCAGAGAGATGATATCGGCATGGGTGCCGACGCTGAGGTGGCCGTCGGGCGTAATCCATCCTCGGAACATACCTTCCGTGTTGTAAGGCGCGGTAACGTTGCCAACCGCATCAATGGCAACGACACCGGCGCCGATGCCATACCGAGCGAGATCGGTAAGGACCACGTGCCCGGCAGCTTCAGCAATTTTTTCATTTAGATAGGCAACGCGGCTAGAAATCTCGTGGCCGACCACGTGGCGGATGAAGAACTCTCCAGCTCCGGTGCCAGATACGGCGCAGACGCCGTCGCGCGCATAGGTGCCGGCGCCGATGAGCGGACTGTCGCCGATGCGGCCTGCTGGCTTATTGTTGTAACCGCCTGTGGATGTGGCGGCCGCCAGATGGCCGTTGACGTCGAGCGCCACGGCGCCGACCGTGCCGTGCTTTTCGGCTTCGCTTGCCGAACGGATGGTGCCGTCCTGGGCGCGCTGCTTGAGAGAGACCAGCGCCTCTACGCGCCGCTCGGTAGTGAAATAGGCCTGATCGACCATTTCAAGTCCCGCCTCTTTGGCGAATGCATCGGCGGCGGCACCTCCGAGCATCACCGGGCCTCCGGCCTCAAGCAGTGCGCGCGCCGCACGGATCGGATTGCGCACATGCCGGAGCAGCGTAACCGCTCCCGCCGCAAGGTCACCGCCGCCCATAATCGATGCGTCGAGTTCGTGTTCGGCTGCTGTATTCAGCGCCGCGCCATGTCCCGCGTTGAAATGCGGCGAGTCCTCCATGACGACGACAGCGGCTTCGACAGCGTCAAGCGCACTACCACCCCCTTTGAGAACCTGCCACCCGGCTCGAAGCGCAGCGGCAAGGTCTTGGCGGGCGGCTTCCCAGTCGGCCTCGGACAGACCAGTTCTCGGCATGACGCCACATCCGGCATGGATTGCAATCGCCGGCTCGGTCATGGAATTGTCTCCAGTTAAGCGGTCAGCGCCGCGATCTTCTCTGTGAGCTGTTGCACATAGGGCGCGATGTCCAGCGGGCGGCCGCCAACACGCTCGAGCGTTTCTGCGGGCGAGGATGAGCGGCCGTAACGATAGATGTTGTTCGTCAGCCAGTTCTGGAGCGGCGCATAGTCGCCCTGGTCGAGGCCGGTCGCGATGTCCTGCTGTTTCAGTGCGGCATCGAAGAACTGCGCGCTCATGATGTTGCCTAACGTGTAGGTCGGGAAGCTGCCGACATAGCCGTGCGACCAGTGCACGTCCTGGAGGACGCCGAGCGTATCGGTTGGGACGTCGCGGCCAAGGTAACGCTTCATCCTCTCATTCCAAAGTGCTGGCAGATCCGCGACCTTGGCCTCGCCGGCCATAATCGCCGATTCGATTTCGGTGCGCAGGATGATGTGCAGATCATAGGTCAGTTCATCAGCTTCGACGCGGATAAAATCGGGCCGTACCGTGTTAACGGAGCGCCAGAACATATCCGGTGTGACGTCGGACAACTGCTCGGGGAAGACGTCTCGCAATTCGCCGAAATGCAGCTCCCAGAAGCGGAGCGAGCGGCCGACCCGGTTTTCCCAAAGGCGCGACTGCGACTCATGCATGCCGAAGCTGGCGCCGGCAACGGCATAAAGATTGACAATGTCGGTCGCGAAGATCGTGCGAGTGATTTCGGGCGCGGCACCCTGCTCATACATGCCGTGACCGGCCTCGTGCCATAGTGCGAAGAGACCACCGGGCAACCAGGTGTCGCGAAAGCGGCTGGTGATGCGCACGTCATTGCGCGTGAACGAGATTTCAAACGGGTGCACAGTATCGTCCAGCCGGCCGCGCTGCAGGTCATAGCCGAACTTTTCCGCGATCTTCATGCCGAACGCCTTCTGGGCGGGGATTGGGAAGGAGCGGGAAAGAAAATCCATGCGCGGCTGCGGGGCAGAGGTCGCCTTGTCGATTAGCGGCATGAGCGCCGCCTTCAACGGCTCCAGTACGCCGCGCAGCTGCTTCAGCGTCATCCCTGGCTCGTAGAGCCCAAGCATGGCATCGTATGGATGCTTCTCGTAGCCGATAGCCTCGGCGATCTCGCGCTGCATGGCGAACATGCGTTCAAGGATGGGCGCATAGGCTGTAAAATCGTTGCGGGCGCGGGCATCGACCCAGGCCGAATGGGCGAGGGTCTTCAGTTCGGCCATCTCGGCGACAATGGCGGCTGGGATTCGTGACAGCGTGCCGATCTCCAGCTCTGCCTGCGCAAGCGCGCGGCGGGCGGTGGCGTCGCCGCGGCATTCCACTTCCTCGCGCGCCGAAGCGATCGCCGCCTTCATTTCGTCGCCAGTCACGAGGTCTCGGGCCAGCGCAGTGAGCGTCGCCACCTGATTGCCGCGCGTGGCGATGCCGCCCGGTGGCATTTGGGTGCGGGTATCCCAAGCGAGCAGGTTAAGAACGCTAAGCAGGTCGTTCACCTGTGCCATGCGGGATCGGAAGAGGGCATATGTCATGGATTTGCTTTGTTTTCAGATACGGTTTGGGTCGCGTCCGGTAGGCCGAACTCGGTGAGATGGCAGGCTGTCTGATGGTCCGATCCGCAGGATCGAAGTTGTGGCCGCTCGGTGAAGCAGCGGTCGAAAGCCAAGGGACAGCGTGTGTTGAACGCGCAACCCTTAGGTGGGTTGATCGGGCTCGGCAATTCGCCGCGCGCCACGACACGGTCGGTGCGGTGCCCCGGCTTGAGGTCGGGGGCGGCGTCGAGCAGGGCCTTGGTGTAGGGCATCCGCGGCGCCGAAAATAGTGCCTCTGTTGGTCCGATTTCGACGATCCGGCCGAGATACATCACCGCAACGCGGTGCGAGATATGCCGAACCAGGCGCAGGTCATGTGCGACGAAGACGATGGTCAGGTGAAGTTTTTCCTGTAGTTGCAAGAGCAGGTTCACGACCTGTGCCTGGACGGAGACGTCGAGCGCCGAAACCAGTTCGTCAGCTACCAGGACCTCCGGCTCAACTGCGAGCGCGCGGGCGATGCCGATACGCTGGCGCTGACCGCCCGAGAATTCGTGCGGGTAGCGGTCGGCCGCATCGGCCGGAAGTCGCACGAGGTCGAGCAGTTCGGCGATACGCGCGCCGATTTCGGACCTCGGGCGCATCTTGTGGACGCTGAGCGCCTCGGTTAACACTTGGCGTACGGTCATGCGCGGGTTGAGCGACGAATAGGGATCCTGGAAGATCATCTGCACCCGTCGGTTGAAGTCGCGCCGTACGGTCCCGCTGAATGTTGCGATGTCTTCGCCGCCAAAGAGTACCTTGCCCTCATCGCAGGTCAGCAGGCGTACCAACGCGCGTGCCAATGTTGACTTGCCACATCCCGACTCGCCGACAATACCGAGCGTCTCACCCCGACGCAGTTCGAAGCTGACACCGTTCAGTGCGTGTACGGCCGATCCGGGCCGTCCCCGCAGGCGACTTGAGAGGGACTGTGGTAGCGGGAACCGCTTGGTAACCTCGTCGGCCCGGATCAGGATCTCGTTCGATTTCGTGTTCATACGCGCAGCCCTCCGGCGACAGCTACGCGATCATGGTGATGGCAGGCAACAAGATGCGCCGAACCGATGGAGCTGACAGCTGGGATGGCCTCGCGGCAAATATCGGTGGCGAAAGTGCATCGAGGATTGAAGGCGCATCCGGAAGGTATCGCGGCAAGGCTCGGCGGCGTGCCCTCGATAGAAAGCAGCATCGTGCGCTCGGCGCCGGCATGCGGCACCGAACCCAGGAGGCCACGCGTGTAGGCGTGATGCGGCTCGGCGAAAACTGCATTCACGGGCCCGGCTTCGACGATCCGACCGGCATACATCACCGCCATACGATCACAGATCGAGGCTACAACGCCGAGGTCATGCGTGACAAATACGACGGACATGCCGAGTTCGCTCTTCAGCTCCAGGATCAGCTGCAGGATCTGGTCCTGGATGGTGACATCGAGGGCAGTGGTCGGCTCGTCGGCCAGCAGAAGCTTAGGGTTGCTGGCAAGACTGATCGCGATCATCGCACGCTGGCGCATGCCCCCCGAAAACTGATGCGGATAATCATCGAGGCGACGTCGCGCCTCGGGAATGCCGACCAGTTCCATAAGCTCGATGGCGCGGCGCAAGCGCTTGGCGCGGTCAAGCGAAGTATGGGTTTTCAGGTTCTCATCGATCTGCACGCCGATTGACAATACCGGATTGAGCGCGGTCATCGGCTCCTGGAAGATCATGCCGATCTCACCGCCGCGGATCTGGCGCATGTCCCGGTCGACAAGCGTGACCAGGTTGCGCCCGCGCCACATCACCTGGCCGGCGATCGTGCCCGGCGCATGCACGAGCCGCATGATCGAGCGCAGCGTCACGCTCTTGCCGGAGCCGGATTCGCCGACGAGGCCAAGCACTTCGCCCGGCAGGACGTCGAAACTGACACGATCGACGGCGGTGACGCGGCCCTTTGCAGTCAGGAAGGTGGTGGTGAGATCCCTGACGGAGAGCGCCGCTTGCGGTGGCGGTATGTTCGAAGCGTTCATTTGCGTGTCCTCAGCAGTTCGGCAAGGCCGTCGCCAAGCAGCGAGAAACCGAGGCCAGTAACGACGATGGCGATACCGGGAAACACAGAGATCCACCACGCTGTGTCCATGAAATTCTTGCCGTCGGCGATCAGCACGCCCCATTCGGAGGCTGGCGGCTGCGCGCCGAGACCGAGATAGCCGAGGCTCGACCCAAGCAGGATCGCCAGTGCCATATCGGTCATCCAGTAGACGATGGCTGGCGTGATGGAATTAGGCAAAAGGTGACGAAAGATGATGCGTAGCGGATGGTAACCCATGACGCGACCCGCATCAGCATAGTCGAGCCGCTTTTGCACCTTTACCTCGGTGGCGACCAGCCTGGCATAGAACACCCAGTTCACTGCGCCAACGGCGATATACATGTTGACTAGGCCGGGTCCGAGCACGGCGACGATCGCGATCACCAGAACCATGAAGGGAAACGTGATCACCGCATCCACGACACGGCCGAAAATGACCTCTGCAATGCCGCCGGCGTAGCCGACCAGCGCGCCGACAAGAACACCGATGATGATTGCCGGCAGCGTCGCGAAGACTGCGATCTGCAGATTGAGGCCATAGGCATCGATGACGCGCGAAAGCATGTCACGGCCAAAACTGTCGGTTCCCATAAAGTGCTCGCCACTCGGCGGCGCGAGAAGCGCGTTGTAGTCGAAGGCGTTGGGGTCGAACGGAGTGACGAGTTGCGGGAACAGACCGAAGAAAAGGCTAATGAGGAGGATTATGGCCCCGGCCAGGAGGGTAAGAGGCAGTTTCATGATCCGCCTGCGGTGGGTTGACGCGGAAGTGGCAACAAGGCTCATCGCGAAATCCTCGGATCTAGCGCCGCCTGGACGATATCGGTAAGCAAGAAGGTCAGCGACACTAAGACAGCAAGCACTAACGTCAAACCTTGGACCACCGGGTAGTCGCGGCCAAAGATGCTGTCGATCATTAGCCTTCCGGCGCCCGGAACGGCAAAGACAGTCTCGGTGACGACCGCGCCGCCAAGCAATGTCCCGATCGAAAGGCCGAAGAGCGTAACCGTCGATATAAGCGCGTTGCGCAGCACATGGCGGATGAGGATGACCCGCGCCTTCAGCCCTTTTGCGCGGGCGAAGTCAACATATTCAGCGCCAAGCACACCGATAATCGCTGCCCGCAAGTTGCGCATCAGTACGGCGGAGAGACTAAGCGCCAGTGTCAGCGCCGGCAGGAAGAGATGGTAGACATGGTCAAAGAAGCTGTCACCATAGCCACCGACCGGAAATAGATGGAACGTTGCGGCAAACAGCGTCAGCAGGAGAAGTCCCAGATAAAATACTGGCGTCGACAAGCCAACCTGAAAGACACCTCTGATTGCTGCATCGACAGCACCGTTGTGACATAATGCGGCGAGAAATGCGAGCGGCACTGCGAGGATCAGCGATATGCACGCGGCCATTACGGTCAGCAGCAATGTGACGGGCATGCGCTGTGCGATCAGGTCGACAACGGGAATCTTGTTGGCAATAGAATTGCCGAGATCACCCCTGGCAACCTCTCGAACGAAATAAAGGAACTGCACAGGAAGCGGCCGATCGAGGCCAAGATTCCGGTTGATACGCGCCACATCGGAATCCAACGCGCGGTCGCCAAGCATGGCGCTTGCGGGATCGCCAGGTAGTAGATGCACCAGCGTAAACACCACAACCAGGATAATGAGCAGTGTCGGGATGAGCTGTATCAATCGCCGACCGACATAGGAGAGCAGCGTCATGGTTGCGGGCTCCACGGCAAGAAAGCAAGACGGATGATGCGCGCCCACGACCTATGGCCCGGGCGCGCGCGATTACACTATTTGCTCAACCAGGTTGCACGGAACATGTTGTTGCCGAGCGGAATCTGAACGAAATCGTGGACGTTCTTGCCGAGTGCGACGGGATAGGGCGTTTCATAGAGCGGCACGGTCGGACCGGTTGTGTTGAATACCTCTTGGATCTTGGCGTACTGCTCCTTGCGCTTGGCCGGATCCATCTCGGATTGCGTCTGCTTGAAGAGGTTGTCAACCTCGTCATTCTTCCAACCGCTGTGGAGCGACTGGATGGTTGGCGAGTAGGCGAAGTACGAGGCGATTTCGCTCGGATCGGCGATATCGTCGGTCCAGGCACTCAGACGCATCGGGAAGGTGCCCTTGCGGTAGAGGTCGGCGCGCGTGGCGTTGTCGACCTGCTGCAGCGTAAGCTTCACGCCGACCTGCGACCACATCTGCTGCAGAGCGGTAGCAATCCCTACCTCGTCCTGGTTGCCGGCGAGCACCAGCAAGCTCGCTTCGAAACCCTTCGGGAAGCCCGCGTCAGCGAGCAGCTGCTTTGCCTTGGCCAGGTCGTAGGGATAGAGTGGCTTGTCTCCGGTGTGCAGCGGCGTTGCGCTGGACATGAACGACGTCATCTGGGAGCCCACGCCGTGCGTCACGATCTGGATGATCGCCTGCTTGTTGGTGGCATAGCTCAGCGCCTGACGCACCTTCTCGTTGGCCAGCGGATTGTCCTTACCGTCAAGCTGTGGCCGTACGTTCAACGTCACAAACTCGATGCGGGTGGAGTGGAAGAGCTCCATGTTGACCTTATCGGACTTCTTGAGCTCGCCCACGCGGGCGTAGGGAATGAACTCCGCGCCCTGCAATTCACCCGACTGCAGCTTCAGAATACGCGTCGCATCGTCGGGAATGATCTGGAAGTCGATACCGTCGAGATAGGGCAGGGGTTTCCCATCCTCGCCCATAGCCCAGTAGTAAGGGTTGCGGACCAACTTCATGTCGGAATTCTTCTGCCAGGACTGGACCACGAATGGACCCGAGCCGATCGGATGCTCGGCAAAGGCCTTGGCCTTCTCCTCGTCGGTGTTGCCGGGCGCAGCTTCGAACAACCTTTTCGGCATGATGCCGCTATTGAAGACTGTAAGCGCCGTGAGGATCGCCGGATCCGTATGCTTGAGCTTGAGAATAATCTTGTCGTCGCCCTGCGTTTCGACATGATCAAGCGCACCAAGCGTGAAGTTCCAGACGCCACGATCTGGTGTCGCGGCGCGCTCAAGCGACCACTTCACATCCTCAACCGTAATCGGGGAGCCGTCAGAGAATTTGGCACCTTTACGCAATGTGAGGGCGACGCTCAATCCGTCGTCCGCGACCTTCCAGTCCGTTGCCAGGCCGGGCTCAAGGCCCTGACCATCCTTTGTCGGAAGAATGAGCGTGTCATAGAGGTTGGTGAGGATCCAAATATCAAAATTGCCGTCATTGAGTACCGGCTCAAGGAACAGGCTATCGGCGTAGCGGCCATAAGTCAGAGTGCCGCCGCGCTCCACTGCCATGGCGGAGTGGCTGACGCCGAGCGTAAGGGAAGCCGCCAGTGCCGCTAATGCAAAAGCTTTCATAGTCGCTGTTCTCCACTAAGTGTTATACTGGACTATAGCGTTTCACGGGTTTGGATCGCTGTCAACGGTTATTGCGGGAAACGCTTAGCTATATGAATTTGCTATCATTATAGCATTTATTTTCGATATGCGTAATAAGTCGGGTTGCACCTGTCCTGAAAAGCGTGATAGTTGTTAAGTGCAGTTGAGGTGAGTTATGGACTTTCGCATCGATCGCGATTTGCAGGTGTCGCTCCGGGCGCAAATCAAGGGCATGATCGAATATGGCATTGCTTGCGGCGAGCTGCAGGTCGGGCAGGCGGTGCCGTCGGTGCGTGAGCTCGCTCAGTCCTTCAGCGTCGCGCCGATGACTGTCAGTCTCGTTTTTCGTGACCTCAAGGAAGACGGGCTTATCGAGACCAGGCCGGGAGCTGGCACGTTTGTGGCAGATAGCTCGCAGGCCCGGATGGCTGCCCAACCCGCGGTACTTTCCCTGCATCGTCAGATCGATGACCTCGTCGATCGGGTTATCGAGCTTGGCATGAGGCCGTCTGATATCGCCGCCATGATCAATGCGCGCCTGAACTACCGCATGAATCTCGGCAATCAGGTCAGCGTGGTCATGATCGGCTTGTTTGAAGAGGCCACGGCAAGTTACGCAAAAGTTGTTGCCGCTCGGCTTGGCAACGGCGTCACCGTGGAGCCAATGATCATCGATGACATCAAGTCGGATGAATCGATCCTGTATCGGGCGGCGTCCGCCGATTTGGCGCTTACCTTCACCAACACGCATCGCGAAGTTGCCGAGTTGCTACCGACGACGAAGGTCGTGTCAATTCGCTTTATTCCATCGGAAACGACTCGCCTGTCGTTGGCTTCGCTTGATCCTTTAGCGCGTGTTCTGGTCGTTTCGCTTTTCCCGGACTTCATGCCGATTCTAAAATCTGGAGTGCAGCGTTTCGCGGCTCACGTGGAGCATGTGAATTCCGTAGTTCTCGACGATCCGGCGCTTGCCGACGCTCTGAAGGGAACTGACGTCGTCGTTTTTTCGACGGGCGCCGAACGGGTTCGAGACCTGGTGCCGGCTAGCATGCGCACTCTTGAATACCGCCATGCCCCAGACCCGGGCGACATCGAACGGCTGGTCTTGCCGTTTGTCCATCAAATCAATGCAACGATTGGTAAAAGTGCGCAGCCTGGCGACCATGCTGCCCGAGAGAGGGATATCCCATGAAAATATCAGAGATGAACTGGTTTCAGGTTGAGGACTACCTGAAGCGCGATGATCGTTGTGTCCTGCCACTGGGTAGTACTGAGCAGCACGCCGGGCTATCCCTTTCCGTCGATTCCATCCTCTCGGAAAAGGTAGCACTAGACGCGGCCGAGCCGCTCGGGATTCCGGTGTTCCCGGTTCAGCCATATGGTGTGACGCCCTATTTCCTCGATTATCCGGGCTCGATCAGCCTACGCAATTCAACCTACATCAGCTTGATCCGTGACATTCTCGACGGGATGGCCCGTCAAGGTTTCAAGCGCATCATGCTTTGCAATGGTCATGGGGGCAACTCGACGGCCGGTAATGTCGCGATCGAATGGATGGCCGACAATCCCGGCATACAAGTCAAGTTTCACAACTGGTGGAACGCTCCGAAGACCTATGCCAAGGTCGTAGAGACCGATACGGTCGCCTCGCATGCCTCCTGGATGGAGAATTTCATCTGGACGCGACTTCCGGGCGTAACTCAGCCGAACGAGCGCAAGCCGATGGTCGACCTGGCCAAGATGCGCGTGCTTGATCCGGCCGGTGTGCGCAAGATGCTCGGGGACGGCAACTTCGGGGGCTACTACGAGCGCCCGGACGAGGAGATGCAGGCTATTTGGGATGCGGCGGTACTCGAAACTCGCGCTCTCCTCGAAGAAGGGTGGGCATAAACTATGGCAATTCTCATCTGGGGCGCGGGCGCGATGGGCGGCTCGATCGGCGCTGGTCTTGTTCGCGCGGGTCATGACGTGATCTTCGTGGACAATGTACCCGAGCATGTCGCAGCCATTAACAGACAGGGCCTGAAGATCGTCGGTCCCATCTTCCAGGACATTGTGTCCGCCAAGGCGTGCCTGCCGGAACAAGTCGAAGGGCGTTTCGACTGCATCCTGCTCAGCGTCAAAGCGCAGCATACCGAGGCCGCGACCCGCGCGCTTGAGCCGCACCTTGCCGAGCACGGCTGTGTAGTGTCGGTGCAGAATGGGCTCAATGAGCTGGTGATCAAGGAAATCGTCGGCGCGGAACGGACGATCGGATGCTTCGTCAATTTCGGGGCCGACTATCTTGAGCCAGGCGTAGTACAATATTCCGGGCGTGGTGCCGTCGTGGTGGGCGAACTCGATGGCAAGTCCAGCGTGCGCCTCACCGCGTTGCACCGCCTGCTCCTCGATTTCGACGAAAGTGCGGTTCTAACAAACAATGTCTGGGGTTACCTCTGGGGCAAGTTGATTTATGGCGCCCAGCTCTTCGCGACGGCGCTCACCAATGACAGCATCGCCGATTGCTACGCGAACCCCACGTTCCGCCCGGTGCTGACGGCTTTGGGACAGGAAGTCGGAGCGGTTGCCCGCGCCAATGACATTGAGACGCAGGCCTTCAACGGCTTCGACCCGCATGCGTTCGCGCCGGGGGCATCCCAGGACCTGATCAACAAGAGCCTGGATGACATGGTGGCTTTCAACCGCCGTTCAGCCAAGTCGCATTCCGGTATCTGGCGCGATTTGGCAATTCGTAAACGCCGTACGGAAGTCAAGCCGCAGCTCGGGCCGATTGTCGATACGGGCCGGAAAATCGGTGTTTCGACGCCGATGACTGCACGGCTGATCGACATGATCATCGAGATGGAAGACGGCAAGCGTAGTTTCTCGCCCGAGAACATGGCTGAGCTGGCCAGCGCGGCAAAGGCAGCCTAGGAGCAACCATGAATATCGACTTTTCCGGAAAGACCGTTCTGGTGACAGGTGCTGCGCACGGCTTCGGCCGTGCCATCGCGCTTGCCTTCCAGACAAATGGCGCGCGCGTTTTCGCCTGTGATCTTAATGCCGAGGGGCTTGCTGAGACGGCGAAACTCGGCGGCGGTGCGATAGAGACCTTCATGCTGGATGTCGGCAATCGCGACGCCGTGCAGAATACTATTGGCGCCATCGAGCCGGTCGATAT
The DNA here is from genome assembly GCF_012275345.1 of Rhizobium sp. SG570. NCBI lineage: Bacteria > Pseudomonadati > Pseudomonadota > Alphaproteobacteria > Hyphomicrobiales > Rhizobiaceae > Rhizobium > Rhizobium sp. SG570. The sequence goes on along the minus strand of NZ_JAAZQI010000042.1, from coordinate 5,022 downwards.
CGTCGTCAATAATGCCGGCGGCGTGCGGGGCCAGGTAGGTCGCCCGATCGAGGAGATATCGGAAGGCGACTGGCGATCGATCTTTGACGTCAACCTTTCCGGCACCTTCTATGTGAGTCAGGCAGCGGTTCCGGCGATGAAGGCGCGTAAATGGGGGCGCATCGTCAATATCTCGTCCGGCGCTGGACTCGGCATCAGTCTCACGGGGATCCAGGCCTATGCCAGCGCCAAGGCAGGGCAGATCGGCCTCACCCGGCAGCTCGCACATGAGCTCGGACCGTTCGGAATCACCGTCAACAACGTCGCTCCCGGGTTTATCCGCTCCAATCCAACCACGGAGCAGCAATGGCACGCGATGGGCGAAGAAGGGCAGGCGCGCCTGCTCCAGAACATTGCCATGAAGCGGCTCGGCGCTCCCGATGACATCGCTAATGCGGTGATGTTCTTCGCTTCGGAAAAGGCCGGCTGGATCACCGGACAAATTCTCAGCGTGGATGGAGGCAAATGACGAAGGCGGTTGAAGATTATCTCGTCGCAGGCTACGACGCGGCTGTCGAGGAACTCAAGGCCTTTTGTCGGCTGCCGAGTGTCTCGACCGACGCGGCCTACGGTGCCGGCATGCGGGCGGCGGCGGAATTCGTGGCCGACGCGCTTGTCCGCTCCGGACTGCCTACCGTCGAAATCGTGGAAACCGGCGGCCATCCGGTGGTTCTCGCCGAAGGTCCAAAAGTGCCGGGTAAGCCCACCGTTCTGGTTTACGGTCATTACGACGTGCAGCCGCCGGATCCGCTCGACAAATGGACGAGCCCGCCCTTCGAGCCGACCATTCTTGACGGCCGGCTTTATGCGCGAGGCGTTTCGGACGACAAGGGACCGCTGCTGATTCCGATTTTGGTCTCGCGCGCTTTCGCTGAGGTGGGCGGTGGCCTGCCGCTAAATCTCAAGTTTCTGATCGAAGGTGAGGAGGAATCCGGTAGCCCGAATTTCGATCGGGCAGTCGAATCCCTGAGGGACCGGCTGGCGTGCGACGTGGTCGTGTCCGCAGACGGTGCGATGTGGCGGCCGGATCTTCCGTCGGTCATGGTGGCCGGACGCGGCCTCGCGGCCCTTGAGGTCACGGTCCACGGCGCGAGCAAGGATCTTCATTCCGGGCGGCATGGCGGCAGCGCGCCCAACGCAGTGCGAGCGCTGACGCAGATGCTGGCGACGCTGCATGATGCCGAAGGCAACGTGCTGGTCGACGGCTTTGCATCGACAGCGCTGCCACCCGACCCGGCAATTGGCGAAGCGATCCGCTCGGCGCGCTTCGATGCCGGCCGTTATTTCGACGAGATTGGGGCGGAGCGCCCCGCGCCCTTGCCGAGCGGCAAGGATCTACTGACGCGGCAGTGGCTGATCCCGACGCTGGAGTTCAACGGCATTTCGGGCGGCTATGCCGGCCCAGGCACCAAGACGGTTATTCCCGCTAGCGCATCCGCCAAGATTACTTGCCGCCTGGTGCGTGGCCAGGAGCCGGATGCGGTTCGCGAGGCGATCGCCACCCATCTCAGGCGGGTGCTTCCTTCCGGATACCGACTGGATATCCACAATAGCGGGCCTGGCACAGTCGCCTTTGGCCTGGACCCGGATCTTCCGGCGCTGGCCATCGTCGAGGATGTGCTCGAGCCTCTGCTCGGCGCCCGTCCCCTCCGTGTTGCGATGGGCGCGACGATCCCGATCTGCGGGGTGTTCGAAAAATATCTGGGGGCCGGAACAGTCTTCTTTTCCTTCTCGACATCAGATGAAGACTATCACGCGCCCAACGAATTTCTGCGTCTATCAAATTTCAGGCTAGGAATGACGGCGTGGACACGACTGCTGAAACGGATAGCTGAGATATGATGAGGACTACGCATTGAATGAGGCTGCAGGCGACTAGCAGAGTCGTCCATAGGTAATCGCGAACTCGCGGTTCGCGTTGCCGAATGCTCGCAGAACAGGGTGAAAGCCGACATGCCCAATAGAACCTCTCCGCTCGTCGCGTTTCAATCCAAGACATTCCGCTCGCTCTGGTCGGCAACGCTCATTTCCAATCTTGGCGGTCTGATCGAAGGCGTCGGCGCGGCCTGGCTCATGACCAGCCTTGCGACCTCCCACGGCATGGTCGCGCTGGTGCAGTCCTCCACCACCCTGCCCGTCATGATCTTCTCGCTTGCGGCTGGGGCACTGGCCGACAATTACGACCGCAGGCGGATCATGCTGATCGCGCAGACGCTGATGCTCTCAGTCTCCGCGACGCTAGCGGTACTTTCCTACAGCAATGCCCTGACGCCCTGGCTGCTGCTCTGCTTCACCTTCCTGATCGGCTGCGGTGGCGCTCTTCATAATCCGTCATGGCAGGCTTCCATGGGCGACGTCGTCCCGCGCGAACACCTGCCCGGCGCCGTTGCGCTCAACAGCATGAGCTACAATCTCATGCGCAGCATCGGGCCGGCGATCGGCGGCGTCATCGTCGCGGCCGCGGGCGCGGCCTTCGCATTCCTCTTCAACGTCTTCTGCTATTTCGCTCTCATTCTCACGCTGTTGCGCTGGAAGAAGGCCCCCGCCCGCAATGCGCTGCCGCGCGAGCCTTTCGGCAGCGCGATGTCGGCCGGGTTCCGCTATGTCCTGATGTCGCCGAACCTTCTCAAGGTGATGTGCCGAGGCTTCGTCTTCGGCCTGACGGCGATCGTCATCCTGGCGCTCCTGCCTCTTGTCGCGCGCGATCATGTGCATGGCACCGCGATCACCTACGGCATCATGCTCGGCTTCTTCGGCTTCGGCGCCATCTGCGGCGCACTGCTGATCGGCCGCATTCGTGACCTCCTGAGCAATGAATGGGTGATCCGCGGCGCATTCTTCACGCTGGCGGTCAGTTGCTTCTTCCTGTCGCTCAGCCATCAGGTGTGGCTGAGCTGTCTTCTTCTCATGCCGGCCGGTGTTGCCTGGGTGCAGGCCTTTTCGCTCTTCAATGTCACCGTTCAGCTCTCCACGCCGCGCTGGGTCGTCGGTCGCGCCCTTTCGCTTTACCAGACGGCGACTTTCGGCGGCATGGCTGTAGGAAGCTGGATGTGGGGCGAACTGGCCGACGCCCATGGCGTCACCGGCGCTCTCTGCATCGCAAGCGTCACGTTGACGATAGGCGGCCTGCTTGGCCTTCTGTTGCGCCAGCCGGACTTCGAATCCCTCAATCTCGATCCGACGAACACGTTCAGCGAACCGCAACTGCAGCTTGACCTGCGCTCCAGAAGCGGTCCGATCCTGGTCATGGTGGATTACGACATCGATCAGGATGACGTGCCGGAGTTTCTGGTCGTCATGGCCCAGCGGCGCAGGATGAGAATCCGGGATGGCGCCAAGCAATGGTCGCTCTTGCGCGATCTGGAAAAGCCGAACACCTGGACGGAAAGCTACCATCTGCCGACCTGGATCGACTATGTTCGCCATAGCCAGCGCCAGACGCATGCCGATATCGATGTCGCGGAGCGTCTCGATGCCCTGCATCGCGGCGGCCAGCCGCCGGTCATCCACCACATGATCGAACGGCAAACAGTGCCGAGGCATGACGATATGCCTCTGAAGCCCTATCTCGACGCGACCTGACGATTGACTCCATGATTAGGCAGCTCAGACTTCCTGGCGGAAGATCCGTGAGTTCCATAATTCGCATTACCACACCGAGGCCGTGATATGTATAATGTGTCGATATTTCAGCATGTTAGAGAGAATTAAGCACGGCCGACAGTTCGATTCCCTTCAAGAGCTTGAAATAAAGTAATTTTGGAGATGGCCGAAAACTTGTTATGGATATTGTCATTCAAATGCATTACCGTTGTGCTGAATATGGAGATAGCTATGGCTGCAAACGCACTTGTCCAAACACGTATCGATGCAGACGTTCGCGATCGTGCTTCGGCCGTTCTTGAGAGCATGGGTCTAACGGTATCTGACGCGGTTCGAATCTTACTCACCCGGACGGCTAATGAGGGTGCGCTGCCACTTGAACTTTTCTCGAGCAGTGAAGTTCACGATGCTTGGTTTCGTACCAAGGTACTGGAAGCGCTAAACGACACTCGGCCCGACATTTCGGATGATGAAGTCGAGGCCCATTTCGCAAAGCGCCGAGCGACAGCGCGCCTCAAAGCGGGTGGCCGCAAATCGTGAAGCTGACATGGTCTGCGTTCGCCCTATCGGATCGTGACGCTATATTCACCTACATCGAGGCAGACAATCCTTCGGCCGCTGTCATGATCGATGAACGGATTATGGCTGCCACTCGCCGTTTGATCGACTTTCCCGCAAGCGGCCGCGTTGGGAGAATTGCCGGGACGCGCGAACTGGTGATCAACGGAACGCCCTATGTCGCGGCATATGCCGTTACGGAGACAGCAGTTCGTGTCCTTCGCGTCCTTCATGGTTCGCAAGAATGGCCAGAGACTTTGCCAAATAGTTGAGTTCGTAGCTCGACGCGCATCCTCTACGTCTCTGCGATAGTCGCCGCGGGTCCATCTTGTCGTTAGTTGTCGATCAAGTACCTTAGCTTAACACCTGGAAAGTATCGGGCCAGTGGTTCGATCCCTTTCACATCAAGCAGCTCAACCGCCTAACGAAAAAACTTCGAGCTCGCCGGCCCAGAGGATCAACGGTGCACTGTGCACTTCGGTCCCCCTGCCGCTCGGCTTTGGCATCGGGGCCGTCGATATCTTCGCACAGTCGCAGTTCACTGCCGCGCTGAACCTTTACTACCTCTAGGCCCTCCCAGTCGCTGTCGTGATCTACATGGTGATCGCCTACGCGGCCAGCCAGATCGCTGATAGGGCCGAACGACTTTTAGGGTACGGACGTAGGTGTGAATTGCCTCTCGAATGCGACTAATGTGGCTCGCTAACGTTGTCAAAGAGACTAAATGTAGCGTTGGTGCATCGGTCGCTGAAAGAACGGATTTCTGTCTTTGATGCTCTGGCTACGCGGTGACGGTTTTGCAGCGGACGGATTTCGGGCGTG
>NZ_JAAZQI010000041.1:0-17275 GCF_012275345.1 Rhizobium sp. SG570 | reverse complement strand
TCGCGAGAGGCCGGATACATTTATGCAACTGGAATCGTCATTTGCGATGTCGCGAACCCTTGCAAGGACGGGGCGGACCATACATTCTTTCCCAAAAGGTCTTTCAAAGCGGCATTGTCGAGCATGGCGTCTGCCAGGAGCCGTTTCAGCTTCGTGTTCTCGTCCTCCAGCGTCTTCAGCCGCTTGGCTTCCGACACTTCCATGCCGCCGAACTTCGCTTTCCATTTATAGATGCTGGCATCGCTGACGCCGTGCTTGCGGCAAAGCTCCGAGACCGGCGTGCCCGCCTCGTGCTCCTTCAGAATGCCGATAATCTGTTCGTCCGTAAAGCGGTTGCGCTTCATTCTCTGGTCCTCTCGATGGGCCAGAGCTTACTTCAAAATGGATTATTTCAACGGGGCAAGGTCATCCGTAATGCAATAGCGGCCGCCGCGCGGACCGGTGCAATACGACCCATCTCGACAGGAACAACTGTTTGAGGTCGTTGGCTCCATGTCACCGGTAGGTGACCCCAAAAGCCCCACAGCGCCCGTTTCCATATTACAGGACTTCTTGCTCGCGCTGACCGATCCATCCCGACAGACGAAGGTCGATCCTTGGCAATGATCGATGCCGCCCTTCTTTCCGCTGCATGGCGTGTTGGTCGCGCCAGCATGCGAAGCGCAAAGGAAAATTGCCGCAAGTGCCGCTGCGAGTACTCTTAGATGCGATTTTTTGGAAACGAGCATTCGTCACTTCGGGATCAAGAGTTTGCACGATCCACCGATATACGGTTCGCGTAAAAGGCGAATTAATCTCGACTTCGCGGGTTGTTGCCAGGTGGCGTCAGGGTAGCCGGGACGCAACCCATTCCAGCAAAGCATTCTGTGCGTGCAGGAGGTATGCCTTCGCGACATTGCTCTGCAGGCTGCGTGGCTCATTGCGTCTGCGGACACTTCCCGACCTCTTGCGACCGGAGGGCAGGGCAGGAAGATTGCATCCCGACGGCATCCCTCAAGAAGTGACCCCGATATTTGATATTCGAGCAGCAAACTTTCGCTTGCTCCGCTCGGCCAGCAATCTGTGATGATGACATCCGCGTCCGATATTTCTTGGAGATCGCTGCTCGCGGTGAAATTGGAGTTCATCAGCGAGGTCTCGTGGACATGCCAAGGCTCCCGATATATTTGTGTGACCTGGATCGGCAGGGAGATGGAAGCCTCGACCCAAGACCGAAGGATATTCGCGTCGGGAGCGACGACCGCGACTTTCAGGCCTTCCAGGGTGCCCCGCTTGCTTTGGATGTAGGCGAGATCACCCAGCGTCTCGCAGGGATGGTTAGATTTCGTGCGGGCATTGATTACCGGAGCCAGGGCGCTTGATGCCAGATCCTTCAGCACCGATAGCTCCTTGGTGCGGATCACAAGGACATCGAACCAGTTATCGAGATACTGCGCCAAATCGGCTGGTTCTTCATTCAGATTGAGACCGACCGGTGACTTCACGCATATGCCGCCCATGGCCTGTATGCCCAAGTCGAAGGCGGTCGTGTTCCGCCAACCACTGTCGTCGTTGATGAGGGCAAAGCGCTTCCCGGACAGGCTTTGGGGCATGGCGCGGTCGGCCCATGCTGCGGCCAGGAATTGGGCTCGGTCGATGATCGATAGGATGACGTCCGTCGGGAAGCCATGGAATTCAAGGAAGTCCTTCTTGATGTCGGTAGACATTGTCATCTCCCAAGGCATATGCGACCCGCCACAACTCGCTGGTGTGGTCATTGCGGCCTTCTCAGAATTCCCTATTCTGCAACGCTGTAAAAATCGACTGCAACAGACCAGAACGGTCTCTCACGGCTTCGTCAATGGAACATCGACTATGCTCGATTTTGAACCGCGATATTCGACCCCTCAGATCGAGGCAGTCGAGAAATTCATCGATAAGAACTATGTGATTCCGGGCCCGATTTCCTGCCGAATGCTTCAGCGCGGTTTGAATGATGTTTATCTGGTCGCGGGGAGTAACGGCGAGCGCTATGTATTTCGCCTTTCCCACCGTCGTGCGCGTGGTCCTGCTGACGTAAAAGCCGAAACAGATTTCCTGGCTCATCTTTCGCAATCAGGAGTTCCGGTAGCCGCGCCCATTCCGACACGCGATGGCACCTTGTTCGCCGGGGGATATGCGCCAGAGGGCTGGCGTGAGGGAGTGCTCTTCCAGGCGCTAGATGGTCGAGAGCCGCAAGCGACGGGCGCTCGCGATGCTTGGGCCAACGGAAAGACCCTTGCGCTGATGCACAATGCCGCCGAGACATTCTCATCTCACGGAGCGGTCTATCGGCTTGACCTCGAACACTTGCTGCACCGGCCCCTGGCACGAATATTCGACAGTGGAATTGTTGAGGACCTTGAAGTCCGCAGCGATCTCGAAAGCATCGCTGCTCGGACCGGTAAAGCGATAGAAGCGTTCCCCAATCTATCGTGGACTTATTGTCATGGAGACTGCCACGGCTTCAATTCACGCATCAATGACGCTGGCGAAGCCGTGTTTTTCGACTTTGATGACGGAGGTCCGGGATACCTCGCTTACGATTTGTCGGTGTTCCTTTGGGCGAAGGTATCTTTTGGTCGGAAGTTAACCCCCATGTGGGATGCCTTTATCGAGGGGTATCGAGCACTGCGAGCGATCAGTCCAGACGACTTCGAGGCAGCGCATTGGTTTGTGATCGTCCGCCACTTTTGGCTAATGGGCGAGTATGCAAGCCGCGCACAGGAGTGGGGAAGCAACGCTGTTGGTTGGGTTGCGACCGAAGCGAATTTTCTCAAAACCTGGGAGACCGAGCAATTCGTTGATCGTCTGCTTTAAGATGCTGGGCACATGATGGACGCTCAAATCGAAAGCCGTATAGAAAACTCTTATCGTATCTTACGATCCTGCCTTGTCGGGGATGTCTGTTCAAATCAAAGATGGAGTCCTTGCGGCTGTGAGATCGACTGTGCATGCTGTCGAGAGTGAGGTGGGTCGGCAGATATTCCTTACTGCGTCGGCGTCGGGCGCGATATCGAACTTTGACCGTCGTGCACGCCGACCAGTGGCGGCCTCAGGAGCACAATAGCGCCATGGATGCAGTGATTAGTTGGGCGGAAGGCTGGCTCACGGCTCATAACTATAAGGTATTTAACGGGCCGGAACTTATCCGTGCCGTGCCATGGTCAAAGATCTACCGTTTCGCCACCAGTCGGGGAAACATCTACCTGAAATGGAGTGCGCCAGCTTATGCATGCGAGGCGGCGCTGATGGCGCATCTGGCCGAACGCTTCCCAACCGCCATTCTCCCGGTCCTTGCCCGAAACCAGGCCATTGACGCATTCCTTATGCCTGATGGCGGTGAGCCACTGCGTGGCAAGCTCAAAGAAGCCTATGATCAGCAACTCGTCGGCATGATCCTCGGCCAATATGCCCGCATTCAGAGCGTCATGTCTTCTAATGTAGATGCGCTTCTTGCGTTGGGAATTGACGACTGGCGCATGGCTATCTTGCCCAATATTTATGATGAGCTGGTTCATGACGAAGAGCTGCTGGGGCGTGAGGGTCTGGAAACTACCGAGATCAAGCAGTTACAACGGAGCGGAGACGACGTTCGCCGACTATGCCGCGCCTTGGCTGAATTCAAAATTCCGGAAACGCTTGAACATTGCGATTTTCACGACAACAACGTCCTCTCCAACATACAGGGCTTCCTTATCAATGACTGGGGCGATGCGGTCACTACCCATCCATTCTTCTCCTTGGTTGGTTTCCTGGATAGCGCCGCGCGAAATCATGGAATTGATCTCGGTTCGCCGGTCTATAATGGCCTCAAGCACGCCTATTTCGATGTCTGGCTTGATCTCGAAAGCTTGGAACGACAAGAGCACGTTTTCGAAATTGCTCGGGTTCTCCGCCCCATAGAATTTGCCTTCAATTTCAGGCGCGTAGTCAGAATGACAACCACGCAGGAGTTTGAGCCTTACCGTGGCTATATTGGCGAAGCTCTGCGCCGGTTCCTTTTGAAAATTCGGTAGACCTGGCCGCTGCACAGTGTGCCATGGGTTATTGTACGGTTATCAAAAAGGGCGATGCCTCAACCCTTGACCTGTCATGCAAGGCTCAGTTGAGATATCGCCGCGTAAGCTCGGGTTCGGCTGAGGCGGACATACGCTGGATCTGCTCCTCACACTCCCTAGCGGAAATTACCTGTAGGTCCCTTAGGAACCAGGCGATCCGGCCATATCTTGCGACTGACTCCGTCCAGGCCGCCGTATTCTCCATGAACCAGGCCGCCCGCAAATGCACCAGGTTGATATTGCTGAGTTCATTCAGCTTTTCATCGAGGATGTAGAAGCACTCCGAATGGCCGGTCTTCCCATTCACGTCCGACCCCAAAGCCGACAAACTGACAGCCAGCTTGACTGGAGACTGGCTAAGCGCATCCACAAAGCGCTGGGCAACCACCGGATAGTGCTCATGAATATTGTTCCAGTCGGTCTTGACCATCAGGAATGCGGCATCAGCATCATGAAAGAACGTGTCGAGTTCTCCGGCACCTGTGTCAAAGCTTCCAATAACTGGCTCTGCCCCGATCTTGACCAATGCGTCGAGGGCTGGACCTCCCCTTGAAAGGGCCTTTACCTGATGCCCTGCGCTCAGCAGAGTCCGAGTGAGCTTGGCGCCGATCCTACCGGTTGCGCCGACGACAGCAATTCGCATCATAGTCACCATCACGTTGTTGATGACGTCTTGTAGCGGATTGCGATGCACGCGAATTTAGATATAATGCCATATGATCTCCAAATCCGGCCAATCTGCGCAGAAGCTGCGCCCCTGCATCGCCGACTTCGATTGCAACCGTTCGGACCGCCCGGCGGTCGCCGTCGATCTCGACTTTAGCGAATACGAAGCAGAGGTGCCGCAGCACCAGCACCGGCAGGGCCAGCTTATCCTGGCCTTGCACGGAGCCGTCACCTGCACGTCCGCAAACGGCCTCTGGATTGTCCCTCCGAACTGCGGGGTCTGGATCCCGGGCAGCGTGCCGCACAGCAATCAGGTCACGGCCAACGCCCGCCTGTCCTATCTGTTCGTCGAACCCGGCGCTGCCGCTGGAATGCTGCACGCTGTCCGTATCGCCGATGCTCCGCGAAATGATCCTCCGCCTGGCAGATGTACCGGGCAGCTATGGTCCGGATGACCACGTTGGCCGCCTCGCGCGGGTCTTGCTAGACGAACTGGCGCTCATGCCAAAACAGGGGCTGGAGCTACCCGTGTCCAGCCACCCCAAGATCGCCATGATCGCCGCAGCGCTGACGGCGGAGCCGAGCGACCGCCGCACCCTTGGGGAATGGGCTGCCCACGTCGCCATGAGCGAGCGATCCTTGAAGCGGCTGATGGTTCAGGAAACCAGACTGACATTTGGCCGGTGGCGGCGGCAATTGCACCTGGTGATCGCGCTGCGCGAACTCGCCAGCGGCGCGACGGTCCAGAGGGTGTCGAGCGACCTTGGGTACGAGTCTGCCACCGCCTTCATCTTGATGTTCAAGAACGCGCTCGGGACAACACCAACGCGCTACTTCTCAACCTGACCGGTCGCGTTGCGACCTGGGCGAAGCGCATCACGACCCGAAACAGACAAGTGTATGATCGCAGCAACCGCCGCCAAGGCAGATCGGGTCATTACCGCTCTCTTCGCCATAGACAGCAGCCGATCATGTGCCCCGTTCTGGGCGGGCGGCTGATGGCAAAATTTGACGGGCATTTTGGACCTAGCCAATTTACATCGGCTTTGCCATTCGTGACCATGGCTTCTAGGGTTGGCAAAGTTCGGTATAGCCATCCTGGCCCCTCCTAACCATGAAGGTTGCCCGCATCTATCTTCGGGTCAGCTCTGACGAACAGGACCTTACCCGCCAGGCTGAGATCGAGCACGGCACGCGGTCGGCGGGCAACTACATTGCCGGTGTCTACCGCGAGAAGGTCTCCGGTGCCCGCGCCGGTCCCCTGCTAAAAGGCATCACTTCACGACAACCGGTCCCCATCGCCGTTATAGGGCCATTTCCAATTGCTGATTTCCGGCATGTCCTCACCGTATTGGCGAATGTAGCGACCGTGTTCTTCGAGCTTGTCGCGGAAAAGCTTGATCACATCCTGTGCCTTTTCCTTGAGACCCGGTACGCGCTCGATCGCTTCGATGGCCAGATGAAAGCGATCGAGCTCGTTGAGAACGGTCATGTCAAAGGGGGTCGTCGTCGTACCTTCCTCGATGAAGCCGCGGACATGGAAGTTACGGTGGTTGGTGCGCCGGTAGGTCAGGCGATGGATCAAGTAGGGATAGCCGTGATAGGCGAAGATGACCGGCCTATCCGGTGTGAACAAGCCGTCGAAGACCTCATCGGCGAGACCATGCGGATGCTGCTGCTTCGATTGCAGCGCCATCAGGTCGACTACGTTGACAACGCGGATCGACAGCTCGGGAATATTCTGGCGGAGAAGATCGACGGCAGCAAGCGTCTCCATGGTAGGGACATCGCCTGCGCAGGCCATGACGACATCCGGTTCGACCGCGCTCTGTTCGTTGCTGGCCCAATCCCAAATGCCGATGCCGGCTTCGCAATGCTTGACCGCTTCATCCATCGACAGCCATTGCAGCTCCGGTTGTTTGCCGGCGACGATGACATTGATGCGGTCGTAGGTTTTCAGGCAATGGTCGCCGGTCCATAGCAGCGTATTGGCATCCGGCGGCAGGTAGATGCGCACTGTGTCGGCTCTCTTGTTGGCAACAACATCGATGAACCCCGGATCCTGATGGCTGAAGCCATTATGGTCCTGTCGCCAGACATGCGAGGTCAAAAGGTAGTTCAGCGAGGAAACCGGCTTTCGCCATGGCAGTTCGCGCGACACTTTCAGCCATTTGGCGTGCTGGTTGAACATCGAATCAACGATGTGAATGAAGGCTTCATAGCAGGAGAACAGACCATGGCGGCCGGTCAGCAGATAGCCTTCGAGCCATCCCTGGCATAGATGTTCGCTGAGTACTTCCATGACCCGGCCGTCTCGGGCAAGACTGACGTCATAGGGCTTTATCTCCTCCATCCACACACGGTCTGTCACTTCAAAGACGCTGCCGAGGCGGTTGGATTCGGTTTCGTCTGGACCAAAGATGCGGAAATTGGCGTGATCGGCATTGAGGGTGAGGATATCGCGCAGATAACGCCCGAGAATCTCTGTCGATTGAGCCATTGTTCTGCCTCGCTCCGAGACGGCAACCCCATAGTCGCGAATATCGGGTACGACGAGCTCACGGCGCAGCAAGCCGCCATTGGCATGAGGATTGGCACCCATGCGGCGTTCACCTGCCGGTGCCAGCGCACGTAATTCCTCTTTCAAGCGCCCGTCGGTGTCGAACAAATCCTCAGGGTCGTAGCTGCGCATCCAATCTTCCAGGATCTTTCGATGGCTGGGGTTCTCGCGGCAATTGGAAACCGGCACCTGATGCGCCCGCCAGAAACCCTCGACCTTCTTGCCGTCGACTTCCTTCGGTCCTGTCCAGCCCTTCGGGCTTCTGAGCACGATCATCGGCCAGCGCGGGCAGAAATTGCCCGGAGCGCCGGTGCGCGCTTCGGCCTGGATGGCGCGGATGCGGTCGAAAACCTGTTCGAAGGTCGCAGCCATCGCCTGATGCATCTGGTGCGGATCGGAACCTTCGACGAAGAAGGGTTCGTAGCCGTAGCCGATGAAGAGATGACGCAGATCCTCGTCTGTGTCGCGGCCAAGGATGGTCGGATTGGCGATCTTGTAGCCATTGAGATGCAGGATCGGCAGCACCGCGCCGTCGCGGGCCGGGTTGAGAAACTTGTTGGAGTGCCAGCTTGCGGCAAGCGGACCGGTTTCCGCTTCGCCATCACCGACGACACAGGCGGCGATCAGATCGGGATTGTCGAAGACGGCGCCATAGGCATGTACCAGCGCATAGCCGAGTTCGCCGCCCTCATGGATCGATCCCGGTGTTTCAGGCGCCGCATGACTCGGAATGCCGCCGGGAAAGGAGAACTGACGGAACAGCTTGCGCATGCCGTCCGTATCCGTCGAAATATCCGGGTAGATCTCGCTGTAGGTGCCTTCGAGATAGGTGTTGGCGACCATGCCGGGGCCGCCATGCCCGGGGCCGCAAATATAGATGATATTAAGATCGCGATTTCGGATGACCCGATTGAGATGGGCGTAGATGAAGTTGAGCCCTGGGGTCGTGCCCCAGTGGCCAAGCAGGCGCGGCTTGATATGCTCGACCGTCAGCGGTTCGCGCAGCAACGGATTGTCGAGCAGGTAGATCTGGCCGACCGAGAGGTAATTGGCCGCACGCCAATAGCGGTCGATGAGGTTGAGTTCGGCGGCGGCGAGCGGATGTGTAAAAGTCGCGGCTGGCTGGTTTTCCATGTGGTTGCTCCAATTCGATATGGTCGTTCGTTAGGCTACCGTGAACGGCGCGATGGGCTGTTGATCTGGATCATTTGCTTGCCAGAACCGAGAGGGCTTCATTGGCGATGATCTGCTCCTCGTCCGTTGCGATGACGAAGGTCGCGACAGAGCTTGCCGAAGTGCTGATGACGGACGCGCTGGTGGTATTCGCTTCGCCGTCGAGGGCGACGCCCAACCATCGCAGGCGGTCGCAGATCGCGGCACGGATTTCCGGCTGATGCTCGCCGATCCCGGCGGTGAAAACGATGCCGTCCAGGCCGCCAAGCGTTGCCGTCATGCGGCCGATTTCGCCAGCAATCCGCAAGGAAAACAGATCAATCGCTTCTCGCGCCTCAGGACGCTCGTCTTTCAGCAGATCGCGCGTATCACCGCTGATGCTCGATACGCCGAGCAGACCGGAGCGATGATAGAGCATGTCCTCTAGATTCCGCAGGGTCCTGGCTTTCGGCCCAAGAAGATGGAGCAACACGCCGGGATCGAGTGCGCCGCAACGCGTTGCCATCGGTATGCCGTCGAGCGTTGAAAACCCCATGCTGCAATCGCGGCTTTCACCGCCATCGAGGGCGCAGAGGCTGGCACCGTTGCCGAGATGGGCAACGATCACCTTGCGGGCAGCAACATCCGGAACGCGCCGGCGTAACTCCCCTGCAATGAACGCGTAGGAGAGACCATGAAAACCATAACGTTTGATCCCCTGATCGTGTAGGGCTCGCGGCAGAGCAAATCGGCGCACAAGATCACTTTGGGTTGCATGAAAGGCCGTATCGAAGGACGCGGTCTGGACGAGCGTCGGTCGCAGATGTTTGACAGCGCGGATCACACGGAGTGCCTGTGGTTGATGCAAAGGGGCAAGGGCGACCAGCTTATCCAGTTCGCCGATGTTGCCTTCGTCGAGACGAACAGGTCCTGTGAACTGATCTCCACCGTGAACCACGCGGTGACCCACGGCGCGCACCGCTGCCATATCGAAATGCATGCCAAGTACTTCGAATGCTTCTGCAATGACATCGCGCAGATCTTCACCTCCTTCGGCGTGCAGGCGAAGGTCAAAGACGGCAGGTCCTTCAGTCAGATGAAAGGTGAGGGGCCTTCTGCTGAAATCCACCAGGCCCTTGCCGATACGACGCGCGCCGTGCGCATCCCACTCAAACAGACCGATCTTCAGTGATGAAGAGCCTGTATTGAATGTGAGAAGCAGGTTGGTATCCGGCATGATGTTTCCTTCGGTTCAGGAGCCAGCGTTTCCCACGAAATGCTGGAAATGATCAGCTGTGGCGGAACATCTCGACCGGCTTTGCCTGGAGTGTGTCGCCTGAGGATCAGGATCGTCTCTACGGCAGGACGAGGTCATTGGCTTTGACCCAAATCAAGCTGTTCAATGCTCGCGATTTCTCCTTGATCTTCAATCTTGACCAAGATCAACGCGGACTTCGTTCTGTTGCTTAAACTCACACCAATCCAACAAGTTCAAACAGGAGGTGTGACCATGCAAGCCAAGACCATTTTGAGTATCATCGGCGTCAATCAAAACGACGACGATCTACACTCCGCGATCGAATTGTGCCGGGAGTCGAAGGCGCATCTCTCGGTGCTGGTGACAGCACTTGCTGCTCCACCGATCGGCGGCTACGGCGAAGTGACCTCGACAGCCTGGATCGAGGAGCGAGAGCGCGAGACGGAACAGCTCAGCCTAAAGGTGGCTGCTGCCAAGACGATACTGCAATCGGACGACATTTCGTTTGATGTGGCCAGTATCTTTACGGAATACGGGTGGGCGGAAAATGAAATCGGAGAACGGGCGCGTTATGTCGATCTGACTTTGATCGGCGGCGGCCTTCTGGCCCAGGACGATATGAGGCGCGAAATTTTGAACGGCGCACTGTTTCAGTCGCCGGCCCCGATCCTCGTCGTACCCAAAGGACACGCGGCCTCACTGCGCCCAAAAACGGTGTTGATTGCCTGGGATTCGCGTAACGAAGCAAGTCAGGCCGTCCGCGCTGCGATGGAGCAGCTGACCGCAGCCGACAATGTGAGCGTTGCGATTGTCGATCCCCATGCATCGACCCACAGTAGCGGCGAAGAACCGGGCGCGGATGTCGCTGCTTTCCTGGCGCGGCATGGAGTTCGGGTATCAGTCAATGTTTTAGCTAGCGGTGGCCGAGCCGTCGCCGACGTCCTGCGACAGCATGCGACAGATATCGGCGCCGATCTAATCGTCATGGGTGCCTACGGACATTCACGCGTGCGTGAGTGGATTTTTGGAGGGGTAACGCGCTCCATGCTGGAACAGACAGCTGTTCCCCTGATGATGACACGTTGACATCCAATCGTTGTGCGGTCGCTTCGATATGGCGTGGCCGCTTGCTTTCATTCTTAGAAGGGACTTAGAAGGGGGAGAGGGATGGCTGGCATCTATGTTATTGCCGCGCTGCGGCCGGATCAGATTGTGCGGGCCTATCCTCTCATCCAGGCTGCAGTCCCAACCGTTGGTATGGTGGCGTGGCAGCGGATGGCATCAGATGCCATCCGCCGCGAGGAAATCCTCGTCGCGGTCAACCCTCGAGGCTATATTCAAGGCCTGAGCATCTATAGGCACAGCGATCATCCCGTCGTCGGTCCGTTGCTTGATGTCATCTTTCTGATCGTCACAAGTGCTGCCGATGAACGTGGCCTTGCGAGAACCCTGTTTGCCAGCATTCGTTCGCGAGCCAAGGAACTGAGGTGCGCGCAGATTCGATTCTGGAACCAGAATGCAGGGAATTGGGAGCAAATGCACGATGAGGAGCAGTTCCAGCGGCTGGATCATGGCCTGATGATGTTGTCTGGCGACAAAGATGCTTGAACCTTCCTCTACTGCAACTCAGGGCGCTTACACCTTGCCGGTGAAGACGTAGCCAACACCGCGTACCGATTTGATCAGCTGTGGATGTGTGGGATCCGTCTCGATTTTCTTGCGCAATCGCGCAATCTGAGCATCGATCGTCCGGTCGTAGACTTCCAGATTCCGGCCACGCGTCAGCTCCATCAGAAACTCACGGTTGAGCACTCGTCCAGCGTGGCGCGCAAATACAACCAGTATATCGAATTCACCTGTGGTCAATTCGATTTCGCTCCTGTCCGCCGACAGAAGTTGGCGCTTGCTGATGTCGAGCTGCCAGCCTTCGAAACGGATGACGTCGCCCGCATCGCTCTCCGGTCTTTTTATCGCCGGCTGGCGACGGCGAAGGATAGCTTTCAGGCGAGCATGCACTTCCCGAAGATGGAAGGGCTTGGCGATATAATCGTCAGCTCCGACCTCAATCCCGACGATCCTGTCGACCACATCATCGCGGCCCGTCAGCATCATGATTGGAACGTCCGACTGTCCACGAATTTCGCGAGCAAGATCCAGCCCGTCTTCCCCGCCGGGAAGAACCCAGTCGAGCAGAATGATATCAAAATTCTGCTGCCTCAGGCTGGCTCGCATTTCTGAGCCGTTCGAAACCGCGCTTACGACATATCCCTCGTCCCCGAAATACCGTGTCAGCATCTGTCGGATGCGCGCATCGTCATCTACGACCAGAACATGTTCGCGTCGCTGTTGATCCGAGGCCATTGCAAAGGTTCCAGTTGAAGGGGCTTCGACCCTGTGACAATCCGTTACAAAATTGCACCATCTCTAACACGCGCGGCATTCGGCTGTCACTCGGAACACGTCAATCTACCCGGCATCAGAACAACTTTTGAGAGGGATCGTCATGTTGTCGGCAAATCACGCAGAACAGGCTCTGAATTATAGCGACGTTGTCGTTGCTTTTGATAAAGAACCCGCGTGTCTTCAGGCGTTGTTCTGGAAACAACCAATGGAACAGCTCGATGCCGGTAGAACGTTGTTTTTTGAAGGTGACCAGGCAAAGCACCTTTTTGAGCTGGTCGAGGGTGTTTTGCGTATTTTCAAGATCATGGCGGATGGCAGACGTGTCATCACCGGTTTTCTGTATCCAGGCGACCTTGTCGGTGTGTCGCTCAGAAACCATTATCTCTATAGCGCTGAAGCCGTGACGCCAACCAGGCTGCGCCGCTTCTCCCGCAAGGCCTTCGAGGAAACAGTCAATGGCTCGCCAGAGTTGAGGCCGCAGCTTCTTGCACGTCTTTGCGACGAAATGGCGGCGGCGCAAGATCAAATGGTGCTGTTATCGTGCAAGAATGCCGAAGAGCGGCTTTGCAGCTTCTTGCTGCAACAGCTTCAGCGTAAGCGTGAGCAGGACTGCTCGAGCAACGTCGTCGATCTTCCGATGACCCGCCTCGATATCGCCGATTATCTTGGCCTTACGATCGAAACAGTCTCCAGGACCATGACGAAGCTGACAAATAAGGGTATCGTCGGTCCTGCGGGCCGCCATTCGGTCTGCATTATAAAGGTAAGTACACTTGCACATCTGGCAGGAGAGGGCGATGAATACCACGGCAGTAGTTCGTCCGTCATTTCCTTGGACAATGCGCGGCGACGCCACTAACGAATTGCAAATGGAACAACTATGAACGACCAGCCGTCACAACTTCGGGTCGCCGAAAGCAGATTGGACGAGATCACCCAGATTCTCGATAGTGCAAATATTGTGGTTCACGGGTTCGACGGCGTCATCAGCAGATGGACTACGGGATGCGAGCGGCTTTACGGGTGGACCCGACAGGAAGCAATCGGCCGAGTGGTTCATGACTTGCTGTCAACGATCTTCCCCGAACCGCTCAATACCATACGCGACAAGATCGTTCAGGAGGCTGACTGGCAGGGAGAACTCATTCATCACCATAAGGACGGCAGGCCCATTGTTGTGACCAGCCGGTGGGTTGCAGCGTCCACCGTCGATCCGGCACGGCAGGTGATTGTCCAGACAAACAACGACATAAGCGACCTCAAGCAGATTCAGGCAGATCTGGCAGAGCGGGAAGCGCACCTCCGCTCGATCCTTGCCACGGTGCCCGAATCAATGATCGTCATTGACGAAGCGGGATCGATTGCATCCTTCAGCGCCGCGGCGGAGAAACTGTTCGGATACGCCGCCGAAGAAGTCTACGGCGAAAATGTTCGTATGCTGATGCCCTCACCGGATCGTGAGGCACATGACGGCTATCTCTCACACTATCTGAGGACCGGCGAGCGGCGCATCATTGGTTATGGTCGTGTCGTCAGCGGGCGACGCAAAGACGGTACGGTCTTTCCAATGGAATTGTCGGTCGGTGAGGCGATCACCAATGGCAAGCGCATCTTTACCGGCTTTGTACGTGATCTGACGAGCCGTCACAAGATCGAAGAAGAACTGCGGCAGTCGCAAAAGATGGAAGCCGTCGGCCAATTGACGGGCGGGCTCGCACACGACTTCAACAATCTGCTCACCGTCATCAGCGGCAACCTGGAAATGATCGAAGCAAGGCTGCAGGATACTAAGCTACTCTCGCTGGTCTCTGAGGCGCAAGCAGCAGCCGAGGATGGCGCGAAGCTCACGGCTCAACTCCTCGCCTTTGGTCGCCGCCAGCCGCTCAACCCGAAACTTATGGATGTCGGCAAGTTCATATCCAGCTTCTCTGATCTATTGCGGCGTACGCTGGGGGAAGCGATCGAATTGCGAACCGTTGTTACCGGTTCCGTGAATGAAGCGCTTGTTGACGGCTCGCAACTGCAGAATGCTCTTCTCAATCTGGCAATCAATGCGCGCGATGCGATGCCGCGCGGTGGCCTCCTGACGATCGAGATTTCACGCCTTCGGCTCGATGCCGATTATGCGCGGATGTATCCCGAAGTCCGGAGCGGCGAATATGTGCTGATCGCGGTGACCGATACCGGCGTTGGTATGTCGAGCGAGACGAAGAAGCGAGCGTTCGAGCCATTCTTTACGACAAAGGGAATGGGCGCCGGCACCGGGCTTGGCCTCAGCATGGTCTATGGTTTTGCAAAGCAATCAGGAGGACTCGTCCAACTCTACAGTGAGATCGACCAAGGGACGAGCATTCGCATCTTTCTGCCGGCGCAGAAGGCGCCAGCGGGAATCGAACCGGATCGCGTCGATGAGGACAAGAAACCCAATATTCCAAAAGGCTTCGAACGCATCCTCGTCGTCGAAGACGACGAGCGCGTTCGCCGCGTCACAGTCTCCCGGCTTCTCGATGCCGGCTACAGGGTCATCGAGGCGACCAATGGAACCGAGGCACTTGCGCTCTTTCAGGAGAACCCGGACATCGCTCTGCTCTTCACCGATGTCGTGATGCCGGGCGGCATGGCTGGTGACGAACTGGCACACAAGGTCCGAACATTGCGGCCCGAAATCAAAGTCCTGTTCACTTCAGGGTATGCCGAGCCCACGATCGCCGGTCGCGAATTAGCGGAAGCCGGCAGCTGGTTGAAAAAGCCTTATACCGCCCGCGAACTTGCTGTCCGTCTGCGTGAACTTCTCGATTAATCTGTTTCTTTCAAAGACGTCAAACGGCGGTGCTGTGGCGCGCCTTGTTGGTCGGCAGATAGCGATCGAAGCGGGAAGCAATCGTGCGAACGAAGGGTCGCGCTGCCGATTTCACCAGGAATAGATCGCCGTCAAAGTCGATCATGTCTTTCTCCTCGGCAGTGATCGCTGCGGCTTCGATTTGCAAATGGTCGACCTGGCTTCCGAAGGTTCGCCTCAGATCTGCGATGGAGAAGGAAAAATTACACATTAGGCTCTCAATCAGTTTGCCTATGATCCGGTCGGAGGGCGAAAGGGCAAAGCCGCGACTGGTCGCTAGCGCGCCGGCTCTGACTCGGCGGATATAATCGCCAACAGAGACCGCATTCTGGACGTAGCCTTGCGGCAGGTTTCCGATGGAAGATGCTCCGAGCCCGATCAGCGTCTCAGCTTCGTCCGTCGTGTATCCCTGAAAGTTGCGTCGCATCTTTCCCGTAGCCGCCGCCGCCGAAAGATTGTCGTTCTCGTCGGCGAAATGATCGATACCGAGCGGGATGTAGCCGGCTTCCGCCAATTGAGCAGCACCAAAGCTCGCCATGTCCAATCGCTCGGCCAGACCAGGAAGGGTATTTTGATCGATGAGGCTCTGGTGTTTTTTCATCCAGGGAACATGCGCATAGCCGAAGAGCGCAATACGGTTCGGCCGCATCGACACGGCAAGATCGATAGTTCGACGCAGTGTCTCCGTCGTTTGAAGCGGCAGGCCGTAGAGAATATCGAGATTGATCGAGCCCACGCCCACGTCGCGCAATGCTTCCACGACCGCGCGCGTCTGTTCGAAGCTTTGCAGCCGATTGATTGCCCTTTGAACGTCGGAATCGAAATCTTGAACGCCAAGGCTCGCCCGCGTCATGCCGAAACGATGCCAGGCTTCGAGTTTGTCGGGCCTCGCATTGCGTGGGTCGATCTCGACGCTGATCTCACAATGAGGATCGATGTCGAAAGCACTATCGAGTTTCCTACGAAGACTGTCGATGTCGTCAGGCTCGATCACGGTGGGCGAGCCGCCACCGAAATGGATAGCGCTCACATGCCGCCGGCCCGGAAGGGCCTTCGCTGCGAGTGTTATCTCCGCCCCAAGTGCGTCCAGATAATCGGCGATGGGATCGTAGCGCCGCACCTGCTTGGTATGGCAGCCACAAAACCAACAGAGCCGGTCGCAAAAGGGCACATGCAGGTAAAGCGAAACGGGCTTGTGCGGATCCGTTTCGCCAAGCCATCTGGCGTAGCTTACATGGTCAATGCCGTCGTGGAAATGCGGCGCCGTGGGATAACTGGTGTAGCGCGGTACGGGTTGAGCGTAACGAATAAGCGAACTGGTGCGCACGGGAAAAACGTCTTTCAATAGATCTGGGAAGTGATTGGTGGGCGCGCGGCCGGGTACCGTGCCCGGCCGCGTGCGCACTATCCGTGCTTGTTGTTCGTCGCTTGATCGTCGATGAGTTCGTACCACATAGCGTTGAGAACGGCGAAAGCGGCGGCCAGAGGAAAGCCGAGAAGCCAGGCGAAGTACCACATGCGGATTCTCCTTGAAGGTTAGTAGGCGTGACCGCCCTTGTCGTTGACCGTCTTCTCGTTGACCTTGCCCCACAGCACCCGATAGACCCAGGTGGTGTAGAAAAGGATGATCGGCAGGAAGATCAGCGTCGCGGCCAGCATGACGAATAGCGTCATATGGCTTGACGACGCGTCCCAGACCGTGAGGCTGGAGCGTGGATCGAGCGAAGAGGGCAGGAGGAAGGGAAACATCGAGACACCGACTGTCGAGATGATGCCGAAGATGGCGAGCTTGCTGAACAGCAGTGGAGCAAGTTCGCGGCGGGCCAGCATGGCAAGCAGGGCGGCGACGGCACCAATGAAGCCGATTATCGGAGAGGCCATCATCCACGGATGGCTGCCGTAATTTGCGAACCAGGCACCGGCACTATGATCGACAGTCTTCAAGAGCGGATTGGACGGACCGATCGGATTGATCTGGCTGGTGATGCTATAGCCGTCGACGCCATACCAGAGAGCAAGGCCGCCAAGGGCAAACAACACGATCGTTACGAGCGCTGCCAGACTGCCGTAACGGCGTGCTCTTTCTGCGACATCGCCGCTCGTCTTTAGTTGCAGCCACGCGGCGCCATGCATGGTGAGCATGGCGACCGAGAGAAGGCCGCAGAGCAGCGCATAAGGGTTCAGAAGTGCGAAGAACGACCCTTCATAGTAGATGCGCATGTTGTCATCGAAGCGGAAGGGCACGCCCTGCAGCACATTGCCGACCGCCACGCCGAAGATCAGCGAGGGAACGAAGCCGCCGATGAACAGCGCCCAGT
>NZ_JAAZQI010000040.1:0-25252 GCF_012275345.1 Rhizobium sp. SG570 | reverse complement strand
CCGGATGCGTAACGAAAGGCGCACGTCCGGTTCGGCGAGAGGCGATGAGAGACCACCCGCTGCGAGGCGGCTAGGCGCTCATCGCCTACTCTACCCTTCTACGCCTCCGTCGAGCAGCGGGATAATCCGGAGTTGCGCGGCAAACCGCTGGCCGTCGGTGGTGCTGCCGCCCGCGGTGTGGTGGCGGCCGCCAGCTATGAGGCCCGCAAGTTCGGGGTTCATTCTGCCATGCCGTCGGTCACGGCGGCGCGCAAGTGCCCGGATCTGATTTTCGTAAAACCGCGCTTCGAAGTCTACCGGGCGGTCTCGCGGCAGATCCGAGAGATCTTTGCCGAATACACGCCATTGATCGAACCCTTGTCGCTGGACGAAGCTTATCTCGACGTGACGGAAAACCTAAAGGGCATGCCTGTCGCCACGGAGATCGCGCTGGAAATTCGCGCGAAGATCAAAGCGGTGACCGGCCTCAACGCATCAGCCGGGATTTCCTACAACAAGTTTTTGGCCAAGATGGCGTCCGACCTCAACAAGCCAAATGGCCAGGCGGTGATCACGCCGAAGAACGGGCCGGCCTTCGTCGACCGCCTGGTCGTCAAGAAATTCCATGGTGTCGGTCCAGCTACCGCCGAGAAGATGCACCGGCTCGGGATCGAGACTGGGGCGGATCTGAAGGCGCAGTCACTGGCGTTCCTGACGCAGCATTTTGGAAAGTCTGGGCCCTACTTTTATGGCATTGCTCGCGGTGTCGATAACCGCCAGGTTCGCCCGGACCGCGTGCGAAAATCGGTTGGCGCTGAGGATACGTTCAGCGAGGATATCAACGATCTTGATCTCGCGACGAGCGAGCTGAGGCCTCTGGCGGAAAAGGTCTGGGGTTATTGCGAAGCCAGGGCGTTTAGCGGCAAGACTGTCACCGTGAAAATCAAATACTCCGACTTCACTCAGGCGACGCGCAGCAGGACCACCGCCCTGCCCTTTGTCAACGGCAATGAGATTTTCGAGGTAGCAACCGGGCTGCTGGCGACCGTTTATCCATTCAAGCGGTCGGTGCGCCTTTTGGGCGTAACGCTATCGTCACTCACCCAGGATCGTCACAGAGATAACGATCAGGATCAGTCACAGCTGGATTTCGGGATGTAGGCAGAAACGAAAAAGCCTGCCGCGGGAGGAGGTGCGGCAGGCTTTCGAAACAGTTCAACAACGGCTGGGAGGAGGAGTGCCCTTGTCCGTCAAGCAGTCCTTGGGAGGAGGAGTGGGCTACCTGAGTGACGAAGCTTTGCGGGAGGAGGTGCATTGCTTCGTTGAGATTTCTTATACAAGCATTCTGCCAGCTGCGTTAGCGGCTTCACAGCAGCTCAGCCATGCGCTGGGTGCAAGCCGAGGAAAAAGGTCGCCCAATTTGACGCCACTAAGCGCGAAAGCGGTCGAAGGCGGTCAGGTATCTGGTGGGTGGATCCGCTTCCGGGTGGCGGTAGATCTCTGTGCGGAGGTAGTGGAATTCGTCAGCCAAAGCGGCCTCGTCCACTTCGATCCACCAGGATTTCGGGCGCCCCTCGCTGCCATCCGACCAACGATAGCCCCTCGCCTTCAAGTGATCCTTGAGGTCGTAAGGGCTGTTCTCGGCAAAAATGCGCACCCGGGATCGCTGGCTTGCCCTGTAGAGCTCCGCAAACGGAGACCAGTAATCCCCCTCAACGTTGCGATCCAGGACTTCCAGCAGGGCAAAGCAGTCGTCCACGGCGCGATGGCCGTCATGGAAATAACCGGCCTGACCGATGAGGTACCCGAGCTTACTGCCTTCGAACCCAAGCGCCGACCAATCGATCTCGGCATTCGAACAGCCCCAAGCCTTGTTGCAGAACACACGGGAAAACGCTTCGCAGAAGGGTCTGTCGAATCCGGCATTGTGGGCGATAATCAGGTCCGCTGGAGCGACGAGAGTCTCCACGGCCACTATGTCGATCTTCTGGCCGGCGACCATGTCGTCGGTGATCCCCGTCAGCTTGGTAATCTCTCGTGGAATCGATTTGCCGGGCTGCTGCAGGCCGCCATAAATCCCCGTCACGTCGCCGATCACGCCCTGTTCATTGAAGGTGAATGCGATCAAGCCGATCTCGATAATCTCGTCCTTGCGATGGTTGAGGCCAGTGGTCTCGGTGTCGAGAATGATGCCATTGAGCGGGAATTCCGGGCGTGGACTGCGCACAACCGGGCGGGCCTCGAGCTTTTGCAAGATCCGATAACGACCTGTTGCCTCAAGCTGATCGACCATCTCCTGCTCGGACACGGCGACCTTCGCCGTGCGCGCGGCCGGCATTTTCACAGGAGACTTGGCCGGAGCCGCCGGTGGTCCGTCCGAAAACATATCGAACTGGGCAAGGTGCGCTGCACGATTATTCTGCGTCATGGAATAGGCATTACCACGATGTCGTCCTGTGGTCATGAACCCGGGATGTCAGGTCGAGGCATGGTCCACAGTCTTCGATAGCGATGGGCCGATATGTGGCGTCGATCGATCAGTGCGATCATCGACCGCTACCGGACATCAATGCACGCCGATTGCCCGCATGTTGTTCGGGAGCACAATCTTGATGACCTTGTCGAAAATCTCCGACTTGAGGAACTGCCTGGCGGTTACTGCCAGGCCGGGCGAATTTTGAGGAGAATTTTCCAAAAGGCCAAGCCAGGTCAGAGGCCTTATGAAATTATACGCAATGAAGAAGCTTGCCTCATGTCGCGGTCCGAACGGCCCCCTGCTTGGAAAAGCTCGACCGGCAGTGCCCATTCGGTGAATGTGCCGAGCGTCAACCAATCGCCCATTCGGTTAGAAACAATGCCGAGCATATGCCGCAGATCCCAGAACAAGGCCGCGGCCTCGGGCGACAGACTTTCCTGCAGCGGGGCGGCCAAGATCCATTCGGTTAGAAATGCCTGAAGCGCACCATGATCGCCGAGAATAGACCTGCCTGCTTTCGTCAGAATAGCTTTGCCCCTGTAATGGCGGATGAGGCGCAAGTCCTCTAACGCCTCGTGCAGGATAGATAACGGCGGGAAATCCGGTTCGTTGAGAACCTTGTTCACCGAATAAAGCACATCGGGTTCCAAGCCAGGCCAGCGGAATTCATGTGCTGCCCATTCGACGCATTTGCGATGGAAAGCTCCCAAAGACTGGGTCAAGGGGATGCCGCCGGACTGCTCCGCGTAGCGAAGGAGTTTCATGCCGTTGATGGCGAGCGGGCTGTCCGCCAGCTCTTGTTCCGAAAGATCGGATGAAATGAAGATCAACGGCGAAAGTGTCGACTGTCTGAACATGCTCGCATGATGACCAAATTCATCGACGCCGTCATCGTGAAATCCCTCTCCGTCGATGCGGTTCTGGCCTCTTGAGCCATATGGAACTTCCCGCCCGGCTTTTCCGAAGGAATTTAGTTGTGGCCTACATCCTTTGCATCGCGACGATTGATCCCGCGAAATCGGCGAAGGCGCGCGCCTTTGTACTTGCCAGCCTGCCGGTCGGGAAGACCGCCCAGAGATCGATCCGTGGAAGTTCCCAGTCTTCAAGGACGCGCCGCACCGTACCGTCTGCCAGTTCCGGTGCAAACATCCAGTCGGACGCGACCGCGAGGCCCATATGCGACAGGACTGCGGTGCGGATGCCTTCGGCCGCGCTAAACCGCGCCCGGCCGGAAACAGTGACCGAAGCCTGTGCTCCCTCACGGCTGAAGGTCCAGGCGTTGCCTAGCTGGGTATAGACAACGGCCTGATGGGCCGCGAGATCGGCCGGAGCGAGGGGTATGCCGTGACGTTCGAGATAGGCCGGGGTTGCGATCACCGAGCGGCGGCCGGTCGCCAGCCTCCTCGCCACGGCGGAGGTATCGGCCAATTCGCCCATTCTCAGCGCCACGTCGATGCCCTCGGACACGAGATCGATAACCCGGTCGTCAAGAATGACATCGACGTCGAGATCGGGATGATTGTCCATGAACTGCAACAGATACGGCAGGATCATGATCCTTGCAAAGGTGGTCGCAGCGCAAACCCTTAGTCGTCCTGACAGTCCGGCCCCAGCGCCCTTGGCCTCCAGCTCCGCCTCGTCGGCTTCCTGTATCGCTGTTCTTGCCCGCTCGAAGAAGCGTAACCCTGCATCGGTGGGCGCCAGACCGTGTGTAGAGCGGACGACGAGGCGGACCTGCAGCCGGTCCTCCAGCTGCGCGATCGTTTTCGAGATCGCCGGCTGACCGACGCCGATCTGCCGGGCCGCCGCCGAGAAGGATCCTGTCTCCACCACCCGCACGAACGCGGTCATCGCCTGCAATCTATCCATTGCCTATTCTCCTTGGGAATAAGCATTATCGCTTCAACGTGCCTGCCGCAAGATCACAGGAATGGTCATAACTCTCTCCAACGGAACACGATCCGATGGAGACGAACATGATCGAAGTCCACGCCTTTGCCACTCCGAACAGCATTAAGGTGCTGATCGCGCTCGAAGAGATGGGGTTACCCTACGATTTGAGACCGGTGAATGTCCGCAAGGGAGAGCAGAAAGCGCAGGCGTTTCTCACTGTCAATCCGAACGGCAAGGTGCCGGTCCTGGTCGAAGACGGCTTTGTTCTGACCGAAAGTGCTGCCATCCTCGTCTATCTCGCCGAGAAGACGGGCAAGCTCTTGCCAAAGGATCGTATCGGCCGCGCCCGCGTCTTCGAGCAACTCTTCTTCCATGCCTCGGGCTTGAGCCCCGCCTTCGGCAATGCCGGCTTCTTCAAGCGCTCGTCGCCCGAGCCGCAGCCGATCGCAGAGGCGCGCTTCACGACTGAAGCCGAACGGCTCCTGGGGATCCTCGATGACAAGCTTGCCTCGCAACCTTTTGTGGCCGGAGAAGAGTTCACTATCGCCGACGTCGCCCATTTCGGCTGGATGTGGCGGATCCAATTTCCCGGCCTGACCCTCGATGGCCGCCCAAACCTCTCCCGCTGGTTCGAGACCGTGGCTGCACGCCCCGCCGTCCAGCGAGCTACCGCCCGCCTCGAAGCGCTGGTCGAAGCTCCAGCTCCGGCGGCCTGAAGCATGCGCTTTCTCTCCCGCTTCCTCTTCAATCCCGACCGCAAAACCCGGACACACAGGAGTACACCCATGTCCCGTTTCGATACCTATAAAAACAGCTTTCCGAACGCCCGCCTGACCCGCTCGGCAAGCGGCGTTCTCGAAGTTGCGCTGCACACCGATGGTGGCAAGCTCGTCTTCAACGGCCACACGCACGAGCAGTTCGTCGATCTCTTCCACGAGATCGGCGCCGACAGCGACAACCGCGTCGTCATCCTGACCGGCTCGGGTGACGCCTTCATGGACGCC
Source organism: Rhizobium sp. SG570 (assembly GCF_012275345.1). Lineage (NCBI taxonomy): Bacteria > Pseudomonadati > Pseudomonadota > Alphaproteobacteria > Hyphomicrobiales > Rhizobiaceae > Rhizobium > Rhizobium sp. SG570. Next base: position 19,900 of record NZ_JAAZQI010000040.1, on the reverse strand, counting down.
ATCAACCCCGAGGGCTTCGATTTCTTCTCTCCGCGCGGCTATGACAAGATCCTTCGCGAGGGCAAGAAGGTTCTCATGAACATCCTCGACATCGAAGTGCCAATGATCACGGCGCTCAACGGCCCTGTCTTGCTGCACTCGGAATACGCGTTGCTGACCGACATCATTCTGGCGACGCCGGAGACCGTTTTCCAGGACAAGCCGCACTTCGACTTCGGCATCGTTCCCGGTGATGGCGTCAACCTGCTCTGGCCCGAGGTGATCGGCAGCATCCGCGGCCGCTATTTCATCTTGACCCGCCAGGTGCTGGATGCGGCAACCGCGAAGGATTGGGGCGTCGTTAACGAGATCGTGCCCGCCGACACGCTGCTCTTCCGTGCCCGCGAGATCGCCGAAGGTATTGCAGCGCTTCCGCCCCTAACCAGCCGCTACACCCGCATTGCGCTGACGCAGAAGCTGCGCCGGATCATCGACGAAGGTGCGGGCTATGGGCTGGCTCTGGAAGGCATCAGCGCCGCGGAAGTCGCCCGCTCCATGGCCGCCAACGGCTGATCAATCCCCCATTCATCTCCGGACTTCGGGGCGAATCCTAAAGTCCGGCCTTCTCACACCAATCTCAATTCTATTCGAAGGAGAATGACCATGACACTTCAGTCCAAGCTCGACGCTTTCAAGGTCGATTTCGAAGCCGGCAAGCCGCCCTATAACGTCCCTTACTCGGTAATCGAGACGATGCACCGCGCCACCGCCGAACTGATTGCCTCTGGTGCCGCACAGAAGGCGCTGAAAGCCGGCGATAAGCTGCCGGTCTTTACGCTTTCCGATCCCGACGGCAATCCGGTCTCGTCTGCCGATCTCCTCGCGCATGGCCCGCTGGTGATCAGCTTCTATCGCGGTGTCTGGTGCCCCTATTGCAACATGGAGCTTCAGGCCCTGCAAGAAGCCCTGCCGCAGTTTGAGGCGCTCGGTGCGAAGCTTGTCGCCATCTCGCCGCAGAACCCGGTCAACAGCCGCAAGTCGGTGCGCCAGAACAACCTGACCTTTCCGATCCTATCGGATCCGCATAACGACGTCGCGGCCGCCTTCGGCCTGCGCTTCGAGATGCAGGACTACCTGGTTGACCTCTACAAGTCGCTGAAGAACGACCTTCCGGCCTTCAACGGCGATCCGAGCTGGACGCTGCCCATGCCCGCCCGCTACGTCGTCGGCCAGGAAGGCGTCATTCTCTATGCCGAGGTCAATCCGGACTACACGCGCCGTCCGGAACCGGAAGACATGTTGCCCGCGCTTCGTGCGGCAGCAACCCGCACCGCCGCCTGATCCGATCCACACCAAAGGACCCTGCCTCTTCGAAGGTGGGGTCGGGGATTTTCCATGAAGAGAAGATTTCTGATCACAGGTGCCAGCAAGGGCATTGGCCTTGCTCTGGCAAACCGTCTCGCCCAACAGGGTCATGAGGTTATCGGCATCGCCCGTAGTTCGACCGACGGTTTTCCTGGCCGTCTCCATTCGCTGGATCTTGCCGACCACGCAGCCGGCGACGAACTCGCGGCCATCGTGCGCAACAGCAGCGTAGATGGGATCATAAACAATGTCGGCCTCGTGCGGGCAGAGCCGTTGGGCGATATCGCGGTTGAGACGCTTGAAGAAGTGATGCGCGTCAATCTGCATCCGGCTCTGGTTGCCACCCAGGCGGCACTTCCTGGCATGCGCTCGCGTGGCTGGGGGCGGATCGTCAATATCTCAAGCCTCACCGTCCTCGGCAGCGTGCAGCGCACCAGCTATGCTGCGGCCAAAGCAGCGCTGGTGAGCTTCACAAGGAGCTGGGCCCTCGAACTTGCCGAAACCGGGATTACGGTGAATGCAGTATCGCCGGGTCCCACGGAAACGGAGCTGTTCAGGGCAAACAACCCGGCCGGAAGCGACGGCGAAGCCCGCTATCTCGCAGGCGTTCCGATGCGCAGGTTCGGCAGGCCGGAGGAAATCGCCGCTGCGATCGCTTTCCTGCTGTCAGATGACGCTGGGTTCGTCACTGGGCAGACCCTCCACGTCGATGGTGGCGCCTCGATCGGGAAGGCGCTAGCATGAACGAAGTCTGTCGCCCAACTCTTCTTCAGCTGCGGTCAGGTCACCACGGCAGGGACGCGTTGAAGCGATCGACGTAGCGCAGGCCGGGCTTGCCGCGGTTTGCTTCGACCATATCGACGACGAGCGGGATGCTTTCTTCAACTGAAAGCGAGGCATCAGAGCCGCCCATCTCGGTGCGGACCCAACCTGGGGCAACGAGGAGAAGCGTGTGTCGCTCTTCTTCATGCTGTGATGCATAGCCTTTCATCAGCATGTTGAGGGCCGCTTTGCTGGAAGAATAGAGTTGCCAGGCCCCCTTGGCATTTTGGATGCTGCCGAGTTCCGACGTCATGATGGCGATCGTCCCTCCGGCTGGCACCAGATCCCCCAGAAGCTCGGCTGCGCGAACAGGCGAGAACGCATTCACAAGCATCATATCCAGGAAATCGCTTTCATCAGCGACTTCAGGGCTCTGCTCGATCGCACGTGCGATACCGGCGTTGATGAAAAGGACGTTGAGCTGACGCCCGGTCAGGCGGCTCTTCAGGGCCCTTACGCTCTCAGCGCTCGCGATGTCGACCGTTTCGATTTTTAGGCTTCCTGGAAATCGAACATCAAGATCGGCGAGCTCGCGGGAAGGTGTACGCACTGTGGCTATCACCCGCCAACCACGTTCCAGCCACTCTTTCGCGAGTGCGAATCCCAAGCCGCGCGAGGCGCCAAGAACCAGTACTGTCGATTGCTGTGTCATGGTGTGTTCCTTTCTGCTTTGCGTGTCAAAGTAGATTTCTTGAACTGCAAACAACAGCGCATATCTGTCATATCATTTCGGACGTGGAGTCATGGAACAATGACGTATGACGGGCGACTACTGACCGGCGTGAGCGTTTTCATGGCAGTTGTGGAAGCAGGGACGATGACGCGAGCGGCTGAGGCATTGGGGATGACCCAATCGGGCGTCGGCAGATCGATACAGCGACTGGAGGCGCGGATTGGGATACGCCTTCTCGACAGGACAACGCGGTCTTTGAGGCTGACAGACGAGGGACGGCGTTTCTGGGAGCGCGTGGGGCCTCATCTCGATGGCATCGAGGAAGCCGCCATCGACGCAGCTGGTGCTACAGAAAAGGTTCGCGGCCGGTTGCGCGTCAATGTCGATCCCTTCTTCTCACGACTGGTGCTGGCGCGCGAGCTCGCCAGTTTTCTGGATCAACATCCAGACCTGCGGCTTGAGCTGATCATGCGCGATCATATCGGTGATCTGGTCGCCGACGCTTTCGACATGGCTTTACGGTTTGGAGAGCCACCCGTGGCGGGTTTTACCAATCGGAAAATGTTGGAGACCCGGATTTTGACCGTCGCGTCACCGGCCTACCTGGAAAAACATGGCAAACCCGGGCACCCGCGCGACCTCATCAATCACACCTGCATCGATTATCAAGACCCAACGACTGGACGCGCATTCGAATGGGAATTTCGCCGAGGAAGTGAGATATTTCCGATCCGCCAGTCAGCGCGATTGATGGTCTCGGACGTCGAGACCATGATCGGCGCGTGCCGTGAAGGAGCCGGCATCGCGCAAATCATGGAACTCGGCTCGCAGCACATCATGGAAAGCGGCAAGCTCGTCGAGATCTTTCCCGACTGGCCCGACGAGACTTTTCCTCTTTATGCAATCTTTCCTTCACGACGTCATCGCGCTGCAAAGGTCCGTGTCTTCACCGATTTTTGTTCAGGACTACTGGGGCGCGCCGATTAGCGGCGCCAGTCGAGGATCGATCTGCAAAAGACAACCGGCGAATGCTTTATCTACCGTGAATGACATTTCTTGAAGTGGTGAACGAGCACCGCAAACGCATTTTGACCGGTAATTATAGCTCTTGATGGGATTAGAACCTCTGATTCCCCATAGCGAGTAATATTCGCACATTTTTTCAAAGCCTTATGGCGACTGCATTGGTAGATGGGGCGCAAATGTGTTGAGGCAAACGCTCGATAGCGACCATTTCCCAATAATCTAGCGCTGCTGCCAAAGGGAATTGTTCCCAGGAAATCCAATTTGAACCCACATCGACGAAAGCAGGCCGAGAAGCCAGTTCAGGACCCGAGAAGTAATGGATGTGCCGCGGCAGGTATGATAGCCGCGGCAAGAGTGGAGCGGATTACGGAAGAATGCTTTTGATGGGATTTTTCGGGGCTGGGTTGAAGCCCACCAGATCCGTCGTGAGCTTGGCGTAGGTGCCATCCGCAATCATGTCAGCGAGAGCCTTGTTGACGGCCTTAACCAGCTCGGGCTTGCCCTTCTTGACCGCAAAGCCCTTCTGGATATGGCTAACGAATTCCGGCAGAACCTGAAGCGGCATATTTGCGGACTTGATCATGTAGCCAGCCCCGATCGCATCAGTGATCTCAGCGTCGATGTTGCCGTTGATAAGATCCTGGATGCCGTCGGTCTCGGCCTTGTAGCCCTTCACGGTGGCTCCCTTGTCTTCCGCTATCTTGGAGAAGGTGGAGGATGCCAGCGCGCCAACCGTCTTGCCTTTCAGATCATCCGGCGACTTGATGGGCGAGTTGTTCGGAACGACGACAACGCCGCCGGATTCCAGCCAGCCATCGGCAAAAACAACCTGCTTCTGACGCTCGGGCGTGATGTCCATGGCATCGCTTGTAATATCATATTGATCGGCCTGAAGTCCGATCAGCAGCGATTCCCACTTGATGATGACAGGCGTGTATTCGAGACCAAGCCGTTTGGAAATCTCCTTCATCACGCGGATTTCAAGACCATCGAGAGTCCCGTCGGCTGCGCGCATGCTAAACGGCGGGAAAGTGCCTTCGGTGGCGACCAGCAACTTTCCGGGCTGCAGCAATTCAAGATCGGCGGCCGAGGCTGACGCCTGGCCGGAAAAAACGGCGGCTGCGGCAAAAGCAAAGGCGATTATCTGACGTTTCATGTCTGTTCCCTTCTTCATTCTTGTTGGAGGTCTCTTGCCGCTCGGCAACAAGAGGTCAGTCTCCCCGGGCAGGACGCACGAGGAATAAAGGCAGTCGGTTCAGCTGTGCACCGCGTAGCGGCGCTCCAGCCAAGCCGCGAGTTGCGTGAAGATCGTCGTCAAGAGCAGATAGATCACCGCGACCGCAATATAGAAGTCGAACGGACGGAAGGTCATCGCGATCAATGTCTGAGCATAGAGCGTCAGCTCGACAACGGTGATGGTCGATAGAAGCGACGTATTCTTCAGCGTCGAGATTGCCTCATTCGTCAGGGACGGAAGCACGATGCGGAACACCTGCGGCAGGATGATGCTGCGCATCGTGGCGGCGTGATTGAAGCCAATCGCAAGGGCCGATTCCATTTGCCCGCGCGGGATTGCCGACAGACCGCTGCGGATGATTTCCGCGACATAGGCGCCGCTGTTGATGCCGAGCGCCAGAACGCCCGCCGTAAACGGCGAGAGCCTGATGCCGATCTGCGGAAAGCCGAAATAGACGATGAAGACCTGGATGATCGTCGGCGTGCCCCGAATGAACCAGATGTAGAAGGCAGCGACAGCGCGGACCCCGCGCCAACTAGACCTCTGGCCGAGGGCCGCAAGGAGGCCCGAAATCCAGCTGACGACAATGGTGAGGATCGTCAGCCAGAGCACGGTCCAGGACGCCACCAAGAAGCCGGGGCCGTACAGGCTGACATCCGTCAGAAAATTCGTCGGCATGATCATGCTCCCTAGGCAGTCTTGGCTGCCGCGGCGCCATAGGCCAGCCCGTCGTGCAGAATACGGTGGAGGAATTGCCGCAACCGGTCGCTCTGGGGGTTGCGTAAGATCTCCGGCGCGCCAGATTCGGCCATCACGCCCTTGTCGAAGAACAGAACGCGTGAAGATACGTCGCGGGCAAAAGCAATCTCGTGCGTCACCAGCAACATGGTCATGCCTTCCGATGCGAGTGAGGCCATCAGGACCAGCACTTCATGGACGAGCTCGGGATCGAGCGCCGAGGTCACCTCATCGAACAGCATCAGCCGAGGCTTCATGGCAAGCGCCCGTACGATCGCTACGCGCTGCTGTTGTCCGCCGGAAAGCCGGGTCGGATAACTGTCGCGCTTTTCATAGAGGCCGATGCGCGACAGAAGCGCCCCGGCCTCTTCGATCGCCTGCGCCCTCGGCAGCTTCAGCAGTTTCATGGGCGCATGGATGACATTCTCCAGAACCGTCATGTGCGGCCAGAGGTTATAGCTCTGGAAGACCATGCCGACCCGCTTCCGAAGCGACTGCATCTGCGCCGGCGTCGGCAGAAAGCGGGATTCCGCGTGAAAATCGAAGGACAGCTCCTCGAATTTCAGGAAGCCGGACTGCGGCATTTCGAGGCCATTGATCGAGCGCAGGAAGGTACTCTTGCCGGAACCGCTGGCGCCGATGATCGACACCACCTCACCGGGCTGGACGTCGAGCGAGACGCCCTTCAGGACTTCGTTTTCGCCAAAACTCTTCCTGATATCCTTGAGAGCCAGAAGCGGCGGGGTCATGCGGAGACCTCCGGATAATCCGTGACAATCCGGATTGTCACGTCCTGCGGGGTGCGGTCATCGCCGTTAATCACGGTGATGTCCTGCGGGCAGGCCGATAGCACCAGGACCAGGTCCATCTCGGCGAGAAGTGCGACGAAGTCGCCTGCCTTCGATGCCGGCGCATGGCGCTCCAAGCTCCCGTCGGCATGAACCGGAACGTTCATGAAGAGATTGAGCGAGGCAGGCGTGAACGGCAGATCCTCAGTCTTTTCGGAGAGCGCCTCGTGAAAGTTGTCGGAGCAGCTACGGTGATAGCCATCGCTGCCGAGCTGCTGATAGAGTTCCGCGTTGCAGGGGCAGAGCAAGGTGTCGTGGCGCAGCGAAGCGCTGTCGTCGATCAGCGTCATCATCGGTCGCCGGCGATTGCTGACGACAGTCATCCCCTTTTCGAAATAAATGCTGCTGTTCACCGAGCGGGTATGATCCATGGAGCTGAACTCGCCGGCGTCGGCCGCGCCCACGGCCCAGGTGTCCACCACCTGATTTCCATGGAGGTTGGTGATGACAGCCACCTGCCCCGCTTTCATCTGATATCCGCGGCCGTGGCTCGCGGGCACCTTGTCTGAACTTCCAGTCATTATTTCCGTATCCGTTGATGCCCAAGCCAGTCGTTGGCTTGGCGCGCAGGAGAGGTTCCGGTCTTCGATGCTTTGTTCTGAAAAAATCCTATTCAGTATACCACTGGAATTCAAGCTTTAATTTCAGCTATTTATGACCAAGCAGTAGTCAACATTGACTGTAATTTTTCGGCAAATGATGATTTTTTCATCACGATTCCTCTAATGGGCATTTCGGAGACGCGCTTGCGTTGACCTCGGAACACGATTGGTGTACCGAAAATCCCGGGCGACGCAGCGATCTGAAATAACCGATCTGCGCCCCCCGCGACGATCTATCTTCCTCTCGAATGCGGTCATGTCTCCGCTTCGATTGAGGCCCTCAGGAGACAAGAATGACCCGTTATTTTCCGCAGGAAGAATATGAGAACCGCTGGGAAAAAGTTCTCCAGGAAATGCGGTTGCGCGGGTTTGAGGCCGCCGTCGTTTTTGGCCGCGGCGGCGGCACCACGGATAATTGCGGCGACATTCTTTATCTCTCCAACCACTATGCCATCAGCGGTGGCATGGATTCGCTGATATGGTCAGCGCGCTCCTTCTCGGGAATTATCCTGCAGCAGGGCAGAGAGCCGCAGCTTCATATCGATGAGCCCGAAGTTCGCACCGATCTCGTTTCCATTTCCGATGCGCACTCTTCCAATCATCCTTTCCGCAGCGTCGCAAAAGCGCTGACCGAGAGAGGGATCACCGGGCAGGTGGCGCTGGTTGGCACGCAATTCATTCCCGTGAAGTTCTATCAGCAGCTTCTTGAGGAGGCACCGGATATTCAATGGATCCCGGCCGACGACCTCGTCCAGTCGGTGCGCCGGATCAAGAGCCCCCGCGAACAGGATTGCTATCGCATCGGCGGTGAAACCGCGACGGTCGGCCTGAACCGCCTGATGGAAGGGCTGATCAGCGGCCTTTCAGAGCGTGAAGCCGCCGGCGAAGCCGCCCGGGAGGTAGTACGCCGTGGCGGAAGGCTGCAGATGATAGGCACCAATCATGGGGAAACGCTCGGCTTCGACCAGCGCTTTCCGCTGACGGGATACAGCGCCGATAAGCCGAAGCCCGGCGATATCGTCACCGGAACGCTCCACGGGGCGTTCTACCAGGGCTACTATCTCGATCCCGGCCGGACTGGCGTCCGGGGCAAGCCGACGGCCGACCAGAAGCGGCTGATCGAAGCGGCCGCCGATATCGTGCATCGGCTTTCCGATATGATGCGCCCCGGAGCGAAGCTTCTGGACGTTGCCGCAGAGGGGGATCGGCTGACGGCGGCCTTCGGAGGTTCGGTATCGCCGATCATGAAGAACTTTCCCTTCTACGGTCACGGCATCGGGCTTGGCTTCGAGCAGCCGCGCATTTCCACCGTGATGTCGCTTCCGGAAGATATCGTCGAAGAGAACATGGTGTTCGGCGTCGAAGCCTTCCTCTCCCTCGATGGCGTGGGAGCGGCCTTCTACGAAGATATTCTCATCATCGGCAAGGATGGCAACGAGCTTCTGACGCGCTCCCCCAGCCATTGGTGGTGAATTGCGGGCGAATGCCTGCGTGAAATCGCAATAGTAGAAAGCCGGCGGCCGACAGCCGCCGGTTTTCAGTTAGTGCGCGAAGACGCCGTCGAAATCCTTGAAGCCCTTGACCTCGATCGGATTGCCGCTCGGGTCGAAGAAGAACATCGTGCGCTGCTCGCCCGGCTCGCCCTCGAACCGCACGACCGGCGGAATGTCGAACGCGATGCCTGCGTCCTGCAGACGCTTCGACAGGGTAAACCAGTCGTCCAGCGGCAGGACGACGCCGAGATGCGGCATCATTACCATATGATCGCCGACCTTGCCGGTGCGGGCGACTTCGAAAGGCTTGCCGAGATGCAGCGAGATCTGGTGGCCGAAGAAATCGAAGTCCACCCAGGTATCGGTCGACCGTCCCTCTTCACAACCGAGAACGCCGCCATAAAACTGACGGGACTGGTCAAGATCGGTCACATGATAGGCGAGATGGAAAAGCGAACGCATGGTAGCTCCTTTGCGATATCAGGTTTGAGAGATTGGAAACAGATTTCATCGGACGATCAGATCACGAGGCAGGTCGGATAGCAGTTCGGTGCCATTCTCGGTTACGATGACCGTCTCGGAAGCGCCGACGGTCCAGACGCCGTAGCTGCGCAGGGTCGCCGGCAAATGGAACACCATCCCGGGCTCGATGATGCGCTCGACCCCGGAAAATAGGCTGAGTATGCCGCCCTCGCCCCAATCCGGAGCAAAGGCGATGCCCATGGAATAGCCGATGCGCTTGCGGAAGGCCGCCGTGTAGCCCGCCGCATCGATCACTCGCTGGGCGGCCTCGTGCGGCACAGAGCAGGGAATGCCCGGCCTGATCTCGCGGAGAGCCGTGTCGAGCGCCATAAGCGAACAATCCATCATCCGCCGGGCTTCGACCGCCGGCTCACCTATCCAGACCGTGCGCATCAGCGCGGCATGATAGCGGGCATGGCTTCCAGCCAGTTCGAGAAAGACGGGGTCGCCGTCTTCGAGCCGACGACGGCGCCATGTCATGTGGGGCAGACCGCTGCGCGGCCCCGAGGATACCAGCGGTTCCATCGCCATCACCTCGGACCCGGCCTTTGTCGCAGCATCCAGCATGGCGGCAGCGATGGCGTTCTCATCCGTGCCGGCCCGGCAAGCTGAAATGCCGGCGATAAGCCCTTTCTGAGCATAGCTGGCGGCCAGTCTGATGGCCGCAAGTTCGGCAGGCGACTTCACCACTCTGAGCGGAGGAAGAATGGCGGAGCCATCAGGCATGGCTTCGACGCCGGTCTGCGCAGCGATCCGTTGTGCAAGCATCGGCGAAAGGAACCAGCCTGCAAGCTCGATTGCGGGCCGCGCGATCCCCCGTTCCTGCAAAAGCTGTGCGAGGGCGGAGGCCGGATCCTCTCCATCCTGGTATGCAACAATGTCGTCGATCCAGGTGTTGGCGATCGATCCGGCCAGTTCCAACTGCCGGACCAGCATCGTCAGCTCGCCCTCCACCGGCATGATCAGCGCCTGAAAGGCAAAATAACCCGCTGTCTGACGGCCGGTCAGCCAATAAATATTTTCAGGGATGGTGACGATGAGCGCTTCGTATCCGGCCAGCCCGATGGCTGCGCGGGCACGGTTCTGCCGCTGCTTGAACTCGTCCTCAGGGAAAGCCGCCTCGTGGCCTTTGAATTCGGCAAACTCATGCATCTGGCATTACTCAACTTCGGCATTAGCGTCTCATGATCGAGACGAAAACGGACAACCGTCCGGAATGGATAAATGCGAAAAGCGGTGCCTCCATCGGGAAAGCGCATCGCAGTTTCGCAACGAACGCTCTAGGGCCGGGCGAGCCACCCCAGAAACCGGCTGCGTACGCTGTCGAAATGGGCTTCCATCGCAGCGACGGCGGCGGCGGGATCTCGCGCTTCGATGGCGTCGATCACCGCGATATGTTCAGCGGCCTGCTCTGCAAAGCGATCATGGGTGCGGGTGATAGTGCATCGGCGGGCGATGCTGCGCATCTCCCTCAGCATGGCGGGCAGAAGATGCAGATCCGCCGCTTCAGCAACGGCTTCGTGGAAAGCGTCGTCGTCCATCCAGAAACTATCGAAAGCCACATCTTTTCCTTCAACATAGGCCTGCATGATCTGCCGAGATTGATTGAGCGCGGTCGTCATCGGCCGTTCCGCCGCTCGGGCGGCAGCGGCCCCTTCCATCAGCCGGCGGACCTGGACGATCTCCAGCAGTTGCTCCACGGTCACGGGCAGGACCATCAACGTGCCGTTGGCGAGCCGCGAGACGACGCCCTCTTTCTGAAGCCGCGAAATGGCGGCGCGAAGCGGTGTGCGGGAAATGCCGGATTCGATTGCGAGCGTCCGCTCGGTCAGTAGATCGCCGGTCTTGATCGTGCCTTCCAGAATGCGCTGCTTTAGGTCCTTATAGGCCTGCTGGGCCAAGGTCTCGCTCATGTTATCACCTTCAGCTTCTCGACCACGTGCGATGGAGGACCCGCACGGCCTGCACGAGATCAGCCGGGCTCATCGCCTCGTCCGGATTATGGCTTCCGTTCCAGTTGCGCAGAAACACCATGACCGATTCCCAGCCAGCCTGAGCGAAGGCGGCAGCGTCGTGCCCCCCGCCCGACAGCATGAATCGCGGCTTCAGATCGAAGGCGGCGGCGGTAGCGGCTATGTCGTGGCCAAGCTCGGAGGACAACCGTGTCGGCTGGCTGCGCGACTGCGCGCCGGTGACAACACGCACGCCCCTCGCCTTCTCGACTTTCGCAATCTCGTCCCGGAACATTCCGTCGACGCGTTCGAGAATGGCCATATCGTCGCTGCGGATATCGATGCAGAAATCGACGCGGCCCGGAACCTTGGCAAAGGCATGTTCGGCTGTCGCCGCATCGACGCGGCCGAAGGTGACCGCAAGGTCATGCCCCTCGTCAAGAACTGCACCCCAGGCCTTGTCCATAGCGACGATGAGATCGGCTAAGGCAAAGACGGCATCCGATCTGGCGGCGCGTGGCGCTCCGCCGGAATGGGCCCATATACCCTCGATACGCGCATCCCGATAACGCAAGCCACCGCGCACGCCATGAACAATCCCGAAGGCTTCGCCCGCTTCGTCGAGCACCGGCCCCTGTTCGATGTGCAGCTCGACGAAGCGGGCAGCCGCAAGTCCTGGATTGCGCAGCACGGCATCGGGATCGCCGCCCAGTTCGAGCATGTGATCGGCAAGAGTGCGGCCGCTGTCGGCGCGCTTGGCCTGCATTTCCGGTGCCGTCAGGCGACCGAGCGCTGCCCGTGAGCCGACATAGGAGACGGGAAACCACACGCTTTCCTCGGCCCTGGTCACGGTCACGACGATATCGGTCGGCGGCGCTTCGCCGCTCTTTACGAAGGCGGTTGCCAAGGCCATGGCGCCGACCACACCGGCCGCTCCGTCGTAGGCGCCGCCCATCGGAACCGTATCCAGATGCGAGCCGATGTGAAGCGCAGGCGCGTTCCGATCCAGACCCGGCAGGCGGGCAAAGAGATTGAGCGCCGCGTCGCGTGTGATCTCAAGGCCAAGCGCCTCGGCCTCTTCGATAACAACGCGATGCGCATCGCTTTCTAAACTGCTGTAGGACGGTCGAGTATATCCGGGACCCGGGGCGGAAATGGCATTGATCTTTTCCAGCAACCGCTCGACGGTTTCCCTGATCAGCGTCTCGGTCATGCGGCTATCTCTGCGGGGTTGTTAAGTGCGGTGGCCGGGCGCTCGCCGGATAGAGCAGTCAGCACGTTTCTGGCCGAGCCAACCGCTACGCGGCGCAAGGCCTCTTCGGTCGCGCCGCCGAGATGCGGCGTGAAAATCACCCGATCGGACGCGGCCAGCGGTCCTCGCGGGGCGTCGTCGCTGTAAACGTCGAGACCTGCCGCGGAAATCCGGCCGACCTCGATGGCGGCGGCAAGCGCCGCTTCGTCGACCAGGCCTGCGCGCGCGGTGTTGACGAGGATCGCTCCGTGCTTGACAACGGAAAGCGCCTCTTCGCCGATCAGGTGCCGGGTCTCAGGACGCAGCGGCGTATGCAGCGAGACTAGATCGGCCCGCGACAGGCCGGCGCCGAGGCTGCCGGCCCGTTCGAAGCCTTGAAGGTCGGATATGCGCGGCGAATACACGAGTACTCGCATATTGAGCGCGGCCTTGAGCATATGCGCAAGGCCGGCGCCCGTGGCGCCGAAGCCGATGATGAGGGCGGTCTTGCCCGAAAGCTCCGAGAAGGTCTCGCGTTCGCGAAGGCCGTGAAGGCCGGCACGCTCGCTGCGATCGGCGGCGGAAATACGACGGGCAGCAGCAAGCGCCAGTGCCAGCGCCAGCTCAGAGACGGAGCGTGCATTGGCGCCCGGCGTATTGCAGACGAGGACACCTTTCCTCGATGCCGCATCCTTGTCAACGGCATCGTGGCCGGCGCCATGCACGACGATGACACGAAGGCAATCGCTGGCCTCAATTGCCGCGCCGGACAAGCCGGCATCGCGGGTGATCGCGGCATCGCAGCCGACGATCATCCGCGCAACGGTCTCCGTATCCGGCTTCGGGCACAGGACCGGCTCGACGCCGGCTTGGCGGAGCAGGTCCAGCCCGTCGGCATGAACCGGCTGAACGATGAGGCATCTCATTCGGCCGTCCTTTCGGGAGATAGCGCCAACCTTTCCAGAATGGCATCGCGCGCACGGGTGATGTGTTCGACCATCAGGATACCAGCTCTCCCCGCATCGCCGGCTCGTACGGCGTCGAGCATTTCCAGATGTTCCTCGCAGCTTTTCAGAAAGCGATGCGGCAGGTTGCTGTGGTCGAACATGCAGGTGCGGCGGCGTAGATCGGCGATGGTGCTGACCATCACCTCGCTGCGGCTCGAAAGCGCAAACGTTCGATGCAGGTCGTCGTCCACCCGGCGCTGCTCGTCCTCTTCGCCCGGACCGTGGCGCTGCAGATGGCGAACCCGTTTCTCCAGCTCATCGAGCAAGGTAACGGGAACCGACGTCGCCTGCCTGATGCAGTAGGATTCCAGCACACCGCGCAGAAAAAAGATTTCCTCTACCTCGGCGGCAGTCAGCGTCCGCACCTTCAGAAAGCGGCCATCCTGTTCGGCAAGGCCCTCGGCCTCGATCCGCTTGATCGCCTCGCGCACCGGTGTGCGCGACATGTCCAGGGTCTCGCCCAGCTTTGCTTCCTGCAGCGCATCGCCGGGCATCAAGGTGCCGGACAGGATCATCTCGATGATCTTTCCATAGGCCTGTTGAGCAAGCGGCTGGTTCAATGCAGTATCTCTCCCCGTTGATTGTCGTTTCTCGGCTTTGCCACCAGGTTTGCAAGGATACCCCGTAAAGCCTGCCGTTCGCCGATCAGCAGTTCCTCAGCCCGTTCCTGTGAAACCCGGGCAAAGCGGATCGCCCGTCCGCTCACCACTTGCGCCAATCGAGGCAGGTCGACGGACGCTACTGTGGCGATCTTCGGATAGCCGCCGGCGGTCTGCCGCTCTGCCATCAGAACAAGCAGCCGTCCTGAGGCCGGCACCTGAATGGAGCCGGGGCGGGTGCCATCCGAAACGATGTCGTGTCCGGCGACTGCCCGGATCGGCGACCCGTCGAGCATCTGCGCCATCCGGTCGCGGCGAGCAGAAACGGTGAAAGGCGTCCCCAGAAGCGTCTCCTTGACGTCCGCGGAGAAATAATCGTCTTGAGGACCGTAAATGACCTGAATGGGTCGCGCGCTTCGTCGCCATGGCTGCCGCAGGGCGAGATTAGCCGATGCGGTTGCCTCGCCGAGCGGCAGGTGGTCGCCGGCCTGCAGTCGACGTCCCTCGTGACCACCGAGCCCCGTGCCGAGATGCGTGGAGCGCGAACCCAACACCGGCGTCACATCCACGCCACCGGAGAGCGCGAGATATCCCCAGACACAGTCCCGCAAGGCGCCGATCGCCAGCGTCATCCCCGGCAATAGATCGTAACTCTCCCAAGGATAGACTTTCGTTCCATCGAGCCGGATGTCGACGTCACCGCCGGTCACGGCAAAGCGTACCGGTTGAGTGACCGTAAAACTTCCGCCAACGCCTGCAAATTCCAGCGCCGCAGACATCGGCTCGTTGCCGACAAGAGCGTTGGCAATCCGGAAAGACGGCATATCCATCGGGCCCGAACCGGATACGCCGGCATGCTGAAGGCCCCTTCGGCCCAGATCCTGAACCGTTGCCATCGGCCCTATCTGCTGGATATTCAGGAAGATCATTTCAACACCGCCCCTGGTCCATCTCTCCGGCGCCCATCGAACGGGCAACGATCGCGGCCTCGTCTTCGCTGACGGGGCGGAAACTTACCCCGTCGCCGGCCCGAAGCAGGAACGGCTTGGGCCGCGCCGGTTCGAAAAGCCGCAGCGGCGTCCGGCCGATGAACCGCCAGCCGCTTGGGCCCGGAACGGAATTGATGCTTGCCTGCTTGCCGCCGATACCGATCGCGCTCGCCTCGATTCTCTGCCGGGGCGCAGCAAGACGCGGCGTGTGCAGTATCTCCGGCAGCCCGCCGAGATAGGCAAAGCCGGGTGCAAACCCGATCATATAAACGCGATATTCCACCGACGAATGAAGCTCGATCAACTGAGAGGTCGTCAGATCTTTCATGGCCGCGAGCGCTTCCAGATCCATCCCGACCGCTCCGCCATAAACGACCGGGATGTCGAAATGTCTCGAATGGCTGTCGCCGACTGCGAGGTCCTCCAGCCGGTGCTGCAGGCTGATTGCAAGATTGCGCCCGCGAATGATCTCCGGATCATAGACGACCATCAGCGAGCGATAGGTCGGCACAAGCTCTTCGACGCCGTCGATGGGCGTATCCGTCAGGCTCTGCGCCAGCGCGATGACCTGCCCACTGATCGCCTCGTCGATAATGTCGGAAAGCTCGACGCACAAGGCGCTGTCGCCGCAAGCAAGAATGCGCGGAAACATTTTGGGCATTGCGCGTCGATCCCTTTCATCCGTTACAAGCGGGTGCGATTCTCACCTGGTTTTGGCTATTGCTATTTCAGTATACCAACTGTATGTCAACTAAAACTGCTGTCAACTTGACGCTGCGGGACGGCACGGCGCAGAAATTGTCTTATTGCCGGAAAGCAAGCTTACCCCGCAAGGAGTTCTTTCGGATGGTAACCATCGATCTCAATTGCGACATGGGGGAAAGCTTCGGCGCCTATACAATCGGCGACGACGAGGCGATGCTGGAGCTGATCTCTACCGCGAATATTGCCTGCGGTTTCCACGCAGGCGACCCCGTGGTGATGCGCAATACGATCCTGGCCGCCAAGGCCAAAGGCGTGGCGATCGGCGCACATCCGTCGTTCATGGATCTCTATGGTTTTGGCCGCCGGCGCATTTCCGGCGAGCGCCCGGAAGACCTGGAAGCACAGATCATCTATCAGATCGCAGCTATGCAAGGCATGGCGTCGGCTCTTTCCTGGCCAATGACTCATGTCAAGACCCATGGATCGCTCGGCAATATGGCGGCTGTCGATCCCGAGCTGGCCGCGGTCTGCGTTCGCGCCATCAAGACGGTCGATCCGACGCTTGTGTTCATCACCCTACCCTATTCGGAAACGATGAAGGCTGCCGAAAGGGCCGGCCTTCGCGTTGCCTGCGAAGTTTATGCCGACCGGACCTACGACGACAATGGCATGCTGACCTCTCGCCAGATGGAGGGATCGGTCATTCACGATCCACAGCAGAGTGTCGATCAGACCTTGTCGATGATCCGGGAGGGCTTCATCCCGACCGTAGGTGGAAGGAAGCTGCCGGTCGATGCGGCAACGATCTGCGTCCATGGAGACAACCCCGCCTCCGTTGCGACGGCACGCGCCTTGCGCACGGCGCTCGCCGCACACGGCATCGCCATCGCTCCCTTTGCAAAGCCTGTTTCTGACTGAGGACAACCTATTGACCCGCACTGTTTATCTGAACGGCGCCTGGCTTCCCGAAACCGAAGCGAAAGTTTCCGTTTTTGACCGTGGCTTCCTGTTCGCCGATTCAATCTATGAAGTGACGGCGGTGATCGGCGGTAAACTGATAGATTACTATGGGCACGCGGCTCGACTACAGCGGTCGCTGTCGGAACTCGGCATTGCCTGCCCGCTTTCCGAAGAGGCGCTGCTCGACGTCCACCGGGACATCGTCCTCCGCAACCATCTGGACGAGGGCCTGATCTACCTGCAGATCAGCCGCGGCGCCGACGATCGTGATTTTGCATATCCGGTGAAGGCAGAGCCGACGCTGGTGCTGTTTACCCAGGCGAAGCCGGTGCTGAACAATCCTCGCAGCCAGACCGGCCTGTCGATCGCCACCGTACCGGACTGGCGCTGGGAGCGCCGGGACATCAAGACAGTCCAGTTGCTCTATCCGTCGATGGCGAAAATGGAAGCCATACGGCGCGGTGCAGACGATGCGTGGCTCGTTGAGGACGGGTTCATCACCGAAGGCAGCGCAGCGACCGCCCATATCGTGAAGGCGGATGGCACCCTGGTGACGCGGGGCCTGTCCAATGCGCTGCTGCACGGAATCACTCGGGCAAGCATTATCGATCTCGCTCGTGGTGCCGGAATGACCGTTGAGGAACGTCCATTCTCTGTCGAGGAAGCCCAGGAGGCTGCGGAAGCCTTCATCACCTCCGCCACCAATTTCGCAACTTCAGTGATCAAGATCGATGATGTCGTCATCGGCGACGGTAAACCGGGACCCATCGCCGGGAAATTGCGAAGGCTTTACACCGAGACACGGCTTGCCTCGGCGATCTGAAAGATCAAAGCGGTCATGCAACAATTAATGGCTACGTTCAAATCTCTGTTTGCGTGCGTGTTGTTGCTGCACAGGGACCGCAACCCATAATTGTGATCAGTCCTGCAGCTATGTACGAGATATCTGTGAGGTCATACCGTCAGAGATATTTCGTAATGGTTTTGAAATCGCCGATCGACTGCCGCTTGTCCCGCGAAAGTGGCCCCACGGTCTCCTCGAGACAATGATCAAGATGATCCTGGATGAGCGTCCGTTTTGCGTTGACGATCGCTTTCTCGACAGCCGATAGCTGCCCGAGGGGTCTACCAGGCAAAACCTATCCATGTATTTGATCTTGAAGATATTCAGGCAGCACACGTGCTAATGGAAACGAATGAGGCGGGCGGAAAGGTCGTCGTGCGCATTTGAAGTTGAACAATAGCGCGTTTGACGATGCATCAGATCGTCCTTGCTTATGCGCGCGAGCCTCAAAGCCCGCGCGCGAAACGGGCTGAGCGTTCGATTTGGCGATGTTTTGCCTTCGGATAGCTTGATCTAGGCCTCAGGTCCGCTGCACGAAATCCGCAATCAGGCGCGAGATGATCTCCGGCGCATCTTCGAAGCAGTAATGGCCAACGCCTGGGAGACGCTCGATGGGTGCCGACGGGAACAGCGCGGAGAAGAGCGGCAGGAAATGCTCCGCATGCAGTGTTCTGTCCGCTTCGCCCCATATGGCGAGAGCTGGTTTGCCACGGATGATGCGCTCGGCGGCCGGATCTGGTATCTCGAATTGGTGGGCGCCGGTCGCAAAGCCCTTGGCCCAGCCAAGTGCGCCAAGACACTCGGCCGCCGTGGCAAAGGGGGCAACATAGGCATTGAGCCAGGAGTCGGTGATGACGGTATTGTTTTCGAAGCCGTTGAGCTTGAGCGTGCTGAGGATGTTATAGCCGAGATTGTTGAGTACCGGCTCCAGCGTGCCGTCGGCCTCGGCCTTGATGATCCATTGAAACCATGCGGACAAGGCGGCGTTTGCCATCACCTGATCGCCAAGATCCGGCTGGCCAAACGGTGTCGGGCCGTTTGCCGAGATGATGCGGCGGATGCGGTGTGGATGACGAGCCGCAAAGCCCATGCCGACCGGGCCGCCGAAATCGTGCATGACGAGTGTGATGTCGGTGAGGCCGAGCGCGAGCACGAAGGTCTCCAGATTGGCGATGTGGTCCTGCAGCCAATAGCTGCGTCCTTCAGGCGTTTCGCTTTTGCCAAAACCCATGTGGTCGGGAACAACGATGCGGTGCGTCTGGTTCAGCGTCGAGATCAGATGGCGAAAGAGATAGCCCCAGGTCGGCTCTCCATGCAGGCATAGGATGACCTCGCCGTCGCGTGGTCCCTCGTCCACGTAATGCATGCGAAAACCCGGAGCATCGGTGAAATGCGGAGCGAAGGGGAATGTGCCGGCGAAGGTTGCGTCAGAGGGAATCACGCTGCTCTCCTATTGTGGTTGCAGTTTAAAACCACAAGATGGATATCTCTTGTGGTTTTAGTTTGCAACCGTTATATGGAACGGATGCTCAAGATGCCCATTTGCGCTCTCGAAACGGCATCGGCAGAGATGCGAAAGCAATTAAGGAAGGATCGGATGGCCAAGAGAATAAGCCACAAGGGTTCCTTGTGCGGGGTCGCGCGGCCGCTGGATGCGATCGGCGACTGGTGGTCGCTGCTGATCATCCGCGACGCCTTCGATGGGCTACGCCGGTTCGGCGAATTTCAGAAGAGCCTCGGGCTTGCCAAGAACATCCTGTCCGCCCGGCTGCGCAATCTCGTCGCCCACGGCATTCTCGACACCGTGCCCGCCTCCGATGGCAGTCCCTATCAGGAATATGTGCTGACACAGAAGGGGCGCGGCCTGTTTCCCCTCTTGGTCGCGCTTCGCCAATGGGGCGAGGATTTTTTCTTCGGGCCTAATGAGCCGCATGTCGTCCTGGTCGACAAAGCAACACACCTGCCGGTACGGCGGCTGGAGCTGCGGGCACAAGATGGGCGCATGCTTATGGCGGAGGATACGGAGGTCATTCCGCCAGCGCAAGTGGACTAGCATCTTTTTGATTGGCTTCAAGCGTCGGGACGGCGAAGGTCGCACAAAGTGGGCGGAGTATTGCACTTGGCGGGGTTTCCAACGTCTCGCTTATTCGTCCGCTTTGGTCTAGGTATTTCGCGGGCCGGATTTTGCCCGCGCGATCAAAGCTCTTGAAGGTATGCGAACCGCCGACCCTGTCGTTCAAGCAGCATATATTTGTGCAAATTTTTATAAGCGGTACAGTAACTTGCGCTCCAGGATTGCCGATCTGGA
>NZ_JAAZQI010000039.1:0-28440 GCF_012275345.1 Rhizobium sp. SG570 | reverse complement strand
GTCGGGGTCTCGAAGCCGGCAATCATGCGCAGCACGGTCGTCTTGCCGCAGCCTGATGGTCCGAGGAAGGAGATGAATTCTCCCTTCTCGATTTGGACTGTGAATTCCTCGACAACCGGCAGGCTTCCAAATGACTTGCTAACGTTGATCAGATCAAGAAATGCCATTTGCCAAATGCGCCAGATGTTTTGCTGCTATGCCCAGCAATTGCTTGTCATAAAACTGTCACGAATTGAACTCTTCCGTCAAGCCGAGTGCCTCCCCGGGCAGGTGTCCGCGCTTGTAACGTCGCATCTCGTATGGCCGCGGCAATGGAAATGACGGAATGTTTCGCGCTTCGCTTATGTGCGTGCCTCGCCCCGGCAAGCGGGGCAAGAACATTGTCGCAAGGTAGCTGGTGCGCTCTCCGCCGATCAGGCAACTTCCTCTGACAGCCGTTCAAAGATCGGTTTAAGCCGCCGATGGCGTCCGACCGGCGGATGCTCAATTTCGACGACGCGCCCTGATTTCTTCTGTCGTTTCAGCCATTCACGCAGGATCTCGGCGCTCGTATGGTCAAGATAATGCAGGCGGGCACCCGCGATCCTGATCTTGCGACCCTCGGGAAGCGTTTCCAGCGTGTTGAGCAGGGCAGGAACGTCCTTGCATGTCGCCACGCCCACGAGGTCGAGATGGATGCCTTCCTCATCCTCCAACCGGTCGATGGCAAGTTTGCGACGCAGGTGCGGAAGGATTTCCAATATGGACAGTGCAAGGCCGAGCGCCACGCCGACGAGCAGGTCCTGAAGTACCACCATCGCCACCGTCGCGGTCCAGATCCCAACGGGAACCCAGCCGTGATGATCGAACAGGTGCCGGACGTGGTGGAGACTGATCAGCCGCCATCCTGTCACCAGCAGCACCGCGGCAAGTGCAGTCAGCGGCACCATCGCGAGCAACTGCGGCAGAAATGCCACCAGTCCAAGGATCCAAACACCATGCAGCACGGCCGATGCCCGGCTGCGTGCGCCTGCTTGAATATTGGCGGACGATCTGACGATGACACCCGTGATCGGCAGCGCACCAAGCAGACCGCAAAGCGCATTGCCGATGCCCTGCGCGAACAACTCCTTGTTGAAGCGGGTTCGCACGCCATCATGCATGCGATCGACGGCCGCGGACGACAGTAGCGTTTCCGCACTGGCGATCACCGCGATAACCAGCGTCGTCATAATGATACCGGGCTCGACCATCCTGGCAAAACCATCGAGTGCCGGCAGCGAAATGCTGTCGATGAGAGAGGACGGCACCTCCACCCTGGTGATCGGCAGCTGCATCCCGACCGTCAATATCGTGCCAGCCGCGACCCCCACCAGAGCCCCGGGCACCAGCATGAATGGCTTCGGCCTGAACTTCTCCCATGCGATCATGGCCAGTAGGGAGATCAAGCCCACGAGTAGGGCAACCGATTCCCGGGTCAGTCCGGAGCCCCACACGCGACCGAGGGTCTGCTCCATGGCGGTGACGTTCTCGATGCCTCCGGCAGCAGGTCTTGCCCCCATCAGCACATGGACTTGGCCAAGAATGATGAGGATGCCGATCCCGGCGAGCATGCCGTGGACCACCGCAGGCGAAATTGCGCGAAACCACGATCCAATCTTCAGGAATCCGGCAAGGACCTGCAGCAATCCCGCCACGATGAGCACCGGCCCGAGCATGGCGGCGCCGTATTGCTCGACGAAGCCGAAGACGATCACGGCTAACCCCGCCGCCGGACCCGACACCTGAAGTGGGGATCCGGCCAAAAGGCCGACGACAATGCCGCCGACAATGCCTGAAATGAGACCCATGGCCACCGGAACGCCTGAAGCCACAGCAATCCCGAGGCAAAGCGGTATAGCAACGAGAAACACGACAAGCGACGATGCGAAGTCTCGCGAAAGAACAGAGCTTGACATCATCGGCCTACTCCGCAGCTTGTGGCATCACATGTGGACGACCACGACCGGTGACTGCGACGGGCAAAGGCCTGTCCTCAATGATATCCGTAAACCGAGCGGCCGCACCGTCATAGACCAGCACTTCCCCGGTCTCGATATCAAAAAACCAGCCATGCAGGGTAATGTCATTGGTCGCCAGCTTGGCCGCGACCGAAGGATGCGTGCGCAGATGGTCAAGCTGGACAACGACGTTTTCCATGGCGATGGCGCGAACCCTTTGGCGCTCGGGCAGATCGGCAGGATAGGCTTCGCAAACGATCGAATGGGCCGCATGGCTGTGTTTCAGCCACGCAGCGACATTCGGCATCGGCTTCAGGAGATCGGGGTGGCAAAGCCCTTTCATGGCGCCGCAGTCGGAATGCCCGCACACGATGATATCACGAACGCCAAGTGCAACGACGGCATATTCTATCGCCGATGATACGCCACCATTGGCCGTCGAAAACGGGGGAACGATATTTCCGGCATTCCGGCAGACGAAGAGTTCGCCGGGGCCGGACTGCGTGATCGTTTCGGGCATCACCCGGCTGTCGGCGCAGGAAATCATCAGCGCTTGCGGCTGCTGTCCCTCCTCCGCCAGCTTGCGATAAAGTGCCTGATGGTCTGGAAAGACGGCACCGCGAAAGCTGGAGATCCCTTTGAGCAAATCACCCATTGGCGAGTCCTTGTAATGGGCCGGACGGCGGGCAGGGGGCGTACCCATGCCCGGCGGGTTGGAATGCGCGATCATTTCGCAAGTGCGAGATAGGTGAAGTCGCCGGGAAGAAAATAGCCGACCCGGAATTAGTGTAATCTAATTTATAAAAATCTTGTGAGTGGATTGTGAAATGATTTTAGTCGACGCCCGCTTATCGTGATGGACGTTGAAATCTCAAATTCGTTTCGGTGGAAGTGTCTCCCGATGAGAATCGAACCATCAACCCGTGAGAGCTTTATTCACAATTCAGGTGGTTGGTGAATTGGCTGGGCCATCCACAGATTGACTGGAATCCGCCAACAGCCAGTTCGCTATTCCTTGCCGAGATGAAGCGTTGCCGCCATATAAGTGCCATGACGCTTGATTCGAAAATATTTGTTGGCCTTAAATCGACTCGTAAGAGGTCTGTCCCGCAGAGTGAACCCAGCGGTCCCAGATGCCAATGGGACGGCTGCGAAAAGAATGGTACGCACCGCGCCCCGGTGGGTCGGGATGCAGAAGGCCTGTACCTGTTCTTCTGTCTTGAGCACGTGAAGGAGTACAACAAGGGCTACAATTTCGCGACGGGTCTATCTGACAAGGACATTGCCCGCTATCAGAAGGAAGCGGCCACTGGCGGCCGTCCGACCTGGGGGACCAGCGTCAGTCAGGCGTCCGAAACTCCGCTCCCGGGCAACGTCCGTTCCGGTTCTGCAAAGGCATTGAATGCCCGCAAAACTGCCGCGCAGCGCAAGGCGCAAAAGGCGGATCTCCTGATACGCAAACTCAAGGTGCTGGAAGCAAAGGCATTTGAGACACTCGGTCTGTCGCCAGCTGCAACGCCGGAGGAAATCAAAAGCCGCTATAAGGAAAGGCTCAAAATGCACCATCCGGATGCCAACCAAGGCGACCGCACTTCCGAGGACGAGCTTCGAGCATCGATCGAAGCGCATAAGATCCTTAAACTGAACGGATTTTGCTGAAAGATCTTCCATCCGCTCTTCTCTATTCGGCGTGTTGAGGTCAGGCGCTTTTGAGCGTGCAAGCGAGGCGTTAAATCGAATGAGCGCAAGATTGGCAGAAAGGCGTGTGTGGGACAGCCTCAAGCCTCTGCTCACCGATTGGTGTGCCGCACTTCACACAGGTGCCAAAAGTGCCAGCCTCAATCCGGTCCAAAGCCGCTTGGATAGCTAGGAGCTCCTTCTGTCCGGCCTCGCCGAGTTCTCCCAGGACTTCATCGTTATTTCGCTCTGTCGCACGATCATCATCATCAGGATTGCGGGGCTGCTCGAAATCATACTCAATCGCGCGGAGGCGGGTTTGCAACTCGCGCCGGCGTTGGTCGAGGAGAGCCCTGTACTTTTCGATATATTGCCTCGACGATGAGGGGGACTGCTTTTGCATGGTCATTCTCCAGTCGGCCTCATATTCGTTACCGACCCTTGTTGTTTCCCGGCTCTAGCCGCTGATCGTGAGCAAGCCAACGATCCGACAGTGAAATACCTATCTTCGCTTTCTTTGTTTATTTGGCCACGAGCTGCAACGCAGGTGCCGTAAACCACCAGCTTGAAAAAAACCTAGCGTATCGCGGGTCCATTGCATTGATCGGAATCAAGGTTACCTGCGGTCAGCTTGGGGCCAAGCACCGTCGGTGAGAGCCAACTTGCGCGGTACTATTTATTTAGGCTTGGTGCGCGGTGTTCCTAGAGAAGTTGCTTTCCGCTTCCAGCACTGAAAGCGAGGCAACCGCCTGCACATCTTATCGCTTGCTCCTCGAGCTTGCTCTATGCGCGTACCGAGGTGGTGCAACTGCGAATGCGGATCGACTTCAAGACCGTGCGCCGGACGCGTGGAGACCTTGCAGGACGGCACAGTAACGCCGGAGTTGGAGCGGATCCAAGCTGAGCTGGGTTCCCGTCAGTCCTTTCGAGAAGCTGCTCGTGTGCTTGATACCTTTGTTCCGGCCGCAAGGCCCATAATCATCGATCCGTGAGCAACCAGCTGGTTAAGGTTGCTGATGAGATCGAAAGGTGGAACGTCGCGAGCCCTTATCGGATCAGCCGTGCCAGCAGGTCTCCCGTTTCTGTTTTCATCGATGGCGCTTACATTCGCGCGGTTCCCGGCTATCAAAGCCGGCATTTCGAGGTCGCCATGGGACGGGTTGTGGCGCAAGGCCGAGCACCGCGTCAGTTTGCCGGCGCGTCTCATGTCGCTACCGGCAAGCAGGATATCCTTCGCGCGGCGTTGCGAGCACAAGGATGGCTCCCCGGCCGAGACGTTACTGTTCTCAGTGACAGGGAAGTCGGCTTGCAAAGCATGGCCTGGAAAGGCATCAGACGTCGCCAAGATCTGAACGTCTATCTTCTAGACGTGGCAGTACATGTGCCAAGGCTTCGACATCTGCTTTGGAGTGGATATGTCCGAGAGGCAAGTGAAGCAGTAATGAAGAGGATCGCACAATTGGATCAGCATCCCGGACTGCGTGACGCTGCCGGGAAGCTCAGGCGTCTACGCGAACTGATCAACAATCTTGGCACCTACCTGGTGCAAAACGCAGCTTCGATCGTCAACTACTGCCGGCGATACTGGTCCGGCCTGGCAATATCCAGCGCCCCGGCCGAAAGTGCAGCCAAGAGCCTTGTCAATGCCCGAATGAACAAGAAGCGTCAGATGCGCTGGTCGCCGATTGGCGCTCATCGGGTTCTACAGGTCCGAGCCGCCTTCGCCGATGGTCGTCTCAAGCAGGCAAAGCTCAGTATTGCAGCGTAACCCCCATCTTTTCTCCACTCCGTACACCGCGCCAGGCCAGCGTAGAAAGAAATTCGGGAACCTTTTGCCGGAAGCAGCATCTAATGGCTGTTTCAGATGCCGGAGGCGTCTGGAGTTTTCCCACGGTGGATAGGAGACCAACATGTTCAAGCGACTTCTCACGGCAACTGCGATGGCTGCGGCACTTGCAACTGCGGCGCTTGCAGCCGACAAGCCGACGGATCCGCAGATCGCGCATATCGCCTACACGGCTGGCGAGATCGACATCGCCGCCGCCAAGCAAGCTCTCAAGATGAGCAAGAATGCCGAGGTCCGGCAATTCGCCGAGACAATGGAGCGCGACCATACGGCCGTGAACCAAGAGGCGCTTGCCCTTCTCAAGAAATTGAAAGTCAAGCCCGAAGACAACGACACCAGCAAGTCGCTGTCGTCTGCCGCCAAGATGGAACTGGAAAAGCTCTCCAAGCTTCATGGCGCAGCCTTCGACAAGGCCTATGTCGATAACGAGGTGACCTATCACAAGCAGGTCAACGGCGCGCTTGAGACACTGCTGATCCCGTCGGCTCAGAATGGCGAACTGAAATCGCTGCTGGAGACGGGTCTGAAGCTCTTCAAGGAGCACCAGACGCACGCCGAGCATCTTTCATCGATGGTCAAGTAGGCTCGCCATGCGCCCCCTGCTTCGCATCCTTACCGCGTTCGTATTCGCAGGGCTCGTAGTTGGAGGCCCTGCGAGCGCGGTCGCCGCCAATCACGACATCATCATCGCGCAGATGCAATTCGGCGCGGTGCCGCCGTTGCATGTCGGCGACGTGATCACCTGGCGTAATGATGATATATTCCGCCATAGCGTGACGGCACGCGACAAGAGCTTCGACATTGATCTGCCGCCGAAGGCGCAAAAAAGCATGACGGTCAAACAAGCAGGAAAAGTTGATTTCTATTGCCGCTTTCACCCGATGATGACCGGCACGCTTGATGTCCTGCCATAGGTTTGGCGGTGGATGCATGGAATTATGCTGGAGTGATCATGGTTGGCATTCCCACTGCGGCACCGAGGTACGTGCCAGACATGGCAAGGCTACCCGATGCCGATCTCGTCGTTCATGCCAGGATGGGCGACGAGAAGGCCATACGTGTCCTTGTGCAGCGACACAACCGCCGCCTGTTTCGATCGGCACGTGCCATCGTCCGGGACGACACAGAAGCGGAGGACATTGTTCAGGCGACCTATGTGCACGCCTTCACCCATCTCAATGCATTTCGCGACGAGGCCCAGCTTTCCACCTGGCTTACCCGGATCGCGCTCAACGAGGCGCTCGGGCGCATACGACGCCGGCAGCGCAACGTCGGTTTGGAGGAGGTCGACATGACTGCAGAGTCAGGACGGGGCGCGCTGCTACAATTTCCGACCCCGTTCTCGGTCGATGACCCCGAGGCCGAGTTCTCCCGCGCAGAAGCGCGCCGTCTACTCGAACGGGCGGTCGACAGGTTACCCGATGAATTCCGCGTGATCTTCGTGCTGCGGGACGTAGAGGGAATGAGCACGGAGGAGGCAGCGTCGTATCTCGACATCAAGCCTGCAACGGCCAAGACGCGGTTACACCGCGCACGCAAGATGATGCGGATTGCTATCGAAAAGCAGTTAGTGGGGGCATTCTCTTCGCTGTTTCCGTTCGACGGAGCGCGATGCGTAGCGATGGCCGACCGTGTCGTCGAACGACTACGGATTACTCGATAGCTGATCGTCGCAAGATGACGGCAGAACGTTATCGCGCGCGGAAAACGGAGAGGCGCATGTCCTTGCCGCACCGACCGGGCGTGGCTCGCTGCCGACAATAATGGCCGGGCGGCCATAGTTCGCCCGATCATTTCCGCGATCGACAACAGGGGAGCGATTAGTTTTCCGTTAGAAGCAGCCCTGCAAGGATCGCCTCCGACTGCATGGGCGGGATCGTCGTCGCGTCCAATGCGGCCACAAGGGGCGCGAGATAGGCCGGCAGGCCAGCCGTGGCCCTAAAGAAACTTTGTGATCGACTTGAATTCGTCGATGGATTGCCGCTTGTCCCGCGGCAGTGCACCGACCGTTTCCTCAAGGCAGTGATCGAGGTGATCCTGAATGAGCGTCCGCTTGGCGTTAACGATCGCCTTCTCGACAGCGGAGAGCTGCTGGGCGATATCAATGCATGGCTTGCCACCCTCGATCATGGCGATGACGCTCTTCAGATGCCCTTCGGCCCGCTTCAGGCGCTTTATAATCTCTGGATGGGTGGCGTGGGTGTGCTCGGTCATATCGTCCTGTATCCCCCTAGTGGGGATGAGTGTCAATGTTGGCCCGGAAGCGCACTTGACTGGGGGTCAAGGGGTCGCAACCCGCAATCTCGAACGATTTCAATGATGATGCTCTTCCGGCTCGTCCATCCGGAACGGAAGGACTTCGACTTTGTCACCTGCCTTCAGAACGAGTTCGGCATCGAACTCATGCGGTTCGGCGGGAGCTTCCGCGCTCTGCATTGCATGATGGTCGATCGGGGATGGCAACAGCGGCAACGTTTCGATGACACCGCCTGGCCGTTGGATGTTCACCACCGCCTGGAGATCGCGATCGTGGCTGGCGATCGACAGCCGCATCCGCTCGCCGTCGGGGGTATCAACGATCTCGAGAAGCCCGGTCGCCAGCGAGGAGTTGACGGTGAACGGGTCGGGAGCATGGTGATGCCCCTGATCGCCGTGATTGGCGGCCACGGCTGAGGCACCCGCGGTATCGAACTGGATCGTCGCGCTGCCTAGCGGCGCAAGATGAGTATGCAATTCCTCGCGAAGGGCAAGTGCGATGCCATTCGCCTCGGCGAGCGTCTTACCGTCCTCGACTGCGATCGTGACGTCGGCGTGCAGCTTGTGGCCAAGCCATCGAGCTTTGACATCGGTGATCTTGGCGACGCCCGGTACGTGTGCGGCCGCATGGCGGACTTCATCTGCAATGCCCAGCTCGACACCGTCAAGGCTCCGGGTAATGACGGCACGGGCCGACTGCCAGACGATGCCAAAGATTGCGATCGTAATCAGAAGCCCGATGATCGGGTCGGCAAGCGGGAAGCCCAGGTAGACGCCGATCGCGCCCAGAACAACGGCCAGGCTCGTGAGACCATCGGTTCTGGCGTGATAACCATCGGCGATCAGGGCGGCACTGTTCATCGCACGGCCGATCTTGATGCGGAAGATCGCAACGATTTCATTTCCAAGGAAACCGATGATGCCTGCAGCGGTGACCCAGCCAAGTTGTGTGATCGGCTGTGGGTGGATCAGACGATTGACTGCCTCATAGCCGGCCACGATAGCACTGAATAGGATGATGAGGACGATGAGCATCCCCGCCAGATCCTCGACGCGGCCAAGCCCGTAGTTGAACCGGGCTGTCGCCGGTCGCCGCACAAGCACGAAGGCAATCCAAAGCGGAATGGCGGTTGTCGCGTCGCCGACATTGTGGATGGTGTCGGCAAGCAAGGCCACCGAACCGGAAATGAAGACGACGATCAACTGTAGGATCGCGGTGATCGCGAGGATCACGAAAGACCACTTGATTGCCCAGATGCCGCGTTCGGATGTCGCGATGCTTGGGTCGACCACCCCGTGGGTATGGCCGTGCCCCCCACCCTCCCCATGCGAGTGGCCATGGGCGCCGTGTCCATGCCCATGCCCTTGGAGCACATCAGCGCCTCCGAAAGCGAGCCATTCCTTGATAGTCGTGAACATGAAAGCCTCGTCGTCAGATCCAATCCATACGGGATAGCCCCGCAGCGTATTCGGCTTCTTCCTATCCCCCTGGATAGGATCAGGCAAGTGAACTGCATCCGCCTGCAGTTAACTGCCGTGCTGGGAATAGATCGGGCCAAACAGCACCGTTGTCGTTGGTGCCGCTTTTGCATCCACGACCGGCGTGACTTTGCTTGCCTTCAGAGCGCGTCTGAAAAGAGCTTGAGCTGCCAGCGTTCGACCATGGCACCTCTCGACTTCAGGTAGGTGTCAGGCGACTGAGGCATCCCATCGCGAAACGACAGGAGCCCGAATGTACAAACTCGACGCCGCCACTACCGCAGGATTAACTGGTTGGCGGGGAACCGCCTTCTGGCTGTCGCTGCCCAATGGTGGAGCAGCTCTGAGCGGATAAAAAACGCGCCACCTCCTGATCGCTGCCGGCCTGACCTTCCTTGTCGGGCTTGGAATCAATCAGATCATTTTGCTTTTCGATCAACGCGTCCGGCCCTATGACGCTGGGATTACACGACTTCTGATCGAACGTAGCAGCGATCCCTCGTTCCCATCCGATCATGCAACGGCAAGCTTTGCGATTGCCGTTGCTTTCCTGATCCATAATGGCATCTCGATGAGCGTGTGGTTTCCACCAATGGAGCGAAGCAATGGCTATGGCGCGCCGTGGATGAAAACGGTGTTGTTCTGGACGTGCTCGCTCAATCGCGCCGCGATAAAAAGGCCGCAAAGCGCTTGATGATCAAGCTTCTGAAGGCACAAGGTATCAAGCCGGGCGTCATGATCACGGACAAGCTTCGCTCCTATGATACGGCAAAGCGAGAGATCATACCTTCCGTTAAACACAGATCTCATAAGGGACTGAACAATCGGGCAGAGAATTCGCATTTGCTGTTTCGACGACGCGAGCGGATTATGCAGCGATTCAAACCCGCACGCCACCTTCAGCGCTTCGTTTCAGTCCGTGAGCAGGTACAAAATCTCTTCCACCTTCCATGCCATGAAATGACGTCATCCGACTTCTGCGATTTTCGCCATTCTGCCATCCAGACCTGGCATGAAATCGCTCGTCTCAATGTCGCGTAAAAAATGAGCGCCAACGCCTATGCTCGGCTTGCCGGCGATAACTTTGCGATCCCGTCTACTGTGTTCAGTCACCAATGGTGCGATTTGCATTGCCACGCCTTTCGCGATAGAGGCTCACATTCGCCCGAAGCCGCTTCAGCCGTCGCGGCGTTGTGAAGCACGGGCACCAACATCGCGACGCGAACATCAGACAGGGGACCCCATGAGCGACCAGAACGACGATTATGTGTACGATGAGGCCACCGGTGAATGGCGGCCAGCCTCCGAGATTGCCGCGGAGGCTGCAAAGGCATCAATGGTTCGCGATGCCGCCGGCAATGTTCTTGTCGATGGAGACAGTGTTGTGCTGGTCAAGGACCTGAAGGTCAAGGGAGCCGGCCAGACGTTGAAGCAGGGCACTGTCATCAAGTCGATCCGCCTCACCGAAAATCCGGAGGAGATCGACTGCCGGCACGACGCCATCAAGGGCTTGGTCCTGCGCACGGAATTCGTACGAAAGCGCTGATGATCGCGCCCGCTTGTCGGCGGCATCTCGTTTAGCTACCGCGTGGGTGCAATGACAGAGTGGACATCCTCCCCCTGCCGTACGGTTCATTCCGTCATGCAGAACGGAGGAGTGCCTCGATTTCGGCTCGCGCGGGCATAGCGGGCGCTGTGCCGGGGCGCGTCACTGCAATGCCGGCCGTCACTGACGCAAAGCGCACGGCGTCAATCGGCGCGCGGCCTTCGGCAAGGGCTGCCGCAAATCCGCCGAGAAAGGCGTCCCCCGCCCCGGTCGTGTCGATCACCTTGCCCGCGGCAACAGCCGGAATGAATTCGCTATGGCCTGCTGTTCGATAGAGCGAGCCTCGCGCGCCGAGCGTGATAATTGCCGTCTTCGCGCCGCGCTGGAGAAGCGTTTCGGCCGCCCTCACCGCCTGCTCCTCGGTGTCGACCGGATGGCCGACGATACCTGCGGCCTCGACCTCGTTCGGGACGATGAAGTCACATAACGGATAGATATTATCGGGGATCACCTGTGCCGGCGCAGGATTGAAGATCGTCGTAACGCCAGCCTTCTTCGCGATCGTGAGACCGTGGATGGCGGCTTCGATCGGCTGTTCGAGCTGGGTCATGAATATAGCGGCGGCTTCGATCTCCGCCCGGTTGGCGTCGACGTCTTCAATGCCGATCAGGCCGGCCGCGCCGGGTGCTACGATAATGGCGTTATCGCCATTGTCCTCGTTGACGAAGATGAAGGCGGCACCGGTCGACACGCCGTCCATGCGCATCACATTGGCCTTCACGCCCGCCGCCGCGTAGGCCGCAAGTGCCATGTCGCCGAAGGGATCGTTGCCGACGCGCGAGATGAAGACGACCTCGCCGCCTGCTTTCGCCGCAGCAATTGCCTGGTTCGAGCCTTTGCCACCGGGGCCGAGAGAAAAGCCGGAACCGATCAGAGTTTCGGCGATATGCGGCAGGCGCTTGGCCTTATAGGCGGTATCGGCGGCGAAGATGCCTAAAATAACAATGGTCTTTCTGTCACTCATCGCGCCACCTCGTTAGCTGGAATGACACCCTTGGTGAGAATGAAGCAGCCGTAGAATCGCATCTCTCCAGTTGCGACAACGCAATAGGCCTTGCGGGCAATGTCGTAGAAAGCCATCCGCTCAATCGGATACATGGGCGCCGCCTTGTTCTCTACACGATCGACCACGGCCTGCACCTCCTGTTGCACGTCCGGAATTTCGTCCGGTTTGCCGATGACTTCCATGCGGCCAACCGATGGCTGCAGCGGCGTGTCGAGCGGGAAGACCGAGAGGATCGCCTCGATCGCCTTTGGTGCGGGCGTGTTCTCCATTGTCAGAAGGTGACCGAGTAGCGAGTGCCGTGCGACGGAATCCGAGGGGAAATTCGTGTCGGAAACGACGAGGTAATCACCATGGCCCATGTTGGACAGCGCCTGGAGAATATCGCCATTGAGTTCTGGCCTGATACCTTTGAGCATTGATTGTTTACTCCTGTTGGGGGCTCTTCGGGCCTTCTGTCGGTTGATCGCCGGCTTGGTCGGGCGGCGGAGGCGCTGTCGACCCGCGGATGACAAGCGAGGCGCTCAAGGCTTCATCGCCGGGTTCTAGTGCCTTTTCGAGCAACAATTCGACGGCGCGCCTTGCCAGCTGGTCCGTCGGCTGGCGCACGGTCGTCAGGCGTGGCACGACAAGATTGGCGAGATGGATATCATCGAAACCAGCAATGGAGAGGGCGCCCGGCACATCGAGGCCAAGGTCGCGCGCTGCACGAAGCACTCCGATCGCCTGCTGGTCGCTCGCGGCGGCGATAGCTGTTGGCCGCATGTTGGGCGGCTGGGCAAGAAGCCGGCGCGCGATGACCTCGCCAGATTCGTAGTCGAACCGACCGGAAAATATTTCCAGCTCGGCCTTGGCATCCAACGCGCGGATGCGGTCCACAAAACCCTCCCGGCGCGCGCGCCCGGCCTCTGTATCGGCCGGACCCGCAATATAGGCGATGCGGCGATGACCGAGTTCGTAAAAATGATCGGCAACGAGCGCGGCCGCCTCGGCGTGATTGATGGAGATCAGCGGAAAATCGGCAAAGCGGCGATCGAGCGACACGATCGGCACCTTGGTTTTCACATGCGCGGAGTGGCTAACATTCGCCGCGACAATAATGATGCCCCGCACAGAACGATCTAGAAAGGCCGAAATGTGGCTTTGCTCGGCCTCGCGGTCGTTGTGTGAACTCGCCAGCATCAGCGAATGGCGGTACTCAAAGGCCGCGCGTTCTGCACTGGCCGCCATTTGCGAGAAGAACGGGTTGGTAATATCGGGAACGATCAGCCCGATCACATCCGTCGTGCTGGTGCGTAGCGCCCGGGCCATGACATTCGGTCGATAGCTGAGCGCATCGATCGCATCTTGGACCCTGTCGCGCAGCGCTGTCTTGACGGAAAGCTCGCCGGCAAGCACCCGCGACACCGTACCCACCGAGACACCCGCCCGCATGGCGACATCCTTGACTGTGGGTATCTTGTCCATGTGCAAACACTACCGCCGCTATTTCACTGCGCCGGCTGTCATGCCCGCGATGATGTGCTTTTCGAGCAGGATGCCGACGAATACAAGTGGCAAGATCCCAGCCGTAGAAAGCGCCGCCATGGACCACCAGTTAATCCCCTGACTGCCTGTCTGGCTGGCGATCATGACCGGCAGCGTATTCGTGTTTGTCGACGTCAGTAGGGCCGCGAAGAAATATTCGTTCCAGCACAGGATCAGGGCCAGGATGAAGGCCGCGACCATACCCGGCGCCACCAGCGGCACGATGATGCGGCTGAACGCGCCCCAGATTGATAGGCCGTCGACGAGTGCCGCTTCCTCGAGTTCCACAGGAATAGTCGCGAACTGGTCACGCATGATCCAGATGACGATCGGCAGAACCATCAACGTGTAGACCGCAATCAGTCCGCCAAAGGTGTCAAGAAGCGCAAGCTGCTTGTAGAGGACCAGAAATGGCAAGGCCAGAACGACCGGCGGCATGATGAGCTGCGACAGGAAGAAAAAAGATATGTCGGAATTGCGCATATGCCCGAATTTATAGGAGAAGCGGCTGAGCCCATAGGCGGCAAGCGATCCAAGGAAGACGGCAAGCGCCGAGGCGGCCCCCGAAATCAGGGCGCTGTTCCACAGCCGGTGCATGAACTCGTCGCGAACGGTCGAAGTCTGGCTGAGCGCGTCGGGCGAAAGCCCGAGAGAGCGCCAGCCGAGCCAGCTCGGCGTGAAGTCGTACCAGGGCACGATATTGCCCTTCATCACATCGGGCGCAGTCTTGAACGAGGTCGAAATCGTCCAGAAAAGCGGAAAAAGGCTAACGATCGCCCAGGTCACCAGAAGGCCATAAACCACAAAGCGCATTGCCCACCAGCGAGCGCGCTGGCGGCGGGCGAATTTGTCGAAGTCGATTGCAGCCATCAGATTCTCCCCGTCATGCGCTTGACGATGCGGTCGGAAATATTGATCAGCGTTGTCATGCCAATGACGATTATTACCAGGTAGACGAGCGCCAGAAGCGTTCCATAACCCACGTTCGAACGGTCGCGATACTCGCGATAGATAAAGCTGGTAACGGAATCCGTGGCGCCGCCCGGGCCGCCGGCCGTGACCGTGATGATGATGTCGGCGAGCTTGAGCTTGAAGATGATGCGGATCATGACCGCCGTCACCGAAACCGGCAGCATCAGCGGGAAGATGACTTGCCAGAAGCGCTGCCATTTCGTTGCGCCATCGACTTCTGCAGCCTCCAGTACTTCGCGCGACAACGATTGCAGGCCGGCAAGAAGCATGATCATCATGAAAGGAATGAACGTCCAGGCATCCATGACCATGATCGAAAGCTTGGCGGTCAGCGGATCGCCGAAGAAGGACGGATTTTCCCAGCCGAGCCACCGGGCAAGCCGAGCAATTGGCCCGAAGCGTGTCTCCAGCATCGATTTTCCGACCATCCAGCCTACCGCAACGGGTGACAACATGAGCGGGAGGAGAAAGGTCACACGCCAGAATTTGCGAGCAACGATCTCCTGGCTCAGCAGCAGTGCCAAACCAAACGCGATCGCATATTCAACCACGATCGCAAGAGCATAATAGACCATGTTGATAAGCGCGTTGAGATAAAACGCATCCCCCAACATTTGACGCAGATTATCCAGCCCGTTGAATTGCCGTCCTGTCGGCGAAGCCAGGTTCCAGTCGGAAAATCCGACCCAAAGCGCAAAGAGAAGCGGGAAGACCACCATGGACACGACAAAAAGGGCGGCCGGCAGCACGAACAGCGCCTTCTTTCCCGCCTCGCCGTGAATGACGACACGCGTCGCGCAAAGGACCGCTGCCCAGATAAAGTAGGCGTAGAGCACAGGCCGCCAGTTTTCGAAGCCCAATTGCGTCCAGCCGAGGTCATGGGATGACTGAAGCATAAACGAGGCGGCAAACCAGGCCGCGCTCACCCACAGGGCTGCATAACCCCAAAAACGCCGGCTCGCCGAAATCGAGCCGGTTTCGACCGTATGCAACAGGTCGCCTTCCATTGTCGACATGATAGTCCCCGTCAAGCCATTCGAAGGCCGACGGAACGCGATGTCCCGCCGGCACAATCACTTCTACGAGATCAGAGCCCGAGGCTCGCGCGATACAGTTTCAGCTGCTTGTCGCGGCCGATCTGATCGGTGATCTTTTCCCAGGCGGCGGCAATGGCGTCCGCCGTTTCCTGGGCCGACTTGTACTTGCCGCCATAGCCTTTCGCCAATTCGTCTTCCGCAACGGAATAGTATTGGAAAATGCCCGGGATACGCGGCTCAACAGCACGGTTCGGGTGGTTATAGGAGCCGAATTGCGACTTTAGATAGTTCGAAATGTAGTCGCCCTTGTAGCCCGCGGCCACCCATTCCTCGATCTTGGACTGGCTGTTGCGGTGCACCTGGAAGCCGGACGGATACATGGCCGTCCAGATCGCCAGGTCCTTGCCGCCCAGATGGGCGGCGGCGCTCCAAGCAGCGCGGTGTTTCAGCTTGTCGCTTTCCACGCGGGCCATAACATAAATGCCCCATCCGAGATAAGCACAGTTCGGCGCGTAGTTCACGCCATCCTTTGCCTTCACCCATTTGCCCGCCTTACGGTCGTACACGTCCTCGGAGCCGGGCAGAATGTCGAAAGCAGCAACCTCGCCGACTACCGATGTGTCGGATGTGTTTGCCTGCTGGCCGATATCGCCCCACCAGGTGACCATGGAACCAGTGCCGGCGAGGAACTGCTGGAACCCGGTCGTGCCGGGATCGGCGTTGATCTGGTCGGTGGGTTCGTAAGATAGGAGGTCCATCGCTTCCTGAATAGCGCGGACCCAGCCAGGACTGTTGACGAGCGGCTTCATGTTTTCCGGGTCGAACAGCCAAGCCGGATCGCCCGGCATCTTCACATAGGCGGTTGCCCGGTCTTCCAGGAAGTAGAAACCAAACCCACCCCATCCTTTGTACGGGTCGAGGTAACCATATGCCGGTCCGGCCGACAGCGGATCCTTCTTGCCTTTTAGAAATTTGGAGACTTCTTGAACCTGGGCCCAAGTCTTCGGAACGCTCCACTCACCAGAATGGCCTTCGTCCTTCCAAGCCTTCGCAAGGGTCTCGTCTTTGAAATAGTCAGCGCGGTAGTTGAAGTTATGACAGTCGCCGTCAATCGTCACGCGATAGGTCTTACCGTCCCAAGTTCCGACAGGAGGCTTCAGATAATCGACGTAGTCGTCAATATCGATCTGCTTCTTTACCCAATCGGGCATCTCGGACAGCAGGCCCTTGCCGGCCGTATCCCCCTCGAAGGGCGCCCCCATTTCAAGAATGTCGAAATCGACGGTGCCGGTGGCGATCGACTGCTGCAGGCGGGCATTATAGTCGGCTTGGGCGAGGTCGATCCAGTTGATCTTGGCGCCGGTATAGGCCTCCCATGGCTTCAGGAAGCCGCGGAACAGGAAATTGTGGAGGTTCTGGTTGTTGAGCCCCATGAAGGTCAGCTCAACGCCGGCAAACTCGCCCTGCTTGACATTGGCCTTGGTTGGCCCAAGACAAAGCTCACCGACCTTCTGCCAGTCCGCATCCGTAGGTGCGCCCTTGCCTACGCCTGGAATCTTCAGAATTTGTGCGCGGACGTCATCGGCGGCAAACGCCGGAGCCGGCAATCCGCCCATGACGCTGGAAACACCCATCAGCGCGGCAGCGCTCGCCGTGCCGCGCAGGACATCACGACGGCTTGCCTGACGGCGCATTAGTGCATCGTATACTTCGAGTTTCATGTGTTCTCCTC
This sequence comes from Rhizobium sp. SG570, assembly GCF_012275345.1. NCBI lineage: Bacteria > Pseudomonadati > Pseudomonadota > Alphaproteobacteria > Hyphomicrobiales > Rhizobiaceae > Rhizobium > Rhizobium sp. SG570. The sequence continues at coordinate 11,326 of NZ_JAAZQI010000039.1, read as the reverse complement.
CATTTTATCCCCGGTGATCTGCCCGCCGGATGAGGCGGAACCAGTCGCGAAATTTACACTGGTCTCCTGCAGAACTATCTGTTAAGCAAAGAAATGAAACGTTTCATCGTTTGCGTGTGACACCGCTCCTCTCGGTCTCGATGGTAAGAATTAGACAGTGGCGGTAAAATGTCAATCGAAAATGAAACGTTTCATGGAGGGGAAATTCCGCGAGATTTCGGAAACGCGGCGCGGGCGGAGTCTGCCTGGCCGCGGATGAAAAAAGCGTCGAAAGAATGGGAGAATGCCTCGGTATCAGCCTTCGAGAACAGGCTTTGATGGGGCAGAAGGGAGCGAGATGGCTGAAGTTAAGGTATCTGGGGCGCAAAAAACCTATGGCGCCATGAAAGTCCTTCACGGGATCGACATCGAAATCGATGATGGCGAATTTGTCGTGCTCGTCGGCCCGTCTGGCTGCGGCAAGTCGACGTTGCTGCGGATGGTGGCGGGACTGGAAAGCATTACGGGCGGCACGATTTCAATCGGCGGCCGCGTCGTTAACAACATGCCCCCTAAGGATCGCGACATCGCGATGGTATTCCAGAGCTATGCGCTCTATCCGCACAAGACAGTGGCGGAAAACATGGTCTTTGCACTACGCCTGCAGAAGCAGCCGGCAGACGTCATCAGGCAGCGCCTCCAAGCCGCTGCCGAAACGCTCGATCTCGTGCCTTATCTCGACCGCTATCCGCGTCAGCTTTCCGGCGGTCAGCGCCAGCGTGTCGCCATGGGCCGGGCAATCGTCCGCTCGCCGCAAGTCTTCCTGTTCGACGAGCCGCTGTCCAACCTCGACGCTAAGCTGCGCGTACAAATGCGCAAGGAAATCAAGGAACTGCATCAGCGACTCAATACGACGACCATCTATGTAACCCACGACCAGGTAGAAGCCATGACCATGGCCGACAAGATCGTGGTCATGCAGGGCGGCCATGTCGAGCAGATCGGCACGCCGCTCGACCTCTACGACTGGCCGAACAACACGTTCGTGGCGACCTTCATCGGCTCGCCGTCCATGAACCTCATGAAGGGCAAGTACAAGGCCGATGGGCACGTCTTTGTTTCCGAGACCGGTGACGAGATCGCTCTTGGTTTTGCTCCCGCTGCCACTGACGGTCAGGCAGTCCAGCTCGGCGTTCGTCCAGAACATCTGCAGCTCGGCGAAGCCGGCCTGAAAGCAACAGTGAATGTGACGGAGCCAACCGGCCACGAAACCATGGTCTTCCTGCGCTACGGCAATAGCGAACTGGTTGCGGTCTTTTCCGAACGGCACGATTTCCGTCCTGGAGACGAAGTCACCATTGTCCCGCGCGTCGGAAAGCTACATCTCTTCGATGCACAGTCAGGCCGAACATTACGGCAGTAGCGCTTCAATGTTTAGAGCGACGTAAAGGCCCAAGGTCACGCACCTGCCGGAGAATCTCCGAGCCAGCTCAGTTGGTGGTTAGCATACTGACCACCGTTGCAGTCGCGCGATGGCAAGGTCCGAGGCGTCGCTGAAGCCGAAGCCTTTCGCGCTTGAAGCGGCCAGAACGGCGATAATTTATCGACGCCACGGCCGAGTTTGGCGCCTGTGGAGCTGATCCGGCGATCAATCGCGGTGAGATTGAAGGTCGATCCAGGTACAAAAATGTACATTTATTCTACCAACACTTGCTCAGGCGACATTCGCACAGCTTAAATAAGAAAAAGTCCTATTTCGATCAGCATAATAACGCGCGCACTCGGAGGTTGAATCAATTCTTTGGCGATTAACCATGTGTATTTCAAATAGTGTAACGACCAGTATGCCATAAATAGTGCCGTTATGCTGTGAGTCGCGCGATGGAAATACTAAAAGCCAAACAAAAACTGCTGAACTTCATGTCCATTCGGTCGGATAACGCGGACCTGCTGAAAGCTCAGTACCACGCCTTCACACGGCAGATGCCGATGATGTATTTCATCCTGATTTCGAGCACTTGGGCGCTTTCCATTACCCATATGCAGTCAGCGCCGATTTGGCTCACTGTTGGCATTCCCGCACTTTTCACGCTCGGCTGTACGCTTAGGATCGGATTCTGGTGGAGAACGCGGAATGCGGAGCCCGGGCCGGACGTGGCTTACGCCGCACTCGTACGCACCAACCGTCTGGCTGTCGGCATTCCCATCGCATTTACCGTCTGGTCGTTTTTGCTGGTGCCTTACGGCGATGCATATGCGCAGTCTCATGTTGCCTTCTATATGGCAATCACCGTTATCTCCTGCATTTTCTGTCTGATGTATGTTCGTTCGGCAGCATTCATAGTGACTGTGATCGTCAACGGAGCATTCATTGTATTTTTCATCACATCAAGGCAGCCGACCTTTATTGCCATAGCTGTCAATGTGGCGCTGGTCTGCGCTGGCATGATGTCGATTCTCCTCACCAATTACCGCAATTTCGAGCGTATGGTCATCGCGCAACAACGCACAGAAGCGCTTAGCAATGAAAACCTCTTGCTTGCGAATATCGACAGTCTGACGGACCTACCCAACCGCCGCGCGTTTTTTGCGCATCTGGAAACGGAGTTCCAAAGGGCCAAAGCCGAGAACACCAGACTGGCCCTGGGGGTCATTGATCTTGATGGCTTCAAGCCGGTCAACGACCTTTACGGACATTCAGCGGGAGATAAGCTGCTAATCGACGTCAGCAGGCGCCTGACGACCAGCTTGAAAGCTAGTCGAGCATTTCGATTGGGCGGTGACGAGTTTGCAATTGTCGCGCCGGTCGCACCTGACGATACTCAGCTCCTAGCAAACGCCAATGCCATTTCCGAATGGCTACGGGCACCCTATCATCTGCCCGAAGGAACGGTGCACATATCCGCGTCGATGGGAATAGCTGTCTTTCCAAACCTCGCTTCCACGCTGGAGCAGCTGTTCGACAGGGCGGATTACGCCCTTTACCATGCCAAAAGAACACGCCGCGGGGGCGCGGTCTTATTTGACGTTGAGCATGAAAAGCAAATCAACATCGAAGCACGCATTGAGCACCTACTCAAGCAAGCCAATCTGGAAGACGAACTTTCGGTCATGTTTCAGCCGATTGTGAATATAGACTACGGGCAAACGGTTGGCTTTGAAGCCTTGGCCCGCTGGCACAGCCCAGTTCTCGGATGTGTGTCACCGGCGCAATTCTTCTCCATTGCAGAACGGGCCGGCATCGTCGGTTCGCTGACGCGTCCTCTGCTTAAAAAGGCACTTGTTTTCGCGTCGGAGTGGGAAAAATCCTTGCGCCTGTCGTTCAATCTGTCGGCCCACGATCTCAACACCTGCGAAGGAGTGCTGTCGTTAATCGGGATTATCGAAAGCAGCGGCTTTGACCCATGGCGTCTTGATCTTGAAATTACTGAAACGGCGTTTGCACATGATTTCGAGCAGATCAAATTGTCAGTGGAAATGCTACGACGCCTCGGTTGCGGCATTTCACTGGACGATTTTGGCACAGGCTACTCCAGCTTGACACGGTTACATGCTCTTCCTCTCACCAAGATCAAAATAGACCGCAGCTTCGTCACAGACTTACACAAAAGGCCTGCCAGCCTCAAAATAGTAAAGTCTCTGCTCACTCTCAGCCGAGACATGGGGCTTGAATGCGTGGTTGAAGGTGTTGAAACGCCAGAAGAGCTTGCGGCACTTAGGGGATTGGGAGGTACGCTGGTGCAGGGCTACCTCTATTCACGGCCGCTAAGCGACAAAGGTGCTGCCGAATGGTGTTTCAGCGCCGCGCGGCAAGCCGGCTCGCCAGCTAGCTGAGCCCCGGGTCATCCCTTCGAACCCGCAATGACAATTTAACGGATATTGCTTTATAATCAATGCCTTATCGATAACGCCGACACGATTGGAGATTTTCATTGTGAAACTATCGCGTATTCGAAATACGCGATAGTTACATATATGCCTCTTCATCTCGTCGGCGAAAATATTGACAAAAAGCGCGGTCACCGCCAAGCGGAGGCCGGTAAGCTCGTGCACCTCATGCGCGGCATCTATGTCGATGCTAACGACGATATAGACCAGACAATACGGACCCATGCTGTACGCATCGCCAAATATCTCTATCCGAATGCTTATCTGTCGGCCGCCAGCGCCGTCCTGCTCGGCCCGATGCGCGATGGTCGCCTGTTCCTGACTGGCCGCCGTGTGCAGCGACAGCGTATCAGGACGCTCGGTCCCGGCCGCGGCGATATCCAGGACACGTTCGAACAGAACCTGGCAAGGATCTTTGCGACTGTAGGCTCCAGATTGCCCACGGTCGTTCGCAAGCACCACTGTCCCCGTGCGAATTAAGCGCCGATGGCATCATCTGTGGCATGATTATCTGATCGCCTGCCTCGCGAGGACACACTGACTTGAAGTTTAAGGTGCTGCGGCCGGAGGTCATCTCACTGTGAAACTGCCGGAGCGGATCGATGATCGCCCAATCGCCTCCGCACCGCGCCGATACGTCATGGCGATTGAGAGTGGAACTCGCCGATGAGAGTGGAACTCGCCGAACCAATGGCTTTACGCAGTTAAATGAAATTGAACGGTCGTTCTGCTGTATGGCAATCGAAGCTCTTGAAAGGCTCCGAACTTACGTTCGGCAATCACATAAGTTACCATAACCAGATGATGGAATCTCGATGGCGATAAGCATCAAGATGAAGTCTGCGTTAGGGGTGGCTGAAACGGCAACGCAAAAATGCCCCGGACGATTTGTCCGGGGCGATCCTTTGGGCGTTAACCGCAACAAGACTTGAGTGCCTCTCTTGACCTCAGACCATCAGAACTCCGACCACTCCTGCTGGAGATGCTTCAGCGCGGCATTACCCTGCGTGACCGGAGCGGCGCGTGCAGCAAGTCGGCCCGTTGTCGGGGCTGGGGCAGGCCGGGCGACGGCCCTTGCCTGCGGCTCCCTACGCTCGGTTTCGCCTGTGCGGAATGCACTCAGAAGTTCGCCGAGACGGCTGCTTTCCTCGGCGAGGCCTGCGCCAGCCGCGTTCATCTCTTCCACCATTGCGGCGTTCTGCTGTGTCGCCTGGTCCATGTGATTGACGGCGCTGTTGATCTCCGACAGACCCATGGACTGTTCATGGGCGGCGGTGGCGATCGCATCCATGTGCTGATTGATCTGCAGGACGAGGTCGGCGATAGCCGCGAGGCCCTCGCCGGTGTCGTTGACCAACTTCACTCCCTCGCTAACGGCAATTTCGGAGTTGCCGATCAGGGCTTTGATCTCCTTGGCGGCGTTGGCAGAGCGCTGAGCAAGTTCGCGCACTTCCTGAGCAACGACGGCAAAGCCCTTACCGGCTTCGCCCGCACGCGCCGCCTCGACGCCGGCGTTAAGCGCAAGCAGGTTGGTCTGGAACGCAATTTCGTCGATGACGCTGATGATCTGGCTGATCTGTTTGGAGGAATGCTCGATCCTGCCCATGGCGCTGACGGCATTGCTGACGACTTGGCTGGAGTTTTCTGCCCGCGATCGGGCACCGCGTACCAAGTCGCGCGCATCGCCAGCTCGCTTGGAGGTCGACTGAACGTTGGCCGTCACCTCTTCGAGCGCTGCCGCCGTCTCTTCCAGTGATGCCGCCTGCTGCTCGGTGCGCTTGGAGAGGTTATCGGAAGCCTGCGAGATCTCGTAGCTGCCACCGTTTACGAGCGACGCGGCCTGGCCGACGCGGGACATGGCGGCGCGAAGCTGGCTGACCGACGAGTTGAAGTCTTGGCGCAGGGCTTCAAACTGCTCAGCGAGCGGCGTTTCGATCTCGCAGACCAGGTTACCGGATGCCAAATGACGCAGACCTGTCGCAAGCGAACCTGTTGCTTGCAGCAGCCTCTGCTCGGCCTCGGCTTCGGCGCGGCGTTGGACTTCGACGCGTTCACGCTCCGATGTCACGCGTGCCTCGGCAGCTTCGGATTCCAGCGCTTTGTTGCGCAGGGCTGCCTGCTGGAACACCTGTACGGAACGCGCCATGGCGCCGATCTCATCGCGCCGCTCGACGCCGCCGATCGAGACCGAGAGGTCGCCTCGGGCGAGCGTCGTCATCGAATTGGTTAGCGCGCCGACGGGCTTGGTGACGCGGAAGAGGATGACGCAGATGCCCGTGATACTCAGAACCGCGGCGACAAGGAAGGTAAGCCCGTAGGCGATCAGGCTGATGAATGCATCATTCTCGCTCGCGGCTGCTTTGGCCACCATGCCATCCGCGGCGGCAGCGGCGGTGTTTGTGATCGTGAGAAGGGCGGCGTTGCCGAGAGGGCGCCAGTCGTCGAGAGGCATCGCCTTCTTCTCACCGGCTGCGAACTTCGCAAGCAATGCACTGTGTTTCGCCGCAAAGTCGCCGCCGAAATAGGTCGCATTACTGACCTTGTAGGCGTCCTTGACAACCTGGGGCGTCGACTGATGGTTGACCAGGGTGCCGATCTGCCCCCAGATGAAGTTCGCAGCATAATCGAACTGTTGGATCTTGCTGACGTCCTCCGGCTTCATCGCCTCGCCCGAGGCGAGCGTGTTGACGAACAGGAGGTTCGCCGCTCCAGCTGTCGCGCGGGTATACCATGTCAATGCGCGGATCTGGATCATTGCCGCCATCGAGGGGTCACGCGCACGGATCTGGCTCTCGACGGCGGCCGAACCTGTTTCTAGCGCGGTTAGGAGCTGCTGGCCGAGGTCCAGCGTGGTTGCCTGCAGCGTTGGATCGCGATCGGCGAGCTTCTTGGCGACTTCGCCGTCGAGCTTTGAGCGGAATGCGACGACCCGATCGTAGGCGCTCATGACGTCGGCAATCGGCGCTTTGAGGGTCTCGTCGTCAATGTTCGCAGAGACCGACTTTGCCTCAGCCATATATTTGTCGACGATGGGCCGATCTGTTTTCAACAAGGCAAGCGTTGCGTCCTGAGTGCCAAGCTCGAGCTTGGCGAGCGACGAGCCGTCACCTCGCTCGTTGCGGAAGTTAGCCAGCGCCTGGAAGAACGCGCGGTCGAGCATGGTGAACTTCGAGACGTCGGCATAGGTGCTCTCGCTGCGATAGGCAGTGAGCATGGAGGATCCTGTTAGCACGCACAGAGCAAGGCTGAGAAAAAGGAAAATTCCAACGAGTATATTGCGAAGAGAGAAAATCATAATTCCTAACCTACGTTCGGGGCTCCGGGACGCTAGCCCGCTTCGCCGAAACCCGAATTTTTGGAGTACTTGCGGCGGTTTTTTGCAAAAACAGTCCGCGAGCTGCTGAGGGGACTCTCGAGCGCAGGCGCCTCATGGCCTGTCCAATCGGAGACAAAATAGTCCAGCTTCATTGAAACAGGATTAATGGTTTCCCCCGAAAATGCGTAGGAATGGTTACATTCGGGCACTTCTCGACGTCGTTGACGATTTTCAACACTATTTAAACACGGTCACCCAGAAATAGTGCCAACAACTAAAGTATAATATGCGATACCATCAAGTTAACCTAGGTGAAGGTGCCTTCTGAGAACAGACATTCTTGCTCCAACTTGCTTTCGGCCACACACATCCGAATGTTCGGCCTGCAATCGGATCGGACCCCGACATCGCCGTTGAAGGCGCCCACAAGTGTCCGTTTCGGTTTGGCCCTTCAAGTGGGAAACTGGCATATCGCTGCCAGGTTTAGCAGACGAGGCAGATGCATTTTTTTTCGTTACCGACTTCAGTCGACCTGCTTCTGTCAAAGCTATTGCCAGATCGAACATCAAATGAGACCCGCCGAATCCTAAATGGGCATTGCGTCAGACATTCCGGCGTAAACAATCAGAGTCGAGCTCTTGAGGGATCGGAACCGTCGGCCCCAACGGTCGATTGGTCGACCGTCTCACACATGAACCATTGATTTCAAATAGATAGTGAAAACCAATCGGTTCTGATGGAGACATTATACTTTTAGCTACGTGAACTACATTTGCTAAGAGGTAGCCGAAACCGCTTGTTTTGCAATCATAGAAAGCCGCTGCCTAATTCGGTATCAAACTACTCTTACGGAGTACATCTATAGGCGTAGAACTGCGTGGCAACTCTCCCGAAACATTATTTATATATATTTATTTACTCAATAAATACATTGCGTCATGAGTAACAATCTGCAACAACATAAACGAAAATAAAGAGAGCAGCGTACAGCAAGAAGCAATGGTTCGATTTAGACAAACGTTTTTCTATCGCAAGAAAAGAAATATTCAGGCAGCCGCAAGAAGAACAAAGGCCAAACCAAAGGTTGGGGGTATCGACCATGAACGGACAGTCATTAACGAATGAGAAATTCGCTTCAGAAACAGCAGCTCGCATCATTTCAGTTCGAACACCGGATTCATTGAGGCCGTTTGTTGCCTCGGGCATCGCCGGCGCGGCAGAATCAGAGGACTATGTCCTTCTGATCGATTCCAGGGCTCTGGACCGCGAGTGCCTATCAAGAAGCCTCACAGACTATGACGACAGCATGAATATCGTCACCGTAGCGTCGTTCGAGGAATGGCAGATACGGGACATGCAGGTCGCACCGTCAGCCGTTCTCTTCATGATTGGCGGACGCAAGGTTTCCGACTCCGAAATCAGCACGAAAATTTGCGCCTTGGTGGAGAGATTCAAGGCCAGCCCCGTGATCGTCGGCGCCGACAGCGACGAGCTCGCACAGCTTTTGCAAGCACTGGAATGCGGTGCCCGCGGCTATATTCCGACCAGTGTCGACGTCAAGGTCGCAGCGGAAGCGGTGGCCCTTGCCCGTGCGGGAGGTGTATTCGTGCCTGCCAGCAGCATTCTGGCTGCCAAGGAGTCGATTACTCCCGCCGCGAGCAAGAATTGCTGCCTCGACGGTCTGTTTACACCGCGCGAGGTCGTCGTTGCCGAGGCGCTGAGGCGCGGCAAGGCAAACAAGATCATTGCCTATGAAATGGACCTCTGCGAGAGCACCGTGAAGGTTCATATCCACAACATCATGAAGAAGCTCAATGCGACGAACCGCACGGAAGTTGCCTACAAGATCCGGGAACTCGTGCAGTAACGACGAGCTTTGTGCTGATTCCTATCACGCGTGGCCGCGCGGCTCGCTGACTCTGGGACCAGGGTTTACACTCTGGAAGTAGGGTTTGAGCTTCGCGACCCCCTTCATCGCCGTCTTGGGTGTTTGGTTGAATGCGCGCATCAGTCACCGTAGACCGCAATAGAAATATGATTGCCTTACATGCACAGAGGAGAAGACCCGCCTGGCCAGTGCGATAATGTCCCGCCAAGCCGCTCCGTCGATCTGCGTCTCTTTGACGGCGGATTTTTCAAGCCGGCAGTTTGACAGAGATCCTGCCGAGCATCACGCAGCATATAGAAGAGGTGGTTTGTAGGCCGCATCAGGTCCTAGCCGTGGCGTCGGTCGGCATGACGCGGGCGGTTCCTGTACAGGCGCATTCCACCAGCGATGGGCTTCCGGGCAAGCAGCGCAGCTGAAGACCCTCACGGAACGCAAAGATGAGTTCACCGCATTGCGCACGCCTGCCCTTCTCGAATTCGTCGAGCAGAGCAGGGAGCCGTGTGTGGATCGGCGCGAACCCCACTTTCGTGCCGTAGCCGATTTCGAATGAAATCGCTTTGAGCAAAAGGCTCAAATGTTGGTAACGTTAGCGATCCAGTGCTGTTGTCGGCGCACGACAATGACGAGACCGAGGATCTGGCTACAGCGGATTGGCTGACGTGCGGCCGGGGATGACGAAAAATTTCCGGACGGAAACCGCTCCCGGTCAACACCGAGAGCGGAGCAGCATCACTTATTTGGCTGCCTTGACGAACGCCGTCGTATAGGTTTTCGACAGGTCGATTGTCTTGCCCTGCACATTCTTCGAAAACTCGGAGAGCACGGCAAGAACGGTCTTCGGACCATCTTCCGGCATCACGCCATCAGGTGTGAACATCGCCTTGCCGTTTTCGAGCGCCTTCACATAACCGTCCTTGTCGCCGACATAAAAGTCCTTCGGCATCTTGTCGGCGATCTCGGCAGCGGAATGGGTGTTGATGAAATGCAGCGTCTTGACGAAGGCGTTGGCGAGCTTCTGAACTTCGTCCTTATGGGCGTCGACCCACGCCGCATCCATATAAAGCGACGCGGCCGGATAGGTGCCGCCAAGGACCGCCTTCGTTCCGGCCATGGTACGCATATCGATGAGGACCTTGGCTTCGCCGGTCTTCAGCAGGCGCGAGATCGTCGGCTCAGTCGTCATGCCGGCCTGGATGGCGTCCTGCTGCATGGCGGCGATGAAGGTCTGGCCGGCGCCGACCGGAACGGAGGTGAATTCCCCAAGCTTCAGACCGGCCTTGACGGCCAGATACTGCGTCAGGAAATTGGTGGAGGAACCGAGGCCGGTGACGCCAAGGTTCTTGCCCTTGAAATCGGCGGGCGACTTGATCTCCGGATGCTTGGCCGACACCAGCTCGACTTCACCCGGCGCCTGGCTGAACTGCACGACGGATTCGACGAATTTGCCCTTGCCCTGAAGGTCAATGCAATGATCGTAAAAACCGACGACACCCTGAACCGCGCCGGCAAGCATTTCGTTTTCCGCATCGACACCGGCCGGCTCGTTGAGGAGCTCGACATTGAGGCCTTCATCCTTGAAATAGCCGAGCCCTTCGGCAAGCTTGGCCGGTAGATAGATCTGCTTCTCGTAGCCGCCCACCATGATGGAAATCTTGTCGGCGGCGTGCGCCGCTGTCGCGCCGAGGGAAGCGGCGGTCATGATGAGAGAAAGGGCTGCGGTATGAATAAGCGCGCGCGATGAACGCATAAATGTCTCCTCCTGTTTGAATGCCGCGGCGACACCTGGTCACCGCCTTGGCATGAGCTTCCTCCACGAAGCCAGGTAGCTTCGCACGCGCAACCTTTCAGTCAGCTTTCAATTGACATCCTCACAGGCCAATAGTGCCGGCTGAACTTCTCCAGTGCGCCTAACGTCGGTCGCAGCGGCATGTCGTGCCCGGCGCGGCCTTCGCGGGGCTTTGAAATCTTCGCCGCGTGAAAACTGAGCAGAACCATTTCCGCGTCGCAGCTTCGAGCTTGCGGCAGAACGCGGAAGGGCGGGCCATCCCATAATCAACAAGTCCTTTTGGCGGCGCCTCGAAAGATATCATCTGACATGGTGATTGACTCATCACACCAGTTTGTGCTCCATTCCACGAATGGGAGACAGGCGAGGAAGATATGACTGCAATTGCTCTTTTCGGCGCGGGCGGCAAAATGGGCTACCGGCTCGCCAAGAATCTGAAAGGCTCGCGTTTCGACGTGCGCCACGTCGA
>NZ_JAAZQI010000038.1:0-29047 GCF_012275345.1 Rhizobium sp. SG570 | reverse complement strand
ATCGGACATCTCGTCAAAACAATCGAGCCCAACGAATGCAACAACTACTTCGTCAACGCTGGATACGCTTCCGTCAAAACCTGAAACGCTCTAGAAGAAAGACCCTCGCCTTACTCCCCCAACTCCTGCCGCACCAGCGTCGTCCAAAATGCCACGCCCGACGCGATCGCATCATCGCTGAAATCATAAGCCGTGTTGTGATGCAGCGCACCGTCGACCGCCGGGCCATTGCCGAGCCAGACGTAGCAGCCCGCAGCATTCTGGCCGAAGAAAGCGAAATCGTCGCCGGCGGTCGAAGGCGGGAAGCGCGTCAACACCTTCTCGCCGAAGACGGCAGTCGCGGCTTTCAGCGCCCGCGCGGTGGCATCAGCATTGTTGACGACTGGGGGAATGCGGCGCTCGAACTGATAATCGACCGCGATCCCGTACATGGCCGCCGTGCCCTGCGCCAGGCGTCCGATCTCCTGCTCGAGCTGATCGCGAACCTCTGGCGTATAGGCGCGCGCCGTGCCGCCGATATCGACGGTATCGGGAATGACGTTCAGCGCCTTGGGATCACCCGCCTGCAGCGAGCAGGCGCTGACGACGGCCGGCTGAAGCGGATCGACGACCCGGCCGACGATGGTCTGCAGCGAAGACAGAAATGTTGCGGCGGCCGTGATCGGATCCTTGCCGAGATGCGGCTTGGCGCCGTGGGTGCCGGTGCCGCGAAAGGTGATGCGCCAGCTATCCGAAGACGCGAGCTGAGGGCCCTCGACGACAGCCATTTCATCGACGTCGAGACCGGGCATATTATGAAGGCCATAGACGGCATCGCAGGGGAAGAGATCGAAGAGGCCTTCGTCCACCATGCGCTTGGCGCCGCCACGGCCTTCCTCGGCCGGCTGAAAGATGAAATGCACCGTGCCGGAAAAGCCGCACCTGGCGGCCAGATGGCGGGCGGCACCGATCAGCATGGTCGTATGGCCGTCATGCCCGCAGGCATGCATCTTGCCGGGAATGGTGGACTTGTAAGCTCGGTTGCCCTTTTCCGGCATGGCCAGCGCATCCATATCGGCGCGCAGGCCGATGCGGCGGGTGCCGTTGCCGACCTGCAGCGTGCCGACCACACCGGTCTTGCCGAGGCCGCGATGCACCGTCAGACCCGCCTCCTCCAGCAAAGTGGCGACGATGCTGCTGGTGCGTTCCTCCTCGAAGCCAAGCTCGGGATGGGCGTGAAGGTTATGACGAAGCGACGTCAGGAATGGGAGATCCTGAGCGATCTCATCGAGCAAAGACATGAGCGTTCCTTCGGCATAGGGGCGCTCTATCTTCCCCAAAGCTCCCGCGACTTCAACTCAAATGATGCTCAAGCGCCGAGCTTGTCGAAGATGTGCGCCTTGCCGAGGACAGTAACGGAGACCACGCTGCCGATCTCTGGCAAGCCGACACCAGAACTTTTGATGTTCAACGTCTCCAAGCCATTGGCGTTGGAAAGGACAACCGTCACCGTGCAGATCGCGCCACCGAATTCAATGTCGGTGACTTTGCCGATGCAAACGGCTTCCGTGCCGGCATCAGCGACAACACTGAGGCGCAATTGTTCCGGTCGCAGCATAATGTCTGCACGCCCCTGCCGACCATTGGTATCAGCCGGAATACGCCCCAAGACGCACGAGACAGCGTCATTGCCAAGGTCCGCCGGCAACACGATGGCGTCACCGAGAAAGATAGCGGTCTCGCGGTCTTTTGGATTGAGGTAGAGCGTCTGCGGGGTTCCCGCCTGTATCAGCCTGCCGTCGCGCAGAACCGCTACCTGGTTGGCGAAGGATAGCGCCTCCACCTGATCGTGCGTCACCAGAACCGCGGTGATGCCCGCAATCTGCAGCACGCGGGCGACCGCTTTTCGCATGTTTTCACGCAAACCCGTGTCGAGCGCAGAAAAGGGCTCATCGAGCAGCATCAGCCTCGGCTTACGGCCAAGGGCGCGCGCGAGAGCGACACGCTGTTGCTGGCCGCCGGAGAGCTGATGCGGGCGGCGATCGAGCATGCCGCGATCGAGCTCCACCATGTCGATGAGCGCATTGATCCGCTGATCACGGTCTTGCGCGCCGCGCTCCATGCCGAAGCCGACATTCTCGGCCACGCTCAGATGCGGAAACAGGGCGCCATCCTGTGACACGATACCGATGCCGCGGCGATGCGCTGGTACGATGGCCGGCCCGTCCGCCAGCGTCTGGTCCTCCAGCATCACTTGGCCCTCATCCGGAATCTCGAAGCCGGCGATGATGCGCAGCAGCGTCGTCTTGCCGGAGCCGGAGGGACCGACGATCGCCGTGCGGCTGCCGGCGGCCACCGAAAGTTCGATGCCGTCGAGCGCATGCACCGGGCCATAACGCTTGCTGATATTCTTGATCGCCAGAAAGGTCATTGTCCGGCCGTCCGCTTGGATTGCACATAGAGGAGAAGAGTGAGAGGCAGCGACAGCACGACCATCATGAAGGCGTAGGGCGCGGCCGAGACATAATCGATTTCGCTGGTCAACGACCAGAACTTCGTCGCCAACGTTTCAGTACCGTTGGGCGACAGCATGAGCGTCGCCGTCAGCTCGTTGGTGATACCGAGCGCCACAAGCGCGACGCTGGCAGCAAAGCCGGGCGCGGCCAGGCGCATGGTGATCTGCCGCACGGCTTGGGCAGGCGTGCGGCCGAGCGCCATGGCTGCGCGCTCAAGCTCGACCGGCGCCTGGGCGATGCTGGCGCGCAGGCCGACCAACGCACGCGGCAGGAACAGCAGGACATAGGCGAGCAACAGCGTGGCGAATGTCTGGTAGAGCGGCAGGATCAACCGGACAGTGATCGAGACCAGAGCCAAGGCGACGACGACGCCCGGCAGCGAGCCGACATAGTAGTGGCAGGCTTCGAGGATGCGCTGCAGCCGTCCCGGCGCCCGCACCGACAGCCACGCCATGGGGACCGCAGCGATCGTGGCCAGCAGGCCGCCTGCAATCGCCAAAACGATTGTCTGCAGCAAGGCAGAGCCAACGGTATCGATCCGCCAGATGCCGGCACCACCGAGATAGAGCCAGCGCCCCAGCGTCACAAAGGGAACACCGAGCGTCAACGCGGCGGTCAAGACCGGGAGCACGATGGCCGGAACAACGAACCAACCCAGACGACGCCGATCGGCTGGGCGCGCGGCGCCGGAACCGACGCGCGCATAACGCTCGTTGCCGCGCATCAACACCTCGATGCCGAGCAACAGCAGGCAGCAGAAAACGAGAACGCCGCCCAGCATATTGGCGGCAGGGCTATTATAGGCAGACTGGAACTGATCGACGATCGCGGTCGAGAAGGTGTCGAAGCGGATCATCACGTAGAGGCCGTATTCCGCCAGGAGATGCAGCCCGATCAGCAGCGAGCCGCCGCAGATGGCGAGGCGAAGCTGCGGCAGGACCGCGCGGAAGAAGACGCGCCAAGGGCCGAGACCGAGCGAGGCGGCAGCATCCTCGATCGCCGGATCCAGCCGGCGCAGGGCTGCCGCGACCGGCAAATAGAGGAACGGAAAATAGGCAAGCACCGATACCAGCACGCCGCTCCACAGCCCGTGCATGCTCGGCACGAGGCTGACCCAGGCATAGCTGTGCACGAAGGCGGGCACCGCAAGCGGCGCGACAGCCAGCCAGGACCAGATGCGGGCACCGGGGATATCGGTGCGCTCCGTCAGCCAGGCGAGCGTTACCGCCAGCAGGATGCATAGCGGGATGGTGCAGAGCTCGAGCAGGACGGTATTGACGAGCAGTTCGCCGACACGATTGCGGAAAATCAGCGCGATGACTTCGGCCCAGCCGGTATCGATCGTGATCCAGACGATAAAGCCGAGCGGCACCAGGCTCATGAGGGCAACGACGGATGCGAAAGCGACGACGGAAGCATGCCGAACGCGACTGCGGGGAGCAGCCGTCAACTGGGGCATTCGCGTGGCGGCGGCCTCACCGGCCGGCGCGGCATATGTGTTCTTCTGCAGCAAGTCCTAGCTGCCTTTCACGCCCTGAAATGGGAAGGCAACCGCCGTTGAAAGGCGATTGCCAGATCGACCGACCTGAAGGCCATCGCATGCCCCTAGCAGGGCATGCGACGGTGATGCAAGAGCCAAGGTCGGGATAGGCCTATCCGAAAACCGCGGAAAGGCGTCTCGATCCGGGCATTTGCCTTAGATGAGCCCAGCTTCCGTCATCAGGTCGGTGACCTTCTTGCTGTTCAGCTTGGAGGGCTCGACCTTCGGTGCCTGCAGGTCCGTCAGCGGCACCAGCTTCGGATTGGAAGCGTCGCCAATGCCGACGGCATATTCATAGGAGTCGCCGTCGCGCAGTACGGCCTGACCGCCCTTGCCGGTGATCCACTTCAGGAATGCCTGGGCTTCCTTCTGATGCTGGCTGGAGGCCAGAACCGCACCGCCGGAGATGCTGACGAATGCGCCCGGATCCTGGTTCTTGAAATAGTGCAGGGCAACGTTCTTGCTGTTTTCGCCGGTCTTGGCCTGATCGCCGAACCAATAGTAGTGATAGATCACCGCGCCTTCGATCTCGCCCGCGTTGACGGCCTTCATCGCGACGCTGTTGCCCTTGTAGAAGCTGGCGTTTGCCTTCATCGCCTTCAGCCATGCGCGCGTGGCATCCTCGCCCTTCAGCTCGAGAAACGCACTGACGATCGCCTGGAAATCGGCACCGGCCGGCGAAGCGCCCCAGCGGCCCTTCCACTTGGCATCGGCCAGATCGAGCATCGACTTCGGCAGGTCGCCTTCCTTCAGCTTGGTCTTGTCATAGGCAAAAACCGTCGAGCGGGCGGCAACGCCGACCCAATTGCCATCGGCGGATTTGAAGGTGTCCGGCACCTGGCCGAGCGTTGCGGCATCGACCGGGGCAAAGAGCTTGTTGGCGTCGACCAGCGTCATGCCCGGAGAGTTCTCGGTCAGATAAACGTCTGCGGGGGAAGCAGCGCCTTCCTGGATGATCTGGTTGGCGAACTGCATGTCGCTGCCGTTGCGGATCGTGACCTTGATGCCGGTTTCCTTGGTGAAGCCGTCCGCCCAGGCCTGCGTCAGCGTCTCGTGCTGGGCATTGTAGACCACGATGCCTTCGGAATCGGCGGCATTCGCCACCATCGGAGCAACGGCAAGGCCTGCTGCAAGCGCCAGCGCGCTGGTGAGGTGAGAAAAGGAAAAAGCCATAAGTCCTCTCGCTTGAAAGTCGCCGCCCCCGGCAGCGATGCGCTAGCGTATATTTTTCCTGAGAATTATTTTCAAGTTTACACTCGCGCCCTGCTTATCACAAAAGTTTTACAACGGAGTCAAGTTTTCACTGACACCTCTGCGGCAAGCTCGAGCCAAGCACGGCCGGCATGCGACAGGTAACCGCCGCGCCGCCAAATCCATGCCATGTGCCACTGCATGTCAGGCTCGACGACGAGCGCGTGGCTGATGCCGGGGCGCAGGCGTTGCTCGGCGATCAGCCGGGGCAGGAAGCCGACACCGAGACCAGCGGCGACCAACTCGACGATGAAATTGATCTGGCTTGAGCGTGCGACGATATCGGGCGCGAAGCCGGCGATGCGACAGGCATCGAGAATGATGCCATTAAGGGCAAAGCCGGTTTCGAACAGAATGAAGGGATTGCCTTGCAGCGCCGCGAGCGAAACCGTCTCATGGCCGGCAAGCGGATGCGTTGATGGCAGCAGCACATGCATCGGCTCGCAACGCACGCTCTGCCACTCGAACGCATCGAGCGTCGGCAGAAGCGAGGCGCCGAGATCGACCTCATCGGAAAGCACCATCTCCTCCAGCCGCTTGGCGCCCTGCTCCGCCAGCTTGATCTCGATGCCGGGATAGCGGCTACGGAAGACGGCAAATACCGGCGCGAACAGCGCATCGTTGCCGATCGGCGGCAGGCCGAGCCGCAGAGTGCCACGTGCGAGGCCACGCAATTCGGCGAGTTCGGCGAGAAGATCGTCGCGCCCGGCAAGGAGCGTTATCGCCCGGCGATAGACGACCTCGCCGGCATCCGTCAGCGTCGTGCGATGGCCGATGCGATTGAGCAGCGGCAGACCAAGCTCGTCCTCGAGCTGTCGCACGGCCTTGCTTACGGCGGACTGGGTTGCGAACACCACCTTGGCCGCTTCCGAAAAGCCGCCCTGGCGCACCACCTCGACAAAGGCTCGCAGCGTTCGAAGTTCCATCACTATTCCATACAGGACTGAATTTAATGAAATCAATTCATTTTATTCATGGGCGAGAAATGACTATCTTCAGGCCATCCGATTTCCCCGAGTTTTCCCATGCGCATCGACCTGCAAGACCGTCCGAAACTGAGCCGCCTGGCTCAGATCCTGCTGCTATTGGCCTTCTGGCAGGCGGGTGAGGCCATCGTGCGCCTTGCGCATCTGCCCATACCCGGCGCCATCGCCGGCATGCTGCTGGTGCTGGCATTGTTTGCGAGCGGCAAGGTGGGGGTCGCAAGCATGCAGCGTGGAGCGGAATGGTTTCTGGCCGAAATGCTGCTGTTCTTCGTGCCGGCTGTGCTCGCGGTGCTAGACCATGGCGAATTCATCGGGATCGTCGGGCTGAAAGTGCTGGCCGTCATTCTGGTCGGCACCATCATCGTCATGGGTGTCACTGCGATTGCGATCGATATCGGTTGCCGCCTGATGATGCGCCAGGGAGTATCCCGTCATGTCCGCAATTGAAGCGACTGCATCCGGTCTGTTCTGGCCATTGGCGACGATCGGCCTCTACTATCTTTCCAAAGCGCTCTATCGCCGCCGGCCTTTGCTGTGGCTGTCGCCGCTGATCGCAGCGCCGACGGTTCTGATCCTCATCGCCCTCGTCCTGCATGCGAGCTATCAGGATTATATGCATGACAGCCGTTGGCTGCTTGCCTTGCTGGGGCCGGCGACCGTTGCCTTCGCAGTGCCGATCTACGAGCAGCGGAATCTTATCAAGCGCTATTGGCCCGTGCTTTTGTTCGGGGTAACGGTCGGCAGCACTACGGCCATGGTCTCGGCCTGGGGGTTTGCCAGCCTTCTCGGCCTTGATGAAAGCCTGCGTCTCAGCCTGATGCCGCGCTCGATCAGCACCCCTTTCGCCATGGTCGTATCGGGCGACATCGGCGGCGTGCCAAATCTCACCGCCGTTTTCGTCGTCATCACCGGCCTGTTTGGCGCCGTCGTCGGCCAGACGCTCTTACGGCTGCTGCCGCTCCGGTCCGGTATCGCCCGCGGCGCGCTGTTCGGCATGGGGGCGCATGGTGTCGGCGTCGCGAAGGCCAACGAGATCGGCCGCGAAGAAGGATCGATCGCCGGGCTGGTCATGGTGCTGGTAGGACTGACCAATGTGCTGGCGGCACCGTTGATCGCATGGCTGATGCATTCTGCCTGAACGAAAAAGGCCGCGACGCTCGCACGCCGCGGCCTTTTTCAATTCGAAAATCCGGCTCAGCTGTCCTTCGTCTCCAGCGTCTTGCTGAAGAAGATCGCGACCAGCGTGCAGACGACGCCGGACAGCAGATAGAGGCTGGTATAGACGAGGCCGAACTGGCTGGAGAGGCTCAGCGCCACGAAGGGCGCAAAGCCCGCGCCGATCAGCCAGGACAGATCCGACGTCAAGGCCGAGCCGCTATAGCGATAATTGCGGCTGAAGCGGGAGGCACTGGCGCCCGCCGCCTGACCGAAAGAAAGGCCGAGCAGCGTGAAGCCGAGGACCACATAGATGTGAC
Source organism: Rhizobium sp. SG570 (assembly GCF_012275345.1). Lineage (NCBI taxonomy): Bacteria > Pseudomonadati > Pseudomonadota > Alphaproteobacteria > Hyphomicrobiales > Rhizobiaceae > Rhizobium > Rhizobium sp. SG570. Next base: position 21,300 of record NZ_JAAZQI010000038.1, on the reverse strand, counting down.
GGCCGGTGACACCGCCATCGAGCAGCCATGGCGCGACGAAGGCAAAGCAGGCGATCAACACTGCGGCGACGGCGAGCTGATTGCGACGGCCGATCCGGTCGGCAATGAGGCCGGAACAGATGATGGAGACGATGCCGCAAATGGCGCCGAGGAACTCCATCAACAGGAATGAGCCGGGAGTTTGCTGGCTGTAAAGCGTCACCCAGCTGAGCGGGAAGACGGTGACCAGATGGAAGGTCGCGAAGCTTGTGAGCGGCACGAAGGCGCCGATCAGCACGTCGCGGCCATGCACGCGCAGCAGTTCCGTCATCTTCACGGGCTCGAGCTCATGGCGCTCCAGCAGAGTGCCGAATTCTTCGGTCGCCACCAGGCGCAGGCGGGCAAACAGCGCGACCACGTTGACCGCGAAGGCGCAGAAGAACGGGTAACGCCAACCCCAATCGAGGAAGTCCGCCGTCGTCAGGCTCGTGATCAAATAGGCAAACAGCGCACTCGCCAGCATGAAGCCGATGGGGGCGCCGAGCTGCGGGATCATCGCATACCAGCCACGGCGATTGGCGGGTGCATTCAGCGCCAGCAGCGAGGCCAGGCCGTCCCAGGCGCCGCCGAGCGCAAGGCCCTGGCCGATGCGGAAGGTGGCGAGCAGGACGATCGCATAGACACCGACCTCGGAGTAGCCCGGCAGAAAGCTCATCGCCGCCGTCGAGCCGCCAAGCAGGAACAGCGCGATCGTAAGCTTGACGCCGCGACCGTATCTCCGGTCGATCGCCATGAAAATGAACGATCCGATCGGGCGGGCGATGAACGCCAGCGCGAAGACCAGGAAGGAGAGCAACGTGCCACGCAGCGGGTCTGCGAAGGGAAAGAAAAGCTTCGGAAAAACCAGCACCGAGGCAATGGCATAGATGAAGAAATCGAAAAACTCGGACGTGCGACCGATGATCACGCCGATGGCAATGTTGCCCGGGGCGACCGCACCACCGGCATGCATACTGCGGGCATCGCTCTCGAGAGTTGAAGATGTAGGGTTCAGTGTTTCATGTGTCACGCTGACCATGTACGGGAGCCTCCCACTCCGAGCGCGAACTCCTCCACGAATTCGCGCGTAATGAAAATGTCGATCAAACGCGCGAACATATCAAGACTGGAGCATGAAATAATTCGCAAATTAGAGGCAAGTGACACGATTTCCGCCTTTGTCGCCGCATTCCCGATAGTCGGGGAACTACCATCGGTAGCCATTTGTTCCGATCCGGGTATATTGGCCGCCATAAAAAGCGATGGCCGCCGGAGAACCTTCTAGATTTCTCAGGATTTCCCCGATAGGGGGAACGGCATTTCATGCCGCACCGCACTTGCGCTTGTTGCGGTGCGACGAAACACCTCATATCGTTCATGACCGCCGTCCTTTAGTCGCGGTACGGTCGAAACAAAAAGAGCTTTAAGACGTGCTAAGACTAGCGAAGATTTTCAGCCGCTTATTTGTCCTCCCCCTGATTTTGCTGCTGTCAGGCTGCAACATGGTGGTGATGACCCCCTCCGGCGACATCGCCGTACAGCAACGCAACCTGATCATCGTCTCGGTCGTCCTGATGCTGGTCATCATCATACCGGTGATCTTCCTCACGCTGTTCTTCGCCTGGAAATATCGCCAGTCGAACAAAGAGGCAGCCTACGAGCCGGATTGGCATCATTCGACACGTCTCGAACTGGTCATCTGGTCCGCCCCGCTCGCCATCATCATCGCGCTCGGCGCCGTCACCTGGATCAGCACCCACCAGCTGGACCCCTACAGACCGCTCGACCGCATCGCCGCCGACAAGCCGATAAGCGCCGACGTGAAGCCGCTGACGGTCGAGGTCGTCGCGCTCGACTGGAAATGGCTGTTCTTCTATCCGGACTACGGCATCGCCACGGTCAACGAAATGGCCGCCCCGGTCGACAGGCCGATCAACTTCAAGATCACGGCTTCCTCGGTGATGAACTCCTTCTTCATCCCGGCACTGGCAGGCCAGATCTACGCCATGCCGGGCATGGAGACGAAGCTGCACGCCGTCATCAATCATCCCGGCGAATTCCAGGGCCTGTCCGCCAACTATAGCGGCGCCGGCTTCTCGCACATGCGCTTCAAGTTCCATGGCCTGAACCAGGCGGATTTCGACCAGTGGATCCAGAAGGCCAAGAGCCAGGGCACGGCGCTCGGCCGCCCGGAATATCTGAGCCTCGCTCAGCCGAGCGAACGCAATCCGGTGCAGTACTTCAACGCCGTCGATGATGGTCTCTACAACGCCATCCTCAACATGTGCGCCGATCCGAGCAAGATGTGCATGAGCGAAATGATGCATATCGATGCCAAGGGCGGCGCCGGCAAGGAAAGCCAGGAAAACCGCGAGCGTCTGATCTACGACAACCGCGGCGCCGGTCACGCGGACGCAACGCCCGTCAAGGCAGACGGCTCCGCGGCCAACACCATGCAGCATGGCGACACGGCGATGCAGGGCATGGGCTCCATGCAAGGCATGGATATGGGCAACGGCTCTTCTTCAGATTCGTCGACCGGTTCGGCGCAGCACCAGGGTCACTGATCCGGTGCGCTTAGTAACAAGACATTTATAAGGACAGAGGCAATCCATGTTTTCCAACCCGGACCTCTATAAATTCATCTTCGGTCGGCTGACGCTCGAGTCCATCCCTTATCACGAGCCGATCCTCGTCGTGACCTTCATCGGTGTCGCCATCGGCGGCATCGCTCTTCTGGGCGTGCTCACCTATTTCCGCCTCTGGGGCTATCTCTGGAAGGAATGGTTCACCAGCATCGACCACAAGAAGATCGGTATCATGTACATCGTGCTGGCGCTGATCATGCTGCTGCGCGGCTTTTCCGACGCACTGATGATGCGTGCCCAGCAGGCGTTCGCCTTCAACGGATCTGACGGCTTCCTGCCGCCGCACCACTACGACCAGGTATTCACCGCCCATGGCGTCATCATGATCTTTTTCGTGGCGATGCCGATGGTGACGGGTCTGATGAACTTCGTCGTACCGCTGCAGATCGGCGCACGCGACGTTTCGTTTCCGTTCCTCAACAACTTCTCCTTCTGGATGACGACGGCCGGCGCGATCATCATCATGATCTCGCTGTTCATCGGCGAGTTCGCAAAGACCGGTTGGCTCGCCTACCCGCCGCTGTCGGAAAGCGCCTATAGTCCCGACGTCGGCGTCGACTATTACATCTGGGGCCTGCAGGTCGCCGGCATCGGCACGCTGCTGTCGGGCGTCAACCTCGTCGCGACCATCGTCAAGATGCGTGCGCCGGGCATGACGATGATGAAAATGCCCGTCTTCACCTGGACCGCGCTCTGCACCAACGTGCTGATCGTCGCCGCCTTCCCGGTCCTGACTGCCGTTCTCGCCCTGCTGTCGCTCGACCGCTACGCCGGCACGAACTTCTTCACCAACGACCTTGGCGGCAACCCGATGATGTATATCAACCTCATCTGGATCTGGGGTCACCCGGAAGTCTACATCCTGATCCTGCCGGCCTTCGGCGTGTTCTCGGAAGTCGTTGCCACCTTCTCCGGCAAGCGCCTCTTCGGTTATGCCTCGATGGTGTACGCCACCGTCGTCATCACCATCCTGTCGTACCTGGTCTGGCTCCACCACTTCTTCACCATGGGTTCGGGTGCCAGCGTCAACTCCTTCTTCGGCATCACGACGATGATCATCTCGATCCCGACGGGTGCGAAGCTGTTCAACTGGCTCTTCACCATGTATCGCGGCCGCATCCGCTATGAAGTGCCGATGCTGTGGACCGTGGCCTTCATGGTCACCTTCACGATCGGCGGCATGACCGGCGTCATGCTTGCGGTTCCGCCGGCAGACTTCGTGCTGCACAATTCCTTGTTCCTGATCGCCCACTTCCACAACGTCATCATCGGCGGCGTGCTGTTCGGCATGTTCGCCGGCATCGCCTACTGGTTCCCGAAGGCCTTCGGCTTCAAGCTCGATCCGTTCTGGGGCAAGATGTCCTTCTGGTTCTGGGTCGTCGGCTTCTACTTCGCCTTCATGCCGCTCTACGTGCTCGGCCTGATGGGCGTCACCCGCCGCGTCTCGCAGTTCGACGATCCCTCGCTGCAGATCTACTTCATCGTCGCCGCGCTCGGCGCCGTGATGATCGCCATCGGCATCGCCTCCTTCATCATCCAGCTCGTCGTCAGCTTCATCAAGCGCGAAGAGCTTCGCGACGTGACCGGCGACCCGTGGAACGGCCGCACGCTGGAATGGTCCACGTCCTCGCCGCCGCCGGAATACAATTTCGCGCTGACGCCGATCGTCCACGACAACGACGCCTGGTGGGACATGAAGAGCCGCGGCTACGTCAGGCCGACCGAAGGCTTCATACCGATCCACATGCCGAAGAGCACGGGGACGGGCATCATCCTCGGCGTTCTCTCGATCGCCTTCGCATTCGGCATGATCTGGTACATCTGGTGGCTCGCCGCCATCACCTTCGCCGCGATGATCATCATTACGATCGGCCATACCTTCAACTATAAGCGCGACTTCCACATTCCCGCCGAGGAGGTCGTGAAGACCGAGAACGAGCGTACGAAGCTGCTCGCAGGACAGGTATAAGACCCATGACGACCCAAACCGCACATGCTCCCAAGGGCGGCGAAACGCCCGCCTTCTACATGACGGAAGAGTATCATCCGGAAGGCAGCACCATGCTGGGCTTCTGGATCTACATCATGAGCGACTGCCTGATCTTCGCAGTCCTCTTCGCGACCTATGCCGTGCTCGGCCATAACTACGCGGCAGGCCCTTCTCCGGCCGACCTCTTCGAGCTGCCGCTCGTCGCCCTCAACACGGCGATGCTGCTTTTCTCCTCCATCACCTATGGCTTCGCCATGCTGGCGATGGAGAAGGACAATAAGTCGGGAACGATGATGTGGCTGGCGATCACCGGCCTGTTCGGCGCAGCCTTCATCTTCTTCGAACTCTACGAGTTCTATCACCTGATCCTCGACGGCGCCGGCCCGCAGCGCAGCGCCTTCCTGTCGGCCTTCTTCACCCTGGTCGGCACGCACGGGCTGCACGTCACCGTCGGCATCGTCTGGCTGATCACACTGATGGTGCAAACCGGCCAGCATGGCCTCATCCCCGAGAACAAGCGCCGCCTGATGTGCCTTTCGATGTTCTGGCACTTCCTCGACGTCGTCTGGATCGGCGTGTTTTCCTTCGTCTACCTCATGGGAGTTCTCGGATGAGCTCGAACACCGACCATTCGCATCATTCCGCCGACGCCCATGGTCACGACCACCATGGCGGTCACGAGGCCGCTCACGGCACCTTCAAGAGCTACATGACGGGGTTCGTTCTTTCCGTCATCCTGACCGCCATTCCCTTCTGGCTGGTCATGGCAAAGGTCTTCTCCGATCCCGTCGTGACAGCCGCCCTGATCATGGTACTCGGCGCGATCCAGATCATCGTGCACATGATCTACTTCCTGCACATGAACACCCGTTCGGAAGGCGGCTGGAACATGATGGCGCTGATCTTCACCATCGTGCTTGTCATCATCGCCCTTTCCGGCTCGCTCTGGGTCATGCATCACCTCAACTCGAACATGATGCCCATGTCGCCCGAGATGATGCGCAACATGCCTTGATCGCAAGCGGCGGGCCTTCGACAGGAGGCCCGCCCTCTTTCCGGCGCGAGAGTTCCGCCGGATGCTGCGTGGCACAGCCCTCGGGACGCACAAGGTTCGCAGCCCAATTTCCCCGACGACGCATGATATTCCGCGAAGGCCGTTTCGCACCTCCCGAAATCATGCGGCAGCGCGTCCCCCGGAGACCAGCGCATGACCGATACTCCTTCGACAACGTCTCCCGATAAGCCTCGCTCGATGCTCAAGCTCGCCATCTGGGTGCTGCTGCTCCTGCTGCTGACCGCACTCCTGATCGGCCTCGGCACCTGGCAGGTGCAGCGGCTGCATTGGAAGCTCGATCTGATCGCCAGGGTCGATGCCCGCGTGCACGCACCGGCGGTTCCGGCGCCGGGACCAGCGCAATGGGCTGACGTGACAGCCGAAAACTCCGAATACAAGCGTGTCCAGGTGAGCGGCACTTTCCTCAACGACAAGGAAACGCAGGTCTATGCCTCGACCGTGCTCGGCCCCGGCTATTGGGTGCTGACACCGCTGAGGGAAGCCGACGGGACGATCGTCATTGTCAATCGCGGCTTTGTTCCCACAGAGAAGCGCAAGCCGGCGACGCGTCCGGCCGGCCAGATCAGCGACGAGACGACCGTCACCGGCTTGCTGCGGATCAACGAGCCCAAGGGCACACTGCTGCGTTCCAATGTGCCGGCGGAGGAGCGCTGGTATTCACGCGACGTGAACGCGATAGCCGACGTGCGCGGCCTGCAGAACGTGGCGCCCTACTTCATCGACGCGGACGATACGAAAAATCCGGGCGACCTGCCGGTTGGAGGATTGACGCAGATCGTCTTCCACAACAGCCATATCGTCTATGCCATTACCTGGTACGGGCTGGCTGTCATGACGCTCGGCCTCGCAGTATTCCTCGTCTATTTCGAACGGCAGCGGGCGAAGGCGGTCCGCTGATCCCCATGGTATTGTTTTCCGCAATTGCGGACAGAACCGCTAGGCACTTTTCCTGGAATCGCTCTATTCCACCATCCGCGGGAAGCGAAGCTGCCAGCGCCGGCCGTCGCTCGTCATCTCGACCATGCCGAACGGCTCGACGTCGATCGTCCAGAATGCCGCAAGCGGGGCCTGCAACACGTGCAGGACGGCGGCGCGGATGACGCTGGCATGGGTGACGGCGACGGTGTGACCGGCATCATGAAGATGATGCCCCATCCATTCGCCAATGCGCAACACGACCGACGACAGAGATTCGCCGCCATGAGGTGCGGCGTCCAAATCCGTCATCCATAGCGCCAGGGATTCCGGGTCACTTTCATGAAGTTCGGCAAGCGATTTTCCACACCACTCGCCGTAGTCACATTCGCGCAAGGCAGTCTCAAGGATGGCGTCAGGACCGAGGATAGCGGCCGTCTGACGCGCGCGCAGCGCCGGGGCCGTCCAGACCCGATCGATCGTTGCGAGCCTGGTAAAGGGCAATTTGGCTCGCTGCGCCGCTTTCGCTTCCAACGGCTCGTCGTCCGGAAAACAGCCCTTTCGATTGGCTTCCGTCGGCCCATGACAAATCCAGCTCAGGCGTGCCTTCATGACACTCGATATCCCCATGCCTTGTCGCGATTTAACATCGCAACAGCGTTTGATTGACAATCATCTTTGTGGACAGATATAAACTTGCACTTACGGGTGTGGAAGCCGGTGAAATCCCGGCGCGGTCGCGCCACTGTAATCGATGACGGAAGCTTCGCCCTCGAGAGCCAGACCCTTCCCGTAAAGAACCCTTCCGCAAATGGAACGCGCTTTTCTTAAAGAGGGAACGACAATGTCTGACACCGCTTTCGCACCATCCGCAATCCCCCAGCCGATCCCGCTCGGCCAAATCCTGCCATGGGCTGTTTTCGCCGGCCTGTTGATGCTGCTGGCGATCTATTTCGTCGGCGCCGAGGAAGGCGCGACCTCGCTGATATCAGGCATGTATGTGCACGAATTCGTGCATGATGCCCGTCACCTGCTCGGTTTCCCCTGCCACTAAGGGACCAGGCACATGGTTGGACGTCTTTTGCTCCGCGGCATGATCGTCGGGGCCTTCGCCGGCATTCTCGTTTTTGCCTTCGCCCACACTTTCGGCGAGCCGCTGGTCGATTGGGCGATCGGCTTTGAAGAAAAGGCCGCGCAGGCAGCCGGCGAAGCGCCGGAACCGGAAATCGTCAGCCGCGCCACACAGTCAGGCGTCGGTCTTTTCACCGGCACCGTGATCTTTTCGACGGCAATCGGCGGGTTGTTTGCGCTGGTCTTCTCCTTCGTCTACGGCCGCATCAGCCCGCTCGGCGCGCGTGGCACGGCAGCATTGCTCGCAATCGCGGCTTTCGTGACGATTTCGCTCGTCCCCGATATCAAGTACCCGGCAAACCCGCCAGCGGTCGGCAATTCCGACACGATCGGCGCCAGGACCGAGCTGTTCTTCATCATGATCGTTGCTTCGATCGTCGGCATGATCGTCGCGGTCGGGCTGGGTCGCCGGCTGGCGGCACGTTACGGATCATGGAACGGGGCGATCCTTGCCGGCATCGGCTACATCGTCTTCATCGCACTGATCCAGTACCTGCTTCCGTCGATCAACGAAGTGCCGGAACAGTTCTCGGCCGTTGTGCTCTGGCGGTTCCGGATGGCATCGCTCGGTATGCACGCGATCCTGTGGGCCACCCTCGGGCTTGCCTTCGGAGCCTGGGCGGAGCGAGAGCTGCCGCAGACACGCTACCGCAACCCGGCGCTGCGCCGAGCCTAGCATGGCAAATCCATCCCATCCCGCGCATGATCTCGTGCGCGGGAAACGCCTGCTTAGAAGCGGCGCCTTGCTCGCCGCGCTCTGCCTCGTGCTGTCGTGTTGGCCGACAGTGCTTGCCGCCCATGGCGGCAGCTCGTCGGGAAACCAAACCGGCATCCCGATACCAAGCCTCCCACATGGCGAAATGGCTGTCATCGCACCCTATTACGGACGGATCGTCGCGCTTGCGGAAAACGCATCGGATACCGACGAAACCTTCCGCCGCCTGCTGAATTTCGCGCAGATCCAGCGCGCCTATTGTCTCTGGGGGATAATGCCCGGCAGTGTAAGCGACGAGGAAAGTCCGTTCAACGAATGCTCGCACGCCTATCTCGCGGCAGCCAAGGCGGTGCTGCTTCATATGCGGACGATGAAGAATGAAACGGCGCCCGTCGGCAATCTCGTCTCGGAGATCGACGCTACGCTCGTGCGCAACAATCTATCGCTTATCCTGTGCAAATTCAGCGGCGAAAGCTTCAATACGGCCGACGTGATCCGGCCGAAACTCACCGACATCATTCTGCACGCCAGAAGCCTCTTGGCCATCCTGTCGGCCTTGCTGGCAACCGTCGCCGGACTGTGGCTCACGGCGCAGGCGCTGCGGACAGAACCCCGTCTTTAGAGCGGTTACACGTTTCGGGGAATTGCATAGCCGCTCTATATTGTTGTTTCGCGCAATTCCGGACGGAAAACCGCTAGCCACTTTTCCTGGAATCGCTTTAAAAAAACACCGCCGCAGAGCTTGCGGCGGTGTTTTAATTTCACCAGTCGCGATGACGGCGCCAACGGCCGTCTCCGTGCCAGCCATCGCGGTAGTCGCGATGACCGTACCAGCCCCATGGCGGTGGCGGCCTATGCCCCCAGCCATAACGCGGCGGCGGCGGTCCCCACCGGTTCGGGCGGCATTCGCCCCAGCGGGTCACATGCCAGCCACGACCGCAGGCATAGTCAACTTTCACGACCGGCACGGCAGCCGTTGTCCCGATAGCGGGAACAGGCATTGCTTCTGCCGAAGATACAGCCAGGCCACCAAGTAAAGCAGCGATGGCAAACACGGACGATCTCATTTTGGTGGTCCTCTATTCAAGTCCCTTACATGCGGGATTTAAAACCCAAGCGGATGAACACGGGCTGAACCGAAAAAGGCGTTTTGGCGGCGAAATCGAGAGCCGCCAGGATTGCCCTCCGGAGCAAGGATTTCTTCCGCCGCGTCGTCATCTTTCCATAAGGAAATCCCGGCCCATCCGCAAAACGCCTGTCGGTCTTTACAGGCGTCACGAGAGTTTCATGAACGGCGCTTAAATCAGGGATATCATTTGCCATAAGGGAGTTTGAGATGGTGGACGTCGTTTCAAACAACGTGGAGGGTGGCAACACCAATCACCCAATTCACGGCGCCAGCGGTTCGGCGAAATGGTTTCTGCCGCTCTTCGGCGTCGTCGTGCTCGGCGGCCTCGCTTATGTCGGCTACGCTCTCGGCAACGATCTTGCCGAGGCAGCTGCGGTTCCGTGGATCCTGCTCGGTCTCGCGCTGCTGATCGCGCTGGGTTTCGAATTCGTCAACGGTTTCCACGATACGGCCAATGCGGTCGCCACCGTCATCTACACCCGCTCGCTGCCGGCCGAATTCGCCGTCATTTGGTCTGGGTTCTTCAATTTCCTCGGTGTGTTGACCTCTTCCGGCGCCGTCGCTTTCGGCATACTGGCGCTTCTGCCCGTCGAACTGATCCTGCAGGTCGGCTCCGGCTCGGGCCTTGCGATGGTCTTCGCCCTGCTCACTGCCGCCATCATATGGAACCTCGGTACCTGGTATCTGGGCCTGCCGGCGTCGAGCTCGCACACGCTCGTCGGCTCCATCATCGGCGTCGGCCTTGCCAATCAGTTTCTGGCACCCGCCGGCTCCGCCACCAGCGGCGTCGACTGGTCGCAGGCGAGCAGCGTCGGCATGTCGCTGCTGCTGTCGCCGATCATCGGCTTCGGTGCGGCAGCTTTGCTGCTGCTGGTTTCCAAGGTTCTGATCCGCAACAAGGAGCTTTACGAAGCGCCGAAGGGCAACGCGCCGCCGCCGCCGTGGATTCGCGTATTGCTGATCTTCACCTGCACCGGGGTCAGCTTTGCCCACGGCTCGAATGACGGCCAGAAGGGCATGGGCCTGATCATGCTCATCCTCATCGGTCTCGTCCCGACCGCCTTCGCTCTCAACAAGACGCCCGACATCAACTATCTCGAGGCCTACAAGGCCGCTTCGGCGCAGGTCGAAACCGTGCTCGGCAAGTATGTGAAGCCCGGTGTGACCGCGCCTGCCGATCCGAAGGCCGCCGTCAGCGATGCCGTCAAGAGCAAGACATGGTCGGATGCAACGACGCCTGCACTTCAGGCTTATATCCACACCACCAGCGCCGAGATCGCCGCCTATCCGAGCGTCGAAAAGCTGCCGAACGAGCTCGTCGGCAACGTGCGCAACGACATCTATCTGATCGGTGAATCGCTGAAGCTGATCGACAAGCAGAAGCTGCTGCCGATGAGCGCCGACGATCTGAAGGCCGTTACCAACTATCACGCCGCCGTCGACCATGCGACGAAGTTCATCCCGCTCTGGGTGAAGGTTGCCGTGGCGCTGGCACTCGGTCTCGGCACCATGGTCGGCTGGAAGCGTATCGTCGTCACCGTCGGCGAAAAGATCGGCAAGACCCATCTGACCTACGGCCAGGGTGCGGCCGCCGAAGTCGTCGCCATGCTGACGATCGGTGCGGCTGACCACCTCGGCTTGCCGGTTTCCACCACGCACGTCCTGTCCTCGGGCGTCGCCGGCACCATGGCGGCGAACGGCTCCGGCCTGCAGTGGTCGACCGTGCGGAACATGCTGATGGCCTGGATCCTGACGCTGCCGGCCTCGATCGCGCTCGCCTTCATGCTGTTCCTTATGCTCCGTCAGGTCTTCTGATCGACACGTTTCATCGGCCCTGCCGATTTTGCCCGACAAATGGCCCAAAAAGATAATGGCGCCCCCTCGTAGGGCGCCATTATCCTTGCAGCGTAGCGCCGCACAGCTGGTACGGCGAAACGTCCGCAATCCCCTCGTCGTGATCCGCACGCTTTCTCACGCGGACGTGCTAGAGCGGTAACGCGTTTCACGGAATCGCCTGACCGCTCTATGCTATTGTTTTTACGCAATTCCGGACGGAAAACCGCTACGCACTTTTCCGGGAATTGCTCTAGCGAACAGTTTCCTTTCTGTTGCCATTGGCGCCAAGACCGGAAAGCTTGGCGAGTTCCGATCGACGGTTCGCATAATTTTGTGCGACCATCGGATAGTTTGGCGCCAAACCCCATTTCTGGCGATATTCCTCAGGTGTCATGCCGTAGTGCACGCGCAAATGGCGTTTCAGCGTTTTGAAGCGTTTGCCGTCCTCGAGGCAGACGATATAGTCGTTCGTCACCGATTTCTTCAAATCCACCGCCGGCACCAGATTGCTACGTGCGGCAACGGGAGCAGAGCTGCGCAAAGCTTGCAGCGCGCCGTGGATATCCTTGATCAGCTTGGGAAGGCTGGCGGCCGAAATGGCGTTGTGAGCGACATAGGCCGAAACAATCTTCACACAGCCTTCGAATAGAAAATGCGATTGCGGTGGTGGTGCGGGGTTTTTTCTCTCACTGAAAGAATCCATGATCTTTTCCCGGATCTCATTTGGTTCCTCGTGCGCCGCCCAGCGCGATTGGGTCATATGCGAAGCCCGTTCCAGGCCCCGCACCGGTTCGAATTGCGCCGTCTTCCTGGCGCCGGTTTCCCCGGCATTGTCGCCGGGATAGAATACGTTCGCATCAGGTGCGTCCGTGATCATGGTCGGCCGCCCACCGCTCTCCGGCCTGCACCGGTGGGTGCTTCCGGCAGTCTCCTGGCGGAGTCCGCAAAATAGACCGCCAGTTTGTTACAGAGGACAACGAGTGGCATGCCGAGCATGAATGCCGTGTGAGTGGGGTCTCCATCGCAGTGATGAAGCGTCTGCAGGATAAGCTTGCGCTCGACATCTTCGGTCGTCTGGCCGACGAGAACGCTGACGGCGGTGTCGATCGTTTGCGGCACCGGACTGTCGCCGCCAAGGTGGAGGGCGATCTCTTCGATCAATCGATTTTCGTTCGCCGTCGCCAGGACAATAACGGTTGCGCGACAGCCAAGTTCGTAAAAGACATACAGGCCGCTTTCGGCGTCGATCGCTATACGCGCGGAGATTCCCGCCGTTTCATCGCGGATGGTGACATGAGGCTCGGTGCCGCCCGTGAAGATGACGGACAGCGGAAAGCCTGCATCGGAGAACAAATCGCGAAGACGACACACCAAGGCACGCAACAATGTCTTGGTCTTGAGATCACACGTGGCGCTGGCGGAGGCGGCTTCATAATCGGCGGCAGAGAGCGGATGCTTGATCATGGCATCACCCGCTTGGCCAACATGAAGGCCTCTGTGATACGAACCGCGCATGAATTCCGGATATGGCGTATCCGGATTCCGACGCCGCACGGCCGGGCAACAGCAGGAATGCTCATCCTACCCCCCTCATGCCAGCCGTGCCCTCGGGCCGCCGAAGCTGCGTCAGCGAAACCGGCTTCGACAACAGGAAGCCCTGCACATGCGTTGCGCCGGCCATTCGCGCGGCCTCCAGCTGCGACTCCGTCTCGACGCCTTCGACGACGACCGATGGGGCGAAACATGCGGCAAAACCGACAATATATGAAAGACTGTTGCGGCCCTCGCGGCTTGGCCTATTGTCGCGGATGAAGCAGGCGTCGATTTTGACGATGTCGGTAGCGACCTGAAGCAGGGATTCCGGCGTGGCAAAACCGGAACCGAAATCGTCGATCGCGATGCGACAACCGAGTGCGCGGATCATCTTCACGCACTCTATGGCAGCACCAGTGAGCGGATAGGTTTCGGTGATCTCCACGACAAGCCGGGGAGTAAGCTCTGGCTGGCGGGCGATTCGGCTGACGATGCCGGCAAAGCATTCGGGATGGGATAGGCTGGCCACGGACAAATTACAGCCGAGTACAAGGGTCGCGTCCGCCGCCAAGGCTGATAACACCATGTCGAGCATGCGCAAATCGAGATCGAACCAGCGATCCTGTTGCTCGAGAAGCGAAACGAACGTTCCTGCCGTATGAACGATACCATCGGAATCCGTTACGCGCGCCAGGCTTTCCGCATAGGCGATCTCCTCGATATTCTCGACGTCATGGATCCATTGCGCCGCAAAGCTCAGGCCACCGTCGGCGATCGCCTGTAAAATCAGGGCGCTATGTCCCTCCTCGCTGCGAATCCCATTACCGATCATCAAACCTCCCTTGGCCAGGGACATGACCGCAAGCGGAAATCCGGAACCAAAGAACGATGACTGATAGCCGCGCATGCGCCTGCGATGCATCAGATTTCTGGTGCCTAGAATCCGCTCCTCCCATCTTCCAGACACCTTTAAACCCCATGTCACCGAGGTTCCCTTCAATGAGCCGGAGATATTGCGCCGAAGACGATAGTCAACCCAACGCGATGCGCCGATAATATTTATAGTTACTTTATGCTAATACACTAATTAACAAACCATTGCAAAAGTCAAACACCGCGCGTTTTTCTTATTTCTAATTCAACTAAATTATTAACGAACTTCGCCAGTCACTTTCCGGCCGCCGCCGGAGGCCACCAGCCGCTTCGCCTTGCCGCCTGAAGAGCCAGATCCAACGACGGCAGTTCGACGTGCCACAGCTTCTCCCATTCGAGGCTCATGACACCGTCATAACCATCGGCGGCGAGCGCGGAACGCAGCGCAGCCATGGGAAATTCGCCGCTGCCCGGCAGCACATAGCTATATGGCAGCTTCGGCCCCGGCTTGGAGATACTGTCCTTCACATGAAGATGCCGCGTATTGCCCCGCACCTGTTTCCAGGTCTCGACAGGATCCTGCCCACCGTTGCGCCAGGTGTGGTGGGTATCCCAGAGAAGCGCGCAATCGGGCGCTCCTTCCAGAAGACAAGCGATGGCATCCGGCTGCACGAGAAAATCATGTGTCTCCACGATCATCTCCGCGCTGAAACCCTCGCGGACGGCCGTTTCACGCCACCATTGCAGTGTCGACAGAGCCTCCGCCACTTCTCCGGCATCTCCGCTATCGCCGCCATCGAAAACCCGCAGGGATCTGACGCCGACCGCCTCCGCCCAAGGCAGATAGCGCAGGAACTCTTCCTTTGCCTGGGATGTCGCGCCGACGAGCCGCAGCGAGGTGTTGAAGGCGCAAACGCGCACGGCGGAGGCCTCCAGCGCACGCGCGAGGCCGGCAGGCGAACCGAATCTTTCGGTAAAATAAGTCGCCAGGTCGATCGTGCCGCCAAGCGCGCGAATTTCGATGGCATCGAGACCGTAGCGCGCCGCCAAGGCAAGGGCTTCGTCCAATTCGAGGTCGGCGCATCCGAGCGTCGAAAATGCCAACGTCATGTGGGGCCCATCATTGTCAACGGCAATCACCACGGCCTCCTCCGCCTTGTCCCATCGCCCGCAGTGCGGCGTAAGTAACCAAACGGATAATTATGAAACGATGTTCGGCCGTCAAGAGCCGGCGCGTTGATATCCCGTCGTCTGATAAAGGATATCCAATGCGTGAGATATAGCTATCCCTTACCAGACGACGGGATGCGTCTCTCCAGTCGCGACATTGACAAAACCTTCCGGCGCACGCTCAGACGGCGCCACAAGAACCCAGCGCCATGGCGCACAGGTCAGCGTCGCAAAGGAGAGGCGCTCGGGGAAACCCGGCCACCAGCGGGGCGAGAAAGTCGGCTCGTACATCCAATCGATCTCAGCGCCGGCAGCATAAAGCCTCTGCATTTCCGCGTCGAGTTCCTCCGCCGATCGCGCCGTCATCAGGCCACCGACCTCATAGTGGACGCGGGCGACGACCTTGCCACCTGAAACCAGTACCCAGCCGCCCTGCTGCTCATTGAGCGCATTGGCGACCATTGCCATGGCTTCGTCGGAGGAACCGACGACCCAGATATTGTGCTTGTCGTGGCCGAGCGTCGCTCCGAGCGCCGTATCCGGCGTGCGCGGCCCGGTGCCCAGCCAGAACATGCGGGAAACCTTGGCCTCGCCCGAAAACCGGTCGACGATCGCAAATTTGGTGACATTGCGATCCGGATCGCGCTGGACGGCGCCATCCCGGACCGGCAGATCCATGGTGATGAAATCGTCGGCCCAATGGAATGGCCGCAGCAGCGCCGCCTTCGCCGTCGCGGCATCCGAGGGCGCGGCAATGCGAAAATCCTGTGGCGCGACGACCCTGTCGATCCGCACCGTCTTCGTCGCCCAATCCGGCCAGTCGATCTCGGGACGGATGCCGACGAAACTCGTGCCTTCGGAAGCCGGCTTACCATCAGCCCAGACCTTGGCGATCGACAGCCTCTCAACATCGTCCAGAAGCACGATATCGGCAAAGCGGCCGGGCGCGATCGAGCCGACCCAGGGCGTAAGCCGCATATGCCGCGCCGGATTGATCGTCACGCATTGAATGGCGATCTCGGGAGCCAATCCATTCTCGATCGCAAGCCGGACATTGTGATCGGTCGCTCCGATTTTCAGCGTATCGGAGGCGCTGCGGTCATCCGTGACGAAAGCGATCTGCGACCAGTCGGACAGGCCTTTTTCGATCAGCCCCTGAATGACCTCGGGCAAGGAATGCGGCCGAAGCTCGATGAACAGGCCGTGCGTCAGCTTCTCCCAGATTTCATCGAGGAACCAGCCTTCATGATCGGAGGCGAGGCCCGCGCCGGCGAAGGCATTGATCGACGCCAGATCGCGCAGGCCGGCACCGTGGCCCTCGACGACGCCACGCTGCTCGAAAGTGGCGCGGATCATGCCCCATAGACGGTCATAAGCCGGGTTCTCCGGATTGCTGACCGAAGGCCAATCCATCACCTCGTCGAGACCGGCGACCATCAGGCTTTCGCCGAGAAAGGCTTTCTGCTCGTCATAGCCGAAGTGGCCGCCGCCCCATTCATAGGCGGTCGGCGGCACGGCCGAGCCCGGCAAGGGGAAGATCTTCATCGGCGATCCGCAACGGCGCGCCTCAAGCCAGAATTCGAGATTGCGGGCGCCGTTCACATTGGAAAACTCGTGACTCGCCTCGCAGGTCCAAGTGACACCGTGCGGCATGACCAGAGCGGCCTCCCATTCCGGCGTCAAATGCGAGCTCTCGATATGCTTGTGCGCCTCACCGAAACCGGGAACGGCCACAAGATGCGGCTCGTGGACACGCTCGCCGACCTCGCCCTCATAGCTGCCGGCCGGGCCGACATAGGCGATGCGCCTGCCCTTGATGACGATCTCCTGATCCTCGAGCCACGTGCGGCTATGCACGTCAAGCAGCCGACCGACCCGCAGCAAGCGGTCGGCAGGACGGCGACCAAGTGCGGTGAGCGTCAGATCCTGGCGGATCAACACCTCGTCAGCCGCGTTCACCAGCAGATCGTCGGGGAGATTTGTCGTCGGAGACGTCATGATAGGTATGCCTGCGAGAATTCGATCCGCCGAGGGTAGAGATGGCGATCCGGTGTGTAAAGCGGTCTGTCTTGCTTGAAAGAAACCAAATTATCTCAAAGGGTTGCATTTCCGGCTATCACGCGCGCCGAAATACGTGGCCTGCCGATGCAGCGGCGGAAAAACTGTCCCGTGCTCAATTGTTGGGCTTGTAAAGCCGGTGCTCGAAAAATAGTATCCTG
This sequence comes from Rhizobium sp. SG570, assembly GCF_012275345.1. Taxonomy (NCBI): domain Bacteria; kingdom Pseudomonadati; phylum Pseudomonadota; class Alphaproteobacteria; order Hyphomicrobiales; family Rhizobiaceae; genus Rhizobium; species Rhizobium sp. SG570. The sequence goes on along the minus strand of NZ_JAAZQI010000038.1, from coordinate 4,048 downwards.
CAAGCTTGAAGCATATGCCTGATTTCATTGACCAAAGGATTTCGATAATGAAAGGCCTCACTCTTGCCCATGTCGCGGGCTTTGCGATTCTTGCTGCCACTGCCGCCCTGCCGGCCTATGCCCAGGCAAAAACGCTGACCATTTCCTGGTGGGGCTACAACGGCGAGAAGATGAAGGCGAACATTATCGAGCCTTTCAAGAAGATCTGCGGCTGCGACGTCGTCTTCGAAACGGGCAACAATGCCGATCGTCTCAACAAGCTGAAGCTGCGCGGCGGCAAGGGCGTCGATGTGATCTACCTGACGGACAGCTATTCGCAGGTCGGCATTCAGCAGGGTCTCTTTCAGGAGCTCGATCGCAGCAAGATTCCGAACCTTGCCGATCTCTACGATCTCGCCAAGGCACCGCAGGGCAATTACGGCCCCGCCTATACGATCGGCCGCGTGGGCATCGTCTACGATACGACGAAGGTCGTCACGCCGATCACCTCCTGGAACGATCTCTGGCGCAACGACTTGAAGGGCGCCGTCACGCTTCCGGGCATCACCACGACGGCCGGGCCACTGACGGTGCTTCAGGCCGCCAAGCATGCAGGTGCCGATCCCTATGACGATGCCGACAAGGCCTTCGAAGCGATTAGCGCGCTGAAGCCGAATGTCGTCAAGAACTACAATACCGGCTCCGAGCTCGTGAACCTGATCTCGACGGGCGAGGCCAAGGTGGCTCTGGCACAGGACTTCACCCTGGCATCGATGCAATCAGCCGTTCCCACGATGGCCTGGGCCACTCTCAAGGAAGGCGATGTCGCCACCCTCAATACGGTCAACATTCCCAAGGGCTCGGAAAATGTCGAGCTCGCCCACCAGTTCATCAATTTCATCCTGTCGAAGGACGTCCAGCAGGCAGAGGCCGAGCAGGGCGTGGATGCGCCTGTTTCCACCAAGGTCGTGCTGACGCCCGACAAAGCCAAGCTCTGGACCTACGGCCCCGACATGATCGCCAAGCTCACCCGCATCGATTATGCCAAGCTGAATGAAGCGCAATCGGACTGGATCGATCGCTGGAACGAGATCTTCGGCATGTAACAGGGCGTGCCGCGGCGACCCGGCTGCATCCCTTACGGAATTCGTTTGATGAAGCATCTTGCAAAATGGGGTTTGACGGCGCCGGCGATGACAGCCGTGGTGCTCTTCCTTCTCGTCCCCGTAATCATAACGATCGCAGCGACATTCGGCGAGCCCAAGGGTATGTTTTCTCCCTATGTCGCCTTCTTCACCAGCGGCTTTCGCCGCACGGTGCTCTACCGAACGATAGAGGTCGCCCTTGTGACGACGGCAATCTCCCTCGTCATCGGGTTCATTGCCGCCTATGTGATCGCGCAAATGCCAGGTCGCACGAAAAGCCTGATGATCATCGCCGCGGTCTTTCCCCTGTTAACCGGGGTCGTCGTGCGCTCCTTCGCCTGGCTGATCATTCTCGGCAAGAACGGCATTCTCAACACCATGCTGCTCTCGGTCGGCGTCATCAGCGAGCCGCTCTCGATGCTCTATACCGAAGGTTCGGTCATCGTCGCGATGGTCTATCTTTTCGTGCCGCTGATGATCCTCACCCTCGTCGGTGTACTCGAAGGCATACCGCAGGACCTGATCCAGGCGGCAACTTCACTCGGCGCGACGCCGGCGGCGACATTTAGACAGGTCATCCTGCCGCTCGCCACGCCCGGCCTCATCGTCGGCGCCGTGCTGGTCTTTACCGGCAGCTTCACCTCCTATGCCACGCCGCAGCTGCTCGGCGGCGAAAAGCAAATGATGATGGGCACCTTCCTCTACCAGCGCGCCATGGTCACCTTCGACTGGGTCGGAGCCTCGACGATTGCCGCCATCATGGTCGTCGTGACGATCGGTATCGTGGCGATCATGAGCCGCATCGCCCGACGGCTGAACCCGATGGCAGTGTGACGATATGGCAAGATCCGTCCACCCAGCGCTCATCGCTTTCACGGCTTGCGTCTTCCTGTTCCTTTTGGCGCCGCTCGTCATCATCATCGGCTCCGCCTTCAGCGACACCAGCTACCTCACCTTCCCGCCGCAGGGCCTGACGCTGCACTGGTTCTGGAACATCTTCGAGATCGAGGCCTTTCGCACGACTGCCATTACCAGCCTCGAACTCGCCTTGCTTGGAACAGCGCTTTCGCTGCTGATCGGCATCCCCGCCGCCTATGCCATCAGCCGATACAGAGTGGAGTTGCCGAGCTGGCTTTCGACGCTCTTCGTCCTTCCGATCCTTGTTCCGGAGATCGTCTTCGGTTTTTCGTTGATGAAATCGGTCACCATCGGCCTCGGACTTCCGATCTTCCCAAGCCTGCTGATCGGTCACGCGCTGCTGGTGCTGCCCTATTCCGTGCGCGTTGTCAGCGCCAGCCTCGCCAGCTTCGACTTCTCCATAGAAGAGGCGGCGATCAGTCTGGGCTGCCCGCCACTGAAGACCTTCCTGACGGTGGTGCTGCCGAATATCCGCGCCGGCGTCATCGCCGCCTTCATTCTCGCCTTCATCACGTCCATCAACGACGTCTCCGTCTCGGTCTTCCTGACCGGTCCCGGTATCTCCACTCTTCCGATCCAGATCCTCGCCCATATGGAACAGTTCTTCGACCCGACCATCGCCTCGGTCTCCGTGCTGCTGATGCTCGTGACAGTCGCCGTCATGGCGGTCGTCGAAGCGACCCTGGGCCTCACCTTCCTGACAAAGTAGCCGCCCGTGACCGTATCGCTTACCATCCAATCCATCAGCGCCCATTACGGCAAGACGCCGGTGTTGCAAGACCTGTCGCTGTCCGTCGCAGCCGGGGAGCTTGTCTCGCTGCTCGGCTCCAGCGGCTGCGGCAAGACGACGACGCTGCGGCTCGTCGCCGGATTCCTGCAACCGACGAGCGGCGCGATAAGACTGGGTGACCGCGATCTGACCACGCTTCCGGCGCATGCCCGGGATATCGGCCTGGTGTTCCAGAACTATGCGCTGTTTCCACATCTGACGGTCCTTGAAAACGTTGCCTTCGGCCTGAAGCAACGCCGCATCGCGGCACAGGAGCGCCGGCAGAAAGCCGCGGCCATGCTGGAACGCGTCGGCCTTTCCGGCCTTGGCGACCGTCTTCCTGCCGCGCTCTCCGGCGGCCAGAAGCAGCGCGTCGCGCTGGCGCGCGCCCTCGTCATCGAGCCGCCGCTGTTGATGTTCGACGAACCGCTTTCCAATCTCGACGCCAAGCTCAGGATCGAGATGCGCGTCGAAATCCGGCAGCTACAGCGCGTAAACGGCACGACCTCGCTTTACGTGACGCATGACCAAGAGGAAGCCTTCTCGATTTCGGATCGCGTCGCCATCATGAATGCCGGCCGCATCATGCAGCTCGATACGCCCGAAGTCCTTTACCGCAAACCGGCCAATGCCTTCGTTGCCCGTTTCGTCGGCTTCGAGAACCTGCTGCCGTTGCGGACTATCGCGCGCGATGGGGCGCTGGTCACGGCAGAAGGCGCCGGTGGCGCGAAGATCACGCTGTCGCAGGATGATTTCGGACTGATTCCCGATGATTTCATCCTCGGTTGCCGCGCCGACGGCCTTTCGGTGCAGCAGGAAGGCAATGGCTTGCCGGCGGTCTTGGGAACGAGAACCTATCTCGGCCGCGCCTATCAATATCAATGCACGACGCCGGCCGGCGATATCGTCGCCAACGGCGCTTTGTCGGACCCGCTGGCAGCCGGCAATGTGGCCGTGCTCGTGCCGGTGCCCGAGCAATGCTGCATTCTCACTCCAGAGCTGTAACAGCCACGCTTCCAGGCGGGCAGTTTGCCTTTTTGGGTCTGCTGGTGAGGTTGGCGGCCATCAGCTTAACCTTAAACGCCGAAAGCCCGCGAGAAGCGGGCTATTTTATTGGTCTGCGGTGGCGGTCTTATCGCCGTTTTGAAGTATATGCATTTGGGTGATTTGGTTGCGGGGGCAGGATTTGAACCTGCGGCCTTCAGGTTATGAGCCTGACGAGCTACCGGGCTGCTCC
>NZ_JAAZQI010000037.1:0-29442 GCF_012275345.1 Rhizobium sp. SG570 | reverse complement strand
GGACAATGCGGATTCCGAATCTCGTATCCAGGCATACATCCGCGACAGGCTCTCTGAGCGCGATCTCTGGAACGAAGTATGACAGATCTTTTCCAGGAACCCGAAGACGCGACGCCGCTTGAGCCGCAGGAACGGGAGGGTTTGCTTCAGACTTGGATCACTCACCGCCGCGACCTCAACGAAGCGGAAGAGGAAAACATCGTCGAGGGTGCGGCTTGGGCGCGTGGCCGGCGGCGCTTGCCACTCGAACGGATGCTCAGCGAAGACTTCATGCGGACACTACATAAGCGGATGTTCGGCGACGTCTGGCAATGGGCCGGCACGTTCCGGGCGACGGAGCGCAACATCGGCGTTCAGGCTTATCGTATTGGAATGGAGCTCGCGAGCTTATTGAGCGACATCCGTTACTGGATTGAACACAAGACCTTTCCACCGGATGAGATAGCAATCAGATTCCATCATCGCCTCGTCGCCATCCACCCGTTCCCGAACGGAAATGGACGGCAGGCACGTCTCGCAGCCGACCTACTGATCGAGCGGCTTGGCGGTGATCCTTTTACCTGGGGCGGCGGCAGTCTGGCCAATGTTGGCGAATTGCGTGGACGCTACGTCGCAGCACTACGCGCGGCGGACAATCATGACATCGCTCCGCTTCTGGAATTCGCACGCAGCTGACAGGGCCCATCGCATTTGCGACAAAGACGGTCGGTAGCCATATGGCGCCCAGTTGGCGGCACTCCAAGGTTCTTGGCCCATTCCGGGTTCGCGACCTAGCAAGGATGGACAGGCGGGTCCCAATACTCTTGATGGGAGTCGAACCGATGATCCCGCGATTGAAATTTCAATATCAATCCTGATTAAAGAAGCGATATCAGCGATTTGCGACGTTCCAAATAGGTACGAGTACTTATGGAACTGCAGAACTATTTTCCCGGTATCGAGGTATTAGCGGTTTCGTCCGAAAGGAGATCGTTGGGCTTCATTAATCGAACCGCCGTCCCAATCAACTTCTCGCTTTGACAATGGAATTTGCCTTCTCACACGTTCGTTGTCGTAGAACAGAGTGCCATGAACGCCCATTGCGTCTCTTTTGAGAATTGGCCGATTCCATACCGGGGCGAGCAATCGAGCAACCCCATCATCGCCGACGCGATCGATGAGATCTTCTATAAGCTCCATATCGCGTCCCTCGGGAAAGATGATCTCGAACTCTCTCTCAGTCGCTTCAAAAATGCTAAACGTAGCGTTTACGGCTCCGTCGATGATTTGAATGTTTTTCATAAAAAGAAACCCGCCATAGTGAGCGCGAAGAGCCAAATTTTACTTCCAACTATCCATGGTTCTTTACAGCAGAAGCCGCTCGTTGTCGCACACTAGAGTTGAGGACAATCAATCAGTTATTTCCAAGTAGTTTCTTGAGAGTTCAAACAGCGTAATTTTGCTCGTTCCTTTGTCTTCGGGGCGGCAATCGGTTTTTATAATCCCCACCGGGATATTCGACATCCCAATCAAAATCTAGCAACGCAATAAATCAAGCCTTTCGAACTGCCCATAGGGCACAAAAGTTGGCGGCATGACGAAGGAGTGATATGAAGGCGAAAGCGGAATGGATCGCACGAACCGAAGAACTCGTGGCATCGTACAGCGCGTCAAAGCGCGATAAGGTGATAGGGATCGGTTTGAGCGCAAAACATCAGGGCCAGCGGTCATATCAAACCGCGCTTACAGGCCGGAGACATGACTACACCCGACCCGCCAAGCTCAAACATCGCCTAAATCACCTTGCCAAGCGGGCGCCATCCAGACACGACGATGCCGTTTTGCGAACCTTTATTGCTCTTGAGGTTTCGAACATGCGGCCCGCTAGGAGCGTCTCGTTCGCGAGGTCGCCCCCCTCTTGCGCGCCGGTCAGCTTGACGTTGCGAGGATGACGTCCTCAACAGGGACTGCACGCGCGAGCGTTTTGATCTGATCGGTACTGAACAACCACAACGGGTTGACGCCATACGGAAAGAGGTGCGCCTTCCCTAGCGCCGCATGACCCCAAACCGCCAACCCAGGTGTTTGCCCTCTTCGGAAAGAACTTGCACCCGACCAATCGTCCAAACTCCACCGAGTTTGGTCCAGAAGTACACCGCGCGTCGATTGAGTTGCCAGGTTCGATGGATCAAGCCGAAGACGCTCATTTCAACCGTGACCACCTGCACAAGGGTTTCGGCGGCCTCGTCCAGATCAATTTTCAGATGCTCGCGGGTATAGTGCCATTTCGCATCCAGGCGACGACGAAACTGCGAGGCCACATCTCGCATGAGCTTACGACGATCGATCACTCTTCCGTTGATCTGATGATACGCCAATGCAGGCGAGAAAAGCGCACGGTAAGCAGCGACATCACGGTTCAAGAACGCCGCCCTTGCTATGGCATGACGCTCGTCCAATTCCTCTTCGATAGTCTTCGTTTCTATCATCATCTTTCAAAGCAACATTCGGAAGGCCGCAACACAATATTAAGGTTGCACATTGGTTTTTCGATCCTACGGCTGCAAGCGCTCCGTTGAGATCGTCTGTGATTTTTGCAATGAGAGCGCGGCCAACTCCCCGCCGCCAATGTTTGGGATCAATCCAGACCCCTTCTAGGAAGGGTACAGGCTGTTCGGTGCAGCCGTTGGCATATTCGCGTATACATATCTCAGCGAAGCCGATGGCCTCGTGGTCTGCCAAAAGGGCTCTGTTGCAAAGTCGCGTTGATGTCCGAAAGTGCGCCGAAGTTTTTCAGCGAGACTTTTGATGAACGATTTCAAGTGGCGTCATTTTGAGGGCGAAATTATCCTTTGGGCGGTGCGATGGTATTGCCGCTATGGCGTCAGCTATCGTGATCTCGAGCAAATGATGATGGGCGAACGGGGCGTGCCAGTCGATCATTCCACGATTTATCGCTGGGTCCAGAAGTACGCGCCGGAGATCGAAAAACGGCTGCGCTGGCACGGGCGTCGGCCACAATCAACGAGCTGGCGCGTCGATGAAACCTATGTGAAGGTCCGCGGCCAATGGACCTATTTGTATAGGGCAGTCGACAAATTCGGCAACACGATCGACTTCTATCTCTCCCCGATCCGCAATGCCAAAGCGGCAAAGCGCTTTCTGCGCAAGGCCCTGAATGGCCTGAAGAACTGGGAGAAGCCCACCCTCATCAACACCGACAAGGCTCCGACCTATGGTGTTGCTATTGCGGAACTGAAGGCCGAAGGCAGATGCCCTGGGGAACTCTCGCATCGGCAAGTCAAATATCTGAACAATGTCGTCGAAGCCGATCATGGCAAGCTGAAGCAACTGATCAAGCCGGTGCGAGGATTCAAGACGTTGAAAACAGCCTATGCGACGCTCAAGGGTTTTGAGGTCATGCGTACCTTACGGAAGGGGCAAGCGGCGATTTTCAACCTGACGGGCGACGTTCGTGGAGAAGCACGCATTGTTGAACGAGCTTTCGGCATCGGGCCAAGCGCGTTGACCGAGGCGGTAGCTTTACTCGTTCAGAATCTCGAGGGTCAGGCCGCGTGACAGCGGAAAACAAGGGATCTCCTCAACCACACGGAATTCTTGCAACAGAGCCTATCGGGGAGCTCTGGTCGCCATTATCGGCGTTGTGGTGATCGTGCTGGCGCGACGCAAGCGGCCGCTTTCGTGATTGGCTGCTGCAGCACCTAAACTCTGCGAGCGCCAATAGGCTGGCAGCGTCAACCATAGGCCTGGATTTCGAACCAAGAACGCCGATCAGCCGCCAGTTTCTGACGCATCTGCGCATTGAGGCGCTTCAGTCTCGTGAGCTCGGGGGGTACCTTCGTGTCTGGGGGGTCATACGATTGCAATCGACTTCCAGAGTTTTTCAAGCGATATTCCGCTTCCCGGTGTCAGATATTGCGTAATTCCGCATGTGTTGCTATGTTAACTCATAGCGGTATTCCGCTCATTGAAAGAAAAAGAGGCGAAATTCCGCATGAGCTCGTCAGTTTACAACATGCTCGGAGAGCAGCTGCTTGTTGCACGAAAGCAGCGAGGGCTCAGCCAGCCCGAACTCGCCAAGCGGCTTGGTCGCGACCGGGCGCGGATATCGGAGTTGGAGCGTGACCTCACCAACAACCGCTTAGGACGAGATCGACTGACGTTGTTTGCCGAAATCTGTGATGCACTCGACCTCTTGCCGGTCTTGGTGCCCAGATCGCGATTGGCTGCTGTGCGACATCTCATTAATGAGAGCAACGATCATCACCACACGACGCAGGCCCCCAATGCATTTGACGAGCTTTTCGTCGACCTCGATGAAGACGAGGCACCCTGATGGCAAAGATATCAGCCATACTCGGTGTCCACATTCTTGATCGGACGCGTGGCACGGTGAGAGCTGGGACGTTGACCCGTGATGCCGACGGTGGTGCTGCATTCATCGTTGCCGAGCCTTACCTTCGCGACGCGAACCGTCCTATCCTGAGTCTTGGATGGTATGACCCCGAGGATGACGCAAGCACGCGCGATCGCTTGGCCAGACGAGGTGACAAGATCGGTTTGCATGGTACGCTGCCGCCATGGTTCTCAGGGCTGCTTCCGGAGGGAGCTTTGCGAGATCTCGTTCTGACCGAGATGGGGCCAGGTAACCACGATGAATTCGATGTCCTGACCCGGCTTGGCGCGGACCTGCCGGGCGCTGTCCTTGTGGTCCCTGAAACCGATGTACCATCGTCGGCAGGGCCGATTACCCTGGAGAACGTGCAGGGGTTCAAGGCACCACTTCCCGCGGGAACCGTGAAGTTTTCCCTGGCCGGTATCCAGCTGAAGTTTACGGTAAATCCTGACGGAGAGCGGCTAACGATCCCCGGTCATGGGGATACCGGTCGCTGCATCATAAAGGTTGGAAGTGAGCGTTTTCCAGGCCTTCCAGAGGCCGAATTCGGCGCCATGCAATTGGCAAACGCAATCGGAGTCAGGACTGCGGTGTGCCGTCTGGCTCCTCGCAACGCAGTGAAAGGAGTGCCCGAAGAGCTATTGGCGCATGGACAGAATGTCTTGGTGGTCGACCGCTTCGACCGGGCGGGAAAGGGCTCTCGCATTCATATGGAAGATGCAGGTCAGATCCTCGGAGCGATAGGTGATCGAAAATACACGATGGCCACGACAGAGACCATCATTAACGTGGTTCGACGCTTCAGCACCGACCATCGTGACGATATCATGGAGGCGGTACGCCGCGTTGTCGCCGACGTCTTGATCGGCAACGGCGACAGCCACCTGAAGAATTGGTCTTTCCTATTCCCGCGGCCGGGTGAAATACGGCTGTCTCCAGCCTACGACATCGTACCGACAGTTCTCTATATGCCGGCGGACACCATGGCACTCCGGTTTGTGAAAACGCATAGTTTCGAGCATGTGAACCTTCATCGCTTCGAAAGGGTTGCAAGCTTCCTAAGGCTTGATCCCAAACCTATTCTTCGCGAAGTAATCAGCACTGTTGAGCAGGCGCTGGAAGTCTGGCCGGCTCTCGCGCCTGAACTGCTGGGGGAGGAAAGGGGAAATCGCATTCTGTCGCGATTACAAACTCTCAGTTTGGTTCGTGAAGTGTCGTGACCCAGCGCAATATCGAGCATGCCATCTCGTTGACTGGACCATTGCGTCCGAAAATGTGATGAAGGCGAAGCCAATCGGCGGCGCGCGGTTGGGATTGGTATCCAGCGCCAATCAATCGATTGGTGCGTAAATTCTATTTCTTTCAATGACTTAGCGAATCGCATGTAATCGGATTTATGGAACTTTTGTCTGCAATGTAACAGATTGGCTCGAGATTGTCCGACAGGGGTCGTTGGCTTATGATTTTAGCCTGTAACAATTATTGGACCATGCGCTATCTGAATGCCGGCCGGGCCGCCGAGCGCCGGCGTGAATATATTCGACGGAGCCGGCTTCATTTTGCCAACAGTTGAGACGGGCGCCGTGCTGGAGTGAGTTTTGAATTTGCTGTGTTGCTTGGCCCATCCGCCATCCCGAGATTCTAACTCGCAGCGTTCGCGCCTACGCAGTGCTGCTTCGGTCACCCTTCCGCTCGTCGTGATTCTCAAACATGGCACCGCCTAGAGCATTTTTCGCGAACAGCTGACGAACCCCAGCCGGTGCCTCAAAAAAATGGCAGTTTGCCAGTCACGGTTTCTGTTGTCATTGTGCAAACCAGACAAAATATTTCGCACTTCCCCAGCGGGACCTGTAGGCCTAGTCCGGTGTCTCCTCCTCAAGTGGTGACTGTGGGCATCGGTTACTTTGGAAATTCGGTTGTCGGCCGGCGGCACCGCTATGAACCCACGAATATGTATTGCTGAGGATCGCAAGCCTTTATGCTGACCACCGATATTGTATCGTCCCCACGTATGAACTGATATGTTCCCGAGAGTTATGTGAATAGCGAGACGATAAAGATGAAGCTTGGTTTGGAAAACAAGGTGGTCTTGATTACTGGGGGCTCGAAAGGGATTGGCTTTGCATGCGCCCGGCTGTTTGCCGAAGAGGGAGCTGTGGTTGTAATCTCTTCGCGCTCTCAATCAAATATCGACGCCGCGCTGGAAAGAATTCCGGGTGCAGCCGGGTTTGCTGCGGACGTCTCGTCGGATGCAGATGCGCTCGACATGATCCAAAGTGTCGAGAAGCAGTTCGGGAAAATCGACGTTTTGGTCAACTCTGCGGGAGCTGCGAAAAGAGCCGCCGTGGCCGACCTCACTCCGGCGACATGGCGAGCGGCCATGGACGCAAAATACTTCACCTACATCAACGTGATCGACCCTGTAATCAAGCTGATGGCAGCGCGGAAGTCCGGCGTGGTGATTAACATTATCGGCAATGGTGGGAAGACAGCATCGCCCTTACATCTTGCTGGCGGAGCGGCCAATGCTGCGCTCATGCTGGTGACCGTAGGTCTCGCGACAGCTTATGCCGATCAAGGCATTCGAGTGGTTGGCCTCAATCCTGGCTTTACCGAGACGGACCGTGTCACCGAGGGACTGAAGACAGACGCAAAGCAAAATAACATCACCGAAACCGAAGCGCGCGATGCGGCGATAAAGCGGATTCCGATGGGTCGGATGGCAACCCCGGAAGAGGTTGCCCAGATGACGGTATTCCTGGCCTCGGAACAGGCAAGCTATGTCACCGGTGTCAACATTGGCATGGATGGAGGCCAGACCGCCACGGTGGTCTGACTGCCGCCGATGCGACCGGCTGGAGACCTCTCCAGCCGCCAATGCCGATAGGGCCATCAGGACAGAAAGTGCTGACTGCGCGGGAGCACGGGTCGTATTCTAACGGCACACATCAGATCGCGTCGTGCTGTGTGCCGTCACGGGGAATGCGAAACCAGGCAAGATAGAGGGCAGGCAGGAAGAACAGCGTCAGCACCGTTCCAACCACAATGCCGCCCATCATTGCATAGGCCATCGGACCCCAGAATATCTCTTTCGAGATCGGGATCAGCGCGAGCGTTGCCGCAGCCGCCGTCAGCATGATCGGGCGCATTCTGCTCTCCGTTGCTTCGACAACGGCATGCCAGGCCGGCACGCCCTCGCTTCGAAGGTGCTCGATCTGCACGACGAGGATCACCGAGTTTCGGATCAGGATACCTATGAGAGCAAGTACGCCAAGGATCGCGACGAACCCCATGGGGGCGTTGCTGATGAGAAGTGCGGCAACCACACCGATAAGCGCCGTGGGTGCGACAGCGAACACCAGAAAGAGCCTGCTGAAGCTTTGCAGCTGGATCATCAGGATCGTCGCCATGATGAACAGCATCAGCGGCGCGACCGCCGCGATCGGCCCCTGCGCTTTGGCACTTTCTTCGACCGAGCCGCCATCGACGATATGATAGCCACTTGGCAGCGTCTTGCGGAACTCGTCGACTTTGGGCTGCAGCTCGCTGACGATCGTCGCCGGTTGCGTCGGTCCGACCACTGCTGCCTTGAGCGTGACGGTCGGTATACGGGTGCGCCGCCAAATCGTCGGCTGCTCTAGTTCGTAGTGAAAGTTCGCAACTGCCGACAGGGGCACGGAGTTGCCGTTGGAGCCGGCAAGCTGGAGGTTCTGCAACGTCTCGATCGAACCTCGCTCGGAAGTCTGGGCGCGACCGATCACATCGATGAGGTAGATGTCGTCGCGGATCTGCGTGGCCGCCGATCCCTCGACGATGCCGTTGAGCGCGGTTGCGATGTCCTGCGAGGAGACGCCCAGCTGCCGCGCCTTGTCCTGAAGCACATCGACCTTGAGGACCCGCGACGGCTCATTCCAGTCAAAGCTCATGCTGTAGAGCAGCGGATGCTTGCCGACGATGCCTGCGAGCTGATGGGAGAGATCGCGCACCTTCTGGATATCGGGTCCGCTGATCCGGTACTGTACCGGCTTGCCGACCGGAGGGCCGATGTCAAGCAGCTTCACGAATGCGTCGGTTCCGGGGAAGGTCTTTGTCAGATAATCCTGCAGTTCGGCTCTGACCTTGTCGCGAACGTCGAGCCCCTTGGTGACGATCACTGTCTGACCGAACGAGACATCGGGTGTTTGCAGGTCAAAGGAGAGGATGAAGCGAGGAGCGCCTTGGCCCACATAGCTCGTCCAGTGATCGATATCCTTATTGTTCGCGAGCATCTCGCTTTCGAACCTGGCCATCTGCCTGTTGGTTTCGGAGATCGAACTGTTCTGTGGGAGGTTCCAGTCGACGATCAGTTCGGGTCGGTCGGAGGAGGGAAAGAACTGTTGCTGCACCAGACCCATTCCGACGACGGAGAGAGCGAAGACTGAAACGGTAGCGCCGATAGTTATCCAGCGCCAGCGCATTGCGACGCGCAGGAGCCATGCGAATGCCCTGGCAAAACGTCCTTTCTGCCCATGGTGAGATTTCAGCGTCTTCGGAAGGATCGTCACACCCAGAAGCGGCGTGAACAACACCGCAACGATCCACGAAACCAGCAACGAAACGGCAATGACCACAAAGAGTGTGAAAGTGAATTCACCGGCCGCACTAGAGTTGAGGCCGACAGGGATAAAGCCCGCGACGGTGACAAGGGTGCCCGTCAACATCGGGAAGGCCGTCGAGGTGTAGACGTGGGTCGCCGCCTTTCTGAGGTCGTCGCCCATCTCCAGCCGGGCCACCATCATCTCGACGGCGATCATGGCGTCATCGACCAGAAGGCCAAGGGCGATGATCAGCGCGCCGAGCGAGATACGCTGCATGGAAATCCCGCTATATGCCATAACGAGGAAGGTGATCGCCAGCACGAGCGGAATGGAGATGGCGACCACCAGCCCTGCCCGGACGCCAAGGCTGATGAAGCTGATCGCAAGCACGATGACGATCGCCTCGAAGAGCGCGCGCGTAAAGCCCGATACGGCCTCGTCGACGACGGCGGGCTGATCGGAAACGTGCTGAATGTCGACCCCGATGGGAAGATCGGCCGTGACCTGTTTAATCTCCTTGTCGAGTGCCTTGCCGAATTCAAGCAGATTTGCCCCACTCTTCATGCCGATGGCAAGCCCGATGGCCGGCTGCCCGTTAAATCTGAACAGCGATGAGGGAGGATCGACATAGCCGCGTTTGATCGTCGCAACGTCGGTCAGCGGAAAGAAACGATCGTTGACGCGAAGATTGATTGATCTGAGGCTGTCTTCCGATGCGAACTGTCCGCTGACGCGCAAGGCTATGCGTTCAGGACCGGCATCGACAAAACCGGACTGCGTCACGGCATTCTGCGCCTGAAGCGTGTCGATGACGGATTGCTGGTTAAGGCCGAGAGCGGCGACCTTTCGCGTCGAGATTTCGAGATAGATGGCCTCGTCCTGAGCGCCGATGATATCGACCTTGCCGACATTGGGGACCGTCAGCACCTTCGCGCGCGCATCCTCGACGAGATCTCGAAGCTGGCGCTGCGTCAATCCATCGCCTGTAAAGGCGTAGATGTTGCCATAGACGTCGCCGAAGTCATCATTGAAGAACGGCCCGACGACGCCGCTTGGAAAATCTCCCTTGATGTCCCCGATCATGTTGCGAACCCGCATCCATATTGCGTTGACATCCTTGGCCTTGGTCGTTTGCAGAAGTTCAACGAAAATGGTTGTCTGGCCGGCAATCGTCTCGCTCTTCGTGTAGTCGAGCGAATCCAGCTCCTCGAGCTTCTTTTCTATGCGGTCGGTGACCTGTTTGGTCACCTCCTCGGCCGACGCACCAGGCCATTGCGCCTGAATGATCATCGTCTTGATGGTGAAGGCGGGATCTTCCTCGCGACCGAGACCGATATAGGAAAACGCGCCGGCCACAATGAAAACGAGCATAAAGTACCAGACGAGCGAACGATGTTCGAGCGCCCAGTCGGACAGGTTGAATTTCTTCACGGGGACTTTCCTTAATATACCCTGACGGCCTGGCCGTCGGCAAGCTTGTGAACGCCGGCAGTAACGATGCGTTCGCCGGTGCTGATGCCTTCGGTGATCTTCACGGAGCCGCCCTCGACGAGATCGGCATCGATGGTGACCGGCCGAATGGAGACCTTGCGAGCCCCGGTATCGACCACCCAGACGTGCGGCTTTCCATCCTTCATCAGGACGGCGGACGACGGCAGCAGGATCATCGGATCTGCAATGACCGTCGCGGTTGCGGTGACGACGGAGCCGAGGCGAAACGCTTCCGGCGGATCGATAAGCATGATTTTCGTGCGCCGCGTGCGGGTGGTCGCCTCGGCTTCCGGCGCGATCTCTCTCACGGTGCCGCTTGCGCGAATGGTCGGATCGAGCTGGAGAGCGATCTCAAAAGGGGATCCCACCTTGAGGCCGTCGAAGCTTGCCACGGGTATGTCGATGATGACATCCCGCTGGTCAGGACGTGCGACGGTGACAATGTTTTGACCTGCGGAGACCACTTGGCCCACTTCGGCCGAAATCGCGGTCACGACGCCATCGAATTCCGCAGGAAGCTGCGCATAGCCCAGTTGCTCCTCCGCCTTATCCAGATTGGCCTGTGCTTTCGCGACCGAAGCGCTGGCACTCTTGCGTCCAAGCTGAGCTTCTTCATAGGCGGCCTCGCTTCCCGATCTGCTCTCGAGCAGGGAGCGCTGGCGCTCCTCGGTGGATGCGGCATTGACCAACTGCGCCTGGGCATTCGAAAGCTCGGACTGAGAACTTTTGACGGCAAGTTCGAGCGAAAGCGGATCGATGGCGGCAACGATATCGCCCTTTTTGACGATATCACCGACGCTGACCTTGCGCGCGATGACCCGTCCCAGGACACGAAATGCAAGCTGGGTCTCGATTCTCGCCTCAACCGTCCCCGGAAGGGTCAGCGCGGAGGCGGCGGTGGATTCGGCGACGACGGAAAGTACAGGACGCGGCGGGTCGTAATGGGCTTCATCCTGCTTTTCGCAAGAAGTCAGCAGCAATGACCCGAGGATCGCCAGGCCAGTCGTAATGCGGATATTCATTTTGCAGCTCCGTTGTCATATGTGACGGCCTGGCCCGATCGCAGGAACTTCGCGCCGTCAGCGACCACGATCTCGCCCGGCGACACTCCAGCCCGCACGGCAAAACGGCCGGTTTCATAGCCGGAGACTTCGACCTGGCGAAGAGAGACGCTCGACGAGGCAGGATCGACAATCCAGACGGCCGGCTTGCCGCTCTTCGACGCCATCGCCGACCACGGCAGTTCGATTGCGTCCTGCGCTGCGGACCGAAACAGCCCGACAACCGGAGCTCCGAGCGGCATGTCCGGCGCTCCTTCTAGCCCCACCTTGACCCTGATCGTCCCGGTCGACGCATCGATCGTGGGCGAGATTTCGCGGATGGAAGCCTCTATCCTGTGAGACGTCGCCGAAAGGAGGCTGACGGCGACCTTGTTTTCCAGGTTGCGACCGAGATAAAGGGACTCGAACACGTTGAAGACGGCGTCGCGAGGACCGTCATGCGCAAGCGTAAAGGCCAACTGTGCAGCTTGGGCCACCTGCCCTATTTCGACGTTTCTGGCGGTGATGACGCCATCCGCATCGGCCCGCAGTTCGGTATA
Organism: Rhizobium sp. SG570; assembly: GCF_012275345.1. Classification (NCBI taxonomy): domain Bacteria; kingdom Pseudomonadati; phylum Pseudomonadota; class Alphaproteobacteria; order Hyphomicrobiales; family Rhizobiaceae; genus Rhizobium; species Rhizobium sp. SG570. The sequence continues at coordinate 17,378 of NZ_JAAZQI010000037.1, read as the reverse complement.
GGAAAGCGCATCCTGTGCCGTATCGAGCTGCGCCTGGGCTGATTTTACGCTTCCTTGGGCGGTCAGGAGCGCTTCCTGGGCCTGATCGAGCGCGGCACGGGTCGCAACCTGCGTCTTGAAGAGGTTCTGCTGTCGGTCGAAGGCGAGCTGAGCCTGTGTCTGCTGGGCAATCGACGACTGCAGGTTTGCCGTGGCGACACCCAGATCGGCCTTCTGCTCCTCGGCGTCTATGCGCGCAAGCACCTCACCGGCTTTCACTTTAGAGCCCACGTCGACGAAGCGCTCGACAATGCGCCCGCTCACCCTGAAGGAAAGACCGCTCTCGACGCGGGCACTCACTTCGCCGGTGATGCTGTTGCTTTCGACGACTGGCGTGAGCTTGGCCACGACGGTCTCCACAATCTTCGGCTTGGCCTCGCTTGCGTTTTGCTTTTCGCATGAGGCAAGCGCGACGGCGCTCGCACCCAGCCATGCGACGACAAGGATAGTTTTCATTAATTCAACCTCTTGCAGCAGTGACACACTCGCGGCGCTTCACCGCCGCGAACTCAACGATCAGGATTGCGTTCTTTGCTGCCAGACCGAGCAGAGTCAGCGTGCCAATCTGAAAATAGATGTCATTTGTCGGCCTCCGCGGCATCGTCGCGACAAGCGCATCCAAAAAAGGAAAGGATCGCGGTGATAACAGCCAGGGGCCCTGGCCTTCATGTTGTGCGGCTTGAATGAAAAACATCACGATGACACGGAATCTTGACTTCGTTTGTCACCAATTATCCAAAATCGTATTTGGCGTCATTGCGCAATACGGTCAAAATATTTTGCAACGTCGCCAATCTGCCGACGCACCTGAAGCCGGGAGTTCCGAACTAATGGGGGGCCTTGCGCTATCCGCTGAGCTAGCGTGACCTTGAAGAAATGGTTCACGAACGCGGCTTCCATTCTCCAGCAGGACGTCGATAGCGATCCCCATCGCGCGAAGGAGAAGATGCCGAGATCGGGCGTTCCAGCCGTTCAAACCGGCACGCAGAACGACCGCTGGTTTCCAAACGATGCCCTGGCTGAGAAAGAGTTTCGGCTCTACCGGAGAAGGAACCGTCAACGTTCAGAATGACTTGCTCACGCGCCTCTTCGACTTCAAAAAGTTAACAGAGGGTGACGTGCACCGCACTCAGGGGAACTGAAGCTCCTCTGTGTCGTCAAAATGCCACAATGGCTGTTCTCCGGAACGGTTTGGCCGAAATGGAAAATATTTTGTCCAGATATCGAAATGCCCGTGATCAGGAAGCCGATTAGAAGACTAAAACAGTCAAGTTAATCGGGGCGATAAAGCATGAACAGCAACGCGGATAGCAAGCCAATCGGTCAAAGCAAATTCCAAAACCAACATGACATCAGATTCCTTGTTTGCGTGTCGGCGCTCGCGATCGCAGCCACCTCGGCTATCCCCGCAATCGCCCAAGAAGCGGCCGGGCAGGAATCGACCGTCCTCAAGCCGATCGTCGTAACGGCACGAAAAACGGAAGAACAGTCAAGGGACGTGCCTCAAAGCATCACCGTCGTGAAGCCGAAAGACATTGAAAGTAATGCGCTTGACGCAGGGGGAGCGATCGCGGCGGCTTCTCCAAACGTCGTATGGCAGAATGCATCGGTGGGACGACAGTTCTTTTCAATCCGCGGCATCAGTTCTCTTGGCGTGCCGAATAACTTTTCAGATGGCACCATTGGCTTTACCGTTGATGGCATACCCCAGAGCATGATGAGTTCGCAGAATATGCTCTTCGACATCGATCATGTGGAAGTCCTTCGCGGGCCGCAGGGGACGCTTTGGGGTACGAACGCGCTTGGCGGTGCTATCAACGTCACCACCAAACAGCCGGACGGCGAGCACGAGGCTAAAATCACAACGGAATTCGGAGAACATGGCTATGCCATGGGCGAAGCCACACTCGGCGGCGTGCTAATTCCCGACACTTTAAACGGGCGAATGGCGATTCGCTTCAATAACTACAACGGGGATATCAACAGCCTGTTCACCGACGATCTCGGCGCAAGAAAAATCGGTGCTTTCCGCGGAGGGCTGCAATTCCTCGGCCTCGATGACACGACCATCACACTGACCGGAAACTACCTTCGAGACGATTCAAACGCCCCTTTTTCTCTTTTACGTGGAGCACCGGGCTTTCCGATCAGCGGCGTACTGTCGGAGCCTGATTATGTCACGACACATGCCGACGTCGGATTGAATATCAAGCACGAATTCGAGAATTTTTCCCTCACGTCCATCACGGGCTTTCAGAATAACAAGATAAGGTCCCGGACTGAAGGAAACGATATTCTCATTCCGTCGCTGTTCCCATTGGTCGGTAGCGATGTTTGGCACGGCGTCGACAAGGAAAACATCTTCAGTCAGGAGATTAGGCTGAACTCCCTTGAAGGCGACGATATCAGATGGGTCGCGGGAGCGAGCCTCAGTTATTCGGATCTCGACCATAGTTGCACCGCTCCTCAATGCGCACCATTCCCCTATTCCAGTCTCGTCACCATGGACACGAATCTTCGTGCCTTGAACCTTGGCCTGTTCGGTGACGCCTCCGTCCCGCTTGGCGACAAATGGGAAGTGTCATTTGGCGGGCGTTTGAGCCATGATGACATCAAAGTGAAAAAGACCAATGATCTTCGCGTTGCCAGCCTCACGGGCGGCAGCGATGCTGATGAAACCTATCTCACAGGACGCGCCGCGCTCGCTTACAAATGGAACGAAACCGCACAGAGCTACGTCTCCATCGCGCGTGGACATGGGACGAAAATTTACCCGCTGTTTTCGTATCCGAATAACGGTGTTGTGGCCGACGCTTACCCGGCGGCCGAAGACTGGACTTATGAACTTGGCACCAAGGTCGCGCTTTTCGATGACCGTCTCGAACTGGACGGGAGTGTCTTTTATAACGACGTGAAGAACGGCGTCCTGAGCTATTACGATCCCCGCCTTGGAGGCTTCGCCACGACTTTCCAGAGCTACGACACGTATGGGTTAGAATTGCAGGCGCGGGCTGCAATTACGGACGAGTTAAGCTTTAACGCGGGCGTAGGCTATACACATAGTCGGCTCGGCTCGGACGGAGCAAGTTCGATATTCGAAGGAAACCGGGTTCCCAATATTCCGGAATGGAGCGCATCTGCCGGACTGGCTTACGAAAAAGATGCTGAAGTGGTGGGCCTACCCGGCTCGTTCAATGCCGCCCTCGATTATCAATTCAGAAGCTCTCGCCCTGCCGATGTACAGTCCACCTTCGACCTCGACGCATATCACATCGTGAATGCTCGGGTTGGTTGGAAAAACACTGGCGGAGATTTTGAAATCTACGGTTTCGGACGCAACCTGTTCAACGAACGTTATGAAACGTTTGGTGCCGCCGGTTATTTCGGAAGCCAGGTTGTGTCCGTGAGCCAGGGCCGCGTTCTTGGGGTTGGGATTTCAAAGTCCTTCTGATTAGCTAGGCTTAGCAGCGCTTTGATTGCATTTTTCTTCTGCGCCGATACTAACTGAAGACGATGAAGAGGTTCTCATGCCTATCTTGGAAGAATTCGAGACAGAGTTTGATCCTGATACGGTGGATAAACCTCTCATCGTCGTTGGTGCAAAAAAAGCCGTTTCCTACTGGGAGAAAGGACAACACGCGCACAGAAAGGCTTCACTTTTGCTGAACCTCAGAGGAATGGTGACTTGCGAAGCAGACGATGGTGTCTGGATCGTCCCTCCTCATTCTGCGCTGTGGATGCCCGCGGGGAAAGCTCATTCGGGGCGCTTGTCAGGTAACATCGAATGCTACGCGGTCTTCATCGAACCTGAATTGATCACCAGGCAGCCAAAGTCCTGCGCAACTCTTTCCGTTTCGCCTCTCTTGAGGGAACTGGTTCTCAGATGCGCGCAGTCGCCTGTCGATGCGCCATTCTTCGACGCGGATTTCCGCATCCTGGCCGTCCTGTTGGATGAGCTGGATGCGGCACAAGAGGTGAAGCTCTCGTTTCCGATGCCGAAATCGGCTCCCCTTCAACAGCTTGCAAACTTGCTTCTCAAACATCCAGGAGACAAGGCGACTCTAGCCCAATGGGGAGCGAGGATCGGATTAAGCGAACGCACCTTGAGCCGATCGCTTCTCGTGGAGACCGGGATGAGTTTTGGCCGGTGGCGACGTCAGCTGCATGTTGTTCTGGCGCTTCAGCGACTGGGCGACGGCGAAATCGTTCAAAATGTCGCGATAGATCTCGGATATGAAAGTGCAAGCAGTTTCGTGACAATGTTTCGAAAGACGTTAGGAAAGCCGCCAGCCCGATACCTGATGGACCAAACCTACAGCCTAGCTGAAGCGCGCTCGTCTTGAGATTGGCGCTTCATCCCCGTGCACCTGAAAACAGGCGGTTCGACCGTATCTCGAAACCAATTTACCGGCTGGTCACATACCACCACATCGAGTTGAACCAGTTCGTTCGCGCCTCTAATCCCGCCGTGAAGGCCCGAAATAATTGATGATCGTCTGCTTTTGCCAGACCTGGATACTCATTTCCATTTCAAACAGGTTCGATAGACAGTCAGTCGTGAATACGTCATCCGGTCGCCCATCGCAGAAAATACGCCCATCCTTCATTCCGATGACACGATCAGAATGCGCCGCTGCGAAATTAATGTCGTGGAGGACTGTGACGATTGTCTTGTCGAGTTCGTCAGCGGCACGCCTCAACAGTTGCATGGTGATTGCAGCATGCTTGATATCCAGACTGTTCAAAGGCTCGTCGAGCAACAGATAATCCGTGTCCTGGCAAAGAACCATTGCAAGAAAGACACGTTGCCTTTGACCGCCTGAGAGCTCGTCGACGTAGCGTGCCTTGAGGCCGGCTATGCCGAGGTAGGCCAAGGCCTTGTCGACCTGTTGGTGATCTTCCGGCGTCAGGTGGCCCCGTGAATAGGGATAGCGTCCAAAAGCCACCAAATCCGAAACGGTCAGCCGCACCGAAAAATGATTGTCCTGCCTGAGAATCGACAGAAGCTTCGCAAGATGCCGGCCCTGTACGGAGGCGATGTTCGTTCCATCGATCGTGACAGCACCACTCGTTGGCGGTGTGAGCCGGCTGATGAGGGACAGGAACGTTGATTTTCCCGCACCATTCGGACCGATGATGGACGTCACGCCGGCACGCGGGATCCTAACGGACACGTTATCGACAACCACGGCCTCGCCGTAGCGCTTTGTGAGGCCTCGTGTTTCGATCAAGTTGCTCTCCGGGTGATGAGGAACAGAAAAACGATCCCGCCGAAAAATTCGATGACGATGCTCAGGCTCGTTGTGAAAGCAAACAGGTGTTCAAGTATGAACTGACCCGCAATCAGAGTGGTTGAAGCGATGAATACCGCTGCTGGCAAAATGAACGCGTGGCGGTGGGTGCCCGCGATCCGATAGGCGAGATGTGCGACAAGCAAGCTGAAAAACGTGACAGGCCCGACCAATGCCGTCGAGACAGACACCAGCACCGAAACCAGAAACAGCGCTCTTCTGACGGATCGGCTATAGTCCACCCCAAGACTGATCGCCGTTTCACGGCCAAGGGCAAGGACGTCGAGATCGCTCCGCATTCGCCAACCGATTAGGGAGGCGAGGCCAATCAGAATAGTGGAAATTCCCAATAGATCGGCGTGAACAAGATTGAAACTTGCAAACATGCGATCTTGCAGCACGGCGAACTCTCCGGGATCGATCACGCGCTGAAGGAAATTGGAAACGCTGCGCAGGAGGATTCCAAACATCAGACCGGCCAGCGCGACGAACTGCAGATCTCGTTTTCTTCCGCCCAACATCCATCGATAGATCGATACCGAGGCGCCGACCATGATCCCAGTCTGTAGAAGAAAGAGGATTTGCGGGTTCATTCTGCTTAGGGAAAAGTGCCCAAATCCGAAAGCCAGGATCGTTTGTATGAGAATATAGAATGCGTCAAATCCCAAGATTGAGGGCGTCAGAATTCGATTTTCGGTTATCGTCTGGAATACAACCGTTGACGTCGCTATGGCATAAGCGACCAGTAGCAGTCCCGCGAGCTTTTGTGTTCTGAGACCAACAGCATAGGACCAGTTTTGCCCCAGATCGACAGTGAGAAAAGTAAGGGCCGCCACAGAGGCAAGAGCCGCCAGGAAGACGAGCACCGCTACCGGTCTGCGGCTGTTGGTCGATTCAGCCATATCGTGATGCCGCCCGCTTGAGGAGAAGCAGGAAGATGGCGCTTCCGAGCACGCCGATGATTGATCCCAACGGTATCTCGTACGGCCTTATGACAGTCCGCCCCACAATGTCGCAGCCGAGCACGAACGCTGCGCCCAGTAACGCAGTCCAGGGGACCGCTCTCCTCACGTTGTCGCCCATCATCATGCTCACGACATTCGGCACGACCAGCCCCACGAATGGCACCGCGCCGACTGTTGCCACGACGGATGCCGTCACAAGGGCGACAATGCCGAGCCCCAGCACCAATGTTCGCCGATAATTCACGCCGAGGTTGCTCGATATGTCTTGGCCAAGCCCGGCGAGCGTGAAGCGATCGGCAATCGCGTAGGCAGCAACAGCTGCTACAAATGACACCCACAACAATTCATAGCGACCGCGAAGCACCATCGAAAAATCCCCTGTCGACCAGCCGATGAGCGATTGGAGAATGTCGAACCTGTAAGCAATGAAGGTCGCCGCTGCGTTGATCACACCACCAAGCATCAGGCCGACCAGGGGGACCAGCAAGGGCGATCGCAAAGGTGCACGTTGGAGCACGGCAAAGAACAAGGCCGTACCAAGCAATGCCGTCGCGACCGACACCAGCATTTTGAGGAAAACAGGTAAGCCGGGTGCAATCAGCGTGACCAGAAGAAGGCCAAATATTGCGGATTCTATCGTTCCGGACGTACCCGGCTCCACGAAGCGGTTCCGCGACAGCATCTGCATGATGGAGCCGGCGATCGCCATCGAGGCGCCGGCCAGAATAAGAGAAATCGTGCGCGGAACACGGCTCGAAAAAAGGATCAATCTCGCCTTTTCGCTCTGCCCGAAGAACAGATCATGGGGCGACAACGTCACTGCGCCGATCAAGAGGCTGACGAGGACGAGCGCCGAGAGCCCAAACATGCCGATGACGAAATACTTCACTGCAATGCCACCAGCGAGATCCGCCGCTCACTGCGCGCTGGAAAGAGCTTTGGAAAGCTCGTCGGCCATCGCCTGCATTGCGATCAAACCGTCGCTGACAATGTACCAATCGACCGGATCGAGATAGACGACGTGACCCAATTTCCAGGCTTTCGTTTGCCGGATTAACTCGTTGTCGACGACCTGCCTCGCCGAAGCTCCAGCTTGCCCGATCGCAGCGTCGCGATCGATGACGAAGAGCCAATCAGGATCGGTCTCAAGCACGAATTCAGGTGAGACGATCTGGCCGTGGAAGCTGGTGTCGAGATCTTTGACCGCCGGCTTTATGCCGAACGTATCATAGAGCATCCCAAACCATGTCCCGGGGCCCATAGCCGACATCTTGCCGCCTGTCGTCATAATCAAGAGGGCGGTTCCGGCGGCGTGCGCCTTCTCCTTTACCGACTCGATGGACTGTCGCAGTTTTGTCACTCGGTCAGAAACGTCTTTCTGCTTGCCGAATATCTCGCCTAATTCCTCCGCATATTTGATGGTGCTTCCCAGCCGGTCCTTCAGGTCTGGAGTCAGATCGATTGTCGGGCCGATCTTGGACACCTCCGGATATTTTGGGCTTGATCGACCGCCAACGATGATCAGATCAGGCGCCATCGCAGAGAGGGCTTCGTAGTCCGGCTCAAAGACAGAACCGACCTTACGATATTCCGGGCCATCGAATTTATGCAGATATGGCACAAAAATATCGTTCGGAACTCCCTGCACATCAACACCTATTGCGTACAGGGTGTCGAGCGCTGAAACATCTAATACTGCAACGGTCTTCGGGTCCTTCTTGACCTCGGTTTCACCCATCGCATGTTGAATCATAACCCCGTCCGCATGTGCACTACCGAACGGTGCAAACGATAAAAACAACGTGCAGATCGCAGCGAAGTGGGAAGTTCGTAACATGACCGTTCCTAGAGCATCAGTCGAAGGTGGCAATGGTGAAGCCGATCGGCGGCCGTCGACAAAAAGATGATGATCTATGTCATGTTATCTTGGCTTCTGCATATCGGCGTCCAGACAAAATATATCGCGATCCAGCCAAACGGCTTTGATCGAGAGGATTGCGTGATCCGCCCGTTTGAGGATTGCAGTGGCAGCAAATGTCCCGGGTTCTCACTTTTCAGGCGCATCCAACAAGAGACGCTCAGCAAACCCCCACGCCTCCTCTTCGGAACCAGCGATGAGCAAGGGATAGCCCCAGAATTTTGAGAACGCCCCTGCGAACGCCTTCATTGCCAGGCGCTTTGCTGCGCCAGGCTCGATATGAACCATGCCTTTCACGTATGTGCGCAGATCGTGCTTGTGTTTTTTCATCCAAAGGGAGACTTGTTTCTTCTCCTCCTGGGTGTGCTCGTGGTCATCTTGTTCGGCCGTCAGACTGAGAAAGACGAATTTCTCCTTCCGTGCCAGAAGAGCTTCGAATCTTTCGAAATCTTCCGCGTGGTCATGCTCCGGCTCTGCGTGACTATGCGTGAAATCGACCCAGACATATGGAAACTTAGAGGCGTCCATTTTCATGATATTCTCCATCGACGTTGCGAGATTGCTTTTTGGCGGCTTGAATTTTAGGGACAAAAGCTGTTTGGCGTCCCGGTGCATGGTCGCAGGTGGCTAGGTCTTGATACGGCATCGGCCGCCCTATCGTGATTTACAGGCAACTTTTCCTCGGCGCGCTGACGCTCCCAATTCTTCAGGTTGATGAGCGATGTGCCGATATTCGATTTAATGCTACTCAACAGAAGATCGAGGCCGGCGAAGGCGAACACCTGCCTGACCGCCGGCTGCGGCGACACGATTTTTAGTAGACTGGTCCGCCGCTTTTTCGGTCCGCGGCAGGCGGCTGCGCTGTGACAGCGAAGAGTACGCCTTGATCTTCATCCGGAAAGAATGAGCCTGGCAGGGTGTGGAATAGATAACTGGTTGCTCCAAGCATACCACCGCGATGAGCAATCCGATCACAACGCGTTCGATGAAGAACCGAACTCCGGCCGCGCCGCCGCAATCCGTGCTGAGTGTTGATCGCTCAAGGCGGCGGATTTTTGCCTCAGTTCCACTACAGTCACACAGGGAGGAGGCATGACAAAAGTCTCCTGTGCGAGAGATGAAGTGGCAAAAAGGGATTTAAGCGCGCGGAACAGAGGAGCTTTCGCGAAAAATCAGGTACTCGAATGCTCATTCGACGCTCCAGCAAGTTTTTAGTATCGCAGCACACGATAAGAAGCAAAGGCGCTGGTGCTTGAAACTAGGGTCGGAGTCAAACACCAGCGCATCCAGATTTCATGGGGCGGGAAAATCTGGACTTTGATCGTCATAAATTATCGGAAATTACATTTGGCGTCATTGCGCAATACGGTCAAAATATTTCGCTACATCGCCAACCTATTGACGCACCGGAACCTCGCGTTGAGTAATCCAGACCCTCCGCCCAAACGCTGCGGACGTCCAAAGGGAGGTTTTGGCCGTGGCCGGATGTCTCAACCATGCCGGCTACATCCTTGTACTCGGGGTCGTCGCCGACAAGAATTGCGTTCCGAAAGCGATCTTGGAGATCCTTGAAAATGTCGTTGAGATCGTCCCCATCAGGATCGCCATGACGCCCTTCTGGCTCGAAGCGACGAGGATCGATGAAAGCGGCGGGTCACTTCTAAGTGGAAATCAGCCAACCTAACCAGATCGACGGCTTCCAATTCTTCAAAACGGCGCGACGGATAATCGTGAGTTTCGAAGCCATGTTCTGGCTAAAGAAGTGCTCCGGCCTTTCCGGCCGGTGGACCGTCAGTGATCAGAACGATGCTCGCGCACCACTTCAGCCTGCAAAAGGTCAACAAAGCACGAAAGGGGATCCAAAAATCGGGTTATCCTAACTCGGCTGAAACTTTGCGACAGGCCTCCGATTTTTTTCTAACAAGCTGCCCCAGCTTAGCCCGTTCCAGCGCCTTCACTCGCCGGACGAGCCAATGCTGCAAATTTCGCAAGGACACCACGGGTGTAGCGGGGCTGTGGCTGGACCCAGTTGGCTCGGCGACGAGCGATTTCTTCCTCGCTAACATTAAGTTGAAGAAGGCGCCGATGAGCATCAATGGTGATCTGATCCCCTTCCTTAACGAAAGCAATCACGCCGCCTTCGAAAGCTTCGGGCGTGACGTGTCCAACAACCATCCCCCATGTCCCACCGGAGAAGCGGCCGTCAGTAATCAGCCCGACGCTTTCTCCGAGGCCGCGGCCAACAAGAGCAGAGGTGGGCGCCAGCATTTCTGGCATGCCTGGACCTCCCTTCGGACCCAGGTAGCGTAAAACGAGGATGTCGCCGGGGCGAATACGATCCGACAGAATGGCCTCCATGGCAGTCTGCTCGTCCTCAAACACACGAGCCGGTCCCTCCATGACGGGGCTCTTGAGGCCGCTTATCTTTGCAACAGCGCCACCCTCTGCAAGATTTCCCTTGAGGATCGCAAGATGACCTTCACTGTACAGAGGCTTGCTGAGCGGACGGATCACTTCCTGATCGTGCCTCGGATTGTCGGGCAATTTGGCCAACTCCTCGGCTATCGTACGACCCGTGATTGTCAGGCAGTCACCGTGAAGAAGCCCAGCATTCAAGAGAAGTTTCAGAACTTGCGGCACACCTCCTGCACGATGCAGGTCCGTCGCCATAAACCGCCCTGAGGGCTTGAGATCGCAGATGACGGGGACTCTTTGGCGCACGCGCTCGAAGTCGTCCAAGTTCCACTCGACCTCGCCGGCCTGCGCAATAGCCAGATAATGCAAGACAGCATTGGTGGAGCCGCCTGTCGCCATGATCAAGGCCACCGCATTTTCAATCGACTGTCGGGTGACGATGTCTCGTGGCTTCAAGCCTGTTTTTACAGCCTCGACGAGGGTGCGGGCGGACTGCGCAGCGCTTTCAATCTTCTCTTGGTCCGGGTTTGCCATATTGGCCGAGTAGAGGAGAGACATACCTAGGGCTTCGAAGGAGGAACTCATGGTATTGGCCGTGTACATGCCGCCGCACGATCCAGTCGTCGGACAGGCATTGCGTTCAATCCCCTCGAAGTCCTCTTCGGTCATCCGTCCGGCCATGAAGGTACCGACGGCCTCAAACGCCGACACGATCGAGAGCGCCTGTCCTTTCCAGTGACCTGGCCTGATCGTTCCGCCATAGACGTAAATGGCGGGAACATTGGCCCGCAGGATGCCGATCATGCCGCCGGGCATGTTTTTATCGCAACCACCGAGGACAAGGACGCCGTCCATCCATTGACCTTGTACTGAGGTTTCGACACAGTCCGCAATCACCTCCCGGGAAACCAGCGAATACTTCATGCCTTCCGTTCCCATCGACATGCCGTCGGAGATCGTCGGGGTGCCGAAGAGTTGCGGATTGGCTCCTGCCTCTTTTAGCGCAGCCGCAGCAGCGTCCGCCAAGGGTTGCAGGCCGGCATTGCAGGGCGTGATCGTGGAGTGACCATTGGCTATCCCAATCATCGGCTTCTCGAAATCTGCCTTTTCATAACCTAGGGCATAGTACATCGCTCGATTGGGTGAACGAGCAATTCCCTGAGTGATGTTCCGCGACCGTTCGTTGTATGGCATCCGAGCCTCCCTGTTGTTCAAACTTGGTGATGATAGCAACGAACAACTAAGGCGTGAAATATATTATTCGTTCTGCTATAAGTCGCCAAACATATTAGTAGGAGGGTTGTTTGGACCTCAGACAGTTGCAACAGTTTTTGGCAGTCGCCGACGAACTTCATTTCGGCCGTGCCGCGGCTCGTCTCAACATGTCCCAGCCGCCCCTCAGTCAGGCAATCCAGGCCTTGGAGCGCGAGGTCGGGGCAAAGCTTTTCGAACGAACGAAGAGAATGGTGAAGCTATCCTCCGTCGGGCGATTATGGCTGCCGCACGCACGCCGTGCCGTGGAGCATGTTACATCTCTCCCAGCTTTGGCGGAACGTCTTGCTCGTGGTGAAATTGGCTATCTGCGGATCGCTTTCGTCAGCACAGCCGATTATAATCAATTGCCCGCCTTGATAAGCAGCTACCGAAGTGCCTATCCGAATGTCGAACTTTCTCTGCGCGAGGCAACGAGCGACGTTCAGATCGAAGCAATCCTACGGGATGAAATCGACATTGGGGTTGTGATTGGCCCGCGAGAAGCTGCGTTGCATCCCCAATTGCAATACGTCACGCTTTTGCGCGAAAAGCTGATAGCAGTAGTGCCTGATCAATGGATCCGGGACAGACGCGAAGGGTTCGGGAGAGACACTGTTCGACCCAAGGACATTTTTGCGGCGCCACTTATTCTCTTTCCGCGTCGTTCAGCACCTACCTTTCACGACTTGATATCCGGATACTTTAATCGCCATGGTGCGGATTTCTTGGTTCATCAGGAAGCGATACAGATGCAGACCATCATCGGATTGGTGGCCGCGGGAATGGGAATAGCATTGGTTCCGGAATCCATGAGGAGCCTTGAGCGGAAAGGTGCGCGTTATCTGGCCTTGGAGGGAGATGTTCCTGAAGTGGAGACGGGCTTCTTATGGCGCAACGGCGACACAAACCCGGCACAACAGAACTTTGTCAGAATGGTGAGGAACGCCGCCTGTGATGATTCATGCGCGGTTTAGCGTTTCCTCTACGGTTCCATGGGCAGCGAGCCCGGCAGCGTATCCGGGTGCTCTCGTAGCGCCCGGTGCGACCGCTTTCGCTGATTAAGTCGACGTCTATCGCTGCTTCGTGCGCACGTAGCCTCCCGACATTCGTTGCCAGATGCGAATTCGCGATGCCTATGCTTCAGTGCATTCTTCGTCGGATAGCCCAACTAACGGATGGTGGCATTCGCCCGTTTGCCGAGCTTGATATAGAGCTGCACAGCCCTCATGCGGTCTTCGTCCGAATACATGAACTATCTCCTGGTAGGGAGTTGTCACATTATCAAGCGGCGAGCGGTCTTCGTCGTAGGGGGTCTGCGATCAAGCAGCCGCGCCAGTGACGACCTTCCACTGCGCCATTGCGCGAATGCGATGAATATGGGTGGCCAGTGCTGATCGTTTGTAACGTGGGGCGACGAAGAGATTTCGAAGTGCGGAGAAGATCGAGATGAAGCGCTGCAGACTTCCCGGTGATCGGAAACCTTGCATTGTCCTCTCCCGTTTCCGCAGTGGCAGATGGGAATTTTCCGCTCTATTGTTAAGACCCTTATGGGATCTGTGCTCCACAGCCGGCATAACCTCACGCTTGGCCGCGCCATACGAGCGGAGCTTGTCGGTGATGATCCGCTTGGGCGGCATGCCTGCTTTCTTTAGCAGCCTGATGAGCAACCGCTTGGCAGCCTTCGTATCGCGTCGGCTCTGAACAATCTCATCGAGAACATAGCCATCTTGATCAACGGCACGCCAAAGCCAGTGCTTTTTGCCGGCGATGGAAATCACCACCTCATCCAGATGCCACACATCCTGACGCGAAGGTCGCCTGCGACGAAGTTGCTTTACGTAGGCCGGTCCGAATTTCCGACCCCATCGCCGAATCGTTTCATAAGAGACAACAATTCCGCGTGCCAGTAACATTTCCTCGACAAGGCGTAAGCTCAGCGGAAACCTGAAATACAGCCAGACCGCATTCGAGATGATCTGTTGCGGGAAACGGTGGCGCTTGTAGCCGACGGCAGGAGTCTTCATCCCACCGTCTCTATGCTCAATTCACTGACGCCGCGTTTATGTGACAACACCGGGCCAGCGGTCATATCAAACAGCGCTTACAGGCCGGAGACATGACTGCACCCGACCCGCAACGCTCAAACATCGCCGAAATCACCTTGCCAAGCGGGCGCCATCCAGACACGACGCTGCCGGCCTCGTTCACCACCCGAAGCAGGGCCTGATTCAAACTCGTTTCCATGTTGGAGCCTCCGCTATCCTTTGCCGAAAATGCTGGATCGGACTACCTCCGACCCAGCGCACATTACAACGTCAGCTCAAAACTCCTCCCAGTTGCTCTCCTCCACCTTATTAGCGGCGTTACCGGAAAAGGCGGAGACTAATTTCCGTCCAAGCATGCGAGCTGGAGATGGGGCGATCGTTTCGGTTTCGCCAGCGATCCGAGGCTTCTGAATCGGCCGACTACTCGTATTGGACAGTTTGAATTGGCCGAGCAAATCATTGAGGGAGGCCACCTCCTTTGCCAGACCGTGGCTCGCCGCGGTCGTTTCTTCCACCATTGCGGCGTTTTTCTGTGTGTCCTGATCCATCTGGTTAACGGCTATGTTAATCTGCTGAAGACCCGCTGATTGCTCTTGCGCCGATTCAACGATGGCGGCGACGTGCCGGTTGATTTCCTGGACTTCAGACACAATCGTCTGAAGAGCCTTACCAGTATCGCCGACAAGCTTGACACCTTCCTCCACTTGCTCGTTCGAGGTGTGAATTAATGCTTTGATTTCTTTAGCGGCGTGGGCCGAGCGCTGCGCTAATTCGCGCACCTCCTGCGCGACAACGGCAAACCCTTTGCCTGCCTCACCGGCGCGGGCCGCCTCGACGCCGGCATTGAGAGCCAGCAGGTTCGTCTGGAAGGCGATCTCGTCGATAACACCGATGATATTCGAGATCTCGCTGGAAGACTTCTCAATACGCTCCATCGCGACGACCGCCTGGCGCACCACCCCACCCGATTGCTCGGCCCCGATTTTGGCGCGACTGACGAGTTGACCGGCTTCTTGTGCTCTCTTGGTAGAATCTTTGACAGTCGTGGTAATTTCCTCGAGTGCGGCTGCGGTCTCCTCAACTGAGGCCGCCTGCTGTTCAGTTCTCCTAGCGAGATCATCGGCCGCCGCTCTAATCTCATTGGCTCCCGCGCCGATCCCGCCGGCATTCTGCGCTACCACTTCAAGTGCGCTCTGGAGCTTTTCCGCGGATGCATTGAAATTGTCGCGCACCCCGTCCAGAGATGCAGCGAATGGCTGTGGAATGCGATATGAAACGTCGCCGTCGGAAAGCTTTGCGAGCCCCCTCGCAAGATTGTCGACCGCGAATTGCACGTCGGTCGCCTCTCGCGCTTTCTGTCTATCGCGCTCAAGACGTTCCTGCTCGGAGAGACTACGATTTGCCTCGGTTTCCTCCTGAAGCCTGCGGCGCTCGATCGCATTCTCTCGAAACACTTCAACAGCAGCAGCCATCTGGCCCACCTCGTCCTTACGATCGGTATGAGGAATCTGGCTGGCGCTGTCGCCGTTCGCAAGACTGCGCATGGCATCGTTGATGTTGCGGATCGGCCTGACGACCATCGAGAAAACCAACCAAAGAACCAGCAACGAAAACCCGATGGTGAGCATCGTCGTAAGATAGTTGCTGAATTGCGTTGACTGTGCGGCCGCGTCGGATACGGCATTGCGCGCTTTCAGCAGCCCTCGCTCCTCATCGGCCATTTCACGGACTTTTGCTCGGATGAAATCCATGATTTTTTTGCCCTGGCCCTTAGCAACCATCTTTTGGGCATCGTCTCTGGTGGCTTCATTACGCATCGATTGAAGCACCGGCTCCAGAAACTTTGTGGTCCAATCGGAAGCCAGGTCCGCAACCACTACTAGCCGCTGTTGTTGGACTGGGTTGTCGGCGGTCAATGCCTTTACATCGCTGAACGCCTGCTGATACGAAGCCTGTCCTGCCTTTTGAGGTTCAAGAAAGTTCTCGTCCCCGGTGATGACATAACCGCGCAGTCCGGATTCCTGGTTGATCATGGATGCCGTAAGCACATCAAGCGTTTCGAGGACCTGGTATGTGTGCTCGGTCGCGTCGACTGCCGCGTCCTGTTGACGAAGGCCATGCAGATTGACAGTGCATGCAGCAATGCTCAAGAGGATGAGCACCGCGAAGGCGACCGAGATCTTGGTCAAAATTTTCAGATTATTGAGTGCGGACATAGCTAATCCCTCCCGCGATCGATGATCCGGTTAGTTGGTGCGCGAAGCGCGTCAGGTTATGATCGAACAATGAGGATGCCCGGATAATTCGGGACACCCGGAGCGGGCCGGTCGACAGGTCCGGGGCCGCAGCTTTTTCACAGCGAACGTCCCACGTTTTGCGCGCAACGAAGGACACAAAGGCTTCGCGTTTCTTGGCTGCGGTCTCCTGCTTTAGCAAAGCACATGTAGAACCGACAGAGAAGCTAATACCCTCATGGCAGGACATCCCTGTAGTTAAAACATCGAAGACATTGGTTTATTTTTTGATAACGAGATAATCTCGAACGGTGAACTATCGGAAAGCGAAATTTAGAACGGACTTATTTGGCATAATATATACAAGTATACACGCATTTATCGAAAGGATATTGGAATATTTTCGCATTTTTGGTTGTAAAATACACCATGAATCCGCATTAATTCTATCGTAAGAAGAACTATGTCACTCATTGGCGAATAAGCAATGCTCAATGGCGTTGGTGCGCGGATCGTTAATGGCGTTGTCCTAGGTGATCGGCAATCGCAATAACCGGTCTTCGTCACGATGCCTTTCAAGCACAATGCCTCCCGCCGCCATCGCATTGGCAAGATGAAGTTCAAGGTCACGAACTGGGCGGAATACGAGGCAGGCCTTCGTCGGCGCGGAAGTCTGATGCTTTGGATGACGCCGGAGGCACTGTCGTCCTGGCAGGCGCCGAAGCGGACGACGCGCGGCGGCCAGCCGCGCTACTCCGATCTTGCGATTGAGACTGCGCTGACGCTGGGCCTCGTATTCGGCTTGGGGCTTCGGCAAACGGAGGGTCTTCTGGTATCGGTGCTGGAGCTGATGAGCCTGGATCTCGCTGTTCCCGATCACACGACGCTGAGCCGCCGGGCAAGCAAGCGACGATTGCCGAACAAGCGGCAAGATGATCGCGATCGCATCCCGGAGAAAGGAGCCGTCCACGTCCTTGTCGATAGCACAGGGTTGTAGATCTACGCGCGGGCCAGTGGCTGGAGGAAAAGCATGGCACTAAATTACGTCGAAACTGGCGCAAACTGCACCTGGCGCTGGATGCCGACAGCGGCGAGATCATCGCTCACGTCATGACCGACCAGGATGCCGGCGACGCCTCGCAGGTGGAGGCGCTGCTTGACCAGATCGATGCGCCGATCGGACAGTTCACGGCCGACGGCGCCTATGACGGCAGTCC
>NZ_JAAZQI010000036.1:0-31576 GCF_012275345.1 Rhizobium sp. SG570 | reverse complement strand
GCACGCCCGAAATCCGTCCGCTGCAAAACCGTCACCGCGTAGCCAGAGCATCAAAGACAGAAATCCGTTCTTTCAGCGACCGATGCACCAACGCTCCATCAAAGGGCAAGTTCGCGCTTGCGGCGGCCCAATCTGGCTTTTTTGGCTAATTTAGATCGCCTTTCCGAATAGTCGCTGGCGACCATCGGATAATCTGGAGGCAGCCCCCATTTCTTACGATATTCATCTGGCGTCATATTGTAACATACAGTCAAATGCCGCCGCATTGACTTAAACTTCTTTCCGTCTTCAAGGCAAAAAATGGCATCTGGTGTTATGGATAATGTTATCGGGACGGCCGGGCGCAGCGCCCCCCGCACGTCAGTCGATCCGTTCCCGGAAATCGATTTTTTCCTGGCAATATCAATAGCTTGATAGACAGAACTGATAAACCTCGGTAATACTTCGGGCCTGATGAAATTCTTAGTAACATATGCGCAAACAATTTTTGCTGTCAGGGTCTGCATGCTTTCGGCATGCTGCCCCCGCTTGGATTTAGACATCTCGTCTGCCACGGTCCTTCTCCTCTTAACTCCGTTTGACCATTCAATGGGCAATACGGCAATTCTTGCGTTCGCGGCTCCAAAACCCTTGAGCGAAACAGTGGATGGCGCGTCAATGCCGCCATCTGTGACCGCGTTGATCTTCAACACCTTGCCCCTCAGGAGAACGGCCAGAAACAGAGCGTCGAAAGTAATTCCACCATGCATCCGGCCGTAACGCATGTCCGGAGGGAGTGGGGCTAGCGCTCCTGCCCTTCGTCGACGTGCAATGCCCACCCCTTTGGCCAGCGAAAGCCCAGTGGGGGAAGTAGCACTGCAACGAGCCCACTTTGCGACGGAGACAGTTCGGGGGCGAAAACGCGTTGTTTTGCTTGCCTCTCTCCATCTGCTGCTTGCTCATGCCGCATCGCTTCGTCGGATTTCGATTGGCCGCTCCGGCTTGAGGGGGATGCTGGATTACAGCAAACGACCCAGTCCTGGTAACTTTCCTGGGGCGACGATGCGCCACGGAGACCGCATAGAGATGGTGGCCAAACCCACCATCAGGTGCGATAGGATACCCGTTTTCTGGCCATTTCTGTAAGCGATACCGCCGATAGCATGCAGATCGAGACCAAAATCAGCAGGATTACGCCGCCTGCGAAACACTGGAGTCGATGCTCAACCGGCTAGTATCGGATGAGCATCAGCAATGCTTAGTTTGAAGCCGGGGTACTTGGCTCATCTCTCACCACGACGTCCCATCGAAATAGGCTCCGACGAGCGCGGTGTAGCTTAACCACCATTGTCGTATTGCATCGCCATGCCGAAACCCCATTGCGGTCACGTCGCGAAGTTCATCGTGGCCAAAATTCTGGTTTATCGGGCCATCAAACGAAAAACTCAAACCGTCCAGCGCGGCGATCAATCCCGCCTGGTAGTTGGACATAATGGTTTGAATATCGTCAGTTCCGAACCCCAGCGTCGGATCGCTAACAATACGGTATGCTCGCTGGTCGCAGATATGGGCGTGGGCCCAAGCATGCTCCGGGCGATCGTTAAGAGGCTTGAGCTTGGCCAACCGGGAAAGCAATGCATTGACTCTGTTGCTCCCTGTCTGTGAGTTAACTGTTGCAAGACTTAGAAGGGACTCCCCCCCGCGCAGTCGGACCTTGCCCTTCACCAATCTCCAACTACGGTTCTTACTATCTTCGTCTGTCAACGGACCTTCTCCCACCCCGTCGTAAGAGACCGGCTAGGCAAATGCTCCGGGAATACCGGCGTCTGGAAATAATATCCTTGAAAAAATTTAGCGCCGGTTGCAATGGCCGCTCGTAGGTCATTGGCGCTCTCTATCCCCTCGACCACGACGACTGGCGCAAGTTCACTTACAAGCCTTACCAAATACGCGAGGAGATCTTGCCCATTACCGGAAAGCCGGTTGCGCACGTATGACCCATCAATTTTGACGATGTCGAAGTTCGCTTCACATGCAAAATCGGTGGAGTGGTGTGCGATACCGAAGTCATCAAGCGCCACGCGTGCCTCCGTCCCCTTGATTGCCGAAATGAAAGCCATGGCATCCGCCATACTTGGGAGTGCTGCGGTTTCCGTGATTTCGATCACTAGCCGTTTGGCAATGTCCGGGCGGCGGTGCAATTCAGCGAGAGCGGAAGTCCACCAGATATCATCTACTGCGGAAAGTGCCGAGACGTTGCAGCCCAGCACGACATCGGGCCGGTTCTGGAGCTGGCGGATGGTCTCGCGAACAGCATGCCAGTCGAAGACACGCATGAGACCGAGACGTTCCAAAGCATCAATATAGCTTCGTGGAAGAACAATAGCGCCGTCTACATCGAACAAGCGGGCAAGGCACTCGTAATAGAACGGTCGGGCATAGTCTTCCCCACCAACGACAAGCTGCTCCGCGAAGCGCAATTCACCGGCGTTCAACGCTTCATAGGCCAGCGCTGCGGCACACATGTCTATCCGGTATTGTACGGCGTCCAGTTCGGCAAGCGGAGCAAACTTGTTTGGCTCACCGAAGCTAATGCTCAAGCTCGGCACGATCTGTTGTGTCTTTATGGCCACCGGGCGTCGCGCTGCTGCTACGAGCGCTGCCTCCACGTGTACGACTCGCAGGCATTCGGCTGCGTCCTTACCGCTAAGCGCTACTGTCACCCCCCCGGGCCTTTCGCTGATAGTCCAAGCTTCCGTTCTGAACGCGCTGGCGAAACGTTTCCAGATTTCATGCTGTACCCGCGCGGCGGCGCCATCAGAATATGCCGCAGCGATCTGAGGAAGATTATCGATGATCACATCAAAGGATGGTGGGAGCCGTGTCATGCTACCCATCCACAAGCGAAGACGTGGCTATGAATGCCTGGGGCGGCAAACACGAGGATCGCTCCGACGCGGGCGCAACGAACTCCAGGGATCCTGGACACGCACATGGGGTGGATTGGCAATAGTTCCCTCAGCATAGGTTCGCGCATGTGACACTCCTCTTTGATATTGCGGGCGGATATCGGAAATTGCGGACGGCACTAACTGTTTTGCGCGCGTCCTCAGGGTAATCGTCAGGCCAGTTAACGGCGTTCAGTCGCGGATGGTAAGAAGAGCAACGCACCTGGCCGCTGGACAGCTTCAGGCGATCGGAAGGACGGAGCAGAATTTTCGCTGATGCAGGCGTTGAAGGACCGCATGAACATTCACACGTTTTGGCGGCAACTTCATCGCGGCGTTAGCCGCGGCAATACTCAGATGACGCGAAGGCGGGTATTGTGACGGAAGCGTACTGGTGACGGGAGTCGCACGCGCCTTTATGCATGGCGCTATGAGGTACTATCTCGGGGACGATCGAACCGTTGACAGCACCCTTGAGCGGCTGCGCTAGATCGGTAAGCGAACGGCAAAGTCACCCGGGTTCGAGGCAGGCACCGGCGTAACGGTGGGAGGTTGCGGTGGCGATATCGTTGTGCGTATTGGCTGACTATATCGATCCGGATCAATTGACCGGGATCGTCGGCGCGGCGCGTAGGGCATAATCGCACCAGCGTTGTTTTCTACGCGTAGGCGCGGCCTATCGACGTCCGCAAGCGAGCGACGTCCTTGATGCTCTGGTGAGAGACGGAGCGCTATAAGCTTATGCACGCTATGCGCCCGAGTTTGTTTTACTAGCGTACCCAGCCCACATCAGCTTGAATGGGAATTTCGCGGCAGCATAAAGTAGGTTGTATACGAGGCAATAATAAACATCGAATGGCGAACCGCCAAGAAAAAGGCGGAAGGTCATCAGGATAATTGTGAAGCCATAGAAATTCACACGCGTCTTTTGGTATATTCCGCACAGTCCAATCATCAGGATCAAGAGCGCCAGAAGTGCCTGTATATAGCCGCCAAATGCGATCGAGAGATAGCCGACCAGCGACAAGAAAATACCGCCTTGATCCCACCGCAGATAGCGATTGGTGATGTCGATGCTCAAATCCAGCGGCTTTTCCGGCCAAAGGGCACGCGGCACAAACGTCGTAATGGCCACAAGGATATTTTCGGGGCGAGCCGGCTCGTTGGGCTGAACAAATTGTGCAAGGCGATAGCCGTCAAGCGTATCGATCCCGCCACCATACACGGCGATGAAAGGGTTCTCGATTGACTCCGAGAGAGCCGTAGACAGATCAGCCCCTCTTCCCGAAAGGACGTCGCCTCGGAAGTTGGACATAGCGCCGCCCGCGATAGCAAGCGCCAGGCCATACGCGGAATATCGCATCAGCATGGCCATGGTGATTTCCCGACGTGCGATTTTGCCAGCAAAAAAAGCCATGGCCACCGAGAAAATCGGACTTCTGACCGCGCCGATGATGAGAAATATCATCCCGCAAGCGCTGACAAAATAAAAAATCCTTTGATTGAAGAAGTTGTTGAAGGCGAGCACGCTCAGCCCGACAGCGAGGCAGGTCTTGAGAACGGTCACCAGTCCCTGACCACCATCTGCACGGCTGGAGAGATCAGAGTGAAAGGCGATGGTTGATACAGAGCCGACGACGATCAGCACCAATGCGGCGTTGCGTGTTATAAAGTTGAATTCACTTATGTTTCTTTCAGAGAGCGCCGGAACTACAGGCTGGCGATGAGACACAAGAAAGCCTGCCAAAATCTCACCCAGCAGAATGACGCACAGCTCAATCGTCCAATTGCCTGCAAGTTCACCCAGTTCATAAGCTTGTGCGGGCGGCAGAATATGAGGCCCTAAAAGTTTCGTGCTGCTTAACCCAGCAACTTGCATCAGAGCAGAGCCATACAAACAGATGATGTACAGCACACATGCCAGAGCCGACAGTAAGCCGCTCCAGGACATGTTCTGCTGCGTTAACCTGAAGAAGCGAAACAAGGTTATAAGGCAGATTCCGATGAATAGAATTTGGTTCAGCGTGTCCAAATTTCACCTTTAGCGTCGGCAGCAGGAGATGGGTTGCGCGGTCGTTAAGAGCGTCACTTTTGAACGATGACCGCCCGGCTATTGGCCACAAGGAGAGCGTGACCCTTCCTGTCCGGGTCCAGCGCAATCGCGTTGCCCGTCACTGTGCCGTTTGTCGCCGACCCCACGATGATGCCGTCACGATTGCCACGGACGGTATTAAACGCGATTTGAAAATTGCTGACCTGCTCCATGTCCTTATCGCTCGGATCACCAACCAATATGCCGACGCCCGGATGGTCAAGCACGACGTTTTTGACAATCGACAGGCCCTTGATCGTCGTCGCCACGATACCGTCGCGCACCGATCCAATAAGCGTGTTGGCGCGAATGGCGACATCGGCCGATCCGCCCGCGACGTAAATTGAACTGCCAACGGATGAGGCTCGCTTGCGAAACTGGCCCTCGCCGAAAAAGTGCCCGGCGTATTTAACAGTGTTGCCACTCACCGTAACATCTATCGACCTGCCCAGCCCATAATAGCTGTCGGAGAACACCACGATTCCCCCGGCAAACGTATCACTCACCTTGTTATCCTCGATTATCATGCCGTGAACCCCGCTTGATGCAATGCCCTTCGCATAGCCTTGCGCAACGCTGTTACGGCGAAAGATTACGTTTCGCGTGCCGTTGGGGACACGAAAGTCCGTAACAATCACCAGCAAGTCGTCACCGGTCAGGGCGATGTCATTGCCTTCGGCCAGAACGTTGATCACGCAATCATCGAATCCCAATCCATTACCCAAGACCTGGCGCACGCGACAACCGCGAACCGTGACGTTGCTGGCATAAGAAACCTGAATTCCGCCGCCACGCGCGTTGCTGACCTGAACGCGCTCGACCGTGACAAAATCGGCGTTCCACAGATGCGGGTCGCGCACGCCGCCAAGACGCAAACCATAGGCGTTGGGCTTGCGGCTCTCGACCATGCCGGGCTGGCGCACGTCAATCGCATCGGTATAATCAACCGCAATATCGTGTACCCAAAGCCTCTTTGCATGCAACCAGATTGCCGGTTGATGCGTGCCAATCGGCAACGTGGACACAAGCACCGCCGCATCGCCGCTAAATTCCACGTCGTCAAACTGCTCTTCTAAATCGCTAAAGACATATCTGCCTTTGGGGAAGTAAACATGCGTCGGGTTTTTCGATGCTGCGGCCCGCGTCATGGTTCTGCGGATGGCATCGGTATTATCGCTCCGTCCGTCACCTTTTGCGCCGAAATCGGTAACGTCATAGATTTCTCTCTTCATCGCGGCGCGAGCAGAGCTGACGGGTCTCAGGCCGCAAGCATGAGCCGTGGCAAACAGCATCAAAGCTTCGATCAGAGTTCTTCGGCGCATGGCCCCTCTTTCAGTTTCGGTCTCAGAGCCGGGATCAGATCATCCAATGTTGCATGTTTCCACGACGATACGGCGGATGGCTTCGTGAAAACGGTGCGGGCTGAATTTTTCGGCATGGCGCTTGATTGCGGCGGTATCCCATGTTTCAGGGAAGGCACGCACGGCACCGCGGATCGCTTCTGGTGTCGCGTCTTCCATAAAAAGTCCGCTTGTGCCTTCGTCCGTGGAATCGAGGAAGCCACCCGCACGCAAAAGCAGGACGGGTGTTCCAAAGGCATTGGCTTCAATAGGCGTCAGCCCGAAGTCCTCGCGTGAAACCGATATCAAGGCCCGCGCATGAGCATAGAGCCAGCGCAATTGTGCCTCACTGACGTAGCCTGTCGGCACCACATTGTCGGGCGCATCCAAAATCTTGCCCCCTCCGGCAACGGCAAGCATATGCTCGGGCATGCCCCGAAAGGCCTCGACTAAAGGCTGGGCTCCCTTGTACCCGCGCGACCGACCGACCATCAGGAAGAAGGTTTTGCCCACAAGCGCCGAGACTGGCTCTGCTGGCTGGGTTGGATCAACCGAAACCGGCGGGAAAACCACGCGCGCTTCGCGGCCATAAACTAGCCAGATGCGCTCTGCAACGGAGGTGGAATTGGCGATATAGACATCCGCCGAGGCCGCCGCTTTGCGATCCCATTTCATCAGGGCTGGCTGCAGCATGCTTAATGCCGCCCGCACCGGCCAAGGGCGGTCTAGCAAATAGTCCTCCGCCTGATAAAGCCATCGTGCAGGGTTGTGGCAATATACGATCTTGCGGGTCGCGCCTGCGGTTGGGAGGGCATGGGCCCAACCCGACGAACTGCACACCACAGCATCCGCGCGCACCGGCTTGATCGAGTTCCAGACGGAAGCCAGCAACGGCAGCGCGAGGCGCGAATCTTTACGAAACAACTTCACTTTACTTAACGCGGTTGAACGTATGGGAAACCCGTTAATTTCGGGAAACACGTCTTCCGGAGAGTAAATGGCGGTTATCAAGTGACTGGGGTTGAGTGCCCGCGCAAGCTCGATGGTGACCCGTTCGGCTCCACCGCGTTGCGTGAGATAATCATGGGCTAATACTACGTCAAGCTGTCGCATGATCTTAACCTTCATCAATGGAGTGGCTCGGGAAAATTGTTGGGGGGCGAACTTGGCGGCGCGTGCGCAACGCTTCGCCGTTCACCCGACTCGATCAACCGGTGGGGAGATCAACGTTGAGAGAATGATTGGTGCCGTGATGCCAAAACGTCTTCACAGCCGTCATTGTTGAAACAGGTCCGCGGATGGAGAAACGATGGGGGTACGATGTCTTGGTTAAGCGGCCGCGGCGGATATCAACGGCGTTAAATAGCTTGTTCAAAGAACTGAAGATATCGGGTGGTCGCGTGCTCAAGAGAGTAGCGCTTGGGCAAAAGAGATGCGTTGCGAATCCGCAGACCATCCAATGTGGTTTTGAGTGCATCCGCCACAGCGTCTGGATCTGTCGGCGGCACATATTTCGCCACGATTTCCGGGAGCTTCAGGTGGCTGGATAAAATTGCGGGCAATCCAGACGCTGCCGCTTCAAGTGGCGCAATCGCTAAGCCTTCTTGCCTGAGGGAGGTGAATAGGAAAACATCTGCCGCGCTCAAAACCATTGAAAGATCGCCGCGGGATACGGGTCCGAGAAAATGCACCTTGTCAGAAATATTCAGGTCTCTTGCCATCGCTCGCAGCATTGGCTCAGCATTGCCCTCACCGGCCATCAGATAGGCAATATCCGGGCGCTTCAAAGCAAGGCGCGCAAAGCCCAGCAGTGACTCGCGAACCCCTTTTTGCAAGATGAGGCGGCTCAGCGAAATCACGACAGCTGTGGCTGGACCTATACCCAGCCTCTGCCGAAAATGGCTGCGCGCTGCCGGATCGAAACTAAATTCCGCTTCGCGCACACCATTCTCAATCATGGTAATGGGTGTGTTGCGCACAAGCTTCGACATCGGTTGCCGCCGGAGTGCGGCGTCCACAGCGGGACCGATAGAAACGATTCCGGAATAATAACCAAGCCGCCAGTCTCGCAGTAGATAAGGGACGTTTCGGACCGCGCCTGCCCAGGAAATGGGCGAGCGAACGGACAATTTGGAAACAATCTCCCCCCAAGGCGTGCCATGTGATTGCAAGACGACGGGGGTTCGACATTTTGTCCTTATCCGGGCATCCAATATTCCGTGTGCACCTCCGCCAATACCCATCACCAGATCAACGCTATTAGCGTATGTGTTGAGGAAAATAGCCTGCGACTTTTGCCACCACGCTTTTGAGTATCGGCCACTGGCGCAATCTAGCGTTTGAAGCTTGATACCATCGACAAGCGTTTTGCGACCAACTCCACGGATATCTGTGGTGAGAAATCCAACGTCATGTCCGTGTGAAACGAGGGTTTTGGCAAGAGCCCATGACACTATTTCCATGCCGCCAAGTTGATGAAATGGCGTTGATCTCGACACAAACAGAAGTTTCATGAGGATTAGAGGCTCTTGGACTTGACGCGCGGCAGGCGCATATAAATAGCACGAAGGCGATCAACCGATTTATCGCCAAGGTGTCCACGAAGCCAACGCGCCAGAAGGCGCATATTGGTGATCCGCTGTTGCAGTGCCTTAGGGGAAAAGCTGTTGGGCATGCACATCTCTGGCCCTTCCAGGGACAGAACCGGCTTGCCACTCAATCTGGCAATGTCGTGGGCTTGATGCAGTTCGCTTTCAACAAACAGTGTCGCGGAACTTGATCGATAATAAGCCGCTTTGTGCGATCCATGCACGCCTGCTTTGCGTCTCTCCATTGCATTTGGAAGATCAAGCATGATCAATCGACCATAGACAATTCCGTGGCGACGCAACCAATCTTCCGTTTCGGGACGATATTTTTCCAAACGGCTCGTCACCAGCGCCTTGACGGGATGGCTTGGCAGATAAAGCGGGCGGGCGTGCTTGAGAAAATCGAGATAAGCCGGCCCGTCATCATTTTCTAAATAGTTTGGATCATGACAAAGAACGCCATCGATATCCAAGCAAGCGTCCTTCAGAATTCCCGGATGATGCAAAATATTCCATTCAAAAATCCGTGGTGCATCAATGATTTCCATGACAATATCCACGGAATCCCGAATAGTCGATGTGCCGTAGACCACGCATGTCGTAACCGGCGGCAAGGCATTGCTTGCAGTATTCAGCTTTTCAACGGCTTTGGCTAAAGCTTCTCCCGTGCGACTGCTATCGTCAACAATGAGGGCGCGACGATAATGCGACGCATTGTTTTTCCGTCGCCGTGTCGTTCCTGTCTCGAACACGCGGCCCGAACAAAATCCATCCAGATCGACGAGAGGCAAGTTGAGTGAAAGTGCAATAAAACTCGCCACCAGAATGCCACTGCGAGGAATTCCCACGATTAAATCAACATCATTCGGAATTTTCCATAAATTTTGAAGAATATCCCTCTGTAAATCTTGATAGTTCTTCAGTTGCATTATGATTGACCCTCAGTATTAATCACGCATTGATTGAAACTTCACAGTACAAAATTCAATCTATAAAGATCGATAGAGGTCGATGCACTTCCGCGCGACGGCATCCCATGTAAAAGCGGAACTGCTAACGGATGGAAAATGGCTGCTCCCAGCCCGTGAGAGTGCCTGATGCCATTTGGCGACATTGCCCGGCTGAACGGTGATTTGACCTGCCATTTTGAGAAGCTCCCCAAGCCCGCCAACATCAGATCCGATAACGGGCGTTCCTGCGGCGAGCGCCTCAAGCGCCACCAGCCCCAGAAGTTCCGGGCGTGAGAAAGCACGGCCTTGATAGTGCTCGACGGAGGGAACAAGGAGAAAGCCTATAGACTTATGCAGTCTTGCCACAATCTCATCAGCCGCATCTGATACGAAGGTTACGTCCTTGTTTTGAGCCAGTTGCTTGAGAGACGCGAAATAGGCCTGATCCCTGGGTTGACCTGCCAGGATCAAACGACGCCCTGTGGGCAGCGCTTCAATTGCGATATGCGCACCCTTATGGGGCACCAAACGGCCAATGAAACCAAAATCATAGTTCTGTTCAAGCGGTTCTGCATCGGGCAAGTGATCGCCGCCGCCCAGAATGACCATATTCTGTTTTATGATGCCTGTCGGATCAATGTCCTGCCTGCTCCATGCGCTCACATAGCCTGCGGCATTGATGAGACGCAGCCGCAAGCCCCCGAGTGCACGGCCCGGCGTGAGCGCGCCGCCGCCATGGTCTGTCAGGACTAGAGGTTTGCGCAGCAGCTTGGCCAGCAATGCGGCATAATCAAAACCGGGGGTGTTGAGCTGGTGAACATGCACAATGTCACATCGACGCACGAGATCAAAGAAACGGCGCGGTGAAATCGGGTGCGCTGGCGCATCGAGATCGACGAGTTCCGCAAATTCCCGCATGGATCGGACGACGGCGACATCCACGGTCAGGCCGTGAGCGGGCGCGGCACGCGCCAGTTCCGTCACATAGCGTTCGCCACCGCCTTTCTTTGCACCACCAAAGACCTCTAGAGTGACAAATAGAATATGCATTATTCAACCCCTTCCAGTCGTTTGACGAGAACTGCGGGGGCACCGGCATAGGTGCCAGGGTCGGTTATCGAACGGGTCACGACCGAATTCGCCCCGATCCTCACATCGTTGCAAATGGACAAACTGCTGCGTAAAGGTGCGATGATTACGGCACCCGTGCCGATCTCTACACGGTCACCGATGGTCAATCGCGACTTGGTGCCCGGAGAATCGCTGACCGACAGCGTGACGCCATGCCACAGCACCACATCGCGACCAAGGGAAACATTGGGGTGAACGACGATGTTCATCGCAAAATGGCCAAGCGCCGGAAGCCCGGCAAGCGCCGCTTCGGGAGGAAGAATCGCCCTGAAAAACAGGAAGAGATAGGTCTTGATCAGGCGCGCCCTGCGGCATTTACCTTCGCGGTGATACCGTGTGGACAACAGCCAGAGGCGGTTGGGTTGCGTCAGGAGCATATCAGCTTGCGTCTTCGTTGTTTGGTTTTGAAACGCCACCGCTTTGACGCTAGGCACGCAGCCGAATGACAAGGGCAATTGCTGTTGCGAGTGCTGCAGCCTGCGACCAGACGCTGATCCAGGCTGCCGTCATGGCGTCCATGCTGTGCCACGCGGCCCAAAACAAAAGGATCGTCGTCAATGCGGCGGCGGCCTGCCCTAGCGAGTTGTAGCCGGGCATGCCCAGCCCACCGAGATAGGTGGCGGCGATATTGGCCCAGTAAGCGATAAACGTGCCCAGCAGCAGAATGCGGATCAATTTCACCGCTGGCGCAAAATCAGTGCCAAACACAATTGGAACCAGATAGGGAAGCGTCACCAGGATAGGGATGGTCAGCGCCACCTGCGCCAGTCCGCCCAGCAGAATAGAGCGGATGACCGCTTCTCTATGGATGCCGCCAGCGACCTCGGCCAACACATTGCGCGTGAGCACTGCGGTGATGATTGCGGGCACTTCTGCAACCGTGACGGCCACCGAATAATATCCCAGATCGTTTGCCACAACAATTGCTGGCATGATTGCCTGATCAAGCCGCGCGGACATCGCGGCAGCAATCGTTCCGAAGGCAGACAGCATCGCATAGGATAAAAACGATGCTCCCGTGAACTCTGGTGCGGCGCTGCTGCTTTGGCGCGTCAATGCATATGAGGCATCCCCACCACGCGGAAGCCGAAGCACTGCCGATGCGCCGAGGCCAGCGATCATATAGATAGCAGCAAACGCAATCACGGATTTCACACCGATGAGCCAGAGCAAGACGATGGCTCCGACGCGGAAGGCAGAGGCCAGCATCCGTTCCAGATCCAGCGCCCCATATCGGCGCATTCCCTGGATGTGGCCGCGGCGAATGGCAATCAACGCACTGGGCAAGAATGCCGCCCAAATCATCAGCATGAAAACCCGGTTTGTATTGAGCTGCTCGGCAATTGTGGCCGAGTAGAAGAACAATGCTGCGCCCACAAAAAACGTCATGACCAGCGCCATGATCGCCGCTAACCGAATAACCTTTTCTGCCGGGT
The DNA here is from genome assembly GCF_012275345.1 of Rhizobium sp. SG570. NCBI lineage: Bacteria > Pseudomonadati > Pseudomonadota > Alphaproteobacteria > Hyphomicrobiales > Rhizobiaceae > Rhizobium > Rhizobium sp. SG570. The sequence goes on along the minus strand of NZ_JAAZQI010000036.1, from coordinate 19,112 downwards.
ACTGCCGACCGATGAAATAGGTGACCGCAGAGGGCACGCCAAGGGCCGCCACGGAGCCGGCCAAGGTCATGGGCTGCAGAATGCCTGCAAGCTGGCCCCGCCCGGTGGCACCGAGGGCGTGCGCCAGAAGGGGGGCCGTGATGATTCCTGCGGCCGGCATTGCCGCATAAGCGAAGAGACTGCGCATGAGCGGTAGCGCCTCGCGAATATATCGCATCAGCATCCTAAAGCGCACCTTCCGCGACCTGTCCTCCGTTGGAATCGAGCAGTGTTCGAATTTGCTCAAGGCGCGAGTCCCAGCTGTTTTTGCTGAAATCACCCGGCGGCGGGGCATATTCGCTCGCGCAGGCGCGAGCAACCGCCTCTGCTACCCCCTCTGACGAGGCAAGCGTGACCCCGGGAATCGCACGGTCCGATATGCTTGGCAATTCCGTTGCCACAACCGGTAAACCCGCAGCCAGATACTCGTAGACTTTCATTGGAAACACACCTGTCGTGTATTGATTGAGATGATAGGGGATGATCCCAACCCAGCTCCTGCCGATTTCTTTGGCCATCTCCTGCTGGTTCAGCGTACCAAGATAGGTGACCAGCGGTGAGGCCAGCAACCGGGTAAGTGCGGGGTCTCGCTTTGTGCCATCAATGCTGAACGGCCCTGCGAGCGCGAGCCGCACGCCCTTGCTGACAATGGCTTCAAAGATTGCAAAGTTGAGCTTGCTGGGTGTCAGATTGCCAACGAAGATGGCCCGCCGCTCACGCGTGGCGACCGGCGCACGCATGCCCTGAAACAGGTCAATATCGGCAACATTTTCCCACACCATCGGGTTTGCGTGCTGTGCCCGCAGATGGTCGGCCACCCCCGTGCTTGAGGCAACCAGAGCATCCGCCCGCGCGATTAGTTGACGCTCGGCTTGCAGCAATGCCTCGCGCGGAATGCCGTCAATCGTATGCAGCAGATCCACTGAATGATACACGACCATTGCCGCCCGCTCCTCCAGCCCATAGGTCAAGGGTGAGAAGCTCCAAAGCGCATAGCGCTCAGGCAGGCGCGGCAGGATGCGGCGCTTGATCATCCATCGGTTGAAGGCACGCACCAGCGAAAAAGCGTGAAACGGGATGACCATGGGCACATGCCTGTGCAGCGCATCAACGGCTTCGCAGCGCTTGCCGGTGGAATTGATCGTCGGGTGACCATGCTCTTTGCGAAGGATTGTCAAGACACGCGCTATGATTCTGCGCAGGTCCTTGAGCCCCAATCGCGGCGCGCGCAGGCCGAGGGATTCGATATAATGCACCTCACGCTCGGCCACGAGGCGTGTGGCGATGTGCTGCTTGTTGGTCCAGATCGGTGCATCGATATCAGCCGTTGACAGGATCACAACCGGCAACGGTCGTGTCTTGAATTCCCCTTCTTGCATGGTGAGAACGCCTTTCAAAGGTCTTGTTCGGTGAAGGACCAAAATCCTGTCAGGTTCCTGACAGGAGAGCGCCTGCCGGAATGGCAAGATCTGCGATCAACCCGCAATGGTTGGAGCCGAAATTGGACGAAATACGCGATAATTTCCGCGCCATCAGCGGCGTCCGAATGAAAATATGGTCGATAGATACGCCCAGGATTCCAGCGCCGATCGCGCCATGTTGCTGGCTCAAAACCAGCCGTTGTCATTCCGGTGCGCTTCAACAGCCCTTGCATGTTGGGCCTATGGTTGCCGCGTTGAAATCGCCCGCAAGCAACAAGGGACCCTCAATCTTGCTGAGGGCATCACCAAGTCCCACCAGTTCATCTGCGTGGTAATTGTCAAAGTAAGGCTTGCTCAGATGGGCGGCGGCCGGATTCAGCGTGGTGCCGCCCAGATGAATGCGGGCCATGGCAAATCGATCCTTGCGCAGATCACTGAGATTGCGAACATAGATGTTTTCAAGCGGATATTTTGACAGCAGCATCAGGTCGCACGTGCTGGTATGGTCTCCGCAGCCTATTCGATAGGGATAGGTTTTTGACAGGCGATCCAGATGTGAACCAACCGGGGCGGCTTCCATGACATAGGCAATGTCTGCGCCCGATTGCAGAATGTAATCAGTGATCGCGCCACCGTTTTCGAGATTTTCGCCCAGTATATTAAACGACAGCTCCCGCAGGTTTAGTGTGCCTCCTGTCTCGACAAGAAATGTCGGTGGTAGCGAATTCCAAACCATCAGAGCAGCCTGGCAAATAATCAACACGGCTGCACACAGCATGGTCAGCGAGACTGCACCGGGACGCAGCACCAGACAAAACAGCGCCAACGGCACCATTGCCGCACCTGCGTGCAATTGAAGGGAGAAAGCCACCGCTGGCCCCCAGAAGTCAGCGGTATATCGCAAGGCAAAAACAGCCAACGCCAGACCCAGCAGAGTGGCGCTAACATGGAAAAGGATGACTCTCATGAACAGTTGCGTCCGGGATTGAGCGGATGGTTGCAAAGGGTTGATGTCTCAGCACCCAATTCAGTTCCTGCCGAATTCATCGACAAGACGGACAATATCGTCCTCGCCCAGATAGGAGCCGGTCTGGATCTCGATCATTTCCAGCAGAATTTTGCCGGGATTGCCAAGCCGGTGCATGGCCCCTTGCGGAATGTAGATGGATTGGTTTTCATGCAGAATGGTGACCTGATCGTTGATTGTGACCTCTGCAGTTCCCTTCACGCAAATCCAGTGCTCTGCCCGATGATGGTGCTTTTGCAAGGATAGTTTCTTGCTCGGATGAACAAACAAGCGCTTCACCTGAAAGCGATCACCCTTGAGAATGGACGTGTAGCCGCCCCAGGGCCGCAAGGATGATGGATGCGTCTCGGTCAGGGCTGCCGTCTTTCTGTCGGCGGCCAGTATTTTCACCAGATTGCCGACGTCCTGCGCGTTGTCCAAACGCCCCACCAAAACAGCATCTTCCGAGGCAATCACCGCCACGCCATCCATGCCCTGCACACCCATATGGGCGTTGTGGGAAATCACCAGCGAGTTTGTTGTGTTCCGCACCGTGACATTGCCCCGCACCACATTGCCGTCCCCGTCCGCCTCTCCGATTTTCCATACCGCATCCCAGCTTCCCAGATCAGACCATTGGATGGAGGATGGGACAACGGCTGCATTGACGGTCTTTTCCATCACGGCATAGTCGATGGAGATCGAAGGCGCTCGCGCAAATGCATCGCCGTCAAGCCGGATAAAATCAAAGTCCATCGTTGCCTTCTCAACGGCGCTGTCAGCAGCCGCCACGACCTCCGGCGCGTGAAGCTCCAACTCAGCAAGAATTGCCGCTGCCGAAAACAGGAACATGCCTGAATTCCAGTAATAACTGCCGGCATCAATCAGCGCCTGGGCTTGCTGCACATTCGGTTTTTCCACAAACCGGCTGACCGCATAGGCACCCTGCTCCAGATGCCCGCCCAGTTCGATATAACCATAGCCTGTCGCCGGTTCTGTCGGTGTAATACCAAAAGTCACCAAATCCCCGGTCGCAGCTGCGGTCAAAGCGGCACGGATGGCTGCCTGGTAATTGTCATCCACCACAATCGCGTGGTCGGAGGGCAATACAAGCAGCATGTTATCGTCACCAAACCGGTCCGCAACAATACGCGCCGCTGCCGCCAAGGCAGGCGCGGTGTTGCGCGCCACAGGTTCCAGCACAATGCCGGACAATACCACGTTCTTTGCGCGCGCCTGCTCGGCCACCAGAAACCGGAAGTCTTCATTGGTCACCACCAAAGGTGGCTCATAGACAATGTTGTCGTTTACACGCTCGAGAGTGGACTGGAAAAGTGTCCCGTCGCCGATCAATGTCAAAAACTGCTTGGCTGCCGTGGCCCGTGACAGAGGCCACAACCGTGTGCCCTTGCCGCCTGCCATAATTACAGGAACGATTTTACCAGTCATATTCTATCCTTCCTCTTGGAATTCTGCACGCCGGAAGCGCTACAGATCGGCATTTCGATGGGAAGAAACAGGCGTGCGAGGCACCTCGTCGGAGGCGCGGTTTTGCGTCAGCTTAGCCTTACGTTCCTTCACCCGGCGCAGCACAAGATAGACCACCACCGCGAAATAACCGGCCTGTAAGCAAATCGAGGAAATGACCGTTCTGAAGAACGTGGTTATGATCGACCCGGAAACAACATAGGTCACCACCGCGAACACAAGCAGCAAACAAAACATCGCAAACAACACATGCGGTGCATACGTCACACCGTCACGATCTTTCATTCTCATCGAGGGAGTTTTCTCGTTCTGTACATGGATGAGCCCTCGTCGGGCAGATGACGTGCACACTGATAGTGAGTTGCCACGCCGGTTCACGTCGCCCGTAAAACAAACTGCCTGTCTTCTTCCAAAACCAGACAGGTCAGATTGCCGGTGATATAGGCACCCGTATCGATATTGATGCGGTTTGGCCTAAAATCCGGCGCACTGACTGGCGTGTGCCCGTGTACGATCATGAAATCATGCGGCGCGGCGCAGTCAAGAAAGGGTTGCCGGATAGCCACAAGATCGTCCAGTGATTGATTTTCAAGCGCAATTCCTGGTCGAATGCCTGCGTGCAGGAAAGCATAATCACCAATCGTCGCATAGGGCAGAAGCCTTTCCAGAAAGGCTTTGTGGCTGGCGGGAATCCGCTTCACCGCCAAGCCTATCACGGTGTGAATAGTGTCGTGGTCAACATCGACAGGAACGACAATGCCGTAGGCATGGAGTGTCTCACGCCCTCCTGTCGCCAACCACCGCAGTGCGACATCCATATCGAGCAAGGCACGCAACATGCTGACATCATGATTGCCTCGCAGCGCCACCACGCGCGGGTTCTGCTGCCGTTCGATCAACTGATCGATGACCTCTCGGGACCGCAAGCCGCGATCCACATAATCGCCGAGAAATACCGTAATACTCTGCTCGACGGGATGCGCGGCCTCGTGGGCGTCAATCCTGGCAAAGGTTTGCGCAAGCAAATCAGCGCGACCGTGGATATCGCCAATCACATACACCCGAACGCCGTCGGGAACCCTTGCCACCTTGCGGGAGGATATCGCCCCTTGCTGCCCAGGCAATCGTTTCCCAACGCGATCAATCAGTTTTCGGATCAAGATCGGTATGCCGTCCATGTGGTCTGGTCTGAATCTTCTGCGACAGGCTCGAACGATGTTTTCTCTCCAAGCGAAATCGTCACGCAGCCCGCGAGAAGAGCTGCGAAAAACATCGCGTTTCCGGGAATTTGCATCGAAAAATCAATGAGCGAATGCAAGACGACAAGAACAAGGCTGGCCAGTCCGATGGCCGGTGCAAAATGATACCTGCGCCGTTCAAGCAAGCCGATCGCAAATGCCCATCCGAGGGTGATAAGCGCCACACCGAGAACAACTACGAAAACGATGCCCAACCCAAGTGCGCCTTCCAGATAGGAATTATGGGCGGCATCCCAGATGCCCTCAATGCCAGAGCATTGCGCAGAGCGATAGGCCGGAAAAACATCAGCAAAACTGCCAAAACCCGATCCCAAAGGCCAGTTGTTCCACACTGCCTGCGCCGTCGATGCGTATGTGCACAGACGTGCCTGATCCACCGATTGGGCACCGATGCGATAGATCACTTTCTGAGCGACAACCACTGCTATAATCGACATCAGGCTGACAATGAGCACAAAACGCCGCCGTCGCACGTTTGATCGACGGCCAGATCGTTTCCTTTGACTGAAGAGCCAAGCAAGACAGATCAGCCCAATGAAAACCGACACCGTTGCGCCGCGCGACTGGGTGGCCGCCAGCGCCAGAACCTCGATCAACATACCGATCAGCAAATACAGCGTCGTCTTTTCCGCAAGGGTCAGGCGATCTGGCGTAAAGATTCTGCGGGCAAACGCCCCAAGGCTGCTATTTTGCAAGTAGAAAGCCAACAATCCCGCATTGATGACGATGCCCATGCCAAAGAAGGTGCCAGCAGAATTTCGGTTGACATAAAAGCCGGTGAGGCTGCCGATATAGGCCGTTTTGGTTTCAAAGCCGAGGGTCATCGGGGCAAACAGGAATTGGCAGAGACTGATTAAGGCAACCCCCACCACCAGATGCGACAGGATCGATAAGAGCAGAAGGGCCTCGCGGCGGCGATTGAAAAGATGCAGTGCGACAACGAAGGTCAATAGCGGCGACCACACGATGATATCGGCTCGTGTCTGTTCCGGTGTCACCGACGCTGCACCATCGACGGGAGCGACCTGAGCCCTGACATAAGCCCAGGCCGGATGTTCCCATGGATTGTTGGGAAAACGCAGCGACTGTCCATATTGGACCGCGGCGAGAACCATGAGACAGACAAGCGCCACGCCCGCGATAAAGGAAATGGGCGGATGCTGAATCGGACGCCAACATACAATCGCGGCACTGATCGCCAGCGCCATGGTGATGACGGCAAGCGGCTCGAAGTCCACCGCGCCGAAGGTCAGCATAGGGAAAACAAGCACGAGGCTAAAGATAACGCGCATGCCCGTGAAAAAGGCTCCTGCCAGGCTGCTGCTCTCCACATCGCTTCCCCTGATGTTCAGTCCTGACCGGGTGACTGTATGAACCTTTGAAAATGCCCCAAACGGCCTATTTTGCGCAGGCGGCCACGAGATCCGCAGGACGCCGCAACTCAAGCTCTGCTCCCGGGGGCCCATTGAAAACTGGCGTCTGGCAGGCCGCAGCCACAGGATAGGAAATCCCAAGCGCATCAATCGTTCGCAAGATGCGAACCCGCCGATCAAGGCGCTGCTGGTCAATCATGGTTCTCATCAGCTGTCGCGATTTTTCGCCGCTTTCGACATAGAGAGTGGCAATTTCCGAGGGTTCGCTCAGCCGGATAACGCGTTCAAGGTCAAGACCATACTGGGGAGGCAGTGATGTCCGTCCCGAATCGATCAAATTGCTCACCAGCCGCAACCGAGGGATCATGATCCATTTTTCCGCCGGTGCGTAGAAATAGGAGAGATCCAGCGATCGACTGAGGGCCGTCATGTCGCCGCCTTGCTGCACCAGAATTTGCGCGCGAAGGAGCCATGCATTGCCATCTGTCGGTGTGCATTGGAGTCGCCGTTTCACGGCCTGATCCGCGGCAGCAAGAAGGTTTCTGATGTCGCGGTCACTGGCTTCGGATAAAACTGCCTGATCGAGCGCGCCCAGACGGATTGCCAATGCGCCACGCGACACCTCGTCTAGACAGCTATTGCCTGCGGCCCGCATTGATGGTGATTCCGCAACGTCTGCGAGAACACGAGGGTCTATCCAACTGCTGGCATCCAACGCCTCTGCCCGCTCTGTGAGCGACTGACGATAGAGTGTTGCAAGTTCCACCGCGCGCCCAAGACGGCGCACATCGCTGGTCGGCAGGAGTTGCAGCAGCACGTCGTTGGCTTTCAGAAACAGAAAGACGCTGACCCAGGCCATAAGGGCCAGATACAGAAAACGTCTCACGAGCGCGATTTCTTGCCACTCGACTTCGATCTACGGCTTTCGCCGTCGGTGTAGTAATAGGCATATTTCCCATAATAATATCCGCGCGATTCACCGTAATTGTATTTCTTCATGCGTGCGCTGATGACGCTGTTGAAGATCAGGCCAACCGTTTTCTCGTAGATTTCTCTGTTTTCTTCCAGCACCCGCCGCACGGCGCGGCGCGGCGTTACACCCCATTCGACAACGAAGACGAAGCCATTGAAGAAGCGAGTGATCCCACGAACGTCGATGACGGGTCCAAGCGGCGGCAGATCGACGATGACGTAATCGAACGCGGCGGCGGCGTCCGCCAGCAGTTGCTCCATCTCCTTTGAGGCAAGCAGAACCTGACTGTCGAGAATTCGCTTCTTTACAACACTGGGCAAGAACAGAAGGCCGCTATCTTCCTCTCGCAACAAAAGCTCCTCCAGGGGACGCTCTTTCCGCAGCACCTCGATCAGCCCGGCCGTCACATGGGCCGCAATGCGCCTTGTCATGCCGGGATTGCGAAAATCGCCATCAATCAACAGAACGCGGGCACCCTGCAAGGCCATGAGACTTGCCAGATTCTTGGCCGTTGTTGTCTTGCCCTCGCCAGGCATTACTGAGACGACACCGATGACTTTCGCCCCGGCATCAATCTGAAGATCGACTTCGACCTTTGCCGAGCGCAGCGTTTCGGCAAAACCGGACAGCGGCATATCAAGCACATGCCTCATGATTGGCTCACGCATAAGCACCTGTTGAGGATCGGAGATATCAGACGTGGCAGGTCCGGCTTTTTTAAGCGACAGTTTTTCGAGGACGCCGATGAAATGCAGTCCCGTCACCTCACGCACCTGATCCGGAATACGGAAGCCCTGATCATTATATTCCCGCCATGCCGCCAGAGCACCGCCAATCATCATTCCCAACAAACCCGACCAGACCATGATAAACGGAATACTGGGCCAGCTTGGCTTGCTGGGCAGGGTGGCGCTTGTGATGGTCCGGGCCTCTGTGGTCGGGAACGATTGTTGCTGAAGCGCATCCTGATAGCGCTGCAAAAATGTCGTATACAAGCTCTGGTAGCTATCGGATTCCCGGATCAATTGGCGCAATTGCACCATGACCTCGTTGGAGGACGTCTGCTGCCCCGCAAGAGTATCCATCGAATCGTTGAGTGTTTTCTCACGCGCCCGGGCAACCTCAAGGTCGGAGGTATAGGTCATGGCAATGCGCTTCAATTCCGCGAAGATAAGCCGCTGGTATTCGTCCATATCCTTATGGAGGCTAATCACCTGATAGTGCGTGGGACCGAGCTTACTGGTCAGCTCCTGAGCCGTTTTGGCCGCCTTGAGATATTTGGTGCGCAGATCATTGATGACGGGGCTGCCCAATTGATCCGTCACGGCCACATCGGTCTTACCCGATTGAATGATATCCGTAATCTGTTGCAGGCGCGCCTCGGCATTTGCCGTTTGATCATGGGCTGCCGATAGTTGCGTGGTCAGTTCAGTGACCTGCTGATCACCGATAAACTTGCCATCACCCGAAGACACCAGCCCGTGTTGCGCCTTGAACTGCTGGATCGCCATATCCGCCTTGATCGAACTGGTCTTGAGCTCCGTGAGACGATCCCGAAGCCAGCCACTGGCACGCTTGACCTGCTCATAGCGGGCGTTCAATTGATCCGTGAAATAGGCATCAGCATAGGCGTTGGCGATATCGACGGACAGTTTGGGGTTGGGCGATGTGTAGCTCATCGTCAGAATATAGGTCCGCCCAACGCGCTTGACGTCAAGATTGCTCTCAAGCTTTGCGATAATGGCCTGCCGGAAAGCCTGCCGCCTTTCCTCCTCGTTGACCGACGCCGAGACGAACCATGACCCGACGTTCACGATATGCGAAATGGTGCGTGTAACAGCGGACAACAAGCCACCGTCATTCATGAACAACGGATTCTGGTCGAGTTGCAGCTCTTTGCTCACGAGTGCCGCGACGTTATCAGACTTGATGACCTCAAGCTGGCTGTCAATGGCTGCGGTATCAAGCGTAGCATCGGCCAGACTTGCCGTCAGGTCAGACAGGTTCTTGTGGCTGTCAATGATAATCTCATTCGTTGCCGTGTAACGCGGCACCGCCGAAACGCAATAGACCGCGCCGAGCAAGAGCACTGAACATGTCGCGATGGAGAGAACCATTTTTTGCCGACGGAGACCAGCTATCAGCGCGACAACATCGATTGTTGACTGCACTCCGGCTGAGCTGTCCATGGGCGGTATAATTTCAAGACGATTGTGCGCTGCGCGATCGAGCATGCCGGATCCTTATGAATGCAATCTAATTTCTGTTGGGTTCAGATTATACCCAACAGACACCCGATTCCCTTGTCTTCGTTGGTCTTTTCGGGGAAATCGGTTTCCACTTTTCCCTGACAAACGCTAGAATCAAGATTACCTGACGGGACGTTTTCCAGATCGAATCGAGCCGGACGTATGGGTACCCGACATCATGCGCGATGCTCAGCATGTCCGCCGGGGACTGACGGATTTCGAGCAAGTAATGGTCGCGCCCGAAAAACTGAAGGTTTCCGCGGTGTTGGCATGACTTATGCTGCCGCTGGCACTCGTTGTTGCGCCCACCGATGAACCACCGCTGGTTCCATTCACCACGCCACCAAGCCCGCCGCCGGTACCACCGGCACCATCCGCAGCACCAGCAAACAACATCGGCGTATCGGCCGTTGCCATATTGTAGCCAGTCAGCAGGTCACCCAAACCAGAGCCGGCAATCCTGCGCGCGATGTCGTCACCACACAGTTTGTCAACCGCCAGAATCGCTTTGACCGCCTGTCCCAAGCCAGATCCGATGGCAGCCGCTTGCGTCGAATTTGCCGAACGCGCAACCTCCAGGAGCGCGTCAACCGCGGCAGACGGATCGGTCTCCGTCAGTCCCTTGACTTCACCGCTCAATTGCAGCCCACCAACCGGATTGCTCTTCAGGAGCCCTTGCGGATTGGATTTAAAGTCCGAGACCTGCGGATCAGGGAGCTTGTCCGGCAAATTGTATGCCCTGCTGCAAGCGCCGCCTGCTGCCGCAGAGGAAGCAGTCTGCGCCATGGCGGGTAAAGAGACTGCCTGCGCAACGACCGACGTAGACATTACCAGGAACACCAAAAGATGTTTCATATCCAAGATCTCCATGACCTGACAATTTTCGAACAACTAATAAATCGACGATGCTTATTTGGTTCCATATTTTATTATATTTATACTGCATATTCCGCCAAATATAACTCATTTAAATTATATGAATTCAGTTTAATTTAGTATTTCACTGATCGAGATATCGACCGGCACTTCTGGTCGTCGTAACGTTGGACGTTGCCGTGGCTGCCGCACCGGTGATGCCGGTGATGAGCGTGAGGAACTTGAACAGTTCGACCTTGTCGGCGTTTGTGACATAGAGCACGTCACGATCATGCACGAAGAATTTCTTGGCCACGAAGAACGATGAGGGATCGCGGAAATTGGCGCGATAGATCGTCGGCACCTCTAGAACGTCCGGAGCAAAGGCCGAGAGATCCACCTGCATTTTTTCAAGGTTGGCGCGATGCTCCAGCCGGTACAGCAGCACCTGCCCGGGATCGGCCTGAGAATCCAGGAGGCCGCCGGCCTTGCCCACGGCATCGGAGAGCAATACATGCTCCTGCTCGAACTTGAATTGCCCGCTGCTGCCTGAAGCACCAAAAGCCGTAAACGACCGTTGCTCCTGATAGACATAGAGTGTGTCCTCTGGCGCAACATAAATGTTTTCTTTCGAGTCATTCACCAAATTGAGAAAATAGATCGTTGCCTCGGTGCCATGCCGCTGCAATGTCACAAATGTCTCGTAACCCGCGTTGGCAATGCCACCGGCGCGCGACAGAATATCGAGCACGCGATCTCCGGCAGAATTGATGTTCAGCTTGCCGGGCGTGCCAACCTGACCGATGACGGTCACCTGGTTGGACGCCTGACTTGTGACCGAGATAATCACCTGAGGTTCAATGGCCCGCGAGGACAGCTTCTTGACGATCTCCGCTTGAATCGCACCCAGCGTGCGTCCTTTCGCAAGGACCGCACCAGCATAGGGTATGGCGATGTACCCTTTCTGATCCACGGTTTGCGCGGGAAGCGTCACATAGTTACCGGGTCGGGAACCCGCGTCGTTGGGTATGAACAACCCACCCGCCGCGGATTCAAATATGGTGATCGACACTGTATCACCGACGCCAACGGTCAGTTCAGGCGGGCCACTCCGGCCCTTACCAAAGCTCCTGAAAAAGGAACCGGGACCGGGATCACCCAAAACAGCAAGAACCCGTTGAGTGAGATCGATCTCCACATATTTGAAAGCACTCGTGGCGGTTTCCTTCAAGGAAGCCGCTGCTTTGGACACGATGGCGCGTGACCCCGGGCCGCTGCCAGGAAGCGATGAACAACCCGAAACGCCGACAAGCGTTAACGCCGAGAAACAGAACTGTCTTCGCTTCATATGAGAGTCCCTATATGTTGAGCTCATCGATACAAAAAGCGGCAGTCAGGGAGGATTTTCCTGCCGACAGATTGCCTCGAAGAGCCGGATGAGAACGGCGTTAAGTGCCCGATCAGGCCGGACGTCCGATGGAATGGTAGGAGAAGGCGTATCGGGTTACTTCTTCCGCCCTGTAGACATTGCGCAAATCAATGAAGACGGGCTCGGACATCAGCAGACGGAGCCGCGACCAGTCGAGTGCCCGAAACTGATCCCATTCAGTCACCAGTGAAATCGCGCTGGCACCTTCGGCCGCCTCGTAGGCATTGCTGCAGAAGATCACATTTGGCAACATTGAGCGCGCTGACCTGGTACCTTCGGGATCGTAAGCGCGCACCGTAGCCCCCGCTTCCTCGAGCGCTTTGATGATCGACAGTGACGGTGCCTCGCGCATGTCGTCAGTGTTTGGCTTGAAGGTTAATCCAAGGATGGCGATGGTCTTGCCATGCACATCACCACCGCATGCCCGGACGATTTTGCGCGCCATTGCTCGCTTGCGTTCTTCGTTAACGGTCACCGTTGTCTCGATCAGGCGAACGGGACTATCGTGATCCTGCGCTGTCTTGACAAGCGCAAGCGTGTCCTTCGGAAAGCAAGACCCACCGTAACCGGGGCCAGGATGCAGGAACTTTGAACCGATACGTCCGTCCGAGCCGATTCCGCGCGCTACATGCTGCACATCCGCGCCGACCCGCTCGCAAAGATCGGCGATTTCGTTGATAAAAGTGATCTTCATTGCCAGAAACGCGTTGGCGGCATATTTGGTTAGTTCCGCCGTGCGTCTATCCGTGAATATCATCGGAGACTTATTGAGGAAGAGTGGCCGGTAGATCTCCATGAGAACTGCCCGAGCGCGCTCGTCCTGGGTCCCGACCACAATGCGATCAGGTCGCTTGAAATCGGTAATCGCAGCACCTTCGCGCAGGAACTCAGGATTCGAGGCCACCGCCACGTCAATGGGCGGATTCTCGTTTCGGATAATCCACTCAACCTCATCTCCGGTTCCAACCGGTACGGTGGACTTCGTCACCACGACCGTGAAGCGCTTCAAAGCGCGCGCGATGTCTCTGGCTGCGCCGTGTACATAGGTGAGATCTGCATGCCCATCACCACCCCGCGCAGGCGTGCCGACCGCGATAAAGATGGCATCGGCACCTTCAACTGCATCCGTGAGGTCGGTGCTGAACGATAAGCGCCCTTCAAGGGTATTTTTGGCAACGAGTTCCTCAAGGCCTGGTTCATAGATCGGAATCCGCCCCGCGCGCAGAGATTCGATTTTGGCGGTATCTTTTTCAACGCAGATCACATCATGACCGAAATCCGCAAAGCATACACCTGACACCAGACCAACATAGCCTGCTCCGATCATCACGATCTTCAATGCTTAATTCCTCTAAGAACTTGTCTGGGAAAAGCGGAAACAAAATCGGGAGTCTTCCTGGTTCAATCTGAGCCAGGAAGACCGCCGTCACCAATAAGGGCCATGTTCCATGCTACCGCCATCCGGGTGAAGCGATGCTTCGCGCGGGGACGGTAGGAAAACAGAGCCCACGGATGCGGGATCTTATGCGACGATTTCGACACACTCGCGGGCGACGGTAGTACGTACCTGGCCATTCATAAGATTAAGAAGAAGCTCAACCCGCCCCCGGCCGTCCAAGCTTTGGAGGACACCCAGTTGCCCCGATAAAGGACCCTGACTCACCCGCACCTGGGCACCGAGGATCAGTTCCATATCAGGGCAAAATAGCCCATCGGAACCCGTCGCCGCCTGTAAAGCTTCGATCACCCCGTCCGGCAAGCGTTGCGGCCCATCTTGACCCATGACCAGCCGTTCGACGCCATAGGTTCCGTTGACGCTCTGCCATCGGTCACGGGACAGATCCATCAAAAGGAATCCATAGCGAGGGAACAACCACTCCTTGTGGGTAACATAACGGCGGGCGTGCCGTTTCACGACTGTGACCTTTGGCAGGAAATGTATGAACCCCTGTCTGGTGAGATTAGCCTCGGCCAGCCCCTCCGCTCGTGCCAGAGATCGAAAGACGTACCACCTTTGTCCGCGGGTTAGACGCGGATCGACATCAATAGGCATTGTCATCGCGGAACACCTTCAAAGCCGTAAGAAAAATGATCTTCGCGTCCAGCCAGATCGACCAGTGATTGATGTACCAAAGGTCGTGTTCGACACGGGACCGCATGAGTTCGGGCGCCTCTGTCGCACCTCGCAGGCCATTCACCTGAGCCCAGCCAGTAATGCCTGGTTTCACATGATGACGGAAAGCATAGTGCTCAATGAAGCGGTCGTAATAGTCGTCATGAGCCATCGCATGCGGGCGCGGTCCGACGAGCGACATTTCGCCTTTGAGGACATTGAATAGCTGTGGCAGTTCATCGATGCTTTTGCGCCGCAGGATTTGCCCAACGACCGTGATGCGAACGTCCTTTCGCTGCGCCTGCTGAATGTCGGCACCATTCTCGATAACGCTCATGGTCCGGAACTTCAGAATCTTGAATGGGACCCCACCGAAACCGCGCCGATCTTGGCAAAAAAGGATTGGGGACCCTGTTTCAAGCCATATTGCCAAAATAGCCAGAAGCATCACCGGACTGAGAAAAACAATCAAAACCATCGCAACCAGGACGTCCAATGCACGCTTGGCCCAACGTGCGCCAAAACCCAATGGCGCCGACTGCAGTTCAAAACCGATATCCCGGCCAAAGGTGGTGCGGCGATGCTGGTTCAGTCCGACAAACTCCGGATCTGGAAGAAGAACAATGGGGGCGGGCAATGGGCCGAGTTCACGTAGAAGGGCTGCGATATGGCCCGTGTCCTGCCACGCGGCCGCCAGCAAGATCTGATCGCAACACCCCTGCGCTACCGATCGCTGCAAGATGGATCTAACTTCACGGCATCGCTCCGCGAATTCCGGTGCGGAAACGGGAATGGAGTGTCGATCGGTAAGTTCAATCCCAGGGGGAGGCGTCCAAATACTATCGAATTGGGTCGGACGCGCGTGGAGTGTCACAATTTGCATCCGAGCAAACGCAATAGAGCGCTTCTTCAGTCGCACCGTTATCAACCGTGATGCCAATGCATTGACAGTCGTAATCGCAATGAGCGCAGTCAGAGTAAAAATGGCCGAGCCAAATTGAGAGTATTGACCACCGCCCTTTACCGCGAAGCTCACCAGTACAAGAAGCAGAGCAGCAGCCAACCAAGCCATCGCTGACCTTAAATAGCCAATGGAGACATTTATGCTTGAGGCAGCCGAATGGCTCCCCAGCACTGCAGAGACGAGAACGTAGAACGCCACGGACGCGATCGAGACTTCGCTGAAATCAGGCTGAAATGATGACCGTCGCCACAGAAGCAAGTCAGTCAGTACGCCGCACCCGACAATCACGATGCTATGCGACAGGATTAAGACATGCGATAGAGCATTGCGGGTAATGCGCCGCGTCACGACCGGAAAGGAGCGGGCTGCTGAAACCCCGTCCGCCGTTTTTGCGGCTAGATTGACGTCCGACATATCCAGGTTGCCGTGCATTAATCCGCCCTCCCAAGACCGGAGGGCGCTAAAACGAAACGCTGATACGCAATTACTACTGACCCCACCCTGAAGCGGCGCATGTGACAGGTGCCACCGAACACATCTGTGCAACAAGCCTCACGCCAGCCAACAGCTCCTTCCGCAGTCTGAGATGTCACTTTTCCAAGTTCGCCCAATGCTGGACCGACAATTCGGTCGCCCTCCCCAATAAGGGGCATTGTCAGCGGAGTGGCAGCGTCAGGATTGCCCACGATCGACCGAGGTTCACGATCCTTACTCAGTCCTGGGAGAACAACCAGACGCCCCGGAGAACGCGGTCGCTCGCCGAGCGCGATCCGGCGATCAGCACCACCCGATTCCTTCGTCCCAACGGATAGCGCCGCACTTGAAAGCAAACGGTGCTCACTCATTCGAGACCTCGCGCGCACCAGCCCAAATATCCGCAAAACGCCCCAATCAATAGGAGCGGTAATGCGTCAGTGAGCGCACCGCGCAATAAATAAGCGACGGCGAAGCCAGACGCGCCAGCCAAACTCATAGGTAAGACAACAGCAGAGCCGGCGGATCCCTCCGCCTTGGCGAAAACCATTTTCTTGTTTCTAATGCCTTGGTCGTCACCCTGCATAAAGGGGTCCCTTTAAGTAAAAGGGAATCAACCGCTCAGCAATATCGTAGCTTGATTGAAATTATAGACAATTTTACGACCGCTCGCGTCGAAATTTTAACCGGACAAAAGGGACCCGTTATTGTCAATGGCACAGGAGATCATTCTGTAGCCGCAGATAGATTGTGGAACGAGCATAACAACATCCTCGATCCGTGCGGTTTATCTGTCGCCGCGGACTTGAAGGAAGAAGATGATACTAGGTTACGCACGTGTTTCGACGGAGGATCAGAAAGTAGATCTGCAGATCAACGCCCTGAGGGCAGCGGGTTGCGATGAACTCATTACGGACCACGGCCTTTCGGGTCGACACCTCGACAGACCAGGACTTGAAAGGGCTTTATCCAAGCTGAAGGAGGGGGATACGCTGCTCGTCTGGCGGCTTGACCGACTCGGCCGCTCTCTCATCGATCTCGTCCAACTCGTCGACGAACTTGGCAAGCGAGGTATCCATTTTACGTCGCTTATGGAGAATATCGATACCAAATCCTCTAGCGGCAAACTGTTGTTTCATATGATGGCGGCGTTGGCGGAGTTCGAACGAAGTTTGATCAGCGAGCGAACACGAGCCGGGATGGCTGCCGCGAAAGAAAATGGCCAACATATAGGCCGCCCGCCAGGATTAACGGAAGAGCAAGTCAAGGACGCCGGGTCTGCGATCACTAACGGGCGTGATGTAACGGAGGTCGCGGCGCGTTACAGCGTCACTGTCCGCTCCCTCCGGCGAATGCTCAAGAAGTCGGCAACTTTAGCATGAACGTTTCGAATACTTTAATGTTATTGCATATCATAGCGTTAGTCACCGACAGTTATCCAGTAAGAATTACAGGAGTATTTGCCACGCTCCGCTTCGGAGGGAAGATGAAAATCGGCTATGCTCGTGTGTCGACGGAAGATCAGAGCCTTGATTTGCAGATCAACGCGCTACGTTCCGTGGGCTGTGATCAGATTTTCACCGATTTCGGTGTCTCAGGAAAAGGCTTCGACCGGCCGGGCTTGAACGAGGCCCTGCGCACCGTAAGCGCGGGTGGCATGCTTGTCGTATGGCGTCTGGATCGATTGGGTCGGTCGCTACCGAGGCTTATCAACCTTGTGGATGAATTGGGCCAGCGGCACATCGAATTCAGATCGCTGACAGAAAACATCGATACGAGCAGCTCCGGCGGGCGCCTTGTCTTTCACATAATGGGAGCACTAGCGGAGTTTGAGCGTTCTCTGATAAGCGAAAGAACACGTGCCGGAATGGAGGCGGCTCGAAAAAATGGTAAACATCTGGGTCGACCACCAGCCCTGTCTTCTGGGGACATTCAAACCATCCTGCAAGCCTTATCGCAGGGTGCAACGCGGGAAGAGATCGCGGAAGCGTACGCCATTTCCACCAGAACTCTGCAGCGATACCTCACCCAGGAGGCATTACCTGATCAATGCGGCTGTTCTCCTATGAAGACGAAAAGGAGATGCAGCCAATGAGCCATGCCCACGCCGCCTATTTGATTTCACCGTACCCGCCGCAGATAAAATTGCAGCCTCTCAACGGCCTTGACGCGACCTCTCTCGCCGAATTTCTGGACTATACGGCAGTTGACTCGATCCGATTCGATGCCAACCATACCCTTTACTTCGATGATGAGGGCCTTCACGATGGCATCGACCATTATTTCACCCTGGAGGGTCATTCGGATCCACTGGTCGGAAAGTTGCTCATCATAGCGAATTCCTCGAACGCGCCCTTGATCCAAATGAAGGAGGTTGCAAATCGCTTCAAACTTTACCGACCTGTCATTGATCCCGTCATGAAGTCGAGCCGCGCAATTATTGATGATCTCGTTCTGTTCACTAATACAGTCGACAGGTTCGAAGCACGGATCGCGTCGTTCGACATCGACGTAATCGATCAGAAAGATCCCTTTGCTTAAGCGCTACTGCTGTACAACCAGAGTTTGCCGCGCAATCCGAATTTGAAAGTCTATCTTCGAACCCCGTGATTTTCCGCCATGCGGAACTGGGTCGAGATATGGGCGGATCAATTCGATCCTCCGAGCGACGTCGGTGATGGGCAGTCGCGGTCTATAGAGGTGGCCGCTGCTGTCAGCTCCTCCGATGATCATGTTTCCGGTAATCGAATTCCGAATGCCCTCAAAATTTGCTAGGCTGTGAGCGCCGGACGATTCCCCATGCTGAGCGAAATAAACGAATAGGTTCTCTGGAGAAATAATGCTTCCAGGTTCGCGGCAATCCAGCAGCCGCCTGATTTCTTGATCTGGCCGCTCTTTTGGTAGACGTACTTCACGAATAGCGGCCAATCGAATATCCACGAAATATACTGGGAATGACATATGAGCCTTCATTTCTCCGCAATATTCGGCGAGAGTTGCTTGCTGCGGTCGCGACTCACAACCATCATGGTATTTAGTTTTGCGGATATTCTCACGCAAAAGTATCTGCACCGCAATCATTGCATTCCTTCAGTCTCTTATCGCAATCTTCATCACTCGTCTGCGGCGGGTTTGGTCCGATACTCAAGAAAAATATTTCATGGGCGAATCGGGCGTACGCGCGACAGCAATATTTGGAGCCCGTTGGATGGCAAAACGGTGGCTTGGAAATTGATGTATGTTTCCAAAATGTAATTTTTTATTCGGTCCGCTCGATGCTGCGAGATGAGCAAGTCACGGCTGCGGTGTTGTCACATAAACGCGGCGTCAGTGAATTGAGCATAGAGACGGTGGGATGAAGACTCCTGCCGTCAAGCGTTGGTGCATCGGTCGCTGAAAGAACGGATTTCTGTCTTTGATGCTCTGGCTACGCGGTGACGGTTTTGCAGCGGACGGATTTCGGGCGTGC
>NZ_JAAZQI010000035.1:0-37353 GCF_012275345.1 Rhizobium sp. SG570 | reverse complement strand
GCACGCCCGAAATCCGTCCGCTGCAAAACCGTCACCGCGTAGCCAGAGCATCAAAGACAGAAATCCGTTCTTTCAGCGACCGATGCACCAACGCTGATCGAACGCCTTCCGCATCAGGTCATCGTCAATCTCAGCGATGGGCGCAGCCTGAAGACTGAACGGCTCCACGCGACCGGCTCAGTCGCCGTGCCGCTCACAACCGTCGACCGACGCTCCAAATTTGCTGACTGCCTGCGTTGAGCAGGACTGGAAGCTGGGGGTGCATGACGCATTCTTGAATTTTGAGGACACAGCATCCCTCGAGGACGTGTTGAATGATTTTGAATGATCCGTCGCTTCTTGGCGCATCGGCCAATGGCTCGAAGGATCGCGGGGGATGTTGCGGTGTCCGTGATCAAATGTCGCTCGAGGCAATAATCGCATCGGCAACGGACGCGATCGTCACCTTTGACGTCATCGCTTTTTCGCGAAGGCGCCTATAGGCTTCTTCCTCCGAAATATTGCGGCTGGTCGACAAAATTCCGACGGCCTTTTCAATTCTGCGCCGGGCCTTCAATGTGTCGTCCAGCGACTTGATCCGCTGCTTGAGCCTTGCTTCGTGAGTAGCAAGGCTGACCGCGGTCGTTAAAGCCGCCAGTATCCCGAAGATCCTTACCGGCTTCGATAAGACACCGTGAACATTCATGCGCTGCAGTTCGGTCAGGATCTCCGGCGTCTCGAAAGCAATAATCGCGATCCTGGCCGCCGTGTCGCATGTCGTCACCCATGCCGGCGTCCGATTGTTCCGATCCGGATTGAGCAGAAACAGGACGACATCGATGTAGGTCGGCAGTGCTTCGGGGGCCGGCCAGATCGCTTCTACCTGGCAACCGACACGCTTTATATGGGCCAGAAACATCGATCGCTCGGTGTCATCAGGATGAATGACAAGCACTCGCATCCGGCGCAGACGCCGTAGCATGTCCTCGTCTTTCAGCGGGATGCGATCGTTCATCATCTACCTATCTGCTCAGCGAGCGATCATAAGCGACAAGATAGGGATCAGCTCGGATGGGCGCATTGCTGCGCCAGACGATGTCGAAATCACCGGATATGTTCGCTCTTCCGATCAGCGGCCGCTGCATGAAATGGTTCGTGTCGAGATCGATTGACTTGTCTCCGCTCGGCCCCTTGAAAACCGCGCTGGTCAAGATCGGCAGAATGGAATCACTATCCGTTTCACCACACTGGCGAACGGCGTCGGCATAGATATGGACCAGCGCGTAGCACACTTCCGTGTAAACCCCAGGCGTCTTTCGCTCACCATAGCGTTTCTGAAACGCGGCGACGAATGCTTTGTTCTGAGGGTTGTCCAGCGTCCCGAAGTAGGGCAACGCCGAGAGGTGGCCGGCACGCGCGCCGGCTGACATCTTGGCGAGTTCGGATTCCGTGGTGGTCAGCGAGGCGATCGGAATATCCTGACCATCGCGCTCGACACTATGGAAGGCTTCATACAATACCACACCGTCCTCCCCCACGACCGTTGACATGATCGCATCGACGCCAGAGGCGACCACCCGCTTTAGCGCAGGCTCGAACCGAGCGGCCGACGTACCGAAGGGGAAATAGATTTCTTCGACTACGGACCCGCCGCTGTCCGACAGGAACTCGTTGACGATGCGGTTGATCTCGCGCGCATAGAGCGTGTCGGAGCCCACCAGCGCAATTCTTTTTCCGTGATGGGCGAACAGATATTCAAGAAGTGGAACGATGACCTGGTTGGGGACTGCCCCACCATATATCACGTTCGGCGAATATTCGAAGCCCTCATAGACAGAGGGATAGAAGAGAATGCCATTGTAGCGCTCGACGATCGGCAGAACCGCTTTGCGGCTGGTCGACAGACAGCAGCCGAAGATCGCGTTGATCCCTTGCTTCAAAAGCAGATCAGTCGCCATCCTGTCGTAGCGTTCATCACTGCCATCGGGGTTGACAATAACAGGCTCAATGAGCCGGCCGCGAATGCCGCCCTGCGCGTTCAACTCCTCGCAGGCGAGCAACACACCCTGGATATGTGCCGTCTCAGTCACGGCCATTGGGCCGGATTGCGAGAAGAGGACGCCAATCTTGATCGTGCTGTCCACCATGATTCAATGATCCGCCCTAAGATTCCTGTCGATCCATCCGGCGACCGCGAGAAGCTGCTCGTCGGCATTCGGACGTCCCATCAGCATCATACTGATGGGAAGGCCATCTGGCGACATGCCGATCGGGATCGAGATGCAGGGGAAACCTGCAAGATTGCCGATCCAGCAAAACCACGTCATGGAATCCTGCGTGGTCACCCGACGTCCGCCGAACTCCTGCCATTCCTCACCCGCTCTCGGGGCGACGATCGGAAGCGTCGGTAGGACCAGAGCGTCCCAATTACCTAGATCGACAAGCTGACGGACGAGGTCTCCGCGGATTTGCTGCGCTTTGAGCAGATCCACGCCGGCAAGCAATTTTCCCGCCTCCAGATGAGCGCGGGTCACGGCGCTATAGCCGGCGGCATTCCGTTCCAGCAATGGAGCGTGATAGGCGGACGCCTCGCAATGAAGAATGGCTTCCCAGGCGGCGAAATAGCTGGCGACATTGGTGAGAGCCGCCACCGTGATATCGGCATTGCACCGGGACAAGGCAGACTGGATTGCCGCATCGACTTCGGCGGACCGTTCTAGCCCCTCACCCGCCAGATGGATCAGTCGCGGACGGCCCACGGAAACGGCACCGTCAAATGGCATGGCACGGCGTGTTGCCGGATCTTTTGGGTCGACACCGCAGAAGAACGGCAACAGATGCCCGATATCGTCGAGCGCAGCCGCCAGCGGTCCCGGCGCATCCAGCGACCAGCTGAGCGGGAGAATGCCATGGCGCGATGCACGCCCGTAGCTTGGTTTGAAGCCATATATCCCGCAGGCGCCGGCGGGAATGCGGACAGATCCGCCGGTATCGCTGCCGAGTGCCGCCGCGACGATGCCGGCGGCCACAGCCGCACCGGATCCGCCACTGCTGCCGCCGGTAATTCGATCCGGATTGTGGGGGTTCCTGGTAGGACCGAAACTCGATGTTGAATTGGTCGCGCCGTAGGCCCATTCGTGCATATTGGTCTTGCCGAAAATCACCGCCCCGGCACTGCGCAGATTGGCGACGACGGTCGCATCCATGCCGGCGGGCTCAAGCGGCAGAGCTCTGGAGCAAGCCGTCGTCGGATAGTCTTGCGTCAGATAATTGTCCTTGACAGCGATCGGGATGCCGTCAAGGACACTGAGCGCCCTGCCCTCTGCGCGCCTGACGTCGGCAGCCTTGGCCTGCGATATGACATGCGCCGGCTCCAACGCGACGAATGCATTCAGCGCCTTAAACCTTACCGCTCGGTCGAGTGCTCGCTCGACGAGGAAGGTGGAGGAAATAGCGCCCGAGCGCAGAGCGGCGATCTGCTGCGTCAGCGTTTCCGTCTCAGTTTGCATCACGCACCTCGGGGCAAAAGAAATGCGTTGGCTCTTGCGAGAGCTCGACGTCGAATTTGCCGAGACCGCAACGTATGCGCTTGAGTGTCGCCTCGATGCGGGCGAGTTGATCTCTGGTCAATTCCGGATGCTGTTTCATGATCTAGACTCCCAGCAGCTCTTGCTGAAGTTGTTTATCGGCGCTCAGACGATCGCGATCGGTCTCCAGGCGGATGGCGCCTTTCTCCATGACGTAAGCGCGGGTTGCAATCGACAGGCAGAAATCGAGATCCTGCTCTGCGACAAGTATTGCGATGCCGCGATCACGGTTGATCCGCTTCAGCACGCCAGCGATCTCGTCGATGATAGACGGCTGAACGCCTTCGGTGGGCTCGTCCAGGAGAAGAATCCGCGGCTGGATCGCCAACGCCCTGGCAAGGGCCAGGACTTGTTGCTGACCACCGGAAAGGCCACCTGCAAGATCGCCTGCTTTCGGCTTGAGCATCGGGAAATCCGCCATTGCGGATTCGACCGCCGTCCTGCCGCTGTAACCGTTCGCCTCGGCGGCGACGGCGATATTCTCGATCACCGTCATCCGCGGAAAGACAAAACGCCCCTGCGGGACATAGCCTAGCCCGAGCTTCGCTCGTTTGGCGGGAGACGTCGGCGCTGTCACGCCGTCGATTTCGACATGACCGCGAATGGCGGGTATTAGACCCGTGGCAAAGCGCATCAGCGTTGATTTGCCGACGCCATTGCGGCCAAGGAGGGCGACTACTTCGCCGGCATCAACGTTAAGAGTGACGTCACGGATGATGATGGTCTTGCCATATCCGCCCGTGGCGTTGACGATCTTAAACATGGGCACGCCTCCCGAGATAGATGTCCAGAACCCTATCATTTGCGCGCAACGCCTCGATGTCGCCCTCCGCAAAGACCTCCCCCTGGTGCAAAACGGTGACATGGCCCTCGAGTGTTCTGACGAACTCCATGTCGTGCTCGACTACGATGACCGTCGTATATCTGGCGAGAATGCGGACGAGAGAGGAAAGCTCCCGCGTCTCCTCGTTGGTCATGCCGGCAGCCGGTTCGTCGAGAAGGATGACGCGAGGCGCGAGACACAGCACCATACCGATATCCAACCATTGCTGCTGTCCATGCGACAGGACGGACGCCTGAACCGCAGCCTGATTGGTGAAACCGAGCATGCCCGTGATCTTCTCGCTGATCTCCCTCGCAGCGGGTTTGTTGCGGGTGCGCGCGTAGGCCGCCATCCAAAGATTATCAAAGACAGTCAGTGAGCCGAAGACCTGCGGCTTCTGGTTTTTCACCCCCATGCCCCTGCGGACGCGCTCGAAGATCGGCGCGCGGGTAATGTCGTCGTCTGAGCCGAGGTGGATAGTCCCAGCCTCCGGCGTGTAGATGCCGACGCATGTCTTAAGGAACGAACTCTTTCCGGCGCCGTTCGGGCCAATCAGGGAAGACGGGCGGCCGGGTTCGAAAAGGCGAGATACCCGATTGACGGGCACGACCCCACCGAAGCGCTTGAACGCGTCATGGGTCGCAAGGTTTTTCGCGGGGCCGGCGTGAACCGCAGCATCCTTGAGAAGACCTTCCAGAACATCGGGGTCGATCGACACCGCTCCCGTATCGCGCGCAGCGGCGTTCGTATCCGGAAGATGTCGAAGCCAGAGATCACCAAGCGCCCCAAGCATTCCGTTTTTCAGAAACAGGACCAGAAAGATGAGCACGACACCCAGGATGAGCGTCGTCTGACCGCCGACGGCGCCGCCGCCCAGCCAATAGGAAAGACCGCCGACGGCAATCGCGCCGACGAAAGCCCCTGACAGCGTTCCAAGCCCGCCGACCAGAACATAGATCGGCACCAGCAGCGCTTCCTGGACAGAGAAAATCGACGGGCTAAGGTAATTCGCCCATGCGCCAAACAAAGCGCCCGCAAGACCCGCGACGGCACCTGCGTAGGCAAAATTCACCACCTGATACACGCGCACGTCATAGCCCAGGAGTTCTGCCTTCTGCGCATCGATCCGGATGCAATCGATGACACGCCCGAATGTGCCTTTCATCAACCAGCGCGTCAGCAAATAGACGAGCGCCGAAATCACGACCGTCGCGACAAAGACGGCGACCGGACCAAGCGTTTCAGCATTATCCCCGAAACCAAGGATCATGCCGGGTATATTCGACAGGCCGTTGTCGCCGCCGATCGAGGCCTGGCCGACATCGAGCTGAAAAGACTGGGTCAAGGACCACAGCAATAGCGTGAGGGTATAGGACAGGATCGTGCTTTGAAGGGGTCCCATCCGGGCAAAGAAAATGATCCAACCGAGCGCCGCCGCACACAGTCCGCCGAAGGCAGCACCCGCGGGCAGGCTCCAGATCAGGGTGTTGCCAGTGACAGGACCAAGGTTAAGCGCGATCACGCTGCCGAAGTAACCGCCAAGACCATAGAATGAGGTCTGTCCGAGGCTCAGCAGCCCACCTCTGCCCCAGACGATGTCGAGGCTGAGGCCGAGCAGGCCGAAGATGACCCAGGAGGTTGCGACGTAGGCAAGATAGGGATCCATCACACCGGCGGCAACAAAGCCGGCGCCGATCGCGATGATCGGAAAGGTGAGCCCGGCGGATTTGTAGAGTTTTTCTGAGAAGGTCATGACGCGGCTCACATCTTGCGGCGCCATTTGGCCGATATCCCCATGGGATAGAGCCAAAGCAGCAATGCCGTAACGAGGAAAAAGAAGGCGTCACCCGCCACGGAAGTGAGAAAGCTCGCGGTGATCGAAGCTCCCCCGCCCAGGCCGATCGCCGCGAGAACGCTCCCCGTCAACGTGACCGGACCGGCAACGACGACAGTGAGGAATGCCTTGATGACGAAGGCGAAGCCCATCGACGGCGTGGCCGGCACGATCGGCAGAAGAACGGCACCCGCAAAACCGGCAAGGCCGCATCCGATGGAGAAGGTGAGCGTGTTGACACGGGACGACTCGATGCCGATGGCCTGCGCCATCTCCGGAACCTGGATCGCGGCGCGGGCTTTCATGCCATAAACCGTGCGGGTCATCAGAACATGGACGAACAGACCCATCAGGGCGGCAACGGCAATCATCAGAAGCGGATAGCCGGCCAGGCTATAGTTTCCGATCTTGAGGCTGTAGTGTGGCATGCCGATGCCCGGAGAAACCGTGCCGAAGATCAGCACCGCCAATTGGTAGAAAGCAATGCTCAGGCCCCATGTGGCCAGCATCGTGTCGAGCAGTCGGCCGTAGAGGCGGCGAATGATGAGGATTTCGATCGCCGCACCGATCGCCATTGTCACGGCGATCGCGATCGGGATGGAGAGAACATAGGGAATGCCCCGTTGCGTCGCCGTCAGCGCGGTGTAAGCGCCGATCATCAGGAATTCGCCATGGGCGAGATTGATGACGCCCATCAGCCCGAAGACAACCGCCAGCCCGATCGTCGCGATCAGAAGGATGGATGCGCTTGAGAGCGACGACAGAAGCACTGTCGCCAGATAGTCGATTTGCATGGAAACCTCCTCGATCGAGCGCTTTCCGTCTGGAGAGCGCTCGATGACCTAACCCTACTGGCCTTCCGGGGTGAACTGCTGGGCGAGCGACGGATGGGCGACAAGGTCGCATTTCTCGTTCTCGTAGGTAGGAGCGGCATCAGGGAAGGTTTCGACAATCTTGAAGCTGTGCTTGTCGTCGCCTTCAGCAATGTAAATGTTCTGGCGCAGATGATGCGAACCGGGCTCCAGCTTCACACTGCCGTTCGGCGCATCGAAGGTCAGACCGCTTTCAAGAGCCGCAATAACCGGTTTGGTGTCCGCACTACCTGCCTTGTTGACGGCCGCAGCCCACAAATGCACCGCATTCCAGACATCGACCGCCTCGGAAACGATCGGGGTGTCGTTGCCATATTTTGCCTGCCACAGTTTGACGAAGGCCGCATTGGCGGGATTTTCGACGGGCTGGAAATATCCCTGGCTGGCGATCAGACCTTTGCCGGCTTCAGTAGAGACGACAACCTGCTGATTGCCCGAGCCATAATTGGTCGACACCAAGCCGATCGAATTCTTAAGACCTGCCGCCGCAAATTGCTCGAGGAACCCCGTCTGGTTCGCACCAACCGGCAAGGCTACGACAAAGTCAGGCTTTGCCGCCTGGATCTTTTGGATCGTCGGCGCATAGTCCGTGACCGTCAACGCCAGGAAGTCCTCGCCAACGACCTCTGCGCCCGCCTTTTTGGCATATTCCTTAATCCAATGGGCGGAAATGGTGCCGAAGTTATAATCCGGCGCCATGATGTAGATCTTCTTGCCGTACTTTTTGACAGCCCAGTCGATCAGGACCGAAAGCTGCTGCGAGGCGGAAGAACCCGTGATGAAGGTCTGCTTGTCGCAAGCCCCGCCTTCATAGAGTGCGCTGTAGAAATAGGGGATGTTCGCCTTGCGGATGATGGGCCGGATCGCTTCTCGCGACGAGCTCGTCAGTCCGGCGAACAGGGCTTTTGCCCGGTCCTTCAGGATCGCCGTATTCGAATATTGAATGTATTTGCTCTGCTCCGACTGTGCATCGTAGGAGACGACATCGATCGGTCCGCCAAGCACGCCGCCCTTCGCGTTGATGTCTTCCACGGCGAGTTTGAGAGCGTTGTTCTGCTGGATGCCGTAAATATTCAGGCCACCGGTCAAATCGAAGACCGCTGCAATCTTAGTGTCGGCGAAAGCCGCGGCCGGCAAGAGTGCCAGTGCCGTCGATACTGCTATAGTTTTGGCTGAAAGGGCTGTTCCCACGGTTATTCATCTCCATTTGTAAGAGCTGAACACCGGTTTATCCGCATGATTGCGTGCTTTAAACGCAAAACGACGCTTGAGGAACTGATGTCCAGCAGCGTCGTGTGGATTTATGTGCGTCTTTGCACCCAATATGGGTAACAGAGACGGGGATGGCATGTCAACGGCCTTTGACAACGCCGATGAAATGCTCGGCCATAATTCGGTTGACGCGTAGATCCGCATCCCTGCTCTTGATGGGAGTCGAACCGTCGATCCTCCCGTTACGAGAGCTATGCAATTGAAACTCCTCGGTGCGAACACCGGCGTTCGGTTTCACAACGCTTTGACCGGATTTGCGTTTGAGGTCGATCCATGCAACGGCTGAGAACCCGTTGACAAATTTGCGATATTGATCCTTCAGGCAGGGTCGCGATGAAATGCAAAGTTAAGTGAGATTCTCTACGCAAATGAACGGTATGGTGTCGTTATCTCCGGCCAGTCAACGGTGTGTCCGGCTTAAGAGTAGTCTGCAGTTCATCACTCTGTCATGCCTCAGCACTAGCGTCTTCGCGGGGGCTTATTCCATCAAGGAGGCGTGGATGTATAAATTTATGGCCGGTCTTTTGCTCGGCACGTCGCTGACCTGCCTGGCGGCAGCAGCTCCGGCGAACGAGGCCCATGTGAAAGCGGTGGTCAATGAAATCAAGGGGCTCGACAGCACGGGTGCGAACAAGCAGCCGGTTCCGGCGCTGTTTGGTTTGAATCTGCAGGCCGTGAGCGTTGGGCAGAAATTGCCGAAAGCTGGGCCTGGCGATGCGGCCAGTATGGTCGGCGGTTATGCAGATGCCAACGGCACACCGAACAGCGGGCTAGCACTGCAACTCGATTATGTCGATCACGCCCTGGGCGAATTGGTCGGCGCCTTGCACGACAATAAGCTCGACGACACCACGCTCGTTGTTATTGCCTCGAAACATGGCCAGTCACCGATCGATCCGTCGAAGTTCCAGCCGACCGACGAAGATCCCTACACGAAAACGCCAGGCTATGCCTTCCACATCGCCGACGATGCGTCG
Source organism: Rhizobium sp. SG570 (assembly GCF_012275345.1). Classification (NCBI taxonomy): domain Bacteria; kingdom Pseudomonadati; phylum Pseudomonadota; class Alphaproteobacteria; order Hyphomicrobiales; family Rhizobiaceae; genus Rhizobium; species Rhizobium sp. SG570. The sequence goes on along the minus strand of NZ_JAAZQI010000035.1, from coordinate 28,009 downwards.
TTGATCTGGCTGAAGCCGGACGGGCGGGCAAAATCGCTGGCTGCCGCAGCCGAGTATCTGAAAGACCAAGGCAAAGCGCTCGGCATCGGCCAGTTGCTGACCAGCAATCAAGTGGCGCTGGCCTACGAGGATCCGGCCAGCGATGCGCGAGCGCCCGATTTCATCGTGACCGTCAATCCCGGCGTGGTCTATACGGGTGGCAAGAAAATCGCCGAACATGGTGGCGGCAATGCCAATGACCGCAACGTGGCACTGCTTCTGAGCAATCCGTCCATCCCGTCGCGCACGATCACAGCGCTGGTGCAGACGACACAAGTGGCGCCGACGATTCTGCAGGCACTCGGCTATGACCCGAAGGAATTGCAGGCGGTTCAGAAGGAAGCGACGCAGGCACTGCCCGGCATGCCGTTCTGACATGTTGCAGCGGCGCCTCTTATTCCCGTATTGCGGGGAAGAGATAGAAAAGGGCACCGCGATATGCCCCGTGGCACTGGCGCAAACTTTGCGTCAGCGTCACTTCATGCCAAGTTGACAACACGAGCGCCGAGGGTCGGTTGTTAGCGGAAATCAACACCCAGCCTATCCCATAAGCCGGTGTTCCCGCCCAGGACCGTCGACCAGATGAATGATACCGCCGCCGCGCACGGCGGAGAAGCTGATATCAATCCGAAGCAGGACCTCGGCTTTCTTTGCAATCGCAATCTCGCCGATCCAGGCGGCCATGTCTGGGAAGCAGTACGGATGGAATCCGCCGGTGGCTGAACGTCGTCGGGTCGCGTAGTACTCAACCCGATGTGCTCCGTTGTCTTCAATTTGGGCTGCTACGGAGAGTCTTAGTCCGCCCGAAGGCGTGCCTATAGTCGTCGGGCAGCCTCAACACTTCAGGCAGGTGTCAGGCAATTCGGGCATCCCGACGCGAGACGATAGGAGGCCAAATGTGCGAACTCGATACCGCCATTACCGGATGGATCAACAGCCTGTCCGCTCAAGGCAGGATGGTCACTCTCTCGTCTTGGCCCCCTGACATTGACGGTGCACCGTCAGCGCCGCATCAGTTAATCGGTAAGCTTACCCGCACCTCGACGCCTCCACCACTTCCCCGAAGAGGTGACACAACCTCGATCGCGGCTCCGACGCGGTCCGCAATCGCCTTGACGATAGCAAGCCCAAGGCCGCTCCCGACAATCTTGAGGTTGCCGCGTTCAAACCGACGCATGAGCCGGTCCACTGCCTCCGGTGGAAGAATCGCGCCATCATTAGCGACGGATAATATTCCTTGCCGATCGAGCGTGACACGGACCGGACTTCGCTGCGCTCCATATTTCAATGCATTTTCGATTAGATTGCGGGCAAGAATGCCCACTGCATCTGGATCGAGAGGCGATAGAACGGCCATTTCAGGCATGGCCAACTCGATTCGCCCCTGTCCGGCGCGTTCGAAATCCTTGACGATCATATGCAGGACCGATCTCAGATCGAATGCTTCGTCTGAGCGCAACCGGCCACCCTCGGCCCGCGCAAGCTGCATGAGCTTTTCAGACATGCGCATGAGGCGCTTGAGCGTCGTTTCGATCTCCTTCGTGCGTTCCGCGGTCAGCTCCTCTTTCGTCTCGGAGCTTATGCGTTGAGCTTGTGCGATCGCACCGGCAACGGGGGTTCGAAGCTCATGCGCAACGTTCGCCGCAAAGGTCCGTTCGGCGTCAAAGGCGCCCTTCAAACGCGCAAGAAGCTGATTGATGCCCGTCGATATCGGCAGTAATTCGCGTGGCAGCCCGGCGGCAGCTAATGGGGAGAGGTCTTGTGCACCGCGGAGCGAAAGCCCCTGTTTGAGTGCGCGGACCGGACGCAGCGAAATCCGGACTGCGACAAGGATTGCCATCAGACTGAGCGGAATAACGATCAAAAGCGGCAGTACCAAACCAAGCAGCATCTTTTTCGATAGTTCCTGGCGATGTGCCAGCGGTTCGGCCACAGAGATGCTGAGGTTTCCATCAGTGCTTACCGCAGAATAGAGCTGATGGGTACCGGTTTGGGAAAATCCCTGCTTCTCGAAGGGAGGAAAGACTGAGGCGTCCACTCCTGCAGAGCCAAGCACGATGCGACCCTGTCTGTCACGCAGTATAAATGTCACGTCTTCGCCGTAACGAAATTCTCGTTTAGGTTGCGCGTCACGACGACTGTCGTCTTCTTCGCCAACCTCAGCGGTTTCGTGTCGGGGATGTCCTTCCCGCAAGTCATGCTGGGCGATGGGCAAGATGCGCTCCGCCGTCGCCTTCAGACCGTCGTCATAGACCTGCTCCATTTCTCGCTCGAGCCGGTCTGCGGTGGCGACGGCGGCTGCAAGCCACAGTACCGTGACGGATGCACCAATCGCGATTGCCAACCGCGCCTGAAGCGAGGATACCCGCTTCATGGCCGCCCCAGCCTATAACCAAGTCCGCGCTCGGTTTCGATCACACGCGCGCCCAGCTTCTTGCGTAGCCGGCTCACATGAACCTCAATGGCATTGCTCTCAACTTCCTGATCGAAAGAATAAAGCCGTTCTTCGAGCTGCGCCTTGGAAAGCAACTGGCCGGGACGCTGGACAAACGCCTCGAACAAAACCCATTCTCGCGCCGTCAGGACGACGGGCTTACCATCCAGCCTGACGCTGCGCCCAGCAAGGTCGACTTCTAACGAACCTAGCATAACGATTGGATTCGGATTGCCCGTGTAGCGGCGTGCAACAGATCCGATGCGCGCGGATAGTTCGTCCAGGTCGAAAGGCTTAACCATGTAGTCATCCGCTCCGGCGTTAAGCCCCGAGATCCGATCCGACACCTGATCGAGTGCGGTCAATATGATCACGGGTGTGACGTCGCCCCGCGCCCTCAACGCCTTGAGAAACGGAATGCCAAGCCCGTCTGGCAGCATCAGGTCAAGCAAGATGAGATCGTAGCTGGTCGAAGCACGCGCGTCTCGCGCGCTGTCAAGGCGGCTCATCCAATCGACGGAATGTCCATCCGCTGCGATCTGATCACGAATAGCCGTCCCCAGCGCCCTGTCGTCCTCGATCAGTAAGACTCTCATGCTCAGCCTCTCCTTTGCCTTCCTGTGTAGTCCAACCGTTGGCTTACGGGAAGCTGAAGCAAACTATCAGCGTCTGTCAGGTGCCGGTCAGCTTGGGGTTCGAATGATCGCCTCGACCAAAAGAACAAACCAAGATGAAAACCGCATCTCACCGAGCATTACACTTAGCATCATGGCAGCGATATCCCGAGCACCCAGGAGAGGACGGCGATAGTCCGCCGACTGGAATGGACACGAGATGGCCGGCGATGGGCCGGAGTCCGCTGCCCGGTGCTGAGCGCATCGAGATTGCCCCCTCGGGCTCGATGTCGCGTAGCTCGATGAACACTGCGCTAACGGTGCCCGCAAGCTTATTCCCAAGGAGATCTACCCATGATCAACCTCAGACTTCTTCTCGCCGCTGCTGTCGGCACAAGCATTCTTGCCGCCGCCGCGGCCCGGGCCTTGCCGCTCGACATGCTAAGGTTCGACACCGCAGGTCGAGACATCGTCAAGGTCGATAACCGCGAACACGAGCGAAAAAGCCAAACCGAGGGATATCGCCAACCGCGGGACGGCAATGGCGATTACGCCGCCAACGACTGCGGCGAACATGGCGAGGAAGAAGATGACGGCGGCAGCGATGATGTCTGCGGCAACGAAAACACTCCCATCCCAAAGGACGCCACTCCGCCGAGCAACGGCCTCTTTGTGCCCGGCAGCATGCCGCATAGCCAGATGAATTGATCACGCCCTTCTTTTCTTATCGGAGCATATGATGCGAACCAAACCCATGTTGGCCGTACTAGCCGTCACGACAGCCCTGACAATGCCGAGCCTTGCGCTGGCAAGCCAGGTGACCTTCACCACCAACATGCGCAGTTTCGGCGGCAACGGAGCCTATCTCGCCTATTACGTCACGGATGGGCAGGGCAAATATGTGGGCAGCCTCTGGATGGCCGGCGGCAAGGCGCGCTACTACGAACACCTGAACGGGTGGTATCGCGCGACCAGAGGCGCCACAAGAGAAATCAACGGCATCACCGGCGCCAGCGTCGGCTCAGGTCGCACGCTTAAAATCACCGTCGATCTTGCCGATACCCTCTTCGACGCTGGCTACCGGCTGCACATCGATTCCGCCGCCGAAGACATGCAGGATAGTCCCAACGAAGTCGTCGTACCGCTGACTTCAGCGGGCGCAGATCATGCGATCAAAGGCAGCCGCTACATCGCCGACTTCACCTATTCGCGTTAATTACCAAGGAAATTGATATGATTCGGTCGCTCCACCGCTGGTTCGGGCTGATCGCCGCAGCACTCGTCACTGTCATTGCGATAAGCGGCACCGCACTTTCGGTCTTCCCGGCCCTTGAGACGCTCACAATTCCCACCAGTCAGCAGATCAGCGTGGCCGAACTCGCCGCACGCATTCAGGCTGTAGAGCCTTCGGTGGAGCAAATCAGGCGCGCACCAACCGGCCGGATCACGGCATACTATCTCGAAGGCGACCAGCCAGTCTCATCCATCATCGATCCGATGACCGGGAGACCGGTTGGCAGCGCCAACACAACGAACGTCGAGCGGTGGCTTATCAATTTCCATCGGTCCTTGTTTCTTAACGACACCGGTCGCCTCGTTGCCGCCGGTGGCGCGGCAGCGCTGCTGACACTGGCTCTCTCGGGGCTATCACTGCTGGCACGTCGGGCAGGCGGATGGCGCCTTATCCTCAAGCCTGCAAAGGGCACCGGCAATAGACGCCTGCACGCGGTCGTTTCGCGGCTTGCGCTGCCCGGCCTCCTTCTGTCGTCGCTCACCGCCCTCTGGATGACCGCAGCAACCTTCGGCTACCTGCCGGAGGGCGCCGGCGCGCCACCCTTTCCGTCGGAAGTGAGCGGGGCCACAGGCGTTCCCGTCGGCACCATCTCCGTTTTGCGCCGGACCTCGGTCGACACACTGCGCTCACTTCGCTTTCCAGCCGTGGACAATGCGACTGACACATTTACCCTCAAGACCGACACCGGTGAGGGCTTTATCGATCAGGGCACCGGTGCGCTAATCGCGTGGCAAGGTTCAAACTGGGTCGACCGCGTGACAGACTTTGTCGTCATGCTGCATACAGGTCGAGGCATGGCGTGGGTCGGCCTGCTCCTTGGTGTTTGCGCGCTCGCCATTCCCGTCCTGAGCTGGACCGGCCTCACCGTCTGGTTCACCGGCCGCGGCAGGAAAAAGGGAAGTTCGGCTTCCGCGCGCGACGCTGATACCATAGTCCTCGTCGGCAGCGACGGTGGCACCACTTGGAAATTTGCCGAAACCCTGAGCAAATCGCTCTCGGTTCAGGGCATGCGTGTCCATGTTGCTCCGATGTCCGCATTCGAGCCGGCGCGATGGGCGCGGGCGCGTCGATTGATTTTGCTTACCGCGACCTTCGGGGATGGCGAAGCTCCGGCTTCGGCGCGCGGCTTCCTTGAACGCCTTCGGCGCAGACCCGTTAGGCAGGATCTTTCGCTGGCAGTTCTGGGCTTCGGTGACCGCAGCTTCCCCTCCTTCTGCGGCTTCGCAGCTGAAGTCGCACGGGTGGCGGAAGAAAAGGGTTGGAATATGTTGTTGCCTTACGACAGCGTGGACCGCCAGTCGATCCAGGACTTTGCCCGCTGGGGCCGGAACCTCGCCCAAACGCTCGGTCGGAGCTTCGAACTCAATCACCTGCAGACCAGACCGAAGACGTGGGACCTGTCGCTCGCCTCGCGCCGCGATTACGGTGCAAGCGGCGAGGCAACCACTGTCATCCTGCGTTTTTCCCTGCCGAAGATTTCCATTCGGCAGCGTCTGACAGGTAAGACGCTGCCGCGGTTCGAGGCAGGCGATCTAGTCGGCATCCTGCCCCAAGGTTCGAATGTGCCGCGCTTCTATTCGCTCGCATCGGCCTCAAGTGACGGGTTCTTGGAAATCTGCGTCCGAAAACAGCCGGGCGGCCTCTGTTCCGGGCAGCTTACGACGCTTGAACCCGGACAGACAGTGAGCGCTTTCGTTCGTGCTAATCCGGATTTCCGGCCAGCACGCGGTCGAAGGCCGGTCATCCTCATCGGTGCTGGCACCGGCATCGGTCCGCTGGCGGGCTTTGCCCGCGCGAACATGGCGCGCCGACCTATGTATCTTTATTTCGGGACACGCCATCCGGCGAGCGACGCCTTCTATGCGGAGGAATTGTCGAACTGGAGGACGGAAGGCCGCCTGGCGGACGTCGTTGCTGCTTTTTCGCGCACGGTGAACCCGACCTACGTTCAGGACGTCCTGCGCAATGACGGTGCAAGGATCCGCAAGCTGGTCGCGACGGGAGGTCAGATCCTGGTCTGCGGCGGCCGCGAGATGGCATTGGGAGTGGCCGCGGCTCTCGCAGATATCCTGACGCCGCACGGCATTGATCTCGCCATTCTCAAGGCGGAGGGCCGCTATGCCGAAGACGTTTACTAATCTTGCCCGCCACGCCCTAAACGGGGCCACCATGGGAACTCGCTGGTCGGCGCTTTTTCACATGCCGTTCGACTTCAAAGCCGCGGAGGTCGATGCCGCCATGGCAAACGCCGTCGCGCAGGTCGATCGGCAGATGTCCACGTGGAAACCAGACAGCGATCTTAATCGCCTCAACAGCGCTACTCTTGGCGAATGGGTATCCCTGCCCGAAGAGCTTATGAACGTGCTCCAGGCCGGGCTCTCAATCGGCGAAGCTTCGGACGGAGCTTTCGACATTGGCGTGGGCGACGCCGTCACCGCCTGGGGTTTCGGGATGGTAGACGCAGACGAGACGGCTATCAGGGCCGCTCGCATCAAGCACCGCAACCCGACCTATCACACGCTGGAACTCGACATGGCCAATCGAAGAGCACGTAAGCACGCCGCCGCGTGTTTCGACCTTAACGGCATAGCCAAGGGCTACGGTGTCGATCGGCTGGTTGATGCAGCTCGCCAGCACGGTGTGGAAGCCGGCCTTTTCGCGATCGACGGTGAACTGCTCGCGCTCGGTAGCCAACCGGACGGCAGTGCTTGGACGATTGCCATTGAGAGACCTGATCGTCACCAACGAGCGCCGCGCTCCATCATCGAGCTTTCCGGTGCTGCCATCGCGACATCGGGGGATTATCGCCATTGGGTGGAGGTTGGCGGACACCGTCTGTCCCATACCATGGATCCACGGCTCGGCATGCCGCTCCAAAATCCACCCGCGTCGGCGACGGTAATCGCTGGCAATTGTATGAGTGCCGACGCGTGGGCGACGGCAATGATGGTCCTCGGCGAGGCAGGTCTTCCGCGCGCCGAACATGCCGGGCTCTCTGTTCTGTTGCTATCGGATGATCAAACGAGATGCCGCAGGTGCGGCTTATTCATGAAGTGATCAGAAGGTTACTCCGCGATCATTTGGATATTCCTGAAGCTGGGATTACGTCCGTACGTAGCCGCACGTTTAAGTGAAGGCCACTCGAATAGGGCAGCTGCGCTCTTGGGGATCACGGGAAATATCTTCGGATCGCATGCTGTTTTAAGCTATGTCAAAGCCACTCCGGTCGGAGGCCGCCAGCGGATTGGCGTTCTGCCGGAGCCTGGTATCAGCCTTTTGAAGGCGATCAAGACGACGCGGCAACTCCTTGGAAAGAGTCGTGCGATGATACGGCGACATCTTCCGCCAGGCGCGGATTTCTTCGAGCGTCCGCCCACACCCGACGCACCACTTGCTGCGCGGCTCATACTGACAGACCTCTGTGCAGGGAGAATCCTTGGCCATCGGAAGCCTATTTCAGATAAGCGCGTACGATGTCGATCAGCTCGGCCGCTCCTTCGTCGCGCTCACTTTGCGGGAGGTCAGCCGCCTGTAGATGGAAACGGATGTGATCCTCGATCACCTCGTTCATCAGCCCATTCATGGCGCCACGGATGCCCGCGATCAACTGCATGACATCGGTATGGCTCTTTTCGTCTTCCAGCATCCGCTCCAGGCCTTCGACCTGACCGCGAAGCCGGCGTACGCGGTTTATGAGTTTTGCTTTTTCGCGGACGGTATGAGTCATGCGGCTGCTCCTGAAATTAGCGGTCCAGACCGATAAGCCGCCAAGGCCTCAGTCTCAATCGTCTCGTATCACAAACATATTTCGTTGGGATTGACAATAAATAATATACCCCCCTATGCTATGATGAAAATTAAGCAATGCCAGAAAGCCCCACAATGACGTCCCTTCCCGCACTCCTTCAGCAGGGTACGGCCCACGCCTGGCTGTTCATTCCCACCGCTATCTTCCTTGGCGCCCTTCACGGGCTTGAGCCAGGTCATTCCAAGACGATGATGGCAGCATTCATCATTGCCGTCCGTGGCACGATCATGCAGGCTGCGCTCCTCGGCGTCTCGGCCGCGATTTCCCATACAGCGGTTGTGTGGGTCGTAGCTCTTGGCGGCCAGTATCTTGGCCGCGGTATGAACGCAGAAACCATCGAGCCATACTTCCAGATCGCTTCTGCCGTGATTGTCATCGGCATCGCCTTATGGATGATCCGGCGGACCTGGCGCGAAACGCACCTTGAGGCTGCGCATAACCATAGTCATGACCATGATCACGGTCGCGGCGACGAAACGCGCAAGATCGACACAGGCCACGGCATTATGGCTTTGGAAGTCTTTGAGGATGGTGTCCCGCCGCACTTCCGAATTCGCTTTGAAACCGGTCACGGCTGGCGTGCGAAGGACGTCGCGATCGTGACGGAGCGGGACGGTGGCGCCAAGCAAGCCTTCGCCTTCGTCGATAAGGGCGCTTACCTCGAGAGCCTGGAAGAGATTCCAGAGCCACACGAATTCAGCGCCCGCGTCAGCCTCGGACATGGCGATCATACCCATGACTACGATGTGGCCTATAGCGAAGATGGCCACCACCATCATAATCACGGCCTATCGATCGGTGAAGAAGGTGAGCATATGGACGCACATGCTCGGGCCCACGCCAACGACATTGCCCGCCGTTTCAAAAACCAGAGCGTCACAACGGGCCAGATCATCATGTTCGGCCTGACCGGCGGCCTGATCCCATGCCCTGCAGCGATCACCGTGCTGCTGCTATGTTTGCAGCTCAAGCAGTTATCCCTCGGTGTCGTTCTAGTCGTGTGCTTTAGCATCGGCCTGGCCATAACGATGGTCGCGGCAGGTGTGGCAGCTTCGATCAGCGTGCGACACGTGCAGAAGCGCTGGTCCGGCTTCGACACGTTCGCCAAGCGGGCACCTTACGCCTCAGGTGTGCTGATGCTCGTGATTGCGCTCTATATGGGCTATTCGGGCTGGGCGGGCCTGGAAAAGGGGCCCGCGCCTGAAGCGGCGGCAGTTATCACGCCTGCAGGCTGATCCTCAATCCGGTCGCCGAACCTTCGGCGGCCGGTTTCATTTTATAGAGGAATGCGGACACGCGATAAAAGACCACGATCACGATAGCTACGGTCACACGCCTCGCGATTTCGGGAAGGCGTTTGCGGTCGGCCTATTTCTGAACAGCGCTTTCGTAGTTATAGAAGTGGTCTATGGCGGGCGATGTCACGTTGTCTGGCTACGAACGCGTTGCGGCCTTCGACGCTGTTATCAGCTTGTCGCGGTCACGGCTTCCCACTCCGCCATAGCCCGCGGGCGATGAATGTGCGTGTCGAGAGCGGAGCGTTGCGAGTGAGGTGGCACGAAGAGATTTCGCAGAGCCGGGAAGACCCAGACGAAACGCTGCAGGCTTCCTGGCGATCGGAAGCCCTGCATCACCCGCTCTCGTTTTCGCAGCGGCACATGAGAATTCTCGGCGCAGTTGTTCAATCCTTTGTGTGACCAATGTTCGACGTTCGGCATCATCTGACGCTTGGCCGCTCCATACGAGCGCAGCTTGTCAGTGATTATTCGCTTCGGCGCGGCGCCGTGTTTCTTCAATAGGCGCGTTAGCAATCACCTCGCAGCCTTCGCATCGCGGCGGTTCTGGACGATCTCGTCGAGCACATATCCGTCCTGATCGACAGCACGCCACAGCCAGTATTTTCGGCCGGCAATTGTGATAACGAGGCGAGTGGCGCAGGGGAATTTCACCCCCACGCTCTCTCAGAATCGGACGTGATACTCTCGCATCATCCGGCTCCCATTGTTCGACCGTATCCATGAAGCAGAGGCCAATGGGCGAACAGCCGAGGTTGGCGCTGCGCGATGCGCAAAAGCCAATGCCGGGATCGCCGCTTATGCCCACGCAAGGACTTGTACTTTCCCGAGGCCCATCGAGCCAAGTATCGCTCGACACTCCAGAGCGTAGGTTGGAGAGCTGAAGGGCAGAACCGACCATAGTAATTGATCCAGCCGCGGATGTACGAGTTGAACATCCGTGCCAGATCATCGAGAGCCCTGTCACTGCGAAGGTGCAAGGACCAACTACGGATCGTGCCCCGTATTGCCTTGAGCGCCGTCGGACTGGCCGCAGGACCGAATGAAACACCCATGCCCCCGGCCTTCTTGCTCACAAGTCTCGGCCGGAAAGTGTAGCCGAGAAAGTCGAACTTGTAGACCGGATGAGTGCCTCGCCGACTTTCATCCCTGCAATAGACGATTTTAGTCTTGTCAGGATGAAGCGTCAGCCCACAATCAGTAAAACGCGCGTCCAGAGCGTTCCGAAGCGCCATCGCCTGGTCCTCGGTCCGACAATGACAGATCGCGTCGTCAGCATAACGCTCAAACGGAATGTCCGGGAAATTCCGACACATCCACGTGTCAAACGCGTAGTGAAGAAAGAGGTTTGCCAAGAGAGGGCTGATTACCCCGCCCTGTGGCGTTCCTCGCTCTCTGGCGACGAGATTTCCGTCCGGCATCTGCACTGGCGCTTTCAGCCATCGTTCAATGTATAAAAGCACCCACGGGCAATCGGTGTGCTTGCGCACAGCCCGCATCAGCAGGTCCGGTTCAATGCTATCAAAGAAAGCCTTGATATCGAGATCAAGAACCCAATTGTAACGCCAGCATCGCTGCCGCGCCACGCTGATCGCATCGAGTGCCGATTTGCCGGGCCGATACCCATAGGAATCCGGATGGAATTCAGGCTCCACCGCCGGTTCCAGATGGCGTTTGACCACCATCTGCGCAATGCGATCGGCGACCGTGGGTATGCCCAGCGGGCCCGTCTTCCCATCGCTCTTGGGTATGTCGACCCGCCGCACCGGCGGCGGAAAGTAGCTGCCCGACGCCAGCCGATTCCAGAGCTTGTACAGGTTGTTCGTAAGATCAGCCTCAAAGTCCAAAATCGTCTGGCCGTCAATACCAGCCGCTCCTTGGTTGGCTCTAACCCTCTTATATGCTTCCCACACCTCCCTTTTCGGGATCGCGTACGGCTTTGCTCTATCCACGCGGATCCTCCCGTCGCCGGTTGTCCACGCTCCAGAGCTGAACAACGCAGCCCCTTCGCTCCAGCCCCATTACAGGACCTTCAGCACTACTACGGGCTGCTCCGCCCCTGTGCTCCGCTTCGGTAATCTCACCCTCGCAGGGACCGCCGGCTTGGGTTTCTCCCTTAACATCGGAGCGACAGGTTCCCGCGTTCCACACGAAAGCCTGGTTAAGAGTCACGCCGCCTTCATGCCGGATGCCGCCTGGGCAGAAATCAGGTCGCCCCCCAGACTTGTCCCGGGCTAACGAATTCCTCCCGGTTTCGACATCATCTTGCACTTTTCGACACGTCATCAGCGGTTCGCTTGCGCTCGTCTCTCTAAACCTCACCTGACGGACTAACGTCCGCCTTTTCTGCAACGCTCACCACCACGGCTCTTTACCGTTGCAGCTTGCAGTGGTTTGAAACCTACCCCTGACGGTCGGCTTCGAGGGACCATACCCTCATCTTCCGTGCAGCTCGGCCCCCACATTGCTGTGGGTGCCTCGCGGCACACCTTCATCCAGGTGCCAAATATCGTCGCGGCAAGACTCCTTGCGGTGCAACCGGAGAGCATAATCGGGTCCGAACTTCTTATCCCAGCGACGGATCGTTTCGTAGGAGACCACGATGTCGCGCTCCATCGGCATTTCCTCGACCAGACGTAGGCTCAACGGGAACCGGTAATAGAAGCCAGACCGCATACACGATGATCTGCGGTGGGAAACGATGGCGCTTGTAGCTGGTGGCAGACATTGTCATGCTGCCATCCCTATGCTGCAAATTCTGATGCCGAGTTCACGTGACAACGCCGTTACGACTAGTGCCATCGCCGAACAATTCGAACTTATTGCCGCCTGAGCCCCAGTGCATGGCTCCACATCCGTGACCTCGATACCGTTTTGCGACAGAACCCATTGATGTCACGGGCGGAGATCCGCGCCGATGATTGCGCGCCGTTACACCCAGTCAGTCAACAGAAATAACGTCACCCGTTCGCCGATCAATCACAACTTTTATGTCATCGCCGTCCCGGTCGACGCCCTGTATAATAAAGACGTTTCGTCTGCGGGCAACATCGTCCACATCCTCCAAGCCTTGGCTTCGCGCTATGCGAATAGCCTCGCGCTCGGTAATACCCATGTCCCGAGGCGGTGGCGATTCTATTCCGGGATTAACCCGTACGCCGCCTGGACCAATTTCGATGCTTTGTGAAAACGACGGCGTCGCCCACATGACTGTCGCAAGAACTATTGCCGCTATGGCAAAATTTCTGACCATTAGACTATCCTAAAAAGCTTGAAATATTACTGACACTTACCTCCTGCGCAGTTTCAAGGCAAACATAAAGGGCGGAGTTTGCCTGGACGACTGAGATGAGGGCGCAAAGGAGTCATCCTGCGCTTGGCTGCGACGCCATTTTTAAGGACGACAACCGACCTGTTTGATGTGAAGGGATACGAACTGGCGACCTGCACGCTTCTCACGCGTAAGTACACCTGATGCCGTGCGACAGCACTATGGTCGCTTTTTTCCGCAGGACAAGGCAGCATTGGCCGCCAAGATTTTGAAGCAGCTCTGCGGAGCGGCACGGATAGCTGAGTCGGACAAAGCTTAGGCTCAGCGCAACCTGATGCGAATGAGCGTTGTCATAGAGCCCGCCTTTTCGAGGAGGCCCAACCTTTATCGCTTGAGAGTGCCAACCATTCGATTGATAGCGTCCCAATACTCCTTGTGCATGGTTTCGGCCGCTTCCGAGATCGCCAGCTTCCAAGCGGGCCCGCGATCCCATGCCTCCTCCAGAGCGTCAGCCAGTGAAGGCCCATGGCCCGTGACCGGCAGGGCTTCGAATAGTATTCCTGCCTGTCTAAGGTCTTTATCCCGTTTGGCCTGGCCGCCGGCGTCGCTTTGGCGGCGACCGGCAATGATAAGCTTGTGCACCGCGTACCTGCAAGGATCAGGGATGACAACTGAGATACCGGCACCATGTAGCAGGATCGAACGAACGGGATCACGGATCAAGAAATCCATGAATCTTAGCGGTTCGGCTGACGCGCCACCGAGAGCGGGCATGTTGGCGGGTTTGTCGGAGTATTCTTCGGCTCCCCTGTTTGTCGTCATGAACTCCACCCTGTAACCGGTTTGATTACGAAAGGCATGAGATCGAGAGCTGCCGCTGATATGCGGCACTGCGCGGAACGTCGGATCAAGCCCTTTTAGGAGATCGAGGATCGGCGGCAGCGAATCCGCCACCTCGGCGGAAATCGCGAAATCCTGGGCTAGGTCTGCATCACCTGTTAGGATCGCTGCCGAAGGCAGACGGATGCCAAGATATGCCGAGTAGCATTGAAAAGCGACCGTGCCGATGAGAACGCCGCGCAACCGGAAGAGACCGGCCTTGGCAAGCACCTGTACGATATCCCCGGTAAAGCGATCAGCGGCAATCAAACCGGCCTCGCGCGTTAGCGTGGAAACGAACTTGCGGCGAGCCTTAAAGTCTGACTTCTCACCCTTGAAGGTTTCGACCCGTTCCGAAATCAAGGGATCGTCGGCAGGCCCAACGTACCGGCGCTTCTGCCCACCCTCACCATCGGGTTGGTCGAAATACCAATAACGCCGACCATCGACTGCCACCGGCACGAATCTACCCGATGGGGGGAAGTCTTCCGCCCAATCATCATCAAATGCCCGTTGCTGGAGCTCAGCGACCATGGTGCGGAACATGAGATCAATCTGCTTAATCACGGCGGCCTCTATATCGTTTTCACAAATCTAGTATAGATACAACCTTTAAGCAAGCTTGGCTGCTGCCACGCCTCAACTCCTCCAATACCGGTCACCACCCACCCTGATCCTCATTATACTATTTTCCCGAACATAGTATAGCATCGCTGTCGAGATGCCCGCTCTTGATGGGATGTGAACTGCCGACACTGCCGTTAAAACATGCTTGTTGCAATTGGATACGAGGGAAGGCTTCAACCGCCGGCATGAAGCAGCCGTTTTGCCACTCTCCTTCGTCCGTTTTGGAGAAGTCGAGGATGCCGAACAACGCTCCGCGAAGCTCGGTGTGAAGCTCATCACGCTTGCCGCCGCAGAGCAAGTCGAGATTCGCAAAGCCCCAGAACTCTAACGATTAGCACGCGTGTACTCACCCAATTCACCTTTCACCATCTCGATGAATTCCATCATATAAACGGGTTGTACCCGACCACGCGGCACCAGGAGCGAAATCCGAGCCGGCTCCATGATGCCGGGAGCAAGCGGGGTCCATGCAAGCTTGCCTTCGGAGACCTCCTTCTCCACCCCGAGCAGCGAAAGGAATGCGATACCCAAACCAGAGCGAACGAGGGCCTTGAGAATGCCGGGACGTTCCGCACGAGCGACGATGCGGCCGGGAGCCTGCTCTCCCTCGAAAATGTGCTTCAACCCACTATGCCGAAGCCAGTCGTCGCCCGGCGCTATGAGTGCCCATTCCGCAATATCGGCCCGCGTCACAACGTCCTTTCGGGACAACGGATGGTCTGGGGCGGTGATAATACCGATCGGATCGGTGACCGAATGCACTCGTTCAGCACGGACATGATCGCTGACGTCATAGGCGAGCACGAGATCCGCTTCCTTGGCCAGAAGCTCGTTGGTAATGCGCTGGTTGTCGCCTGAGATCAAGGTGTAGTTCACATGCGGAAAAGTCGCCTGCAACCGCATCATTGCGTTCGGCAACAGGTCCTCGGTGAAAGTCTCTGCTGCAGCAATCCGGATCGTTCCG
The DNA here is from genome assembly GCF_012275345.1 of Rhizobium sp. SG570. Classification (NCBI taxonomy): domain Bacteria; kingdom Pseudomonadati; phylum Pseudomonadota; class Alphaproteobacteria; order Hyphomicrobiales; family Rhizobiaceae; genus Rhizobium; species Rhizobium sp. SG570. Next base: position 12,784 of record NZ_JAAZQI010000035.1, on the reverse strand, counting down.
CGCACGCCGCCACTGAGGCTGCCAATCTCCTGTTTAACCAGCACTGCCTCCCTATTCCAACGACGAATATAGCTCAGAAGAACACCGCCGGCAGCTGTCGGCCGAATGCCACGCGGCAGTCGTTCGAACAGTTCGGCGCCGATCTCCTGCTCAAGCTGGAGAAGTTGGCGGTTCATGGCCGAAGATGCGACGTTCAGGCTTTCAGCCGCCTTTCGGATGGAGCCATGCCGGATTGCAGCATCGAATTGAGTGAGTGAGGTCTTCAGAAGAGCCACGCCAGCCTCCAAGTGAGCGAATTATTCGCGCAGCAAGCGCCAATAAATCTGCTGGTGCAAGACCGTCTAGCGGACATATCATCGAAATTACTGAAGAGAAGGCCAATAAGGCACATTCAGCGATGCCAAACAAAGGGCGGCGGCCCGCTTGAAGGTAATCAGAACCCAGGGGAACGAGATGCTAGTCAAACCGACGGGGGAGATCTTTCCCTCGATTGAACAGGCGCTGTCGGACTCAATCGCGGCGCTCACTGCGATCGAAATTAGCGATGTCTCCATGTCGTTTGCTGGGAAACGCGCTGCCGTCGATGCACTGGTCGACATCAATTTACGCATCCCTGAAAATCGCTTCATTTCGATTATCGGACGAAGCGGGTGCGGAAAATCGACTTTGCTTCGGATCATCAGCAATCTCATTCCACCGACAAGGGGCGAGGTACGCGTTCATGGCCTTTCCTCCATAGAATACCAGCGCCGCAAGAAATTCGGTTTTGTGTTCCAGGACGCCAGCCTCTTTGCCTGGAAGACGGTTTTCCAGAATGTGGAACTTCCTCTGGCGATCCTCGGCTCGGGCTCTCCGGCTGAGCGGAAAGAGAAGGTTCTCGACCTCCTGAATCTCGTGCACCTGGATGCCTTTGCCGATCACTATCCCGCCCAGCTTTCCGGCGGCATGCGGCAACGCGTCTCGATTGCGCGTGCTCTATCCTATGAGCCGGACATTCTGCTGATGGACGAGCCGTTTGGGGCGCTCGATGATTTCACGCGTCACGAGATGCATGACGAATTGATCCGCATCTGGAAAACACGCGGCCTGACGGTGGTTTTCGTCACCCATTCGCTGAGCGAGGCGCTTTATCTTTCGGATCAGATCGTCGTCATGGCCCCGCGACCTGGCCGAGTGAAATCGATCGTTCCCGTTCTCAATCCGCGTGTCAGCAATCCAGCGCTCCGCGCCAGCCCCGACTATGTGCGTCAAATGCAGGAACTGGAGGCATTGATCCATGAGCAATGATCTCGTCGCATCGTCCATACAGGTCGCCATCGCCCGCTTCGTTTCCCGCCTCATCGATCTGGCACCAGCTATCGGTCTCTTTGTTGCAATCGGGGTCGTCTGGGAGGTCGCGGTGAAGATCTTCGCCATCCCGAGCTACCTGCTTCCCGCCCCGAGTGCCATCGGCGTGAAAATATGGGAAGCACGCGACATGCTGGTGCAGAACCTCGCCTGGACCATGGCTGCGGCGGTTCTCGGCTTCATCATCGGCACGGCTTTTGCGGTCTCGCTTGCCGTCCTCTTCCTCTATTCGAAAGCGGCCGAGCGGGCACTTTTCCCATGGGCGATCACCTTGAAGGCGATCCCCATCCTTGCCATCGCTCCGCTCCTCACCATCTGGCTCGGATTTGGCCTGCCGCCCAAGGTGGCGATCGCGGCCATCGCATGTTTTTTCCCAACCCTGGTCAACACCGTAAAAGGACTACGCACTGTCGATCGGCAAGGCTTGGAGTTTCTTTCCGTCATTGGCGCAACCAAGGCGCAAACCTTTCGCCACGCTCGGTTCTACGCCGCCCTTCCCTATATTTTCGCGGCGGCCAAGGTGAGTTCCAGCACGGCCGTCATCGGTGCCATCGTGGCGGAGTTTACCGGCGCCAATTTCGGGATCGGCACCGTCATCGTCACGGCCGGTTACCAGCAGGACGCAGCTATGCTCTTTTCGGCAATCGTGGCGTCGTCCGTCGCAACCATCCTGATGTTCTATCTCGTCGTCATCATCGAAGAAATCAGTCTGTTCTGGCCCGAAGCCAGCATGGACGCCTGAAACATTTCCCAACCCGTTCGGAGACTTTGCAATGAGATTAGGTGCAAAAACCCTTTCCGCTGCCCTGACGTTGACCGCCGTCATTGATCTTTCGGCGCCAGCTTTTGCGGCCGACAAGGTCTCGCTTCGGTTGCCATGGCTGCTCAACGTGCAGTCCGCCGGTTACGTCATGGCCCGCGAGAAGGGCTTCTACACCGATGCCGACCTGAACGTCGACATCATGCCAGGTGGCCCCAATCTGAACTCGACGGCCCTTGTGGCTTCAGGCGCAAATACGTTCGGAACGAACGATGTCGGGCAGATTCTGCTGGGCGACGCCAAAGGCATGGATCTCGTCATGGTCGCAGCATGCTTCCAGCGCCATCCGGCCGGCGTAGTCTCACTGGAGAAGAGCGACATCAAGAAGCCCGCGGACCTGATCGGCAAGACGCTCGCCTATACGGAAGGCGGTCCGTGGACGTTGACCAAAGCGATGCTCGCCAAGGCGGGCGTGCCACTCGAAAAGATCAAGCTGGTCGTGTCGCCAAGCGACCAGCTCCTGGTCAACGGCTCCGTCGACGCCAGGACAGATTTTGTTATCAACGAAGCGGTGGCTCTCGACCTGCAGGGACACAAGACATCGTCGCTATTGCCCTCCGATTTTGGTGTCAGCACCTATGCCGAGGTGATCTTTGCGGCCCGCAAGACCGTCGATGGCAATCCGGATTTGGTCAAGCGTTTCGTTGCCGCGACACAGAAGGGCTATGACTACGCCTACGCCCACAAGGACGAGGCCGTGAAGGCCATCGTCGGCCTCAACAACCAGCTCAATCCGGTGCAACAAACCAAGCAGATCGAACTGCAGGAAAGCTTTGTCTACACCGATTTCTCGCGCGCCAAGGGTGCTTGCGCCTTCGACGGCACGGTGATCGGAGAGACCGAAAAAACGCTTCGCGAATTCGGCGACCTGAAGACAGGCGTCGACGTTTCGAAGACGTATTCGACCGAATTCATACCCGCGAAATAACACTGCACTTGAGGAGGTAACCATGACGATCCAACATACACCCATTCATCCCGGCGGCCTGCAGATGCACCTGAAGATCAGGCCGGGCGATGTTTCTCGTTACGTCCTGACCCCTGGCGATCCCGGCCGCGTGCCCGTCGTTGGAAGTTCCTGGGACACGTACGAAGAGGTAGCCTATTTCCGTGAATATCGGACGGCACGCGGCAAGCTCGATGGCGTCGATATCACTGCCTGCTCCCATGGCGTTGGCGGCCCTTCGACCGATATCGCCGTTGTGGAACTCTCGAATTGCGGCGCTGACACCTTCATTCGCGTCGGTTCCTGTGCCGCCCTTCAGCCGGAAATCAAACCCGGTGACCTCGTCATCTCCACCGGTGCGCTGCGCCTTTCAGGCACGGTCGACGCTTACATCGACAGATCATATCCGGCGGTCGCCGATCACGAGGTGCTGATGGCGTTGATCCAGGCGGCCGAAGATATGGGCGAACGCTATCATGTCGGCCTCGCCGCCAGCGTCGACAGCTTCTATGCCGGCGAAGTCAATCCGATGCCGGGCGGCTTCCGGCAATCGAGAATGGACCATGTCATCGATGACTTGCAGAAGGCAAAGGTCGCCAACTTCGAAATGGAAGCAGCAACCATATTTACACTGGCGCAATTGTTCGGGTTTCGCGGCGGGATGATTTGCTCCGTCGGCGCCAATCGAATCACACGCGAACGCGAAGATTCCGCTGAATCGATCAAGAGATGCTGCGCCGTTGCCAGTCGCGCGGTGGTCATTCTCGCCGGCTGGGACGCAAAGAAGGCTGAAGCCGGCAAGAAACATTTCTTTCCGACGCTCCTGGCGAAAGCATGACGACGATGTTGAGTGCAGAAAACCCCGCGCGGAGCAGATCGCTCAAAGTCATCTTCGACACTGACCCCGGCGTCGATGATGCGGCAGCACTTCTGTTTCTCAACGCCTACCCATCCGTGACATTGCTTGGCATTACCACGGTTTTCGGGAATGCGGACATCGATACGGTCACGCGCAACGCCCTGTATCTGAAGAAACGCTTTGCCATTTCCGCACCGGTTGCGCGCGGCGCGGGCGCTTCGCTCAGTGGCGAGGCCAGCTTACCGCCGGTTCATGTTCATGGCCAGAACGGGATCGGCGATATTGTTGTGGACCAATCCGGTTTACCCGAGCCGGATGCGCGCGCGGCGCATCGATTCATTATCGACATGGTGCGCGCAAATCCGGGTGAGATCACGCTCCTGGCAGTCGGACGAATGACGAACCTCGCTCTTGCCCTGCGGGAGGCGCCAGACATCGCCTCCCTGGTCAGGAACGTCGTCATCATGGGCGGTGCATTTTCGCTTGCCGGACACAATGGCAACGTGACACCCGTTGCGGAGGCAAACATGATCGGAGATCCTCTGGCGGCCGACGAGGTCTTCGGTGCAGCATGGCCTGTTACCGCAATCGGCCTCGATGTCACCCGGCAGATTGTCATGGGGCCGGCGGAGCTTGATCGGCTGGCCGCCCATGGCGGTGAGGCGGGACGCTTCATCGTCGATACGTCAAGAGGGTATCGCGCATTTCATGCCCAGTTCGGAATTGACGGCTATTACGTTCATGATTCCACCGCTGCGGTCTACGTGGTCGATCCATCGCTGTTTGAGGTGCGCTCAGGACCGGTCCGTGTGGCAACGGACGGGGTCGCGGTCGGGCAGACGATCCAACGTGACTGGGGAATACCCTATCCACCCGGCGAATGGGATATGGCTCCCGACCAAAAGATTGCGGTCAGCGTGGACGCCAATCGCGTGCTTGGCATGTTGGTCGGAACGCACATCCCTTGCCTTCCGGCATTGTGAAGGGACTTCAAGCGATGAATGCGCCAGGAAATGACGATCTGCTTTTGAACGCTCTTCTGACCACATTGGAAGATCATATTCTGCCTCTGACGCAGCAGGGCGTGTCGCGTGGCAACAAGATCTTCGGTGCCGCCTTGTTGAAAAAAGACGACTTCTCCGTCGTCCTGGCGGAAACGAACAATGAGACGGAAAATCCACTTTGGCACGGCGAGATTCATACCCTGAAGCGGTTTTCCGAACAGCCGGCGCCAGGAAGGCCATCCACTAAGGATCTGATCTTTCTGTCCACGCACGAGCCTTGCCCGATGTGTCTTTCGGCGATCACCTGGGCGGGATTCGATAACTTCTATTCGTTTTTTACTCACGAGGATTCCCGCGATGCATTTGGCATTCCTCATGACCTGAAGATCTTGAAGGAAGTTTTTGGATTAAATCCCGGAAAATACCGGCGCAAGAACGCCTTCTGGCAGAGCCGATTTATTCGCGACATGATCGCCGTTTCGGACGAAACGGTTCGCTCGCATTTTGAAGCGCGCGCGGCGGCAATAACAGACGAGTACGCTTGCCTTTCAACGCTTTACCAACAGGACAAGCATCAGAACGCCATACCGCTGAACTGACGGACCTGCCGAAAGCCAAGCCATAACAACTATCACTCGAGGGAAGTGCATCGTCGCGGCCAGAATAGCCGTCTAATCGTCGAAATCAGCCAGGAGATAGCAAATGCCGAACCCGAATTCCACTTTGCAATTCTATCTTAACGGCGAGACGGTGGTGATCGAAAATCCATCTCCGTCTGCCCTGCTCGTCGACTATCTGCGCTCGCCCGAGGTACGGCTAACCGGCACCAAGAAGCCCTGCGGTCAAGGTGGGTGCGGCGGCTGCACGGTCATTCTGTCAGATTGGCCAAGCGGTCATGTTAGAAGTCGCGCCATCAATTCCTGTCTGCGCAGGCTCTGCTCGCTGAATGGAATGGCAATCACGACGATCGAAGGAACGGGCGGATTGCCGACAGATATTGCGGCCTATCCGGCACATCATCCGACTGCCTCCCGCTTCGCACCGCCATTCAATGCGCCTTTGCCGCTCAACCTGCTCGAAGAGGTGAAGACAGCAGGTGCCGACGTCTCACCGGATGGATCGCATGTCAATCCAGTCGCTTATTCGCTCGCAACGAACAACGGCAGTCAATGCGGCTATTGCAGTGTCGGCTTCGTGATGAACATGTCCGAGTTCATTGCCAACAATCCGCAGGCTACGAAAAAAAAGATCGAGGAGATCTTCGACGGCAATCTGTGCCGCTGCACGGGCTACAGACCGATCCTCACCGCAATGGAAACATGGGCGAGCGATTGGGACGCAGCGGACGATGAAAACCGCATGAAATGCCTCCAGGACAACCCGCCGAGCAACGTGCCTAAGACCATGACCCTTCCTGTTCCGGGGACACCCTTGTCCGGGCCGCCGCTCTGGATCGAGGGAACCGGCATAGAATGGTTCGCGCCTTCGAGCATGGCGGATGTCGAGACCATCGACCTCATTCTCAGGAACCAGTCAAAGAAAGTCCGCTTCATCCATGGGGGCACCTCTTACGGTATCTACAAGACCGAATTCGCCGAGGCGGAGGTTGACGCTTTCATAGATTTGGCGGGCGTCACCGAACTGCATCACGACATAAGCAACAGCGCCGGTAATTTGTATATGCCGGCGGGCGCAACATACAGTCAGGTCATCGATGCTATCCAGGCGATTTATGATACCGCCGGCAGATCCGATGAGGCTCTCAGCGATCCGATCTTTTACATGTTGAAGCGAACCGCGGGCCGCATAGTGCGTAACGTCGCCACCATCGGCGGTAATTTGATGCTCTATCTGCATCACATTGCCAACGGCACCGGAGATCCATTCCCCTCGGATCTGGCCACCGCTGTGTACAATGATGCCATGTCCTGCACTATTGATGTCTATAATTATACCGGCGGCAAATGGATATGGAGTCCGAACACCGTTCTAAAGAATATCTTTGATGGTGTCGCCAACGGGCACCAATCTCCGGACGATCTTATTATTTCAGGAATTACCGTCCCATTGGCACTTTCCTATCGGGATCGCCACATCGTTGTCGCTCAAAAAACGGCGCTGAGAGAAGTGAACTCCCATTCTATTATAAATTCCAGTATCGCTTTCGACTGGGACGTCTTCCAGAACATGACGACCTCCGCCCATTTCGGCGGAGTCGACGGCGCCATCTGGACGCCGGATGGAGCGGTTTTCAGTGCGTTTACCGGGATTGCCGGTCTAACCCTCGCAACCCTCTCGGCCACATGCTCGAATTTATATGTCGCAGCGACAAATGCTCTCGGACAGGCAGCGCAGGCGAGAATGCTGGGTACGACGGATGAAGGATTCACGACCGAATTCAAGGTTCAGCTTATCGTAGGCATGTTTTTCAAGGCCGGGATCGCGTTGCTCCAGAAAATTGGGGTCTCGATCCCCCCCGAACTCGCATCGGCCGGTGAAATCACCTGGGGGACCTGGCCTGTCAGCGGCGGCCATCAGGATTACGCGGCGCAGGATTATAAGGCGCCAGTGGGCCAGCCTTACATCAAAGCCACCGCGCTCGAGCAATGTTCAGGCCGGACACACTATACGCATGAACTCGCATATCCTCATGGCACGTTGCACGCTGCCTTCGTTCAAAGCCGAAGCGCCTTGGCGGAATTCAATTTCCAGTGGGTCAACGCAACGGTCACGGCCGAAGAACTGAGCGACCAGCTGGCGGCAACATTCCCGGCTTTCCGACGCCTGATAACCTACACGGACGTCCCCATACAGTCTGCCAACTTTCAAGGCATGGGCGGCGATCAGCCATTGTTCGCGATCGACGAGGTGCTCTACGCAGGTCAGGCGATCGCGCTTGTCCTTGCCGAAACGGAACAGGATGCAAACCTGATCGCTGAGTATGTCTCGGCCAAGTGTCTGGCCTACATGCCGATCGACTGGGGCGGAGCTTGGGACGCAAGCTGGCAAAACCCGATCCTGGCTCTGGAGGACGCAATCCAGAAGGGAAGCGTCTTCCCTGATACGCCCATGGCGGTCCCCTATCTCTGCCATATCTGGCAAGTCAGGCGTCTTCGGAGCCGGATGGACTGGGCAGGGCCGCCAGCTGCTCCAGCCGATTTCGATGCCGCTCCCACGACCGACACGAAAACCATTGATGGGGCGAACTGCCTTCACCTCGTCAACAACCAGAAAACCGGCGGCCAGGCGCACTTCTATATGGAAACGCAGGCCTGCCTCGCCATTCCGGCAGACGAAGGGCGTATCGTCGTCAACTCTTCCACTCAGAGCCCGATGGAGATGCATCAGACTGTCTCGTCGGCTCTCGGGAAGCAATACAATAAGGTCAAGATTCAGACCCGGCTACTGGGAGGTGCGTTCGGGGGCAAGACCGAGCAGGCTCGTTTTACCACGGGACCCACTGCCGTTGCCGCAGCGGTAGTGGACGCTCCGGTGCGCCTTGCGATGCCCCGCGACGAAGACACGGCCATGATCGGCAAGCGGCATGCACTTTATGGGGTCGGAGAAATTGCAGTCGACGACGGATCGGTGCGATCAGACGACAAGGGCGTCATCAAAGGCATGCAGCTAACGATGTGGGCCGATGGCGGCGCCTATTACGATTGCTCCTTTATCGTCACCAATTGCATTCAGACCCGCATCGATAATGCATATATGATCGACAACTTTCTAAGTCAGATCGATGTCTGCAGAACGAACACGTCTCCCAACACCGCGATGCGGGCCTTTGGCGACATCCAGGCCACAAACATCGTGGAAAATCTGATCGACGATGCTGCGGCAGCCTTGAATATGCGCGCGGAGGATCTGCGCGAGAAAAACTTCTATCAACGCGGTGATGTGACGCCCTACGGCCAGACCCTGACCGCCTGCTATATGAGCGAGGTCTGGCGCTACCTGAAGCATAAGGCCAATTTTGATGATCAGCTTGCAAAGGTCCAAGCTTTTAACGCACAGAGCAAATGGCGCAAACGGGGCATCGCGCTGATCCCGGTCAAATATGGATCCGGATATAACTTCGAGCAGTTGAAGCAGTCTTCAGCCATTGTTGTCGTCAACCAGGCGGACGGGTCTGTCGTCGTTCACCAGGGCGGCGTCGACATGGGACAAGGACTACTCACCCAAGTAAGGCAGGTTGCAGCCTATGTGCTGAATATTCCTCAAACGCTCGTTCACGTCGAATCGCCTCAGACAGATACGACCCCCAATACGAGCAGCAGCGGTGCGTCTACCGGCACACCCTATAGCGCGGAGGCCGTCAAACGTACCTGTGAGCAGCTAAGGCAGCAGCTGCATGAATTCGGATATCAATTGCTCAAGGACAACGGAAACGACTGGTGTAAGGATAACGGCGTCGATTTCTGGAACTACGGACAGGACGGTTGGAATACGCAGGTGAAAACAGCGCAAGGGGTCAAATTGATCTGGCAGAACCTCGTCAATTTAGCATATGCGAACCGACTGCCGCTGACCGCCACGTTCAACGCCAATATCGAACATGGCGAGTTCGACATGCCTGTCTTGCGGTTCAAGCAACCGGATGAGCAGAACGATATACCCGGCATCACGAGAGCCCACGTTTCCACCGTTACCGACGTGCAGAACCAATTTGTCGGCTTCACCTATTCTGCCGCCTGTTCGGTGGTCGAGGTGGACATTCTCACGGGCGAGACAACGATCCTACGTTCCGACGTCGTCTATGACGTGGGTTGGAGCCTCAATCCTGCACTTGATGTCGGACAGGTCGAAGGCGCCTTCGTCCAGGGGATCGGCTTCCTTCTAACCGAAAATCTCGTGACCCAAATGGACGACGCGGGTCCGAATGAAAAAGGACATCTGAACACCACCAACACCTGGCGCTATAAGATCCCAGCGCATGTCACGATCCCTCTCGAGTTCAATGTGTCGCTTTTCCCGCGAAACGATCCATCCGTGGTCAACATTCCCCCGGACGACCAAGGGGTCTTTTCCGCAAAGGAAGTGGGGGAGCCGCCACTGGTGCTGGCAAACTCGGTGTTCTTCGCAATCAAGGATGCTGTAAGGGCATCGAGAGTGGAGCGCAAACACAGCGCCCTCTTCAATCTGCGCGCGCCGGCCACAGTGCAGGAGGTGCGAAACGCTTGCGATGTTGTGTGGAGTGAACTGGCAAGCTAGAGCGTTTCTGCTTTTAGCTGAATCGGAAGGGATTGAACTAAGCCGCTAATCGCGGCAATTGGTGCCCGCTTTGAGAGATGCCTCCTGTCTGAGAGGATTTGGGTGTTGCAAACCCACCCTTCAGACAGGAGATCCAGATGGCCGAGATGAGCCCTCTGCGTCGCCGGATGATCGAGGACATGACAGTCCGCAATCTATCTCCGGCCACGCAGCAATCCTATCTTTATGCAGTCGCAAAGTTTAGCCGCTATTTTGGCCGATCGCCTGATCGGCTGGGCCTTGACGATATCCATGCCTTCCAGGTTCACCTCGTGTCGAAGGGCATCTCCTGGTCGGGATTGAACCAGATCGTCTGCGCACTCCGGTTCCTCTATGGCGTAACGCTCGGCCAGGATACAATCCCGGAGCATATTCCATATGCGCGCGAGCCTCGCCAGTTGCCGGTTGTTCTTTCCAGCGACGAGGTCGTCGAATTTCTGCAAGCTGTCTCCAGCCTGAAGGCGCGGGTGGCTCTGACAACAGCTTATGCCGCCGGTCTCAGAGTCTCGGAGGTCTGTGGTCTTCACGTCAACGATATCGACAGCTCAAGGATGGTGATCCACATCACGCGTGGCAAAGGCGGCAAAGCCCGCTACCTTGCGAGAAATCTCTACAAGATCTGGAATCGGATGTCGTCCGGAGCCTACTTTCCGCCACCGGTGCGTGCCGTCTCCATTCCAAAGAAGGCTGGAGGCGAGAGGGTTTTGGGTGTGCCCACGGTCAGCGACCGGATCGCGCAGATGGTGGTCAAACAGATGATTGAGCCGGATTTGGACTCCCTCTTTCTTCCGGACTCCTACGGTTACAGGCCGGGAAAATCGGCCCTGGATGCCGTCGGCGTGACGCGTCAGCGGTGCTGGAAGTACGATTGGGTGCTTGAATTTGACATCAAAGGACTGTTCGACAATCTTCCGCACGATTTTTTGCTGAAGGCGGTCAGGAAGCACGTCACATGCAAGTGGGCTCTGCTCTACATCGAAAGATGGCTGCGCGGCGCCGATGGAGAAGAATGGTGAGGTCGTTGCGCGAACATGCGGCACCCCGCAAGGAGGTGTTGTCAGCCCCTGCCTCGCAAATCTCTTCATGCACTATGCATTTGATTTGTGGATGACGCGGACGCATACCGACCTACCATGGTGTCGATATGCCGACGATGGTCTTGTTCACTGCCAGAGCGAACAACAAGCCGAAGCCCTCAAGGTGGAGCTGAGTTCTCGCTTGGCGGCGTGCGGACTGCAGATGCATCCGACAAAGACCAAGATCGTTTACTGCAAGGATCAACGGCGCCGGGGAACATATCCGAATGTCGCATTCGACTTTCTCGGATATCAGTTCCGCCCGCGACGGGTGGCGAATACACAGCGGGACGAATTCTTCTGTGGCTACACGCCAGCGGTTAGTCCCACGGCGCTTAAATCGATGCGGGCAAAGATCAAAAGCTTGAACATCCCGCGGCAGACGCCGGGGACGCTGGCCGAAATTGCCAAACAACTCAATCCACTCCTTCGGGGATGGATTGCCTACTATGGCCGGTTCAGCCGTTCGACCCTATCCACTCTGGCTGATTACGTTAACATGAAGCTCAGAGCCTGGATCAGGCGAAAGTTCAAACGCTTTCAGTCCCATAAGACACGGGCCAGTCTCTTCTTGCGAAAGCTGGCACGAGAAAGTCCGGGGCTATTCGTACATTGGAAGGCGTTCGGAACGAACACGTTTACCTGATGGGAGCGGTGTGAATCGAGAGGTTCACGCACCGTTCTGCGAGAGGCCGGCTGGTGAAATCCCTCCGGCCTACTCACCCCGGCCTCTCGACGAAGATGGCCCGTCTACGCGGGCGTGCACTTCGAGGCGAGCGTTGCCGAGCCGGTGTTCCGCACGGCCATTGGAAAACAACGACATTTACCGGCGCGTTGCGCCTCACCGGAATGACTGCGCCGTTTGTCTACGATGGAGCGATGAACGGTAACGTCTTCCTGGCTTATGTCGAGCAGGTGTTGCTGCCGACCCTGCGGGTGGGGGACGTTGTCGTCATGGACAACTTGCCGGCCCACAAGACATCCGGCGTGCGCGATGCCATCGAGCGCGCCGGCGCCAAACTCATGTTCCTGCCGCCCTATAGCCCAGACTTTAACCCCATCGAGAACGCATTCTCCAAACTGAAAGCCATGTTGCGAGGCCGGGCAGAGCGAAAGATCGACGCCCTGTGGGACGCAGTCGGCGCTCTGCTACCCCGCTTCACTCCGGCTGAATGCGCAAACTACTTCAGGGCCGCTGGATATGACCCGGAATGAACAAGATCTGCTCTAGATGCAGAATCTGCTCTTGTCCTGCCCCACGAGCGCGAGTCGATGTTTGTCCAATGCTTGATGGAAAGCGGATATACAATACGGCCTTTAGTTTATAGAGTAGCCCGGAAGCAAAGAAACCAAACCCGTTATCAAAAGCTCATTATCGTGCCATAGCGTTGGTGCATCGGTCGCTGAAAGAACGGATTTCTGTCTTTGATGCTCTGGCTACGCGGTGACGGTTTTGCAGCGGACGGATTTCGGGCGTGC
>NZ_JAAZQI010000034.1:0-38853 GCF_012275345.1 Rhizobium sp. SG570 | reverse complement strand
GTTTTCTCCGCTTCCGATTTGCCCAGGGCAATGCTACCGACACCACCCGCGCCAGTTCAATCTCTTGGTTTGGAAAAGCGGACACCGACGCCGCCCCCATTCTCGGGAATAAACTCGATGCCAGCGGCCTCGAATGCTTTTCGAATGGCCTCCAACGTAGCGGCGTACCCCGGGCGACCGGCCTCGATCCGGGTTACAGTGGCCGCCGTAATGTTGGCCCGGCTTGCCAAATCGCGAACGCCCCACTTCAGAGCAGCCCGCGCCATTCGAATTTGATCGGCAGTCAACATTATAACCTTGACATAATCTTTGTATGATTCAAACTATCCGCGAAGGTTTTAAACGGCCATGCAGGTTGCTTGCGACAACCTACATGGCCTGACCACAATTCAAGCTTCAGGGAGCTCGGATCATGGCTGATTCTGAGAATAGCAGAACTTTGCCTGCAATTTCGCGCGGAAAAGAAAACCGTGAGCACGGGACGTGCGAAGGCCTGCCTCCAACCATCGATCGCCGAAACCTGCTTTCCGTCGCCGCGCACCAGCTAAGCGCACTGATCGCGGAAACTCCGCAGCGAAGGGAGAGTGGTCCTACGCCCGTCAGAGAAATGTGGCCTCGCTGGTATGCATGCCATCTGCAACGCGTCAGGGCCGCCCGGCTTAGGGAAAAGATCGAGATGGAATTGCTCAACGAGGCTGGGGGTCTTCCGGCCGTGATGCTGCCGACTGTCGGAGAGGATGACGCGGTCGAGGTTCACTCTTTTGTCGAAATCAATCGAATAGCCTCTCAGTTAAATGCCAAACACTTGTCTCAGGCGCGAGCCGAGCTTCGTCGGCGCCGGAAACGATGGAAAGAAGCGGATCGGCGTTTGGGATACAGCGCGTTCGTCGCCCGAGAACAAGAACTCGCGGAACGGGCTGGGATATCCGGGCGTGTCATGTGGATCACACGGCCCTCTTCGCTGACCGAAGTCACCGCAAAGCTCCATTGCCTGATCGTCATGCACGATCCCGGCTTGAAGCTCAAAACTGCACCGTGGCCCGAGCTTCGGACAATGCTGAAGGATCTTATTCGCATTCTGGAGAAATGCCGGCCGAAATCACGCAATGGACCTCCATGCGATGGCAACTCAGTGAGTGTGCGAGACACCCTAAACTTGGCGACGCAGTACCAGGGTGCAGCCAACAGGCTCGGCAAGGGCTTGGCTAAGCCCAACCAGCTTCCGCGGCGGCTTCTGGCACTCCATGCGATGGAGCTCTATTTGAATGCATTTTTACTTGCCAAAGGCGTGGACCCGAGGAAGATCCGCGGCCTTCGGCACGATCTCGGCGAGCAGGCGCAAATTGCATCGGAAGCTGGCCTCGTGCTGCGAAAGCGTACGATGGCGCATCTGGTAGTTCTGTCCGAAAGCGATGAGCATCACGTCATCAGATATGCTCCAAACCATGCTTCCAAGCTGTCGCAGATGAACCGCGTCATGGCGACTCTCGATGAGCTCTCACTAAAAGTGCGAATGATGTTGCGGGTGAGCGTTTGAATCTAATGCGGGATAGGCATTGCCGCGGTCGATCTGTCATTGAAAAAGCCAAATGCAACTCATGAATGAATTAGCGACAGCCGGAGTTATCTTGCCATCTAGCGGGTTTCATATGCTATTTGGGCAGCCCGAGACCGTTGGGAGACGGCCGGGACATGACGCGCAACTATCTGCTTTCCATTCAACCAACGCTGTTTGGGGAGGTCGCTGTGATGCGCGCCTGAGGAAGGATCGGCAAACGCGGTGGCGAAATGACCGAGATGTTCGCAACCGAACATGAAGCGGCCACACACTTCCTCGAACTGGCGCGTCGGAAGCGCACCAAAGACTATCGGCCTGTCGGATCCTGTGGAAATAGGGGCATTTGCAGCCTTTCCGATGATTCAGCTGGGTGACAGAAAGCGATTGGAGTGGAAGCTATCCCCCGTGTTCAACAAGGGGACCATCATGACCACCACCAACGAAATTGTGGATAAAATCGCAGCAGAGCACAGCCTCACCAAGGCGCAGAGCAAGTCTATCGTCGAGGCTGTATTCGCATCCATCACCGCGGCCGCGGTAGCCGGCGCCGAGACGTCCATCCCGGGATTTGGCAAGTTTAAGATCAAGGATACGCCGGAACGCGAGGCCCGGAACCCAGGAACCGGAGCAACCATCAAAGTGGCCGCGGCAAGAAAGCTAACCTTTCAGCCCGCCAAAGCTCTGAAAGATGCGCTCAACAAGTGACGTGGGATAACCTTGCCGGAAAGCCTTCTTGTGTCGAAAGGATGTTTTGATGGCGGCGCGATTTACTGTCTGTCGCGTGGATCCAAGAGAAGGATGATGTCTTCTGAGCAAGGGCTGAATAGCCACCGGTAGATATCCCTTTTTGTCAATCGGATATCCGCACCTCCAGTATTCAATTCTAAAAGCCTTGTGATTCCCGAGGTCGGCGTTGGTGCCGACCTCGGCTTGAGGTTTGCCGAGGGGGGTGTTGATTGCGCTGCGCCTCTTGTCAGAAATTGTCATAAAAAGATTGAACATCAATAACTTAGTAAAAAATGCATAATCAGATTTATGGAACTTAATTTCTCGTGGACGCTCTGCATGGCTCGACATACGTGGCAAACACACGCATAGGTGACGTTTGCGCAAAATGCGGCTAGATTCGCTCATACGTGCCAAGTTTTAGATTTGAGCCTTGGATACGCCAGGCCGAACGAAGTTCGGCGCAAGTCAGAACAGCACGTTCATGGCGGAGTCATTTGAGGTGTATGGAATCAGACGGCAAGACATATTGCTTTGGAGACTATCGGTTCATTCCGGACCGGCAACTGCTTATGCTTGGGGGCAACCCGGTACGCGTAGGAAGCCGGGCTCTCGATTTGCTCCACAAGCTCATCAGCCACTCGGGGCAAGTCGTCGGCAAGAACGAGCTTATGAGCTTCGCTTGGCCGGACACCTTTGTTCATGAGAGCAACCTGAAAGTCAACATCGCCGCGCTGCGCCGTGCCCTTTCAAGGGACGCTTCAGGCCTGTCGTACATCGCCACCGTGACCGGGCGCGGCTATCGCTTCGTTGCGCCCGTCCGCACCTATGGCGGAGACCGGAAGCAACACTCCTTCGATCCGGTCAAGGCTTTCACCCGCGAATTGCCTCGCCTGCCGCATGTCGTCGGTCGCGACGACATCGTTGCGGAGCTCGGCGCGAGGCTTCCAAAAAGCCGCCTATTGACGGTTGTCGGACAAGCGGGGGTCGGAAAGACGACTGTTGCCGTCGCGGTGGCAAAAAGCCTCCGGGACCACTATCGGGAGGGTGTTTGTTTCGTGGATCTTGCCGTCATCGGCGATCCTCAGCTTGTCGACGTGACGATAGCGGCCGCGCTCGGAATCGGCGGCAAATGGTCAAATACGCTTGCCGGGATCGTCGAGGCATTGCGGGGGCACGAAATACTGCTCGTGCTCGACAACTGCGAACATGTTCTCAGCACCGCTTCGGCGATCGCGGAACACCTTACGCTTGCGCTTCCCGGTCTTCACATTATCGCCACGAGCCGCGAACCGCTTCGATCGCGGTCGGAGAGTGTCTATCGCTTGTCTCCGCTCTCATATCCAGATGAGCACAGCGGAAAAGACCGAACAGCGGCCCTGATGTTCCCCGCCGTGCAGCTCTTTGTTCAATGCGCAAACGAGGCCGGGTACGAACTTGATGACGCCAGCGCACCCGTGGTGGCGGCCATCTGCCGACGTCTGGACGGAATTGCGCTTGCAATTGAACTTGCCGCGTCGCAGCTTCCGGTTTTGAAGCCGACAACCCTGCTCATTCTTCTCGAACACAGTTTCGAGCCACTTGTCGCCAGTTCCGTCGGTACTCCGCCACGGCACCAGACCTTGCTCGCCACCTTGGACTGGAGCTATCGGCTTCTGTCCAAGGACGAGGCCCAGCTTCTGCGCCTTCTATCGGTTTTTTCGGCAAGCTTTTCTTTCTCCGATGTCATCGGAGTCGCGGGTGGGCTCGGCCGAAGCATAGAGGACATCGTGACTTGCACGGAAAGCCTCGCGGCCAAATCGCTCTTGTCGGCCGCGCACGACACCGAGGGGTTACGCTATCGCCTGCTCGATAGTACCCGTAGTTTCGCCGCCGAGCGGCTGGACAGGAGTGGAGAAGCTGCTCAAGTCCGATCGAGCCACGCGCGATATCTTCTCAGGCTTTTCGAGCAAGCCGAGGCGGAGTGGCTTTGGAGACCAAGGAACGATTGGACCGCTCGCTACGCACAGCGAGCGAACGATTTGCGCGAGGCGATCAACTGGGCTCTCGGCGACGGCGCACAGCCAGAGGTCGGCGTTCGCCTCACTGCGGCTGCAATTCCGCTGTGGGACGAGTTGTCGACCGTCGCCGAAAGCCGGCGATGTGTGGAGCGGGCGCTGCAATGCGCGGATGCCCTGTCGCGCTGCGACGCCGCTGTCAACATGAAGCTCATCGCGTCATATGCCTCAGGCCTCAATTTCTCCGATCATTTCGGTCCCGAAGCCGACGCGGCGTGGACGCAAGCCAACGGGCTGGCGCGGGTGATCGGGAATGTCGACTATCAGCTTCGCACCTTATGGGGTTATGGCATATTGCAAACTTTCACCGGGCGGCATCGGCAGGCGATCGCGACGCTTGAAGAGTTCGCCCAACTCGCCGGCCGAGAGGATGAACGGCAGGCTGTCGCCGAGGGAGAACGGGTCAGGTTGACGGCCCTCTTCTATCGTGGCGATGTCCGGCGTGCGCATAATGACCTGAAGCGGCTTGCATACGATCACGCGACCACCGCGAAGCGCTCCGGTGTTGCCCGCTTCCAAGTGGACCGGTTCGTGTCGATCCGGGTGGCATTGGCGATGACGGCCTGGGTAGCGGGAGATCGCGGCGAGGCGACGGTGGCATTAAAGGATGCTCTCGACCATAGCCTCGTGCTCGAGCATGCGGTCTCGCATTCCAACGCTCTGGCGCAGGCGGCCCTGCCTATCGCCCTGTGGTCAGGAGAGGCGAGGATCGCACGCCTACATGTCGAGGCGCTTGCACGCAATCTCGCACTACGGGAGATCCCGATCTGGAACCCAGTCTGCCGTTTCTACGATGGCGCCGTTGCGAGCATGGACGGTGACCCCGAAGGGGTTGACACCATGCATCTCGCCATCGAGCAGCTCATCGCCAACAACTTCCTCGTGCGGGTACCATTCTATCTCACCATGCTCGCCGAAGCCGCATTGCGCGGCGGACGCACCGCGCTTGCCCGCGACAGCCTAAGCGCCGCCTTCGACCGCGCCGACCGGCAGAGCGAGCAATGGTCCCGACCGGAACTGCTGCGCGTGCGTGGAATGCTGCTGCAGCGACTGGACGGCGATTTGCCCGGCGCCTCTGAAACCCTGCAGCTCGCCATAGAGACGGCAAGGGAAAGCGGTGCGCTCTTCTTCCGGCTTCGCGCGTCGACGGCGCTAGCGGAGCTATGGGCGGAAGCCGACCGGCACGCGGCGGCGGCCGAGCTGCTGTCGCCCGTCTGCGCCCAGTTCGATGACCAGGTACCCTGCGTGAGCGTGATGAAGGCACGTCAACTTCTCGAAGCTCTCCGACAAAATCCTGGAGGCACTAAAGCGTCGGACATTCAGATTGAATCGTTTGGGATTCTTGCCGATCGCATTTCGTGATCCGCTTCGTTCGGAGGTGATTTGCAATGACCGAAACCTATTCACTTGATCTGCCGGAGTGCATTGCCAGCTTTGTTGACAACGGCCAGTCACGACATGCGGTGGCTGCGCATTTTAGTGCTGCATTAGATCGCGGACCGAAGTCGGCCATCTAAGGAGCTTCGCAGACGATATGGTGGCGACAGCGGGTCGGCTGGTTAACAGCGTAAAAACGGAATTGAGGCACAATGATCGGGATCGGCCCCGCTGCGCTATGCGAATCTCTGGGTTTTCCTGATCGGATAAGGCCCCAGCAAGAGAACCGTTGTTGCGCCACCGATGAGCAGCAGCGCACAGGCTTTCAGGATGCCTGTATAGGTGCCCGTGCGGTCGAACACGTAGCCAAACAGGCTTGGCCCCACGAAGGCGCCTACCACGAATATTCCGTATAATATTGCGTAGATGGTGGCGTAGCTGCGCATCCCGAGATAGCGGGAAACCAGATAGGCCATTAGGTCGAATTCCACTCCTGAAACGAGGCCGAGCAATAAAACAGCGATGCAAGCCATGAAGAAGCTTGCATCGTCCAGCGAAAGGATAAAGCAGGCGACCGCGCCGAGCGCCAATATGACCGTGCCGACCGCAGGCGCCCAGAACCTGTCGACCAGAACGCCACCAAGAAGCCGACCGGCTACGGCCGCTATTCCGACAAGCGAGGCGAGCTGAACGGTTTCACTTGGCGACAGGCGCAGCGAACGAAGTATGTTCTCGATATTGGGAAGTGGCGCCGCGACGGCGAGCGACATCGGGATGAAAACGACGGCCAGAAGCCAAAAGGAGCGCGAGCGAAAGGCCTCGCGTACGGTCATGCCTTCCGAAGCATTCACTCGCACTAGTCCCGCATCAACCTTCCTGGCGTGCAATCCGGCGAAGCCCCAAAGAACTATCGGACACGCTATGAGTATCGGCATTGCGCCGACTAGTAGGATTGCGACACGCCAACTGACGGTCTCGATAAACAATTGGGCGAGCGGCTTCACCACAAAGGCAAATAAACCGGGGCCGGACAAGGCGAGGCCAAGGGCAAGGCCCCGCCGCTCCTCAAACACACTGTTGATCACCCGCGTGAAAACGACCGGCGTCGCCCCCAGGCCGAAGATCGCAATAGCCAGCCACGAGAGATAATATTGTGCGATCGAGCCGTTGGATGCCGCGAGCGTCATATAGCTCAAGCCCAGGCACGGCAGAGAGGCCGATGCCACCAGGCGCGCTCCGAATTTGTCGATCAGCATCGCGAAAAATGGCCCAATAATAAGAACTGAAGCGGCGAGCAGCGACAGACCGCCAAAAATTGTTGCGAACGACCAGCCGAATTCTCTCGCGAAAATCGGCGCGAAAACGCCGATTGTGTAGAACGGAATGGCAGGCAGGCCGAAAGCCGTTCCAATAAGGCCGGCCAAAACGATCCGCCAGCCGTTCCTTAACTCGGAAAAGTCCCTTTCTTTCACCAAAGACTTCCCTTCATCGAAACCAAGAGTTCGGCAACCATATTGCGCGAGCGCGTATGCGCAACGTACCTCCGTCAGCAGCTTATGCAAGGGGCTGCGGGTGCCGCTGCGAGGCAGCGGTTGCCGAGCCGGGTGAAACGGCAGTCGCCGAAGCAATAGTTCATGGCATCAAGCGCCTTAGCCCTTGCAATATCCCCTGTGCTGCGGCCGTGAGAGACGATGCGTCCGAAGCGCTCGCCTTGACGATAGCGGCCCTTCGAATGAATTTTGGCTCCACGAGAAGCCCCTCCCGCTAACCCCTTACGACGGCTCAAGAAAATCCGTGACGTCGTGGCTCGAACAGGAACGAAAGCTAGCGTTTCGATTACCCGTGCTTCTTGAGTGCCGCAAGCAACTCCTGCGCCAGGGGTCCAGCGGAAGCCGGATTCTGACCGGTGATGAGGCGACCATCGACGACGACATGGGGCGCCCAGTTCGCCGCAGACGAATAGACAGCTCCCTCGCCCGTCAGGGCATCTTCAAGCTCGAACGGCACATCCTCGCGGGCGTAGTCATATTCCTCTTTTTTCGAGAAGCCCGTAACCTTTTTGCCGCGCACGAACGGTACCCCGTCGCCAAGATCAACGCCAAGCAACGAGCACGGTCCATGGCAGACCGCGCTGACGATCTTATTCGTCGTCCAAGCGCGCATGATCGCACTCTGGACCTGAGGATTGCGCTGAATGTCGACCATCGGCCCCAGACCTCCAGGAATGAGGATCGCGTCATAATCGGCGGTGTCCACTTCGAACAGCCGACGACTACGGTTCAATCGGCGGAAAGCCTTGCTCTCGCGAAACTCTTTCTGCGCGGCGTCTTTCTCGTCATAGGCGTCAAACGGCGTCCATCCGCCAGCCGGTGACGCGAACTCGACGGCGACGCCCGCCTTGTCGAGGACGTCGAACGGGTGGGCGACTTCCGCGAAGAAGAACCCAGTGGGGCGATTGTGCGGACCGATTACCGCTGCGTTAGTGACGATGAACAGGACGTGCTTTGTCATTGCCTTCTCCTTTGTTGATAGTCGAGTATGCCGAATCTTGATCGTTGGCAGGCGCCATACGCGAGCTTAAAGCGACTGGACCGGCTAGGCCGGGCCGCATCTATGGTTTGGCTAATTCGCGATCCAGGAAGCCGCGAATAAGCGGAACCATTTCATCCAACTTGTCTTCGAGCGCGAAGTGCCCAGAATCGAGCAAGTGGATTTCGGCCTTTGGCAGATCCCGAAGGTAGGCATGCGCTCCTTCCTCGGAGAAGACCTTGTCGTTCTTTCCCCAGACAATTAGCGTCGGCGGCTGATAGTCGCGGAAGTATTTCTGGAATGCCGGATAGAGCGGCACGTTGGTGCGGTGGTCATAGAAGAGATCCATTTGGATATCTTTGTTACCGGGCCGGTCCAGCAGCGCTTGGTCCTGAACCCAATTGTCTGGACTTATGCGGCTGACGTCCGACATCCCGTTGGTATATAGGAACTTGGTCGCATCGAGAGTCACCAGGCCGGACAGCGCATCCCGGTGTGCACCTGATCCGTCTGCCCAGTAGGCCTTGATAGGGTCCCAGGCACCTCGCAGGCCCTCATCATAGGCGTTTCCATTTTGAATAATCAACGCGGTGACGCGATCGGGGTGCTTCAGTGCAAGCCGATAACCGACAGGTGCGCCGTAATCCATCACGTACATCGCATAACTCTTGACGCCGATACCGGACAGCAGTTCGTCGACGATGTCGGCATACGGGCCGAAGCCGTATTTGAATTCCTTGTGATCCGGAGCGTCGGATTGCCCAAAGCCGGGATAATCGGGGGCGATAACGTGGTATCGATCCGCCAGTTGGGGAATGAGATTTCGGAACATATGTGAAGAGGTCGGGAACCCGTGAAGCAGGAGCACGACGGGCGCGTCCGCCGGTCCGGCCTCCCGGTAGAAAATATTCAAGCCTTGGATTTTGGCTGACCGGTAGTGCACGTTGACGACGGGAGCGTACATCTCTGGGGCCTGCTGCGCGGCGGCATCCGTAGCTCGCGCAATAGGTGGCGCTGAGACGACAGCGAGCAGCAAAGCAAAGACAAAACGGCGCATGCACGTTCTTCCTTCTTACGATCCGACAGTGCTTCTTTCGTTGCTGGATATTGCCTGACCGCACAACCGCGAACGAGTTAATCCTCGTAAATCCCAGGGAAACGAGTATCGCGGTTGACTTAGGGCGCAACATCGTTTGCTCTGGAGGGAGCGTTGGTTCAGCGAGGATGCGCAGCACGGCAAGCGGAGTGCGATAATCAAACCGCAGTCCTCTAATCGACGAGTTACGGGCTGTTAGAACTTGAGCACGGCTCGCCGATGATTTCGCTTGCCCTCAGAAGCCCGAGTTGCTCATTGATCTGCACGAAGCCGAGGGTCTTGATGGTATGCTTGATCTTCCCTGCTGCGGTCAAAGCTATGACCTCGCTAACATCGTTGTCTCATCTTGCTTCTCCTTTGCTCTCTAGGAATCGAACGAGGCTGAAGCGATGTCTTTCAGTTTGATAGCGCTGCAATCGCAGCCTCGGCGACGGCGATATCCTGTTCCACGGTTCCGGAACTTGCCCCGACCGCTCCGATGACCTGCCCCTCACGAACCACCGGGATTCCGCCCCCGAAAATCACGACATCACCGCGGTTACTCTGATGAATACCGAACAGCGGTTCACCCGGTTGAGACAGGCTCGCCAGGTAAGCTGTGCTTTTGTCAAACAGTCTGGCCGTAATGGCCTTCTTAATCGCAAGATCGATGCTGCCAATGAGACCTCGATCCTGCCGAACGAACGCGATCAGATGCCCGCCGGCATCGACGACCGCCACGCTATAAGCGACCCCGAGGCTCTCAGCTTTCGATTCGGCTGCAGCTAGCATTCGCTTGGCATCACTCAAGCCGAGTGTCTCTTCCAGCATCGGTAGAACTCCTGCATCTCTAGGCTCCGCGGGCATAATGCGGCGTCGGCTGCGAAGCATGTGACGGGCCGGGATGGAGGCCTGCACGATACCAGCGCGGGCCGAGAGCAGGTGTTAAACGCCGTCAAACAGCGAAAATGTTTGGACGTCGACGCCTGCGAGGCGGATAAGCTTTACGACGATTCACAGGATTTCACCTGCTTGCCGCTCAGACTTGGCGTATCCCTTTGATATCTTGTAAACAGCTGCGACATCGGACCACGGCAGCCATTCAAGTTCCGCCGAGGGTTGTGAATGCCATCCGTACTCACCGATATCTGGATACAGTTCGGCGTGCTGTTTGCGGCCCGAGGCGCCGCACATATTGTGTTCCCTGCACCTGGGACTCGCCGCCTGATAATCGATTGCCTCTTCTTCGCTGCCTTGACTACGTTGTTGCTATGGAACAACATTCCGCCATACTCGATCGAAGGCGTCGATCCCGGGGTTACGCTGCGTCTCGTCCGTGGTGTTCTCAAGACGGTCTGGTGGCTCGCAGGCGCAATGGTGCTAGCCAATTGCGCCCGGGTATTTCTGATACTCGAACACAAGCCTCGCGAAGGAAGACTTCTTCAGGATCTCGTTGTCGCGATTGTCTATGTCAGCGCTGCGTTATGCATCATCGCCTATGTTTTCAGCCTGCCGGTCGGGACAATCATAGCGACGTCGGGAGTATTCGCCGTCGTGCTTGGCCTTGCTCTTCAAAGCACGTTGAACGACGTGTTCTCCGGTATAGCTCTCAATCTTAACCGACTCCTTTCCGTGGGTGATTGGGTTGTTCTGGACCATGATGTCCAAGGCAAAGTCATGGAGACGAACTGGAGATCCACGCAGTTCCTCAACAAAACCGGCGATCTGGTGGTTATCCCTAACAGCATGCTGGCGAAGAGCCGCATCACGAACCTGAGCGTTCCCGACATGTCGCACGGAGCGAGTTTGACGGTAAAAATGCAGGCAAACTCGCAACCCAGCATCATCGAGAGCACGATGCAACAGGTCCTTCTCAGCAGTAGCGAAATCCTCAAGACGCCGAGCCCATCTGTTTCAATATTAGGGCTGAGCCGCGATTGCATTGAGGTGGAGCTGTCATTCCGTGTGCCCACTCTACTGTCTGTCACGAAGGCAAAAAACGAGATCTTCGACTTGGTCTATCGCCATACGATGGCCGCGGGATTTGCCCTTGCTTCAGACCCTCCAGGGGAGCAACCGGAGGGCGTGGGCGGTCCTACCAACATTGTGAGACGGCTCGTAAACATGGCTCGGATTTTTGCAAATCTCTCGAACGACGAGAGGGATGCATTGGCCGCCGCGGCGGAGCGCCTGATGATGAAGCAGGGTGCGGTTATTGCGAAGAAAGGCTCGACCACGACGTCCCTGATGATCTTGGCGCGCGGAGTGGCGATCGTTGAAGACGGCAGTGAAGAAAGCAGGATCGAGTTCGCCCGTCTCGCGCCTGGCGACCTTCTCGGGGAGCGTGGCGTTCTGCTCGGTGGTAAGGAAGTCGCTGATACGAAGTGTCTCACGGACGTTGTCCTCTATCAGATAAGCAAGGCGAAGATTGCCGACTTGCTTCGAGAACGCCCGGCTATCGCAGAGGACCTTGCAGCCCTTCTTTCGGTGCGGACCAGGGCCGAGGAAGCGTTGCACCAAGCCGGGCTTAACCACGCTTCCAAGACAGCACCTGACTTAAGGATGCGCATCCTACGACTCTTCCATCTCTAGGATTTCGCGAGCTTTTTCAGGAATTAACGCGAAATCCGGGGCTCCGTGTTCTAGCGTATGCGCAATGGGAGCCTCCCCCGTGTGGGAGGTTGCCAGGGTACGCGGCGGGCCAATGCGGCCAATCTCTCACTCCGCGCATCTCATTTGGGCACGGACCGGGCCTACCGGAAAAGCTCGACAATCGATCAACTCTCAAGCTCGCCTACTCGGCAACAAGGAGACTGACATGATGAAGATATTGCCACTCGCCGCAGTTCTGATTTCAAATTTGGCATCGACCGCGGTGTTGGCTGCGGATGCGCCAGCCAAAACCGTCGTCCTCGTGCACGGAGCCTTCGCCGACGGCACCTCGTGGCAGAAGGTTATCCCACACCTGGAAAAGGCGGGCCTCAAGGTAATAGCCGTCCAGAACCCTCTCGACTCGCTGGACAACGATGTCAGCGCCGCCAAGCGCGCCATCAAGAACGCCGAGGGGCCGGTGGTTCTTGTCGGGCATTCCTGGGCGGGCGTCGTCATAACGGAAGCCGGGGCGGATCCCAAGGTGAAGTCTCTGGTCTATGTGGCAGCCTACGCGCCCGACAAGGGGCAGTCGTTGGAGGACATCACGTCAAAATACCCCCTGCTGGACAGTCGTAAGGAGTACATGAAGGATGACGACGGCTTCCTGAGAATCAGCGACCAGGGAATCAAGAAGTACTTCGCCGCCGATCTCGATCCTGAATCGAAGGCTGTCGTCGCTGCAACGCAAGGCCCCTTTCACATCAGGTGCCTGAGCGCAAAGGTCACTGCAGCCGCCTGGCGTGAAAAGCCGACATTTATGGTGGTGGCAACCAAGGACCAGATCATTCCGCCGCAACTGGAAAAGGATCAGGTGAAGGCGGCCAATGCGAAGGCGATCGAGTTACCTTCCAGCCATGTCGCGATGCTGTCGCATCCGAAAGAGGTGTCGGATTTGATCATCCAGGCGGCAAAGTAGAACGCAATTGGAGAAGGCGCGGCAATGACATCGAGCTACAACGAAATCATCCATCGCCGGCTCGCCGTCGGCGACATGGAGATCTTCTATCGGGAAACCCACCCGACAGATGTAGCATCGCCTTCCCCTCCCGTCTTATTACTGCATGGGTTCCCGTCGACCTCTCACCAATACAAAGCGCTCATGGAGCGACTTGGCGGAAGCTTCCGAATGATCGCTCCCGATTACCCCGGGTTCGGCCAAAGCACGGCTCCTGTCAGCAAGAACGACGGAGGGACGTTCGAATACACGTTCGAAAACCTTTCACGCGCCATCGAAGCGTTCATAGATAACCTTGGCCTTACCCGCGTAATCCTCTACATCTTCGATTTTGGGGCCCCCGTCGGCATGAGGATCGCCTGCAGAAGGCCCGAACTCATAGCCGGCCTCATCATCCAAAACGGAAACTGCTACGATGCCGGGTTGTCGGAAGCAGCGAGGAGACTGATGTCCGCTCGTCCAGATGATGCCGTGGTCACCGCGGAACTGGAAGGGCTCCTGACTGCTGAGGGAGTACGCTTCCAGTACCTGACCGGGGCGTCGCGACCGGAACGCATAGCGCCGGATAACTACGAACTGGACTTCCACTATATCGAGCAGGCCGGCCGTAAACAGCCGCAACTCGATTTGCTTTTCGACTACAGGAACAACCTGCCGCTTTATCCGCAATGGCAGGAATGGCTGAGAGCCAACGTGCCGCCCGCACTGATCATCTGGGGTAAGAATGACCCTTTCTTCACTCCTGCAGGAGCACAGTCGTACCTTGACGATCTCCCCAGTGCCCACCTGCAATTTCTCGATACCGGACACTTCGCGCTGGAGGAATGCCTCCCTCGGATCGCGTCACTGATCGATCATTTTCTGGCCGGTTTCAACACTCGCAGCGCCCACCATACGTGAAGATTAGCGTGCGATATCCGCGAACACAGACGTCATGCAGAAAGCGGTTGCCTTGGTATCCGATGGCAGACTGAAGTTCCAGTCGATCGCGGCATGCAAAGTCTCAGGGCGATCGGGTGTATCCGGTCCGGCGCTTCCTATGCGAAAATCGAGAAACCAATCGGGCGTAGCTAGCACTGTGGCCAGAGTCGTCTGCTCCAAGTTTGCTGCAGCTAGATCGAGAGCAAGGGGAGGCCGTCCGGACACTCTCGAACGGAATCCGAATGGGTTCCCGGCTTGCGAGAAGCAGCTTGCACTGGCTTTTTCAGTGCGGAACTTCGAACAAAATATGTCCGGCGTGCGGATAACCAAATCTATACCCGGGCTCAATTTTGTACGTTCTACGGTTGAGGTAACATCATTTCGGTCGCTCTCCTCCTAAGGCAATCGAAGACCAAGGCTTGGTGGTCCCCTTCCCACCGCAGCCTAAGATCGCGGTCCAAGAGAGCCGCCCTCTCGCCGGGGCGGCTCGCCTTCTAGTTTATCGACACGGATTTCGGCCGCTTTCTTAAGGAGCTACAGCTCGAGACGCGTTGCCTCGAACAGGAACCACACTCTGCGTTCCGCCTCGTCGATCCAGTTCTCGGTGAGGCTCGTGGTCGCATGGTCGTTATACGAAGAGGTCAACTCATGTAGCTGACGTAAGATACCGACAAGCTGCTTATTGTCGTCACGAAGCTCGGACAACATGTCCTGTGGCGTCACGAAATCCGCGTCGTTGTCGAGAATGCGTTGCAGTCGCGAGATATGACCGATCGATTTCAGCGTCGGCCCGCCAACCTTTCGTGCACGCTCGGCGATATCGTCCGTCATCGCGAAGATCTCGGCACCTTGCTCATCAAGCATCAGGTGATAATCGCGAAAATGCGGTCCGGACAAATGCCAGTGGAAGTTCTTGGTCTTAAGGTAGAGTGCGAAGACATCCGCTAGCAGAGCCGTAAGCGCTGCCGCAATATCACGCGTGGCTTCCTCCCCTAAGTCTGTTGGCGTGGAGAGCGGCAGGCTGCGGTGTTGATGCGCTACTTTTTTGTCCATGGCGTTTTCCTTTGATAGAGAGAAAGTTAAACAGAGTCAGCGCAAGCTTACCGGCTGGAGCGTCCGCAGAGAAATTCTCGATGGTTTAGGTACACCTATTCTCGAGTACAATTGCGGGCATGAAGCAGTACCGGCAAATCCGCGCTTCCCGCCTTCTGTTCGAGCAAACGGACGCGCCCACAACAAATCTCATAGCGACCGACATCCTGCTTTCCTCGCTTCGTTTTCGATCTAAAAGCTATGGCTATGAAGTCATGCCGGCGGCCGACATCAGAATTCGCAAAAGTCCAGCCAACACCGCAAGTGTCGACACCGAGAGGGTCCAGATCACCCCCATCCAAAGGACCTGTCTTGTTAGCCGAAAAACTGACCGGGATCTCACTCGTGATACCCCGCTCCCGGCTCGGATTTACCCCGGAACACGTAGTAGGACCAAGTCGTATAGACCAGGATTACAGGGATGATGAGGAGCGTTCCGACAAGAGCGAAGCCCATACTTTCGGGCGGTGCGGATGCCGTCCAAATCGAGATCGATGGCGGGATAATGTGGGGCCACATGCTAATGGCGAGGCCACTATAACCCAGGAACATCTGGACGAGCGCGAGAACGAAAGGTTGTGCTCCTGGTTCGTCTCGCCTTAGCGCCCACACTTGGAGACCGGTAGCCACGACCACAAGCAGCGGTACGGGTGCGAAAATCAGGAGATTTGGTAAAACGAACCAGCGAGCAGCAACGCTGTCGTGAACAAGCGGCGTCCAAATGCTGACTATCACGATCATGAGGAAAAGTGCGACTGATGTGCACTGCCCAAGCATGCGCATTCTATTGTGCAGATCACCCGTCGTCCGCATCACCAGCCAGGTCGATCCGAGCGTCATATAGGCAACTATCAGCGCCAATCCCGTGAAGACGCTGAACGGTGTCAGCCAATCGAATTGGCCGCCGACATAGATTGTACCGTTGAGCTGGAAACCGTTGATGAAGGCACCCAATGCAACGCCCTGCGCGAATGTCGCGAGGTAGGAACCGACAGAGAAGGCAGCGTCCCACAATGGCTTTCTTCTGTCGCCAGCCTTGAACCGGAATTCGAATGAGACGCCGCGCCAGATGAGCCCGGCAAGCATAAGCATCATCGGGAAATAGAGGGCGCTGAGTATCGTCGAATAGGCCAACGGAAACGCGGCAAAAAGAGCCGCCCCGCCGAGAACGAGCCACGTCTCATTGCCATCCCAAACAGGGGCGACGGTGTTTACCATTGCATCCCTCTCTGTCCGCTTGGGGATGAAGGGAAAGAGAAGACCGATACCGAGGTCGAACCCGTCCAGGATAACGTACATCATCACGCCGACGGCAATTATCGTTGCCCACACAACGGGTAGATCGATGCCCATTTAAACGTCCTCCCTTTCGAGCCGCGGCGCAGGATCGATATCATCAGGCGTAGCGGAAAGTGGTCGCGCTGGCCTTCGGACCTGCCCTGGCTCCTGCGGCGGCTTCTCCGTGCCGTGCGTGTCCGGGCCTCGCGCTATCATCTTGAGCATGAAGCTGATCCCCGTACCGAAAACAAAGAAGTAGATGAGGATGAACGCAACGAGAGTCACGCTAAGTGCGATCACCGATTGGTCCGACACCGCGTCCTTCGTCCGCATGATGCCGTAAACAACCCAGGGCTGCCGTCCGATCTCGGTGGTCATCCAACCTGCCAGGACCGCGATCAACCCCGCCGGCCCCATGAGTACGGAAAAAATCAAGAAAGGCCGGTAGTTGAAGAGCCGCCCACGCCACCGTAACAACAGTCCCCCTGCCCCAAGCAGAAGCATTGCCATGCCCAGACCGACCATCACCCGGAACGTGAAGAAGATTATCGTCGAGTTGGGCCGGTCCTCAGGTGCGAATTCCTTCAATCCGGGTATCTTGCCGCGGAGCGTGTGGGTCAGGATCAAACTTCCGAGATAGGGAATCTCGATCGCGTACTTCGTTTCCTCGGCCTGCATATCCGGAATTCCGAAGGCGATGAGGGGCAAGCTGGTCTCCTTTGGATCAGTTTCCCAATGGCCTTCGATAGCGGCGATTTTCGCCGGCTGATGTTTTAAAGTGTTCAGGCCATGGGCGTCGCCAACTACGATTTGTAGTGGAGCAACAAAAAGGAGCAGCCACAACGCCATTGAGAACATCTTCCGGACCGCAGGCGTGTCGTTGCCTCGCAATAGATGAAAAGCGCCTGACGCGCTGACGAAGAGCGCTGTGGAGAGGTACGCCGCTAGCGTCATATGGACCAGTCTATAAGGGAATGACGGGTTGAAGATCACCGCGAGCCAGTCCGTGGGAACGATGCGGCCGTCAACGATTGCGTAGCCCTGCGGTGTTTGCATCCAGCTGTTGGAGGCCAGTATCCATGTTGTCGAAATTAAGGTACCGACAGCGACCATCGCCGTGGCGAACATGTGTAAGCCGGGTCCGACCTTGTTCCAGCCGAACAACATCACTCCCAGAAATCCCGCCTCAAGGAAGAACGCCGTCAGAACCTCATAGGTCAAAAGCGGGCCGGTAACGCCGCCGGCGAATTTGGAGAACCCGCTCCAGTTCGTTCCGAACTCGTAGGCCATTACTATCCCGGAAACGACCCCCATTGCGAAGTTGACCGCAAAGATCTTCGACCAGAAATGATAGAGCTTCTGATACACGTCGTTTCTGCGGGCGAGCCATAGTGCCTCAAGAACAACCAGATAGCTTGCGAGCCCGATGGTGATTGTCGGGAAGATAATATGAAATCCGACCGTGAACGCGAACTGTATGCGAGCAAGTTCAAGTGCGGTGAAATTGAACATCACGAACCTCCCGTGCGGCTTGAGCCAAATGGATCCTCTGCGGCAGACCGGGGCCCTCCATCGGAAGCAAGGCATCTGGACGCACTATCAGCCGAATCCGTCATCGAGCCTTCTCCACGTCGTTCGGCGTTACGCTTCCTCTCTTTCCTCCGAAATGCCCGATGACATAGTTGGCGAGTGCAGCAATTTCCGCGTCCGAGAAAGCTTTTGCGAAGCCAGGCATGGCGGACGCCGCCGAGCCGTTCGGGTCCGAGGTGCCTTTCAGGATCACTTGCACCAGATTTGCACCGGTCTCGTCAGCCACAGAATGTGAGCCTGTTAACGCCGCTCGCGCGCTGTTTTGTCCACTTCCGTCCCAGCCGTGGCAACTTGCGCATGTTCCGGCGAATATCTTGCGACCCAAACCGCCAGGCCCATCGACCGGCTTCCATGGCTCGGAGGCAGATGCCGGCGTCGGGCCAGCAGCGATGGTGCTGCTTGCATAGCTGCTTTTTCGCGGCTCGACTGATCTCAAATAAGTGACAATTGCATCGATATCCGTTTCCGGAAGATGGCTTAGGCTGAGATCTATGGCCTGTCGCATAGCTCCTGCGGCAGGCCCGCGGCCATGTGCGAACCCTTTCCAAATATACGATTTGATCTGTTCGTCAGACCAGCTTCCGATGCCCGTTTCAAGGTCGGGCGTGATGTTCCAGGCAGTCCATCCCTCGAGACTGCCGCCCGACAACGCGCTCCCCTGCTTCCTTTGAAACATCAGGCCGCGCGGAGTATGGCATTCGCCACAATGAGCCAAAGCCTCGACTAGGTAAGCGCCGTTGTTCCAGACTTCACTCTTGCCGGCGTCTGTCTTGAACGGAGCCGAGGGCACGAACAACAGCTTCCATCCCCGCATCACGTAACGCTGGTTGAAAGGGAAAAGCAGCTCGTTCCCTGGGGGACTGCTATTCACCGGAGCAAGGGTGTCGAGGTAGGCTTTGATCGCGAGTACATCATCCGTCGCCAACAGTGCGTAAGAGGTGTACGGAAACGCGGGATAAAGATCCTCGCCATGCTTACCCACGCCGGATCGCACCGCCCGGACAAATTCGGCATCTGTCCATGTCCCAATACCCGTCTGATCGTCAGGCGTGATGTTCGGCGAATAGAGTGTTCCAAACGGAAGCTCGAACCCGAGCCCACCAGCGAATGGCTTGCCTCCTGGCGCGGTGTGACATGCCTCACAATCGGCGGCGGTCGTAAGATATTTTCCCCTTGCGATCAGGTCCGGCCCCTTGGGCTGCAAAATGCTCGCGGCAACCTGCGGGAGCCCGTGAGGCCAGAAGAAGAAGAAGGCCGCCCCCACTGCTACAATGAGTGCGATGGATAGAAGCCCAATCACAACTTTCTTGAGTCCGCTCATGGCCGCCCCGCTCGATCGAGGCTGGTCAATGCGATTGTCTCGGGGACTCGGTCGCGATTGCCCTTCCTGGCCAAGCTCGACTTGTCGATCGGTGTCGAACGCAATCGAACGCCGGTGGCCGCAAAAATCGCATTCGTCAGCGCGGGTGCAGCGGCAGCCGTACCCACTTCCCCAATTCCACCCGGAGCTTCGATGCTCGGCATCACAAAAACCTCGAAAGCCGGAACCTCGTTCAGGCGGATTTGCCGGTAGTCATGGAAGTTACTCTGCTCGACCTTGCCGTCTTTGAAAGTAACGCCGTTGAAAAGCGCAGCCGACAAGCCGAACAGCACGCCGCCCTGCATCTGCGCAGCGATGCTGTCGGGGTTAATCGGAACGCCACAGTCGACTGCGGCGGTCGCCCGGCGGAGATAGACTTCGCCATACTCGTCGACCTCAACCTGCACGACAAGCCCCATATATGAACCGAAACACTGATGGAGCGAAACGCCGCGGCCGTGACCTTGGGGAAGCGGCTCACCCCAATTCGAGGCGCGAGCTACCTTGTCTAGGACCGCTCTGGCACGTGGATTGTCGCTTAGAAGTGCTCTGCGATATGCCACTGGGTCGAAAGCGGCAGCTGCGGCGAGTTCATCGATGAAGCCTTCGACGACGAACACGTTATGCCCTTCTCCGACGCCTCGCCACCAGTTCACAGCCACTGGGCTATCCTGTCGAAGCCACTCCCACTTCGCTGCGGGAATGCGATAAGGCTGGTTGACGGAACCCGCAACCAGATCCGGGTCCAGTTGACCTTCAGGCCAACCTTTTCGCGTGAAATATTGGAGGACCGTCGATCCCGTTGTGCGGTGATGGAACGCTTTGGGAAAGCGCGTCTTCTCGTCTAGCGTTGCGACTACGCGATCGCAATAGGCGGGTCTGAACCGGTCGTGCTGGATGTCCTGCTCTCGGGTCCAGATTATCTTGAGCGGGTAATCTGCCAGCTTTGCGAACCGCGCCGCTTGCTGGATGGTGTCTACAGCCAGGCGTCGGCCAAAGCCCCCGCCGATGAGATAGGAGTGAATATTTACTTGTTCGGCCCGAAGGCCGAGAATCTCGGCCGTGACAGTCTGGGCATCAACTGGCACCTGTGTGCTGACCCAAACATCGCATGCGTCCGCTCTCGCATGTATGGTCGTATTGATTGGCTCAAGGGCCGCATGTGCGAGAAAGGGCAATTCATATGTGGCTTCGATGCGAATTCCACTGGCAAGCTCTTCGTCGGGATTCCCCTGCACTTTGGCGACGATTGGCGTCGCCTTGCAGGTCCGCAGCTCGTGCCATAGATCGGCGGACGATAATGTTGCATGCGGCCCGGGGTCCCATTCGACCTCTAAAACGTCAAGGCCCTTCTTTGCCGCCCAGTAATGCTCTCCGACAACCGCTACCGCGTCCTCAATTTCAAGGATATCGAGCACGCCGGGCAAAGCTCGGGTTTCGCGATCGTTTATCGATTTAACTTTTCCGCCGATGGTGGGACAGATCTTGATCGCGGCATAGCGCATACCCGCCACTGCGACATCTATCCCGAACTTAGCCGTTCCGTTGACCTTTTCAGGCGTGTCGACGCGCCTCAAAGGCTTCCCGATCAACTTAAATTCGGACGGCTTCTTCAATACCACTTCCGTGGGGACAGGTTGTGCCCGGGCGAGTTCAACAAGCGATGCATAGGACGCGCTGCGCCCACTCGATTGATGTAGGACAGTCGCCCGGGAGGCACGGCAATCCGATGCCGCGACCTGCCACTGTTGCGCAGCTGCGTTCACCAGCATAGTCCGTGCTGCCGCACCTGCCTTTCTGAGCGGATCAAAAAAAGCACGCACCGATGTCGATCCACCCGTGATCTGGTTCTTGAGAATTGACTGCCCATACGCGCCAAGGTCTGCCGGAGCCAGGGCGACCTCGATTTGGTCCATACCGACTTCCAGCTCCTCTGCCAGCAACATCGCTTCGGTTGTTGCAATCCCCTGCCCCATCTCGGAACTCGGTACGACGAGCACGATGCGGCCGTCTCCTCCGATGCGAATAAAGCCGTCGGGGACAAACCCGTCGAACCCAGAGGCGGCCGCATCAGTCGCGCCTGCTGCCGGCAGGCCTTTTTCATCCACCATCGCACTGGCCGTCTTCGGGAAGGCAAAGCCCAGAAGAAGCGCTGCGCTTGCGAACAAAAATTCTCTGCGGCTCGCCAGGAGCGGGGATGTTGCGTCGAGTAAGCCGATCGATTGCATATCAGGCATCCTTGATCGCAGCGCGTATTCTGACGTAGGTGCAGCACCGGCATATATTGCCGGACATGGCAGCGTCGATTTCCGCATCGTCGGGCGCCGAGTCTCGTGACAGAAGGGCAGCGGCCGCCATAATCTGACCCGACTGACAGTATCCGCACTGGACGACCTCGTGTCTCAACCATGCGTCCTGGATACGCCGACCGGTCTCTGTCTCGGCCACGCCTTCAATCGTAGTTATGTTTCCCTGGATGTCGCCGATCGGAAGCACACAAGAGCGTACGGGCTTTCCATCGAGGTGGACGGTGCATGCTCCACATTGCCCCACACCACATCCGAATTTAGTTCCCGTCATTCCCAGAAGGTCGCGTAGCGCCCACAGCAGCGGCATATCCAAAGGACCATCCAACTCAATGCGCTTGCCGTTTATAGTGGCTGGTATTGACATATACGGTTCCTCTTGAGCGCAACTCAACGCCTGCGATTGTTAATTCTCCATGCCGATTTATGTAGAGATACGCGACGCTAAGAGGCTTTATACCCTTCGCGTAATGTTAGCGGCTGCTTCGGGCGCCCGCGAGTTAAGGCTGGTTATTTGGTGGGAAATCATGTTCAGCTTACGAGCGCCATATCTACCCGCTGCCGCAGAAGCGAGTTGGCCGCTCGTAGGTCGGCGGTCTCGAAACCGTCCTGAAAACTCCGGACGACTTCCGCAAGGTTGCTGAAACCTTCTTCGGTCGTTTTGAGACCCATCGACCTGTCGGCGTTTATCCGGGCAAGATGCAGTCGAAGCTCCCACCCCAGCGCCGAGGTTCTTCGTGCAATTGCCGTACCATCGTTTAAAAGGCGATGTACCGCATTGAAGTTCGAGTGTGGCGACGAAAGAAGGATCATAGCCTTCGTTCGTAAAAGCTCCGGCAGGAGGTAGGTTCCCCCAGCGCGTTCGCATAGACCCAATGCGGTATCGATGGCCGAAATCGCTTCGGTATGCTCGCCAGCGATGGAAAGTCCCTCTGCAAGGGCACGAAGGGACCCGAATATCATACTCTGAAAACCAATCGAACTCACGGATCGCAGCTTCCCTCGCAACAGATCAATACTCTGTTCCGCTTCGCCACGAAGGACAAGAAGTTGGCCGCGCACCGCCATGCCAGCGTCATGGTATCCGGACAGATTGCCATTTGTCGCCGTCAGTTCAGCCAGTTCATCGGTCAGGATATCTGCTCGATCTAGCTCGCCGCTGTACAGGAAAATGAATATGCCCATAAGCAGGCTCAAACATAAGGCGGCCGGTTGGCTTCTTGCCTCCCCGATAGCACTTTCGGCCATCTGCAACGCTGTTTCCGGGGAGCCTCGGAGCCAGGTCACGCGCGCTTGGGCGATCTTCGCTAACGCAAGATGGGCCTGCTCGAAGTACCCCAATCTCGACGGAGAAAATCCGGTGGTTCGCGCGAGGCTATAATTGTAAGTGGCTGCAGCCTCCAATTGCTCTCCGAGCATATGGTACACTGTTCCCAGCATCCAGCCCGCCACAATATTGTCGTTCGAACCACCGTGACGACCGACCTTGTGAGCGTAGGCTTCTGCAACGTTGAAGCCAGAACGGAAATCCCCCTGCTTCAGATGGTACAACCCCAATCCCGCCAGCAGATGAGCTTCTATACGGTAGTTTTTGAGGCGACGACTGAGCTCCAGTCCGACATCGAATAAGCTCGCAACCCCCGTATCGCCGCCATGCCCAAAGAGCGTTGCGATCGTGAGGCTCTCCAGAAGCTTGAGGTGCAGCTCCGTGTTTTGATGTTTGGACGGCAAAAGCTCTAACGCGCGTTGGCACCATCTTCTACACTCATCGAACTGCATCGAATCCTGGAAGGTTTCGAGCAGGAGACAGCATGTCTCTACTCCGATCTCGGCGTCTCCGCCTTCGGAGAAGGCCCACTCGAGCGCAGCGCGTACATTTCCAATGTCGAAGTCGTGAAGCGACGTGTTTTTATCCGATCCGCTCTCGCGAGCCCGCATTCTTCTTAGGTAAAAAAGGGCATGTCTTCGCTGGGTTTCGTGCCGCTTGGGTTCGTGCGCCAGCTTGAAGGCCGCGTATGTTCTGACCATCTCCCGTAGTTTCAGCGCGCTGGTTGTCTGATCCACTCCCGCCGACGACACCATGGATTTGTCGACCAGCTCACTTATCGCCACTGAAACATCCGCGTCACTTATTCCGGATCCAGCAACGACATCCGTCGCCGCATCTATCGTGAATTCGCCGGCGAACACAGATAGCCTGTTCAAGACGGTTTGCGTTTGCTTCGACAGCAGAACATAGCTCCAGTCAAGCAGTGATTGAACGGTTTGGTGCCGAGGTGTCGCGTCCCTGTCGCCACGCCAACGGAGCGTCAATTGATTATCCAACAGCTCCAATACTCCGTCCAATCCATAAATACCAACGCGGCTGGCCACCAGTTCTATCGCGAGGGGATTACCGTCCAACCGCCGGCAGATAGCAGCGACGATGGCCGCGTCCTCGTCACAGAGGGCCGCTTTATGGCCACCGTCTACGGCTCGGCTCATGAAAAGCTCAACCGATGGCCACGCCAGAGCGTGGTTCGCGGTCATCCGTCCCGTATTGGGAGGAGTTCCCAGGGGCCGCAATAGATACACCGCCTCCCCCGTGACCCGCAGCGCCTCGATGCTCGTCGCAAGCACATGCGTGGAAAGTGAATGTTTCAAGACGAACGAAACCGCATCGGCAACCCCGTTGATGACATGCTCACAATTGTCGACGATCAAAAGGCTTCGCCTTTTAGAAAGCCATGTAACCGCGTCACGAAGCGGATCTCTGCTTCGCACACTTGGATTGACCGATGATGCGATAGCGGCCGCGACTAGAGCATCATCCGTGATAACACTGAGATCCACGAACCTGATCTCATCGAAGTTCGGGAGGCTGCGCGCCAAGACTGTGGCAAGGGTGGTTTTACCGACCCCACCCGGTCCAACTACCGTGACTAATCGGCGCTCCTGGACTGCACGCTCCAACTCTTCAAGATTGGAAGCACGACCCAAGAACTTGTCCGAGCGAAACGCGATCGGAACCTTGATCTCGGGTCGGATAAGGGCGGAATCCCCGAAAGCTGCGTCATCGGAGAGGTTGTCGGAACGCGCGGAGGGTACGTCCTGTTGCATTTCGACAGGCATCACGAAGCTGTAGCCCCTGCCCGCGATGCTGGCAATATATCGGTCGCCGTTGACGCCGCAACCTAACTTACGGCGAAGGTGGGCCATCTGGACACGTACATTGGAGTCTTCAACACTCAGACCGGCCCAAGCGCGAGCCATCAGTTCGCGTCTTGAAAGGATCTCACCTTGTTTGTTGACGAGTGCGACCAACATATCGAAAGCGCGGCTGCCGATGGGCAGCTCACACCCGCCCCGCTCGAGTATCCGCGAGATCGGATTAAGGCTGAAAGGGCCAAATTTGAAAACCGCGTTCACGACACGCCCCCTTGTGTGACCGCAATCGCTTGGCGATCGAGGCCCTGCACACTTGTCCCGGTGTCGGCAGTCTACAGGATGTGAGAAAGGCGGGGGGTAAAAACAGGTAAATAATAGTAGCCGCTGCCGCCGTGAGAACTAAACGCCGACGGTTCGGGAGGTAACTTTCCCTGCGTGGACACGATTTCGTCTGTTTAACGCTCTTTTACCGTGTTTTACGCACGTCTCCCAAGTCAACCTGATAATTTGCCTGTCATTGATCGCCCGTTCGTGATCGGTAGGCTGGTGGG
Organism: Rhizobium sp. SG570; assembly: GCF_012275345.1. Classification (NCBI taxonomy): domain Bacteria; kingdom Pseudomonadati; phylum Pseudomonadota; class Alphaproteobacteria; order Hyphomicrobiales; family Rhizobiaceae; genus Rhizobium; species Rhizobium sp. SG570. The sequence goes on along the minus strand of NZ_JAAZQI010000034.1, from coordinate 13,679 downwards.
TCAGAGGACACGATATGACAAAGGTTAAGGTTTACGCGGTTCTCACGGCAAAACCGGGGAAAGAGTTAGAATTGGAAGACTTGCTAAGAGGCATGGCTGCACCTTCACGGGCAGAGAAAGGTAACTTGCGCTATGATCTTTGGCGAGACACCGCGCAGCCGAGGCGTTTCATCTTGGACGAGATGTACGTCGACGCGGAGGCTAACTCCTCTCACCGCGAAACTCCTCATTTTCAAAACTACGTAGGCAAGATCAGCGAACTCGCGGATCGATTCGTTTATACCGTGATAGCCGTCGACGTGATTGACGTACGAGGGTGAGATTCACTGCTTTTTACAACGCTTAATTACTCTCGATCGCGATACGGCGCGAAGATGACGCATCCAACGACAGATACGGGTCCGAAACACTTTTCCACCCCCCATTAAGGATGCGACCGATGCTCGACAAAGCCTATCACGCTCAATGCGCCGCGGTTAACGTTCATTCCTCCGATCCCGTGGCGCGCGGGCGATGCCGCCTGACACTGCTGTCGCTGGCTTTGGGAAGTTTCTGCATAGGCACCTCCGAATTCGCCAGCATGGGTATCCTCCAACTGTTTTCCGAAAGCCTTGGAATAAGCATTCCTAATGCGACGAACGCCGTGACTGCCTACGCTTTCGGAGTGGTCATCGGTGCTCCCCTTGTCACGCTGGCGGCTGCACGATTGAACCGTCGCACCCTGCTTCTCATGCTCATGGCGCAGTTCGTATTGGGGAATGTGCTGTCCGGATTGGCGGAGAACCTGGAGATGTTCGCACTCGCTCGATTCATCAGCGGCATGCCCCAAGGTGCTTATTTCGGGTCAGGAGCGGTTGTAGCCACCTATGTCTACGGCCCTGGCCATACCGGCAAGGCTTTCGCTCTGGTGATGATGGGACTGACCATAGCAACCATCGTCGGCTCGCCGCTCGCGACGCTCCTCGGCCAGACGGTCGGCTGGCGAAACACCTATTTTACGGTGTCGGGCCTCGGCGTGCTATCGTTCCTGGCGCTCATGGCGTTCGTGCCGAAAACTGCCGCTCTCAACGGTAGCTCGGTCATACAGGAGCTTAGCGCTCTGCGTAAGGGACCGGTATGGATGACCATGCTTGTGGCCGCTCTCGGCGTTGCGAGCATATTTGCGATCTACACTTTCGTAGGACCGTTGATCACGGATGTCGCCATGCTGGAAGCAGGATGGATCCCGATCGCACTTGCAGTTTTTGGAATCGGAATGACTGCAGGCAACTTTCTCGGCGGTCGTCTCGCCGACGCGTATCCCGCACGTGGTCTAATGCTCGGATTCGGGGTAGCGGTCGTCGTACTCGCAGCACTGGCCACCTTCGGGTTCAAGCTTCCCGTCCTATTCGCCGGCTTTTTCCTGGTCGGCGCAACGATGTTCACCGCGATACCGACTATCCAGGTCAGACTGACTAAATTCGCTCCCGAAGCGCCCACCCTTGTCGGCGCGATGAATTTGGCGGCACTTAACCTGTCCAATGCGATCGGGGCATGGTCGGGCGGCCTCGCGATTGCGAGCGGCTTCGGCATTCTCTCCGCTGCTTGGGCGGGTTTTTGCCTCACGCTCGCCGGTCTCGTCATCTTCACCGTGACGTTGACTCACCGCCCACGTCTGGCAACCGCTTAGACCGTCACACATCGCGGTACTTCGGTGCGTAAGGGCAAACGTACGGCAAGAGGAAGCCGTGTTGGGAGCAGCAACAATGTCCAAGCCAAAGCTTTTCACGCCGATAAAGATAAAGGGCCTCACATTGGCCAATCGGATTGTCATTGCGCCAATGTGTCAGTACTCCGCCGAAGAAGGGAACATGAACGAATGGCACCTGATACATCTGGGCAAGCTTTCCCTGTCGGGCGCGGCGCTCTTGACGATCGAGGCGACTGCCGTTCTCCCGGAGGGCAGGATTACCTATGGAGATCTCGGCCTCTACAACGATCAGAATTACGCGGCTATGAGTTTAACCCTCGAAAGCATCCGGCGATGGTCGGACATGCCTATCGCAATTCAGCTCAGTCACGCCGGCAGGAAGGCCTCGACCGAGGTACCCTGGAAAGGTGGCAGCCAGTTTGCGCCAACTGACGGACTCGGCTGGCAAACATATGGCCCATCGGCGATATCCTACAATGCTGACCAACTGCCACCCGTCGCTTTGGATAAAGAGCGACTGAAACGCGTTCGCGATGCATTTGGAACTGCCGCGGCGCGAGCCGACAAACTCGGCATCGACATCGTGCAACTTCATGCCGCACACGGCTATCTGCTTCATCAGTTTTTGTCACCGTTAGCCAATCAACGCACCGACGAATACGGCGGGAGCCTCGAGAACCGCATGCGCTTTCCCTTGGAAGTTTTCGATACGGTCAGGGCGGCATTCCATCAGAAGCCGGTTTCAGTGCGCATCTCTGCGACGGACTGGGTTCAGGGAGGCCTGACGCTTGAAGAGTCACTCGTGTTCGCACAAGAACTCGAAAAGCACGGCGCTGGGGCGATACATGTGTCCAGTGGAGGCCTCCATCCCGCGCAGAAGATCGCGGTAGGGCCTAGCTACCAGGTCCCGTTGGCACGCGAGGTACGGAAGGCCATTGGCATCCCCGTCGTCGCGGTCGGCTTAATCACCGGCTACGACCAAGCCGAAGCGATTGTCGGCACTGGTGATGCCGACATGGTAGCCCTGGCGAGAACTATTCTATTCGAGCCGAACTGGCCATGGCATGCTGCGGCGGAGCTGGGGGGTAAAGTTCGTGTGCCAAAGCAGTATCTTCGCTCGCAGCCCAATCGCTATCGCGAGTTATTCGAGACGGAATAACACGCAGCCCTCCTTGGAGCAATCAACGTACTAAGGATATTGGATGTCCGGCATTGCAATTCCCGCTTCAATCGAAAACGCGCCCCGGATATCCAAGCTAACTTGAAGGCGATCGAGCGCCGGTTCGGTAAAGTGCTAAACTTCTATCGCATTATGGCATTGAGCTCGCAGGCGCGGAAGGACATCTCGGAATGTTCGACGCTTTAGAAAAGGGGGAAGCTTTCTCATTAGACGCGCAACCATATTGCGCTAGCAATAACCGAAATAGACAGTCGCTAATATTGCCTGTCCGCGCACATGCAACCGTTTCGTCTGCTGCAATGCTGATACGTTACCGAGGTAAAGCTGCAACTGAGGGTCTCGACGAGTTCAGGGCATCCGGATATGGAGACGACGAGATACTCGAGATAATCCTCAACGTCGCTCTCAACACTTGGACTGATTATCTTAACAACACCGCTGACACCGACATCGACTCCCGATCGTCAAAGCCGACCCGTCACACCTAAGAGCTACCTAGGGCATCGTAAACGCCTAGAGAATGGCAGGGCATTGGTTGGATTGTTCACTTCAAGTGAGCACGATCCGATGTCCGCGAGTCATGCGCGGCGGCAATGTCCGTACTTCCGCTGCTGTCGCAGCGATCGCTGATGTCCTTCAGCTCCGCCAAAGCCAGTTCGGGACTGCCGATTTTCCTCGCGAGCTTGACGCGGCTCGTTGCGGCGCGCAGCGCAAAACCGAGAGCGCCACTTTTACGACCCAGGTTTATAGCCTGTTGAAAACGCCGTTCCGCTGCGTCCGCGTCTCCATCCCGCCAGCACACCAGACCCTGAAGGTGCAGAAATTCGGCGTCGCACCATTTGTCTCCGCGCTGCCGACTATACTGCACGCCCTCGTCGATGCTCTGGCGAGCAACCGCCACTCGATCGTGGGAAAGCGCCGCGTGAGCTAGCATCACATACCGTAGGGGTAAATGGATGAGAAAATTGCACTCGCGAATGGCGACGATTGCGTCCCTTAAGCGCTGGACCGCCTCCCGTTCTCCACGTGCGGCATCTATCGCCGCCTGATGAAAGCGGGCAAATGGCGGCCATGTGTCGATCTGGCGGGTCTTGAGGCGTTCGGCCAACATCGAGGCTCGCTCCTGCGCTAAATCAATTCGCCCGCATAGCAACGCTATGGGCGTGGCCGCGACTGCAAGCGAATGCGCGCAAGACAAGTCGTGGTTCAAAGTCAGCGCGGCGTTCAGTGCTTCCTCCGCAATCTCAAGTGCACGCCTATGCTGGCCGACCACCCAAGTAGACATCGAAAGATGGTTTCGGAAATTAACGAACCTGTCGATCTGGAACTTCGAGGTCTGACCACGATTGCCGAAAGTTGCATGCTCGCGTGCCAGACGCTCAAGACCGGCATGTCCGGATTTGATGTTGCCTCGGTAGAATTCGCAGGTAAACATTTCCCGATCGACATTGGGAGCTGCGGAATAATCGTCTACGGACGCCATGTAGTGGCGGAGATCGGCAATTGTCTCAAACGCCCTTTGATGAAAGCCCATGGCGGTCTGGACGATTGCCAGGCCCATCTTCGTTCGAAGACAGTATTCGACGCTTCCTGCTTGTAAAGCGAGCTTGAAACCCTTCATCCAAGTTGCTTCAAGTTCGTCGCTGAAAGGGTAACGATAACAGAGGTTCCAACCGTGGGCCGCAACCAGCTTCATGCGAAGCACAAGGTGATCACCAGATAGGTTGTCTAGAGCCGACAGCGCCTGTTCGACGCGTGACCCGCTTTCCCCCACCGTCGAGAATTCTACCCAGAACGGCAAAGCAGCAACGGTCAGCCGTACCGCAAGTTCGGCCTGTCCATCCGAGCGATAGGCCCAATCGATCATGCGACGGAGGTCTGCGCTCCAACCACCATAGAGCGCCGTCCAGTCTTCGCGCGGCCGCCATGTCCATTCCTCTTCTGCTCTTTCGAACAATGCGAGAATGAAGCGGCCATACGCGATCATCGCAGCGTGTTGCTCGCCCTGCGCGATCAGCCGTTCGTTAGCGAAGCTTCGGGTACTGTCGAGCAACCGGTATCGACGACGCCTCCCCGTGTAATCGACTGACACCATGGATTTGACCGCAAGGGCTTCCAGCCACCCGGCGACGTCTTGCTCATTCGCCAGATGGCCGAAGGCGTCGATGACATCGTCGAGCGCAAAAGTGCCACCGAAAGTGGAAAGGTGACGGAGTAGCCGCGCCTCATTATTTGAAAGCAGCTGATAACTCCAATTAAGTGTCGCCGTCAGCGTCTTGTGTCTGTACGTGCCGCCCCCGCGAGATGCTAGCGATTCGAAGTCACGTTCGAGCATTTGTAGCAACTCTGCAGGACCGCTTTCCGCGAGTTGGGGAGCCGCCAGTTCGATCGCCAGCGCAATGCCATCGAGGCGACGGCTCAAATTCGCGAGCGCCGGAACATCTGCATCCTTCATTCGATAGCCATGTGTCTCCGCACGTCGAATCAACAATTCGATCGCCGAAAAGGCGATTGCCGACCCGGCATCCAAAATAGCGCCCTGGGGCGGACACCGAAGGGGGGGAAGCCGATGGACTGTCTCAAACCTGCATCTTAACGGCTCGCGGCTTGTCGCAATGACATTCAGCCGGTGCAATGCGTGGTTCAGATGATCCGTTATGCTGGTCACGTTCGCTAAGACGTGCTCGCAATTATCGAGGATCAGAAGCTGGTCCCGATCGCGCAATGCGTCAACAAGGCCTTCCAGCGCATCGATCGGTTTGCTGTCGATGCCAAGCGCACGGGTGATGGCCACGGCGACAAGCTGTCCATTATCAATCGCGGCTAGGTCAACAAAGCAGACGGCTTGGTACTCGGTATCGGCGACATGTCTTGCGGCTGCGATAGCGATGCTTGTCTTGCCGACGCCGGCCGGCCCGACGATCGTCAGCAGCCGGGTTTGGCGCAACGCCTCGACTATCCCCGCCAGCGCATCAGCGCGTCCGACCAGCGGCTTTGACAGCGGAAGCACCCCGTCAATCCCCTTGATCGACGCGGGAAGCGTTGCCTCCCGCGGACCCAGCACCGTCAGCGGTGCAACGAAGCGATACCCCCGGCCAGGGACCGTCGCTATGCAGGGAATATCAGAGCCGTTGGCCTGCAGCGCACGGCGCAGTGCACCAATGTTGACCTTGAGATTGCTTTCGTCGACGAACAGATTGGGCCACGCCGCCTTAAAAAGCTCCTCCTTGCTGACCACCTGGCCTGGCCGACGCACGAGCGCATGAAGCAAATCCATTGCGCGCGATCCGACACGGATGGGGATATCATCGCAAAGCAACGATTGACGAGCGGGCGTGAACCGGCAGTTGCCGAAGCAATAGGTCATGGCATTGATCACATCATGCTCATACACACTCTCACTCCTTTCGCGGCTGCACTTTTGAGAGCGCTGTCTTCGGAAATACGCGCCTTGTCGGAGACAGTCACTGAGCGACCCCAGCCCCGTCCTTGCCGTTAGCCTTATACCAGCAGATTCACATTTTTTAACCGATCAAGATAGCGGGCTAAGGCGCGTTGACAGACGTCAGCCTTGGGCAAGGTTTCCCGTTTGAGATTGTCCTTGTTCGACGGGAGGTCTTGATGCTGCGGTTTGTTCTTCGGGATGATCAGTGGAAACGTCTAAAGGGCCTGCTGCCCGCCAAGGACAACGATTCCGGGCGCTCTGCCTACGATATCGTCTTTTCCTTGAGGCGATCTTGTGGAAGGTGCGCCGTGGTGCGATCTGCCGGATGAGTTCGGTCCATGGAACTCTGTGTTCAAGCGGTTCTGTCGACGGGCTCAGAGGGGCGTGTTCGAACGGATTTTCAATGTCTTGTCAGGCGAGCCGGATTTCGAATACGCGATGATCGATGGCATGATCATCCGCGTTCATCAGCACGGCAAAAAGGGGTCTTGTCATCAGGCCATCGGACGCTCGCGCGGCGGCTTCGCGCGTCAGGAAGGCGCGGTGCTACGAGGTCAACGAACCGCTTCGCGTCGCGCATGGACTACCCGTTGCCACAGGATCGGTCGGGGCGCGACAATAGCGATGAAACAGAAGTTCAACACCTGTACTTCGATCTCGTCTATTCCAGCGGTGCATGGCCCACGCGTGTCTAGGGTATCGAAAGGATAATGCCGATCATCATTCTTGCTCTTGAACAGAATCGAACCAGCGACCACTCCCTTGCCAACTACCTAAAATCCCGCGTCTTCACCTTGATCGCATCCAAGTGCAGATAGGGGTCGACGATATCGCGCGCCCGCGGCCCCTTCGGAAACCCGCGCGGATCGGGTGTCGGCGACCCATGATGAAACTCATCCCCGCGCCCATGCGGAAGCGGAAAGACAGCATCACGATCCCCAACGCTTGCCAGCTCCCCTGACAGATCCGTCAGCCGATGTGCCACCAGATGCACGACCTCCCCTTCCCGCTGGATGCGGCCATAGACCCCGATCATACCGGCGCCGAGCACAACACGGCGATACTTTTCAAAGGTCTTTAGCCAGACGACGAGGTTGGCAATGCCGGTCTCATCTTCGATGGTGATGAACATCACCCCCTTGGCGGAACCGGGCCGCTGGCGAACGAGCACGAGGCCGGCGGCCTCGAGCCATGTGCCATCGCGGGCCTGCATCGCATCGCGGCAGGCAACGATACGGCGTTTGGTCAGATCTGCGCGCAGGAACGAGAGGGGATGGCTGCGCAGGGTCAGTCCGACGTGGCCGTAATCCTCGACCACCTCACCGCCTGATGTCATCGGTCTCAATGCCACTGTTGGCTCATCAAGCTCTGCCACGGTCTCGTTTTCGCGGGCGGACGCGGCCGCAAACAGCGGTAGCGGTTCATCGCGCAACGCCTTGATCGCCCAGAGCGCCTCGCGCCGGACAAGTTTCAGGGATGGCTGGAAGGCATCGGCTTCAGCAAGTTCAACCAATGAGGCGGCCGGCACGCCGGCGCGGCGCCAGAGATCATCGACCGAGGCGAAGGGTTGATCGGCCCGTGCCGCAACGATTGCCGCAGCATCGGCATTGGCGAGCCCCTTGACCATCCGCATGCCAAGGCGGACCGCAAACCGCTCTTCGTCACCCGTCCGCTCGAGTGTGCAATCCCAGCGGCTGGCGTTGACGCAGACCGGGCGCACCTCGACCCTGTGATCGCGCGCATCGCGAACGATCTGGGCCGGCGCGTAAAAACCCATCGGCTGGGCATTGAGGAGGGCTGCGCAGAAGACATCGGGATGCCAGCATTTCAGCCAGGAGGAGGCATAGGCGATGAGCGCGAAGGAGGCGGCATGGCTTTCCGGGAAGCCGTAGCTGCCAAACCCTTCGAGCTGCTTGAAGGTCTTTTCGGCAAACTCCTGCTCATAGCCGTTCGCCACCATGCCGGAGATGAGTTTCTGGCCGAACTTGGAAACGCCGCCAGTATGCTTGAAGGTCGCCATGGCCCGGCGTAGCTGATCGGCCTCGCCCGGCGTGAAGCCGGCGCACTCGATCGCCACTCGCATCGCCTGTTCCTGGAAGAGCGGCACGCCGAGCGTCTTGCCAAGCACCTTCTCCAGTTCGGGCTTGGGATAGACGACCTTCTCCTTTCCCTCGCGGCGGCGGAGATAGGGATGCACCATGTCGCCCTGGATTGGGCCGGGACGGACGATTGCCACCTCGATGACGAGATCATAGAAGGTGCGCGGCTTGATCCGCGGCAGCATCGACATCTGCGCCCGGCTTTCGATCTGGAAAGTGCCGAGCGTGTCGGCCCTCCTGATCATCGCATAGGTGCGCGGGTCTTCTGGCGGGATGGTGGCAAGATCGAGAGCGATGCCCTTGTGCTCGGCGAGTAGGTTAAAACCCCGCTTCATGCAGGAGAGCATGCCGAGCGCCAGGCAGTCGACCTTCATGAACTTCAGAATGTCGATATCGTCCTTGTCCCACTCGATCACCTGCCGATCGGGCATCGCCGCCGGCTCGATCGGCACAAGCTCGTCGAGGCGGTCACGGGTCAGCACAAAGCCGCCCGGGTGCTGGGAGAGATGACGTGGTGCGCCCATCAACTGTCGGGCAAGTTCTAGCGTCAGGCGCAGGCGGCGATCGTCGAGGTTCATGTTGAGCTCTTCGGCATGCTGTTCGCCAACGTCCTCGCCCCAGCCCCAGACATTCGAGGAGAGCATCTTTGTCATGTCCTCCGGCAGGCCGAGCGCCTTGCCGACATCGCGCACTGCTCCCTTCGAGCGGTAGCGAATGACGGTCGAACAGAGGGCGGCATGGTCGCGACCATAGGTCTCGAATACCCATTGCATGACAATCTCGCGCCGCTCGTGCTCGAAATCGACATCGATGTCAGGTGGCTCGCGTCGCTCCTCGGAGACGAAACGCTCGAAGAGCAGGTCGTTGATATCGGGATCGATCGAGGTGATGCCAAGGACATAGCAGACGGAGGAATTGGCAGCCGATCCCCTGCCCTGGCAGAGAATGTCTTTTGAGCGGGCAAAACGGACGATCGAATTCACCGTCAGGAAGTATGGCGCATATGCCAGTCTCTCGATCAGCCGCAGCTCGTGCTCGAGGTTTTTCCGCACCTTGTCCGGCAATCCCTCAGGATAACGCCATTTGGCTCCTTCCCAGGTCAGTTGCGCCAAAGTCTGCTGCGGCGTCAGCTCCGGATGGGCGCGCTCCTCCGGATATTGATAGGCGAGCTCGTCGAGCGAGAAGCGACAGCGCTCCATGATCTCGATGGTTCGGGCAAGCGCTTCCGGGTAGCGGGAGAACAGCCGCGCCATTTCTTCCGGCGGCTTCAGATAGCGGTCGGCATGCCGTTCCCGCCGAAAGCCGGCATCGTCGATGGTGACGTTGTGGCGAATACAGGTGACGACATCCTGCAGGATGCGCCGCTCCGGCACATGAAACAGCACGTCATTGGTGACGACGGTCGCAACACCCATGGCCACCGCCATGTTCGACAGCTCGTGCAAACGCATCTGGTCATTCGGCCGCCGGCGCAGCGTCAGCGCCAGATAGGCGCGATCGCCAAAAGCCTCGCGCAGGCGACGCAGCTTGAGAGCGCAGGTCTCGTCGGCCTGGTCGGGCAGGAAGACCGCAATCAGCCCCTCGCCATAGGCAACGAGGTCAGCCCAGTCGAGCCGGCATTTCGCCTTGCCGGCGCGTTTCTTGCCAAGCGACAGCAGCCGGCAAAGCCTGGCATAGGCGGGCCGGTCCGTGGGATAGATCAGCACCGATAGGCCACCCTCGAGATCAAGGCGGCAGCCGACGATCAGCCGGACGCCGGTATCCTTGGCCGCCTGATGGGCGCGGACAATGCCGGCGAGACTGTTGCGATCGACGATCGCCAGGGCCTCGATGCCAAGGCTTGCTGCTTGCGCGAACAGCTCCTCACAGGAGGAGGCGCCGCGCAGGAAGGAAAAATGCGAGGTCACCTGCAGTTCGGTATATCTCGGGCTTGTCATCCGAATATCCCATGCAGGAACCATTGGTGACTGCCGGTCTCCCCATGCTCGCCGTCGCCAGATCGAAAAATCCAGTAACGCTCGCCGGCATCGTCCTCGACCTGGAAATAATCACGCACGGCTGCCAATTCCGCGTCGCGCTTCCACCACTCGCCGAAGACGCGCTCCGGCCCATCGGCGCGTTTGACCCGCCGGCGGATGCCGCGCCAGGTGAAGTTGACCGGCGGATGATCCGGCAACAGCGCCATGGTCTCGATCCGTTCGGGATGCGGCAGCAGCCGGGCTGGCCGTGGCCAATGATCCGGCCAGGTCTCACCATTGTCCGGCGTCATCGGTGCCACGCGCGCAACGGAGCGCTCCGGCACATCGCTGGCAACAGGCGCAAGGCGATAGAGCCGCCGCTCGCCGATGCGGTTGCCGAGGATGTCGATCAGGCCGGACACGTCGGCTTGCGGGTCCTCGACCAGCGAGGAGATCACCTGGCGTTCGATCAGCGGTTCGGCATGGGTCGCCGTCAACGACATGATCTCGATACCGAAACCGGGATCGATGGTTTCGATCCGATCGGTGAGCAGCCGCGTCAGTCGCCTGACGTCACGGATCGGTGTCGCGTTCCCGGCGCGGATGGCCTGATAGGAGCTGTCGACCCGTTGAAACAGCAGATCGACGCGGCGGGCGCCGAGACCTTTTTCTTCCAGCGCGCGACAGAGCTGGTCCACCAGCTTGGCGGCATAGCGCGCGATCGTCTCAGGTGCGGCGATCGGCTCGCCGAAGGAGCGGCGGACTTCAACCAGTTCCGGCGTGCGCACCGGATCGATCGGCTCGGCCCCCCGCCCCATCACTTGGTCGAGACGGCGACCGAGCTCCGGCCCGAAGCGAAGGGCCAGCGGCGCACGCGGCTGGCTGGCCAGCTCGCCGATCGTGTTGAAGCCGAGAACGCGAAGACCGGCGACGATGGCCGGATCGAGGCGAAGTGCTGCGATCGGCAGATTTTTGACAGCGTCGGACTGAGCACCCGGCGAAACGACAAGCGTCGGATCTGCCAGAAACCGGGCACAGGCATGGGCAGCACCCCAGCTGTCGGCGACCGCCGCCCGCGCGAAAATGCCGGAGGCGAAGAAGCGGTTGACCATGCCGGACAGCATCAGTGCCTCGCCGCCATGCAGATGATCGGCGTCTGTGGTGTCGATCACCAGACCGTCGGGTGGATCGGCGGCAACGATCGGCGCATAGCGCTGCAAGGCCCAGAGCGCCAGGCGGTCGAGTGCCACGGCGTCGGCGGTGGGATCGGCATCCATGACGACGAGGCCGGTGACGAGTGCCTGCGCCTTGGTCGCCGGCATGCCAATGCGCAAGCCGGCGGCAATCGCAGCCGCGTTCGCCGCAAGGACGACGCGGCGGCGCTGCTCGCGGCCGATCAGCACGAGCGGCGTCTCAGGCGGAGGCGCTGCGTCGCCCAGTGTCCGTCTGAGGCGATCCGTGGACCAGCTCGGAAGGAAGAGCGATACGACCCTTGGCATCAGGGGCCTCCACTTCAAAATCGGCACTGTCTCCGGCGCGACATCGGATGAGTTCCAGCAGCCAGCGCGGCCGACCAACGCCTGGAACCGGCAAGGGGGAGGATGGCAAGACAGATACCCGCCAGCGCGTCACGGATGCCGTCGGCTGACCGAAGTCGGACGCCTCGGTCTGCCGGCGCCAACGGCGAACGGCAATGCCGATGGTGCCGGAACGTTCGGCGGCGAGCTGCAGCCGGCGTGAGGCGGTCATCGACAGTCGCGCCAGCTCGCCGACGACGACACCGAGGCCACCGTGTCGCAAGCCTTCTTCCATGCAGGAGAGCAATGATTTCTCGTCGCCGGCCTCGACATAGATGACACGGCCGGGCAAAAGCCCCACCTGGGCCAGCGCCGGCGCGAACAGGTCCGGCCGTGTGACGCACCAGAGCACCTGGCCTTTCGAGCGAGCCGCGATCGCCGCTGCAAACAGGGCTGCTGCCGCGCCGTCGATGGCGCCGTTGCCACCGCCGGCGACTTCATGCAGGGCTGCGAGCGCCAGCCCTCCTCCCGGCAGCCGGCTGTCGATGTCCGCTACGCCGAACGGCAAAACCTCGCGCACTCGGCCGCTTGGACCTTCGAGCCGCTGGATGCGGTCGCGAAGCTCGGCAACGACGGAACTGACGGCAGGTTCGGGCATTTTGGACAGATGGGCTCCTCAGGGCTTTGCAATATTGCGCTTGGCTGGTATGTTCTCTATTTGTTCCCTCTTGGGTCATGAGTCAATCAGGATGGCAAAAGAGTGGTCGGTAGCAGCGATCCGGGAGCAGGCAAGGTCGGCGTCTTCGCGCAGATCTATGGACAATCCCGAAGGCGCGACACATCCATCCCGAAGCTGGTATGAATAGGCTGGGATGGAGAGGCAGGAGAATTGGGGTTTGTGCAATCTGTACAATGTCACGACGACGCGCGAGGCCGTGATGCAGTTCACCAAGGCGTTCAGCGACAAGGCCGGCTGGAACGAGCCCTCGCTCGACGTTTACCCTGGCTACCAGGCGCCGATTGTCCGCGTCGGCGAAGACGGGCAGCGCGAAATCGCGCGTGTCACCTGGGGCATGCCGTCGCCACCGGCCTATGTGAAGAACTACGATCCGGGTGTCACCAATATTCGCAATGTCGGCTCGCCACACTGGCGCCGCTGGCTCGGCCCGACGAGCCGCTGCGTCGTCCCGTTCACCTCTTTCGCGGAGCCGGATCCCGCGAGCAAGGTTCCCGGCGGCAGGATCCCGAACGCCTGGTTTGCCGGTAACAAGGATCGGCCTTTGATGTTTTTCGCGGGCTTCTGGACGCCTTGGAAGGGTATTCGTAAGGTCAGGGATGGCGAGCGGGAATATGAGCTGTTCGGGTTTCTGACGACATCGCCGAATGAGATCGTCGCTCCTGTTCATTTGAAGGCCATGCCGGCGATCCTGACGACACCGGAAGAAGTCGACCTGTGGCTCACCGGATCCTGGGACGAGGTCAAGCACCTGCAGCGTCCTCTTCCCGGAAACATGCTTGTCATCGTCGAACCGCCTGCTCCGTCTCCGGAAGAAGGGCTGCTGTTGTGACATATCGTTTGCGTCAGCGGCAGCTGAACCAGACTGTCACCCAGAATGTGAACCAGCCGCAGACCTCCGCACTGTGAACTTGGCCATGGAAACTTCCGGTACCTCGCGCAAAATCGTCCACATCGATATGGATGGTGCGCCGTGAAGGCGCGAGAGAGGTGAAATATGACCTAGACATCATCTCTTACGCTCGCTGATTTCCGACCGACGGCTGAAATGCCG
>NZ_JAAZQI010000033.1:0-40260 GCF_012275345.1 Rhizobium sp. SG570 | reverse complement strand
AATCAAAGCGAGCCATCACTGCCTCCAAATCAACGGAAGCAGTGAATCACAATCCATTAAAAACAAAAACTATTTTATGGGTATGTGACCTAGAGTAACTCCAGGAACGGTGCGTAGTGGTTTCCGTCCGGAAGTGCGTAAAAACAACAACATAGAGCGGTTAAGCGATTCCGTGAAATGCGCAGCGCTCTAATGTAATTTGTCCGGCGGGGTCGGGCGGTATGTTTGCCATTCGATCTCGAATTTATCGGCAGCGATCTGCGTCATGCTGATGCGCTCCTGCCCTTCCTCGAAGAAGATGCCGTCCACCAGATCCGCAACGCCGTCGTAAAACGAGCCTTCCACCAGGCTGGTGATGCGCCGCATGTCGTGCTCGCGCGCGGAAAAATCGGCAACCGACATGCATTGCCGGCGACCGTCAGCGAATACGTCGATCAGCCGCGGAACGTCGCCGGCGACATCGACCTCGTAGTAGACGACGACCGGCTCCTCGCTTTCCGGATGAATCCAGTCACACCGATAATAAGAAAAGCTCATGCTCTATTGCATAGCACAAAATCCCCTAAGCCTGAACCGGTTTAGGGGATCCATCGCTAGCCCAGCCAAAATATTTTTAGAAGCTGAACGAGACACCGAAGTTGAGGGCGTGGGTGAAGACCCTGGTCTTCAGCGTGTCGCCGCTGTCGATCGAGACATTGTCCACGAAATTGTAGTTGCCCTTGTATTCGACGAAGGTCGACCAGCGCTTGCTGAACTGGTAGCTGACACCGGCCTGTGCCTGCAGCGACGCGCCGCCGAATTCGTAATCGAAGGTGCGGCCCGACGAGCGCGTGACTTCGACATGCGGCACGTTGATGCCGGCGCCGAGGCCGACATAGGGCGTCCACTTGCGGGTCGGATCCTGGAAGCGATAGAGCGCGTTCAGCGTCAGCATGTTCAGGCCGTCGGTGAACTCGAAATGTGACCAGCCGGGCGTATTGCCGAGATCGCCGTAAACCTTCGCATGGGTGTAGTCGAGCGACACGCCCCAGTTCGACTTGTCGAATTCGTCAAGCCACCAGATGCCGCGGAAGCCGAAATAGGGCGGCATCTTGAAGGATTTTCCCGACCAGTTGGGGTCGAAATCGGCACCGTCCGATGTCTTCACATTGCTGCCGGTGGCACCTTGGAAGCCGCCATAAGCTGAAAACTGCATTTCCGCCGAGGCAGAGTTGGCGGCGAATAGGAATGCTGAAATCGCAAGCGCGGCGACAGCCGGCTGCTTGATGCGAAATGCGCGATGCATATGAAATCCCCGGATGGCAAATTGATGCTATCTAAACGCGCTTCTATGACAGTTCTATTGCACACACTGGTAACTGGATGTGGCTTAGGCGGGAAAACTGACACGAAACTGAATATAAGCGGCCATTTTCCGGCAGTCAGTCCCGATAAGTTCGAGGATGTCACAACAACGCAACAGTGGGCTTCGCCGTACCGGTACGAAACAGAAACGGAGCCGTGTTCCAAGGCGACACGAGCGCCCTGAGCCTGTCCATGGCTCAGGGCGCTCGTGATTCAGGCTTGAGTGTGAGTCGCGAACGGTATCAGCCGATCAGCCGCCGAAGATCGTCCTCAGCACATCGACGCCGCGATCCTGATAGCTGACTTCGCCCTGCTTGTTACCGGGCCCGACGACGATGACCTTGGTACCGATCGGCACCCGATCGTAGAGATCCGTCACATCCTTGTTCATCATGCGGATGCAGCCGGAGGACATGTTCAGGCCGATGCTCCAGGGCTGATTGGTGCCGTGGATGCGAAAGGCCGTGTCGTTGCCGTTGCGATAGAGATACATGGCGCGTGCGCCGAGCGGATTGTCCTCGCCACCTTCCTGGAAGGCTGGCAGCTTATGGCCCTTCTTGGCTTCGCGGACACGCATTTCCGGCGGCGGCGTCCAGCCCGGCCATTCCGCCTTGCGGCCAACCTTGACGACGCCCGACCATCCGAAGCCGTCGCGGCCAACGCCGATGCCGTAGCGTCGCGCGCGGTTGTCGCCTTCGACGAGATAGAGATACTTGTTGTTGGTATCGATGATAATGGTGCCCGGCTGCTCGTTGGTCGCCAGCCTGACCAACCGCCGCTGGAACTGTGGCTTGACCTGGCCCCGCGGCTCCGTCGCCACCCGGATCACATCGCTGCGCGTGGCCGGCGCCGCATAGGGTGCGGAAGCGCTGAAAGCCGCGGCGTTCGATGCCGCAAGAAGACACGCCGTAACGACGCCTGCCGCCACGACGGATAGTGCTGGTTTCATATGTCATTCCCCTCGCTGAATTCAGCAAGAAACTACCGAAACCTGCGAGGGGATCAAGATCAAAATGTCCGATGCAAAGATTGGCCTCAAAGGAGCGCCATCTCTTCTGTCGTCCGGTCGGCTATAGTCGGGGCTGTAGTGTGTGGGAGGATAACGCTGGCGCGGCGAACCCCGAGGCTCCTTCGATCGGGAGCGAGATCGCCGCGCATTCCCCAGAGTGATCTGCAGATCACATTACGATAACGCGGGTTCCGACCTTCACCCGGTTATAGAGGTCGATGACATCCTCGTTTCGCAGACGGATGCAGCCTGACGAGACGGCGTTGCCGATCGTCCAGGGCGCGTTGGTGCCGTGGATGCGATAAAGGGTTGAGCCGAGATACATGGCGCGCGCGCCGAGCGGATTGCCTTCGCCGCCTTCCATGTGTGCCGGCAGATAGTGCCCCTTTGCAGCTTCCCGTGCCACCATTTCGGACGGCGGGTTCCAGTCCGGCCATTCCTGCTTGCGGGTGACGGTGTGGGCGCCGGCCCATTCGAAGCCGGGCTTGCCGACGCCGACGCCATAGCGCCGTGCCTTGCCGTCTTCCATCACCAGGTAAAGGAAGCGGTTGTTGGTGTCGATGACGATGCTGCCGGGCTTTTCCTTGGTCTGGTAATCGACGACCTGCGGCAGGAATTGCGGATCGATCTGGCCGCGGATTGCCGGATATTGCGGGCGGGCCATGGCGACCTGTTGCACGACGGGACGCGAGAACAGCCCACGCGGCTGCACGACCTGGCGAACCTGCGGATTGACCTGCTGTTCGGCGGCACGCCGCGCCATCGGTCGAACTGGGTAGACGACCGGCTGGACGCCGTTGCCGCCGAGCTGCATCACCCAGGGAGCGGTCAGATCGGGACTGACGATCACAGGCGGGCGCGACTGGTAGCGATCGTCTGCGAGGGCGGTTGAGGCAACCAGGCTCAAGGCGCCGGCAGCACATAGAATGGCGTGTTTCATCATCGGACAAACTCTCTACACATGGGCCGAGGATGGGCGCGACAGCGCCCGGTCACGACTATGGTGCCACCTGCGCGCGAGCGAATGGTAAACATCTATTCATCAAAATGCCGGAAAGCCGATAAAGCTTTGTCAGGGTTACCGCCTGGTTTGGAAATATGGTTTGCAAGTGGTAAATCTGGAATCGGAATGCGCGATCGCCGAAATGCGCCTATGATTTTAAGCGTTTGATTGATCTGATTTTATCCGATAGTTGCTTTACCGGTTTCCGGTGGTGCCCGCTGAATTGGGAGACGAATCGCAAAAATGACCGAAACGGGCATCATCACCGGCGAGGACGGCAAGGACCGCTGCTTCTGGCACGGCAATCTGCCGGAATATCTGCGCTATCACGACGAGGAATGGGGTCGCCCGGTCGTAAACGACATCAGGTTGTTCGAGAAGATCTGCCTGGAGGGCTTTCAATCCGGCCTCTCCTGGCTGACGATCCTGCGCAAGCGCGAGAACTTTCGTGCCGCTTTTGCCGGTTTCGATTTCGAGAAGGTTGCCCGGTTCGAAGAGGCAGATATCGAACGCTGCCTTGGTGACGCGGGCATCATCCGCCATCGCGGCAAGATCGTCTCCACCATCAACAATGCCCGCCGCGCCATTGAGCTGCGCGGGGAATTCGGATCGCTCGCCCGCTATTTCTGGAGCCATGAGCCCGGCACTGCGGAGCGCCCCGATGTCTTCGACTTTGCGCACCTTCGCGCCAACCCGACGACACCTGCTTCCGTGCGGATTTCGAAGGATCTGAAGAAGCGCGGCTGGACTTTCGTCGGCCCAACGACAGTTTACGCTTTCATGCAGGCCATGGGCCTCGTCAACGATCACATAGAGGGTTGCTTTTGCCGGAAAGAGGTGGAGGCGATGCGCCGCGCATTGGTGCGGCCATGAAAGGTCTGGCCGTTGGTCTTTCGCTGTCCGTCCTCGCGCTCCTTGACGGCCGGGTCGTCTATGCGGAGGATACGCAGCAGCAGTTGCAACTGCCGCAGCTCGATCGGGGAGAGACGATCGAGAAGATCGGCCTGCCTGCCGTGCTCGAGAAATTGACGGGCTGGACGAAGTTCGGCAAGGGCAAGGTCTACATGCTGGCGCTCAAGAAGGGCCAGCATGTGCGGATCACCTTCAGTTCGAAGAGCCCATACACCTATATGGCGATTTTCGATCTGTCCTCGAACGATGACGAATCCTTCTTCGGCACGGACGAGGACGGCAACACCGCTGATGTCACAGTCAACGAGGATACCACCTGGCTGATCAAGCCCTATTATTCTCGCGTCACGCGTCGTCGCGGTCTCGGCGCGCCATATGAAATCCTCATCGATCCCAATCCGCCGGCTGCGCAGCAACCGCCCGCCGATCAGCGGAAGGATCAGGGACCGATGCTTTTCCCGCCGCGTTCCAAGCAGGGGCAGTAGGGCTCAGGACAGCCCTTCGATTACGCTTGCCAATTCTCCGAGATGACCGATCTTGCGGAAACGCGGGGCTTCCGTGGGCTCCTCGACATGTTCGAAGGCCCAGGTGAGCTCGTGCGGCACGAAGACCCCGTAGCTGCCGGCGGCAAGCGCCGGCACGATGTCCGACTTCAGCGAATTGCCGATCATCATCGCCCGCTCCGGTCCGTCGCCCACCTTGGAAAAGATGCGGCGATAGGTGGAGGCGTTCTTGTCCGAGACGATCTCGACCGCATCGAAAAGATCGCCCAAGCCGGACTGGGCGAGCTTGCGCTCCTGATCGAAGAGGTCGCCCTTGGTGATCAGCACCAGCAGATAGTTGCCAGACAGCGCTTCCAGCGTCTGGCGGACATGCGGCAGCGTTTCGACGGGATGGGCGAGAAGATCCCGGCCGATATCGAGGATCTCAGCGATGACGGTCGCCGGCAGCTGGCCCTCCGTGATCTCGATCGCAGTCTCGATCATCGAGAGCGTGAAGCCTTTGATGCCGAAGCCGTAGTGGCGCAGATTGCGCTTCTCCGCCTCCAGCAGCCGCGCCGAAACACGGTCGCTGTCGGCATGGTCGGAGAGCAGATCGATGAACTGCTGTTCCGTCAGCCGGTAGAATTGTTCGTTCTGCCAGAGCGTGTCATCGGCATCGAAGCCGATCGTGGTCAGCGGGCGTTGCGTCATCGGTATTTCCGTTCTGCGCAGGGGATGAAGGTTGGAGTCTATCCTGCGCCGGACTGGAAGCAAGAGCGAGCAATGGTAACCGCATCGTGATCGATCGGAGGTCTCGCGTTGAAAGCCAATTCCGGTGCATTATGTCGTTGTTGTCTCGATTGCGACGGCGCCAGAGCCGAGCTTCGACGACTGTCTTCTGACCTCTCCACGGCGGCGCGGACAAGCGGCTGCCATGCCGGGGCCAATTATAGCCAAGAGATAAGAACTCACAGACTGGAAGTCTCTTCCGGCTGACCACAAGGGAATTTTCTCCTATGCGTTACAATCAACTCGGTAATACCGGCCTGTTCGTCTCCGAGCTTTGCTTGGGCACGATGACCTTCGGCGAAGCCAATCCCAACAGCACCTGGGGCTCGATCGCCGACGTCGACCAGGCGCTGGCCGACAAGATCGTCGAAAGCTCGCTCGCCGCCGGCATCAATTTCATCGATACCGCCGACGTCTATTCGCTCGGCAATTCCGAAAAGCTGCTCGGCCAGGCCCTGAAGAACCTCGGTGTTCCCCGCAAGGATGTCGTCATCGCCACCAAGGTCTGTGGCGTCATGGGCGACAAGCCGAATGATCGCGGCGCATCGCGCGGCCATATCATGGACTCTGTGCAGGCAAGCCTCGACCGCCTGCAGACGGATCACATCGATCTTTACCAGATCCATGCGACGGACACAGTGACGCCGATCGAGGAGACGCTGCGGGCGATGGATGATCTCGTCTCGCGCGGTCTCGTCCGCTATGTCGGCGTTTCCAACTGGCAGGCCTGGCGCATCGCCAAGGCGCTCGGCCTGTCCGAACGCCGCGGCTTTGCCCGGTTCGAGACGGTTCAGGCCTATTATTCCATCGCCGGCCGCGATCTGGAGCGTGAAGTCGTGCCGCTGATGGCCGAGGAAAAGCTCGGCCTCATGGTCTGGTCGCCACTCGCGGGCGGCCTGCTATCCGGTAAGTATGGCCCGGGAGCCCCGGGCAATGGCGAGGGACGACGGGCGAGCTTCGACTTCCCGCCCGTTGACAAGGACCGTGCCTGGGCCTGCGTCGCTGCCATGCGCGAAGTGGCCGACAAACATGGCGCAAGCGTCGCCACCGTGGCGCTTGCCTGGATCCTGGCGAAGCCTTTCGTCACCAGCATTATCATCGGCGCCAAGCGTCTCGATCAGCTCGATCAGAATCTCGCCGCCGTCAAGCTTCAGCTTGATGCCGACGATATCGCCAAGCTCGACCAGGTCAGCGCGCTTGCGCCTGAATATCCCGGCTGGATGCTGGTCCGCCAGGGCGCCTTGCGCGTGCCCCAGCCCTTCGAACCGAAGGCTTGATTTATGCCGAGACCGAGCCGCCGTCTGAGGGACGGCGGCTCGCATGTCATCACAACTCGATGACGATCTTGCCGAAGGCACCGCGATCGAGATGATCGAAGGCGGCCGGAACCTCGCCGAAACTATAGCAATGGTCGATGCTAGAGACGCCTGCCGTCCGCAAACACCCGGTTCCACGCCAGGATCTGCACCGATTTTCTGAGCCCGGCTGACCAGAAGGGATCTTTCTTCACCAGTCGGTCGACATCATCGGAACACTCAGCTTCGACGAGCCATAGCCCGCCGGCAAAAGTGTCGTCTTCCCGGTTGAGCGGTCCCGCCGTCTTGATGGAGGCTGCGTTCTCCTCCAGAAAGGTGAAGTGGCGCCCCAGATATTCCTTGCGAATGGCGGCGGCATCTTGCCGTTCGTCTTCGAACAAAACCGCGAATAGTTTCATTGTAGCCTCCTTGGCTGGACCCTCCCAGCCTATGACTGCAATAATGCGATTGCATGCGGTGAGTTTGCCGTGAGGGGCTGCAAAATTGCACGATATCGATTGGAATGACCTGCGCTATGTTCTTGCTCTGACACGCTGCCGCTCCTTCGCCGCGGCCGGAAGGGAACTCGGCACCGATGCGACGACCGTTGGCCGACGCCTGAGAATAGTGGAGCAGCATCTTGGCGCGGCCCTGTTCCAGCGCGATGCAGGCGGCATGATGTTGCCGACGCCGACGGGCGAAATTGCTGTGGCGCGGGCAGAAGCGATCGAGGCGGAAGTCATGGCGCTGTCAGGGGCCTTGGAGGCCGCCGACCCCATGGCACTCGGCAGGGTGCGCTTGACGGCGCCGCCATCCTTCATCAATCGCCTGCTGATCCCGGCGGTACCCGGTCTCCTGTCGCATCATCCTGGCCTGCAATTCGAGCTCATCGGCGATGCCCGCAACTTCAACCTGACCCGGCGCGAGGCAGACATGGCGCTGCGGCTTGCAAGGCCGGCCGATATGGCGAACAGCAAGGTCGTGGCGCGACGCATCGCGACGCTGGACTATGCCGTCTATGTGGCGGAAGGGCAGCGGGATCAGGCGGAAAACTTGCCCTGGATTGTTTATGAAGAGGCGATGGCGCATCTGCCGCACGCCCGCTGGATCGCAACCCAAGCGGAGAAGTCCGGCCGCGCCGGCGCTCTTGCGATCAACGATGCGGAATCCCTGCTCCAGGCCGCGATTGCCGGGCTGGGGCGCGCGCTCCTGCCAAGAGTCTTGGCCGAGGATGCCGACGGTCTGTGCCGCGTCGACAGCGGGGACGGAAGCCTGCCGGTGCGTGAGGTGTGGCTGCTGATCCATGCGGAGTTTCGCCAACTCGCCCGCATCCGCGCCGTTTCGGGCTGGCTGGACAAGGTATTCTGCCGCCCACCCTCTCAACAGCCTGAATGACGGCAAGGGAGGCGGCGCTCGCGTGCCGCCTCCCGTTCTCGCGAAATTACTTGCCGTGCTTCTTCAGCCAGGCCTTCATCTCCTTGATCTCGGCTTCCTGGGCGGTGACGACGGCCTCCGCCAGTTTGCGCAGTTCGGGATCCTTGCCATATTTCAACTCCACCTTGGCCATGTCGATCGCGCCTTGATGGTGCGGGATCATGCCGCGGACGAAATCCGCGTCGGCATCGCCGCTATAGGTGATCATCATGTCCTTGTGCATCTTGCCCATGGCATTGTTGAAAGCCTTGCTGGAGGCGCCCTGGTCGCCCATCGGTTTGCTCATGTCCATGCCCGACATGTCGTCGGCAAGGGCGGGAAGGGTAAAGGCAAAGGCGAAAGCGCCGGCGAGGATAAGGGTTCTTGACATAGACATAGGCGTCCCTTCCATTTCTGGACGATATCTGAATGTGAGCGGAGAACCCGCTCTTGCGATGAAAACAGAGGGTCGTCAGGCGAAACGGGGCGGCGGCGCCGTCGGCTCCGGGCGGGAGCCGGCAAGACGTTGGCCGGATGCCGGCACCGGATAGGAGAATGCATCCTGCCTGCTGTCGGCAGCCGCAAGCACTGGCATAACGGCCAGGCAGGCCGCGCAGGACGGCACATGCGCCATGCCGCCGGCACAAGGATTTTCCGGCTTCCTGTCCTCGTGCTGAGCCATGTCGCCATGACCCGTCATGCCAGGCATATCGTCGTGCATGCTCATCGCGGATGCGGCCGGCATCGCCATCACGGAATCGCAGATAGGACAGTTCGCCAGCGCCGGCATGGCACCGTAGAACAGCCAGGCAATCAACATCGTCAGGATCGCGAAGAAGCGCATGAGCAAGAACCTAGCCGCGCGTGCTTCGAAGGCAAGTGCAAATTGCAGCGGCGCGACATTGTGTGGCGATCAGGGCAGCAGTTCGACCTGCTTGATGATTTCGACCGGAGGAAAGCTGATGCAATCGACGGCATCGAAGGTCACGGTGAATCCCGAACGTTTTCTCGCCGCCCATTCCAGTGCTTGCTCCGCCGAAGCAGCCGGAATGCTCATGGCGATGGTGCAATGCGGCTGCCAATGGTCCGGGCAATAGTGCTCGTAGCAGAGAGCGGGATCAATGTCGTCATGGATAGCGCGATGCATTTGCCTCAGAACTCGATCGTCGGCGGGACGCGCCCATAGAACCAGCATCTCGTTGAGGAAATGGCCGATATCCGCAAATTCGATCGATATGGCCGGCATATTGCCGAATACTTTTTGGGCCGTCGCGAAGAGAACGGTCGGCAGAATGTCCTCGTAGATGGCGAAGGTCAGATGCGGAGGATAGTCCAGACGCGCCATGGACGGGATGCTTTCGAACCCGCTGGCCTCTCGCCAGAGATCCAAGACAGGAGTGGCGGTGGCATTCGAACATTTCAGAACGATCGCGTATGGCATGGCGTCTCTGTCTCGCTGTCCGGCTTTTGTCGGTTTTGTCGACCGCTAACATATAACAATCCTTGCCGCATTCCGCCCAATCCGCTAGTTAACCGCCACTGTTCCCGTACCGGATTACCCTACAGATGAGCGACAAGCAGAAGAAACCACAGAAGCTCAAGGCCCGCCTGCCGCGCGGCTTTGTCGATCGTTCGGCAAGCGATATCCGCGCCGTCAACGAGATGACCGCAAAGATCCGTAGCGTATACGAGCATTATGGTTTCGATCCCGTCGAGACGCCCCTGTTCGAATATACCGATGCGCTCGGCAAGTTCCTGCCCGACAGCGACCGGCCCAACGAAGGCGTGTTCTCGCTTCAGGATGACGACGAGCAATGGATGTCGCTGCGCTACGACCTGACGGCGCCTCTCGCTCGTCATGTCGCGGAGAACTTCAACGAGATCCAGCTTCCCTATCGCACCTATCGCGCCGGCTATGTCTTCCGCAATGAGAAGCCAGGCCCGGGCCGCTTCCGCCAGTTTATGCAGTTCGATGCCGACACCGTCGGCGCGCCGGGCGTACAGGCCGATGCCGAAATGTGCATGATGATGGCCGATACGCTGGAAGCCCTCGGCATCAAGCGCGGCGACTATGTGATCCGCGTCAACAACCGCAAGGTTCTGGATGGCGTGTTGGAAGCGATCGGCCTTGGCGGCGACGACAAGGCCGGCCAGCGGTTGAACGTATTGCGCGCCATCGACAAGCTCGACAAGTTCGGTCCCGAAGGCGTGGCACTGCTGCTCGGACCTGGCCGCAAGGACGAATCCGGCGATTTCACCAAGGGCGCCGGGCTCGATGTCGAGCAGATCGACAAGGTGCTCTTCTTTGTCGGCATCAAGGATTATGCCGAAAGCGCCGTCCAGCTCGCCGAGCTGGTCGCCGGCACCTCGAATGGCGGCGAGGGCGTCGAGGAGTTGAATTTCATCGGCAGCCTCGTCACCAGCGCCGGCTATCAGGCTGATCGTATCAAGATCGACCCCTCCGTCGTGCGCGGCCTCGAATATTACACCGGCCCGGTCTATGAGGCCGAGCTGCTGTTCGATGTCATCAACGAGAAGGGCGAAAAGGTCGTTTTCGGCTCGGTCGGCGGCGGCGGCCGTTATGACGGGCTCGTCTCGCGCTTCATGGGCCAGCCGGTGCCGGCCACGGGCTTCTCCATCGGCGTCTCCCGTCTGATGACGGCCCTGAAGAACCTAGGTAAGCTCGGCCAGGACGAGGTGATCGCTCCGGTCCTCGTCACCGTCATGGACGGCGATGTCGAGGCCATGGGCCGCTATCAGCGCTTCACGCAGCAGCTGCGTGCCGCCGGCATCCGCGCCGAGATGTTCCAGGGCAACTGGAAGAAGTTCGGCAATCAGCTGAAATATGCCGACCGCCGCGGCTGCCCGATCGCCATCATCCAGGGCGGCGATGAGCGCGCCCAGGGCGTCGTCCAGCTCAAAGACCTGATCGAGGGCAAGCGCCTCTCCGGCGAAATCGAGGACAATGCCAGCTGGCGCGAAGCCCGCGTCGCGCAGGACGTTGTGCCGGAGGCAGAATTGGTCGCCAAGGTACAGGAAATACTGGCGGCACAGGCGGAAGACAGGAAGAGGGCGGGCTGATGGCCCTGATCAACCTTCCGGATTTTGCCGGTGACCTCCTTGCCGAATTTACCGGCCGCCGGACGGAGCGGGTCGACACGCCCATCATCCAGCCGGCCGAGCCGTTTCTCGACATGGCGGGCGAAGACCTTCGCCGCCGCATCTTCATGACCGAAAGCGAGACCGGCGCCAGCCTTTGCCTGCGTCCGGAATTCACCATTCCCGTGTGCCTGCGCCACATCGAAACCGCGACCGGCACGCCGAAGCGCTATTCCTATGTGGGTGAAATCTTTCGCCAGCGCCGCGAGGGCGGCCATGAATTCTATCAGGCTGGCATCGAAGATCTCGGCGACCGCGATACGGCAAGCGCCGATGCGCGCGCCATCGGCGATGCCATCGCCATCCTCAACCGCCTGGTCCCCGGCAAGGCATTGTCGGTGACGCTGGGCGACCAGGCCGTGTTCGAGGCGGTCGTCCAGGCGCTCGGTCTGCCCTCCGGCTGGCAGAAGCGGCTGATCCATGCCTTCGGCAACATGATGCAGCTCGAAACCCTGCTGGCGCGTCTGGCAAGCCCGCATCCGGTCACCGGGCTCGATCCGCATGCCCTCGATTTCCTCAATCGCGGCGACGAGCAGGGGCTGGTCATTCATATCGACAACACCATGCAGGCGACCGGCTATTCCACCAATGCCAGCCGCTCGCCACAGGAGATCGCTCGCCGTCTTCGCGAGAAGCTGGTACTGTCGGAAACCCGTCTCGATAACGCCGCCTTCGGCGTGCTGGAAGAGTTTCTGTCGTTGAGCCTGCCGCTGGCGGACGCGTCTGCAGCGCTGGCCGGCTTTGCCGACGCGGCGGGCCTGAAGCTGGGCGCGGCGCTGGAAGGTTTCGATGCCCGTGTCGCGGCGCTCGCCAATGCCGGGGTCGATACATCGATGATCGAATATCGCGCCGCCTTCGGCCGCCCGCTCGACTATTATACCGGCCTCGTCTTCGAGGCGACGGTGGAGGGGTCGACGGCGGTGCTCGCCGGCGGCGGCCGCTTCGACCGATTGCTGACCCTGCTCGGTGCTAGGGATCACATCCCCGCCGTCGGCTTTGCGCTCTGGCTCGACCGCATCGAAACCGCGAGGGCAGCCTGATGACGATCACCATTGCGCTTCCCTCCAAGGGCCGGATGAAGGACGATTGCTCGGCGATCTTCGAACGCGCCGGCATGCCCATTGTCGCCGTCGGCAATGACCGCTCCTATCGCGGGCGCGTCGAGGGTTGGGAGGATGTCGAGATCGCTTTCCTGTCGGCCTCGGAAATCTCGCGCGAGCTCGGCAATGGCAGCGTCGATTTCGGCGTCACCGGCGAGGACCTCGTGCGTGAGGGCATGGCGGAGGCGGATCGCCGCGTCGAATTCTCAGCCCGCCTCGGCTTCGGCCATGCCGATGTCGTGGTCGCCGTGCCTGACATCTGGCTCGATGTCGACACCATGGCCGATCTCGGCGATGTCGCCGCCGATTTCCGCGCCCGTCATGGCCGCAGGTTGACGGTCGCCACCAAATATTGGCGGCTGACGCAGCAGTTCTTCTCCAGCCAGCACGGCATCCAGCTCTATCGCATCGTCGAAAGCCTCGGCGCTACCGAGGGTGCGCCGGCCGCCGGCTCCGCCGATATCATCGTCGACATTACCTCCACCGGCTCGACGCTGAGGGCGAACCATCTCAAGGTTCTGTCTGATGGCGTCATCCTGCGCTCGGAGGCGTGCCTCGTTCGCGCCCGCAAGCAAAGCCACGAGGGCAACCCCATGGTTCAGCGCATCGTCGCGGCGGTGCGTGCCGCGCTCTGATTTTTTGGATATTCACGCATGAAAAAAGCCCGCCGGAGCGATCCGGCGGGCTTTTTTAGTCCTGGGAGATGCGCTGCAATCAAGCGGTGGCGTAAGCACCGCGGCGTGCGTCGAGCGAATAGACGCCTGCGCCGTTGGTGGCGAGCATGATGTAGGCGCCGGCGAGCGTGACGTTCTTCAGGAAGTTGACGAAGTTCAGGCCGTTGATCCAGCCGTTGGCGGCAGCCGGAAAGTCCGGAACGTTGACGGTCGGCAGGTGGAAGATAACACCGGTGAACACGCAGAAGGCGGCGAGCAGCCAGCCGACGATGCGGACCTGGAAGCCGATGAGAACGCAAACGCCCGTCACGAATTCGAAGGTGCCGGCGAGATAGGTGAGAAGCGTTGCGTAGGGCATGCCGGCGCCGGCGATCATGCCGGCGGTGCCTGCCGGATCGGTCAGCTTGCCGAAGCCGGCGAAGATGAACATGAAGGCGAGCAGGATGCGCGCCACGAGGATGACGATATTGTTGGTGTTGGACATGATAGTCTCCAATGAAAGCGGTTGGGTCGGTGGCGACAATTTCTGAAGACAGATATTCGTGATTTTTGGGAGATTGAAAAGATAAACAACTGCGCACAATTAGTTCACAATCAGTGAACAATGCTGACGCTCGGCACTCTTCCCATCGGCTCCGTATCGGTTATGGTGACGCAAATTCATCCGCCAAAATCATAATCTTGGAAGGAGCCCCCATGGCCGATCTGTCGTCTTTTCCAATCACGAAGCGCTGGCCCGCCAGCAATCCGGATATCATCCAGCTCTATTCGCTGCCGACGCCAAATGGCGTCAAGGTGTCGATCGCGCTCGAGGAACTGGGTCTGCCCTATGAGCCTCATCTGGTTTCCTTCGGCACCAACGACCAGAAGTCGCCGGAATTCGTTTCGCTGAATCCGAACGGTCGCATTCCCGCGATCATCGATCCCAATGGTCCGGACGGCAAGCCGATCGGCCTGTTCGAGTCCGGTGCGATCCTGGTCTATCTCGCCGAGAAGACCGGCAAGCTTATGCCCAAGGACGCGGCCGGCCGTTACGAGGTGTTGGAATGGGTCTTCTTCCAGATGGCCGGCATTGGTCCGATGTTCGGCCAGTTCGGGCACTTCTTCAAGTTTGCGGCTGATAAGGTTGCCAACAATCCCTATCCGGTCGAACGTTATCGCGACGAGGCCAAGCGTCTTTTAGGGGTTCTGGAAGAGCGCCTGAAGGGGCGCCAGTGGATCATGGGCGACGAATACACCATTGCCGACATCACGACGTTTCCGTGGGTTCGCGGCGTCGATGTGTTTTATGGCGGCCGGGACGTTCTCGAATTCGAGAGCTTCCCCTCGGTCATGAGCTGGCTGGAGCGCGCTCTTGCACGTCCGGCGAGCCAGCGCGGGTTGAACATTCCAAAGCGGGATTGATTGGCTCCGATCTCTTCGGGAGCAGGTCGGTCAGGTCCGTCTTTGTCGGCGTCTATGTGCCTGGCCTCTCACGCCAGCACGCTCCCCGTAGACGGCAGGGCAATTGCTTATGGGGCATGCCAGTGCCGCACAACCCCTTTTCCCCGAGGGGAGAAGGGGTTGTGCGGCGACGATCTCATCTCATATGCGATTGCCCTGCCGTAGACGGGGCGAGGGGGTCGGTCCCGCGTTTGCGGCGGGATCTCACTCAGCAATGAAGGTGCCGATTTTAGAGGACGAGACTCCCTTTCCCTGCTTGCGGGGAGAGGGTTGGGGTGAGGGGCGGGCACGCAGGGGCGACGATGGTGAATTCACCTGACCATCATCGACAGTGGCTTCTACTGCCGGATGGCCAGCTGGCTGCCCGGCTCCAGCTTGAAGCGCGGAAACAGGAAGACGCCGACCAGGCTGCCGGCATGTTTTCCGTCGGCGGCGATGGATTCGCCGACGCAGAAGATTGGCTGGCGATGACCGCCGGTACCAAGGATCGTCGTTGAGTAGCAGAAGCAGGATGCAGCGGTAGCCCCTTGCTCGAAAATATCGAGGATGCGGATGCGATCATGCGCATCATAGCAATGCATCAGGCTCAAGAGACCGCATTCCGAGGAGCTCAGCCCGTGCAGCATGGTGCTCCACTGACCGAGCCGGATGATGCCGCTCGACAGGTCGCCCGTCCAACCTTCGGAAACACAAAACTGCGCCAGAAGATCGGGATCATGCCCCCCGAATTCCAGCGAGCCGGGAGCAAAGGGTGCGGAAAAATTGGCCTTGGCAATCTTGAACAATATGATCCTCACTTGAGCGCATGGTCCCCCGAGCGCGCTTCATTCGAATTCCGTCCATCTTCGGATGGAACGTCTCCCCCGCATGTCGCGCCTTCAGGAAAAGCAGAGCCGCATCTCCGCCGATTCCGTCTTTCGCCATGCTTTTCGGGTTGTCGATCCCGTCTATGAAGTCATTTCAAGTAATAAATCCGGACGCCATCATTCCCTGATGTCATGATTGTACGCAGGCGCTGATTAAGCGTGCCGAAAATAAGTAAAATTTGTGTGCATTGCAGCTTACCCTCTAAAATCGCTGCGCTGGGATTTATAGGGACTTTTTTGAAAACGGCAATGGGGCAGTTTGCGTAAATTTGCATGGCCATGAAACTTGCCGAACTTGCATCAAAACTGTTTCGGCACAAATGAAAAGGGCGACCCGAGGGCCGCCCTTCGTCAATTCCGGATGCCGGATTGAACAGTCATAATAAGGCTAAAGCCCTATCACATCATGTCCATTCCACCCATGCCGCCCATGCCGCCAGGCATAGCCGGAGCGTCCTTCTTCGGCAGTTCGGCGATCATGGCTTCGGTGGTGATCAGCAGCGAAGCAACAGAAGCTGCGTTCTGCAGAGCCGTGCGGACAACCTTGACCGGGTCGACGATGCCCATGGCGATCATGTCGCCATATTCAGACGTCTGAGCGTTGTAGCCGTAGTTGTCTTCGTTCTTGTCGAGAACCTTGCCGACAACGATCGAAGCTTCGTCACCAGCGTTTTCAGCGATCTGGCGAACCAACGCCTGCAGCGCACGACGAATGATGTTGACGCCGGCTTCCTGATCCTGGTTCTCACCCTTGGCGGTGATCTTCGTGGAGGAACGCAGGAGAGCGATACCACCGCCCGGTACGATGCCTTCCTGAACAGCAGCGCGCGTCGCGTTGAGAGCGTCGTCGATGCGGTCCTTCTTTTCCTTCACTTCAACTTCCGTCGAGCCGCCAACGCGGATCACGGCAACGCCGCCAGCGAGCTTGGCAAGACGTTCTTGCAGCTTTTCGCGGTCGTAATCGGAAGAGGTTTCTTCGATCTGAGCCTTGATCTGGGCAACGCGTCCTTCGATGTCGGACTTCTGGCCGGCGCCGTCGACGATCGTGGTGTTTTCCTTGGAGATCGAAACCTTCTTGGAACGGCCGAGCATGTCGAGGGTGACCGACTCGAGCTTGATGCCGAGGTCTTCGGAGATGACAGTGCCGCCCGTGAGGATGGCGATGTCTTCAAGCATGGCCTTGCGGCGATCGCCGAAGCCAGGAGCCTTGACGGCAGCGATCTTCAGACCGCCACGCAGCTTGTTGACGACGAGCGTTGCAAGAGCTTCGCCTTCGACGTCTTCAGCGATGATGAGGAGCGGCTTGCCGGTCTGAACGACGGCTTCGAGAACCGGGAGCATGGCCTGCAGGTTCGAGAGCTTCTTCTCGTGCAGCAGGATGAACGCGTCTTCGAGATCGGCGATCATCTTTTCCGGGTTGGTCACGAAGTAGGGGCTGAGGTAGCCACGGTCGAACTGCATGCCTTCGACGACTTCGAGTTCGGTTTCGGCGGTCTTGGCTTCTTCAACCGTGATGACACCTTCGTTGCCGACCTTCTGCATGGCTTCAGCAATATCGAGACCGATCTGCTTTTCGCCGTTTGCCGAGATCGTGCCGACCTGTGCGACTTCTTCCGACGTGTTGATCTTCTTGGCCTTGGCCTGGAGATCCTTGACGACTTCTGAAACGGCGAGATCGATACCGCGCTTCAGGTCCATCGGGTTCATGCCGGCTGCAACTGCCTTGGCACCTTCGCGAACGATGGCCTGGGCGAGAACGGTTGCGGTCGTGGTGCCGTCGCCGGCGATGTCGTTGGTCTTCGAAGCAACTTCGCGGACCATCTGGGCGCCCATGTTTTCGAACTTGTCTTCGAGTTCGATTTCCTTGGCGACCGTGACGCCGTCCTTGGTGATGCGCGGAGCGCCGAAGGACTTGTCGATAACGACGTTACGACCCTTCGGGCCGAGCGTTACCTTGACTGCGTCGGCGAGAATATCGACGCCACGAAGCATCTTTTCGCGGGCGCTGCGGCCGAATTTTACTTCTTTAGCTGCCATGTCTAAAAACTCCTGAATTCGCATTGTCCGGGTTTATGGCCCGTCAGCTGTATCGGAAAAGGGGAAACCGGCTGGATTAGCCGATGATGCCCATGATGTCGGCTTCCTTCATGATGAGAAGGTCTTCGCCGTCAAGCTTGACTTCGGTGCCCGACCACTTGCCGAACAGGATGCGGTCGCCGGCCTTGACGTCGAGCGGGACGATCTTGCCGGAGTCATCGCGAACGCCGGAGCCGACGGCGACGATTTCGCCTTCCTGCGGCTTTTCCTTGGCGGTATCGGGAATGATGATACCACCCTTGGTCTTTGCTTCGGACTCGACGCGACGAACGACGACGCGGTCATGAAGGGGGCGGAAATTGGTGCTTGCCATTGTCTAATCCCTCGATCAAATGACATTCACGGATCAGCGGGGGATCCGTATGGGCTGCGTTAGCACTCAGCATTGGCGAGTGCTAGCGACGGTGATTTAGGGGTGGCTAGCAAACGAGTCAAGAACGTGCCCGTGAATTTTTTCAAACCGCTCTTCATTGACTTGCTGCCGGTTTTGCCGGAAAATCCTGGGCATGGGGTTTGCGGATACCCCACGAGGCGTCATGCCGGAGTTTCGCGTCCATCTCTTTTGGAAGGGACGTAACATGACTTCGTTCAGCGCCATCACCCCCGAAAAGCTTCTTCGTCTGCTGGGCACGCCGAAAGCGCCCGCGATACTCGACGTTCGCAGCGTCGAGGATTTCGACGCCGATCCCTGTCTGGTGCCGGCCTCGCGCCGCCGGGATTACAAGGATGTTCAGGCTTGGGCCGCCGAATTTCACAACCGGAATGTCGTTTGCCTCTGTCAGCACGGCGGCAAGCTCAGCGAAGGCGTCGCCGCCTGGCTGCGGCTGGCTGGTGCCGCGGCGGAAATCCTCGACGGCGGTCTCGACGCCTGGCGGGCGGCAGGATTGCCGTTGATCCCGGTTTCGATCCTGCCCGATGCCAACGCGTCCGGTGCAACCGTGTGGGTAACCCGCGCCCGGCCGAAGATCGATCGTATCGCATGTCCCTGGCTGATCCGCCGCTTCGTTGATCCCGGCGCTTCGTTTCTCTTCGTGACGGCTCAGGAAGTCGACGGCGTCGCCGAACGCTTCGGCGCGACACCCTTCGATGTGGAGGGGGTATTCTGGAGCCACCGCGAGGAGGAATGCACTTTCGATACCATGGTGAGAGAATTCCGGCTCGACCTCCCGGCACTTCACCATCTTTCCCGCATCATCAGGGGCGCCGATACCAACCGGCTCGATCTTGAACCGCAGGCGGCTGGCTTGCTTGCCGTTTCGCTCGGCCTGTCGCGCATGTTTGCTGACGATATCGAACAGTTGGATGCAGGCATGTTGTGTTATGACGCGCTTTATCGCTGGTCGCGAGACGCGACCCAGGAAAAGCATGATTGGGTATCGCATGGAGCAAGAAGATCGTGAGCGAAACCGTTTTGGCTGACGATCTGGTTGCGAGCCCGTCCCTCAGCGAAGCCACACGCGTGTGGGCGCGCGTCGGCGCCTTGAGCTTTGGCGGCCCGGCCGGGCAGATCGCCCTCATGCATCGCATGATCGTCGACGAGAGGCGTTGGGTCGATGAGGAGCGCTTCCTGCATGCCTTGAGCTACTGCATGCTCTTGCCAGGCCCGGAGGCACAGCAGCTTGCGACTTACATCGGCTGGCTGCTGCATGGCTGGCGCGGCGGTTTGATTGCCGGTCTGCTGTTCATCCTGCCGGGCTTTGTCGTCATTCTGGCGCTTTCGGCTTTCTACGCCATTTTCCATGACACCAGCCTGCTTGCCATGATCTTCTTCGGCATCAAGGCGGGCGTGCTGGCGATCGTCTTGCAGGCGCTGATGCGGCTGAGCGGCCGTGCCCTCAAGAGCCGCTTCCATGTGGCGATAGCGATTGCCAGCTTCGTCCTTCTCTTCATCTTCGATCTGCCCTTTCCCATGGTCGTGCTGCTGGCCGGCCTTACCGGATATGGGCGGGTCCTCCATCGAGCCTGGCGTGACGAACGGTGGCGACCACGATTGCCGCGCCTGACGGCGCCAACCAGCCGCTTCGGATGGCTCGGAGGCGCTCAAGCGAAGGCGTCCGTCCTGACGATCCTGCTTTGGGTATTGATCTGGCAGGCGCCACTGTTGTTGGTGCATGCTCTCCACGGTCCACAGGATGTCGTCTCCGAGGCGCTCAGCGGTGAAACAAGCGTATTCGGCGCCATTTTCTCCTTTTTCTCACGCATGGCGATCGTCACCTTCGGCGGCGCCTATGCTGTTCTGGCTTATGTCGCGCAGACGGCGGTACAGCATTATGCCTGGCTGAAGCCGGGCGAAATGCTGGATGGTCTCGCACTTGCCGAGACGACTCCTGGGCCCCTCGTATTGGTTTTGTGCTTCGTCGGCTTCATGGCGGGATTTCGCAATCCCTTCGGCTTCGATCCTCTGTTTGGCGGTTTTCTCGGAGCGAGCCTCGCGGCCTGGGCGACATTTGCGCCGAGCTTCCTCTTCATTTTCGCCGGTGCGCCTTACATCGAAAAATTGCGCGGCCATTCGGGTCTTTCGGGCGCGCTTGCCGCCATCACGGCGGCCATCGTCGGCGTCATGACCAACCTTTCGGTTTGGTTCGGGCTGCATGTGCTGTTTGCGAATGTCGATCGGCTGGTGCTGTTCAGTCACCCCGTCAGGATTGACGGCGACGATTTCGCCAATGTACCGATCGCTGGTATCGCGTGGCCGAATTGGGGCACCCTTGATATTTCGGCGCTGTTGCTCTTCGTCCTCGCGGCCGTCCTGGTTTTCCGTCAGCGCGCCGGCGTTGCCACCGTGCTTAGCGTTTCTGCCGTGGCGGGTTCCCTGCTCCGGCTTGCCGCTTGAGCCCTGTGCGGCGCAAAAACCTGCGTATCGCTCTTGTAATTTGCCGGCCGGTTTGCGATGTCAGCCCGTGATTTATTTGACGCGAGGACCGCATGGGCAAACGTATCGGAAGCTTTCGCGAGATCGGCGGACTTTATGATGTTGCGCTCTGCGATGTGTGGGGCGTGCTGCATAACGGCGTCTCCGGTTACAAGGAAGCGTCCATCGCGCTGGAAGCGGCCCGCAGCCAGGGTCTGACCGTCGTGCTCATCACCAATTCCCCGCGCGTCGCTCCGAGGGTGGTCGAGCAGCTGCGCGTGATCGGTGTTCCCGACAGTGCCTATGACCGCATCGTCACATCGGGCGATGTCACCCGCAGCCTGATCGCCGAGGGTCCGAAAAAAGTGTTCCTGCTGGGGCCGGAGCGTGACATCGGCATCCTCGAAGGGCTCGACGTGCAGCGTGTCGAGGCGGGCGAAGCCGAAAGCATCGTCTGCACCGGCTTCTTCGACGACGAGACCGAAACGCCTGACGATTATACCGACATGCTGACGGCTTGGGCTGCCCGCAAGGTGCCGCTCATCTGCGCCAATCCAGACCTCGTGGTCGAGCGCGGCCACCGGATGATCCCGTGCGCCGGCGCCATGGCCGCCTATTACGAGCGGCTCGGCGGGCAGACGCGGATCGCCGGCAAGCCGCATCAGCCGATCTACGAAGCCGCGATTGCGGCAGCCCGCGAGGTGCGAAGTGAATTCCCGCTGTCGCGCGTCGTCGCCATCGGCGACGGCATGCCGACCGACGTGCGCGGCGCGCTCGATTACGGCCTCGATCTTCTTTACATCAGCCATGGCATCCACGCCCGCGAATACGTCGTCGACGGTCACACCGACGAAGCAGCCCTCGGCGCCTTCCTGGCGCGCGAGCAGGCCTCGCCGAAGTGGTGGATGCCGCGCCTTGCTTGACCGGAGTGGCAGACGATGACCGTTTTCCATCGCAACGAGACCCGCGACCCGCTTCCCGACGATCTCAAGGGCGGGGTCATCGCCATCGGCAATTTTGACGGTGTGCATCGCGGTCATCAGTCGGTCCTCGATCGGGCGCTGGAGATCGCCAGGGAGCGGGGCGTTCCAGCTCTGGTGCTGACCTTCGAGCCGCATCCCCGCACCGTGTTCAAGCCGGATCGGCCGGTCTTCCGCCTGACGCCGGCACCGCTGAAGGCGCGCTTGTTGGAAGCCCTCGGCTTCAACGCCGTCATCGAATACCCGTTCGACCGGACCTTTTCGCAGCGCTCGGCGGATGAATTCGTCCATTCGATCCTCATCGACTGGCTGCACGCCTCGGAAGTCGTCACCGGCTTCGATTTCCATTTCGGCCACGACCGTCAGGGCGGCCCCGCCTTCCTGATGAACGCCGGCAGCCACAATGGTTTCGGCGTGACGCTTATCGACGCCTTTCGCGACGAGAATACCGAGGTCATCTCCTCGAGCCGCATCCGCACGCTGTTGGCCGAGGGAGACGTGGGCCAGGTCGCCGGCATGCTCGGATATCGCTATACCGTCGAAGCGCCTGTCATCGGCGGCGAGAAGCTCGGTCGCACGCTCGGTTTCCCCACGGCCAATATGCAGCTTCCGCCGGAAATATCGCTGAAGGCCGGTATCTATGCCGTGCGGTTCCGTGCAGCGGACGGCGTCATCCGCGACGCGGTTGCGAGCTACGGCCGCCGTCCGACGGTCACCGACAACGGCGCGCCGCTGCTCGAGACCTATGTCTTCGATTTCAGCGGCGACCTCTACGGCCAGATCTGTTCGGTTTCCTTCTTCGGCTATCTCCGCCCCGAACTGAAGTTCGACGGCCTGGATGCGCTGGTCGCGCAGATCAGGAAGGACGAGGATGAGGCGAGGGCGCTGCTCGCCGGCGTCCGACCGCTTGGCGAAATCGATCGCTGCATCGCATTTTCCTGATATCATGCAAGGGGTTGGCTGGGCGAAGCGTGCCGCACCGCAGCATTTTTTTGCCTTGAGCCAACCTTCATATGCGTTAATCCTTATCGGCGATGAGGCGTGAGTCGGCGCGCCAGTCTCCGAAAGGTATTCGAATGGATAAACGCTTTGGAACGGCGGCCTGCTGGCTGCTCGTCATTCCCTATATCGGCTTGCTCTGGGTCCCCTTCTACAACAGCCATGATCCGGTCTTGCTCGGTTTCCCCTTCTTCTATTGGTATCAGCTGGCCTGGGTGCCGATCACCGCTGTCCTGACGTGGATCGCCTATCGGAGCATGCGCCATGACGACTGAGATCGATCCGACCGCACTCGCCGTCTTCATTTTCTTCTTGGCGCTCGTGACCGTCATGGGCTTTGTCGCCGCGCGCTGGCGCCGGCCGAAGACCCTTGCCCATATTGACGAATGGGGCCTTGGCGGCCGCACCTTCGGCACGTGGATTACCTGGTTTCTCGTGGGCGGCGACTTCTACACGGCCTATACCGTGATCGCCGTCCCGGCCCTGGTCTACACGGTCGGCGCCTATGGGTTCTTCGCGCTGCCCTATACCATCGTCGTCTATCCTTTCGTCTTCATAGTGATGCCGCTTCTCTGGAGGCGGGCAAAGGATCACGGCTACGTCACCGCCGGCGATGTCGTGCACGGCCAATACGGCTCGCGGGCGCTCGAATTGGCGGTCGCGCTCACCGGCGTCATCGCCACCATGCCCTATATCGCCTTGCAGCTCGTCGGCATGACGGCAGTGTTCAAGGCCCTGGGGCTTCACGGCGAACTGCCGCTCGCCGTCGCCTTCATCATCCTGGCGCTCTACACCTATTCGGCCGGCCTTCGCGCCCCGGCGCTGATCGCCTTCGTCAAGGACATCATGATCTACATCGTTGTCATTGCCGCCATCGCGCTCATCCCGGCGAAACTCGGCGGTTACGCCAATGTCTTTGCCGCCGCGGATGCGGACTTCCAGGCCAAGGGGGCAGGCAGCCTGCTGCTCGGCGGCAACCAGTATGTCGCCTATGCGACGCTGGCGCTCGGCTCGGCGCTCGCGGCCTTCATGTATCCGCACACGCTGACCGGCATCTTCGCCTCCAACAGCGGCAATACCATCCGCAAGAATGCCGTGTTGCTGCCGGCCTATACGCTGCTGCTCGGCCTGTTGGCCCTGCTCGGCTATATGGGCCACGCGGCACATCTGAAGCTGGATAGCCCCAATGATGTCGTTCCGGCGCTGTTCCAGTCGCTGTTCTCGAGCTGGTTTGCCGGCTTTGCCTTTGCGGCCATCGCCATCGGTGCGCTGGTTCCCGCCGCCGTGATGAGCATTGGTGCCGCCAACCTCTTCACCCGCAACTTCTGGAAGGCCTACATCAATCCGCAGGTTTCCGATGCCGGCGAGGCAAAGGTCGCCAAGATGACCTCGCTCGTCGTCAAGGTCGGTGCGCTTCTCGTCATCATTTTCCTGCCGACGCAATTCGCGCTCGATCTGCAGCTCTTGGGCGGCATCTGGATATTGCAGACGCTGCCGGCCCTGGTCTTCGGCCTCTATACCAAGTGGTTCCGCGCGCCGGCTCTGCTTGCCGGCTGGTTCGTCGGCTTCTTCGGCGGCACCTACCTCGTATGGGATGCCGGCTGGAAGCCGCTGCACATAGTCACGCTCGGAGACGCAAGCTTCACCGTCTATACGGGGCTGCTGGCGCTGGCAGCAAATATCGTTGTGTCGGTGATCCTCAATGCGGTCATGCCGGCGCGGGCGACGGCACACGCCTGATCGAAGCAATATCCTGTCGGCCGCGGGCGGAAACGTCCGCGGCCTTTCTGTGCGCTGCCGGCATTGTTTCCTCTTCCTTTCCTTGGAAAAAACGCCTATGAACCGGCGATCATGACCCAATTTCGGCTGAGCTTATCGATACGAATTATTGGCCCGGCCTTCCGCGCGCTTTAAGCTGCCGGGAGGTCCGGGTTCTTGGCGCCCGTTCCCGAGGCGCTTTCCGCCGCCGAAAAATCCCCATATGGCTGCGCCTGTTTGGCGCAAGACGCCCGAGACACCGAGGCAATTGTCAGAACTATGACCGATACCGCTGAAAAGATGGATTATTCCAAGACCCTTTACCTGCCGGAAACCGACTTTCCGATGCGCGCTGGACTGCCGCAGAAGGAGCCGGAGCTGGTGAGCCGCTGGCAGGACATGGATCTCTACAAAAAGCTGCGCGCCTCCGCCGCCGGCCGCGACAAGTTCGTGCTGCATGACGGCCCGCCCTACGCCAATGGCCACATCCATATCGGCCATGCCCTCAACAAGATCCTGAAGGATGTCATCACCCGCTCGTTCCAGATGCGCGGCTATGACAGCAACTACGTTCCCGGCTGGGACTGCCACGGCCTGCCGATCGAGTGGAAGATCGAGGAAAAATACCGCGAGAAGGGCAAGAACAAGGACGAGGTTCCGGTGAACGAGTTTCGCCAGGAATGCCGTGATTTTGCCGCCGGCTGGATCAAGATCCAGGCCGAGGAGTTCAAGCGCCTCGGCATCGTTGGCGATTTCGATAATCCTTATCTGACCATGAATTTCCATGCGGAATCCCGTATCGCCGGTGAGCTCTTGAAGATCGCCCGCAGCGGGCAGCTTTATCGTGGCTCCAAGCCGATCATGTGGTCGGTGGTCGAGCGCACGGCGCTGGCTGAAGCCGAAGTCGAATATGCGGATGTCGAGAGTGATACGATCTGGGTGAAGTTCCCGGTCGTTGAAGGCCCGGCCGAGCTTGCCGGGACCTTTGTCGTCATCTGGACGACGACGCCCTGGACGATCCCCGGCAACCGTGCGATCGCCTATTCCCAGCGCGTTTCCTATGGTCTCTACGAAGTGACGGAAGCCGCCAATGATTTCGGGCCGCGCCCTGGCGAGAAGCTGGTCTTTGCCGACAAGCTTGCCGAGGAATCCTTCGCCAAGGCAAAGCTACAATACAAGCGCCTGAACGATGTCACCGCAGACGATCTGGCAGCGCTCACCTGCGCGCATCCGCTGGCTTCGCTCGGCTACGGCTTCAAGGTGCCGTTGCTGGACGGCGATCACGTGACCGACGATGCGGGCACCGGCTTTGTGCATACCGCACCCAGCCACGGCCGCGAGGACTTCGACGCGTGGACGGGACATGCGCGTGCGCTCGAAGCGCGCGGCATCTCGTCCACCATCCCGTTCCCC
The DNA here is from genome assembly GCF_012275345.1 of Rhizobium sp. SG570. NCBI lineage: Bacteria > Pseudomonadati > Pseudomonadota > Alphaproteobacteria > Hyphomicrobiales > Rhizobiaceae > Rhizobium > Rhizobium sp. SG570. The sequence goes on along the minus strand of NZ_JAAZQI010000033.1, from coordinate 14,673 downwards.
GTCGATGACGCTGGCTTCTACACCGCCGATGCCCCCGGGTTCGAAGGCGGCCGCGTCATGGACGACAACGGCAAGAAGGGCAATGCCAACGACCTCGTCATCAAGGCGCTGATCGAGACGAACACGCTCTTCGCGCGCGGACGGCTGAAGCATTCCTATCCGCATTCCTGGCGCTCGAAGAAGCCGGTGATCTTCCGCAACACACCGCAATGGTTCGTCTACATGGACAAGGACTTCGCGGACGGCTCCACGCTGCGGTCGCGCGCGCTGAAGGCGATCGACGATACCCGCTTCGTGCCTGCTGCCGGCCAGAACCGTCTGCGCGCCATGATCGAACAGCGCCCGGACTGGGTTCTGTCGCGCCAGCGCGCCTGGGGCGTGCCAATCTGCATCTTCGTCGACGAGCAGGGCAACATCCTGCAGGATGACGGCGTGAATGCTCGCATCCTCGAAGCCTTCGAAGGCGAGGGGGCTGACGCCTGGTTCGCAGACGGCGCCCGCGAGCGCTTCCTTGGCGAGAAGGCCAACGAGCCCTGGACGCAGGTCATGGATATCCTCGATGTCTGGTTCGACTCGGGCTCGACCCATACGTTCACGCTGGAAGATCGTCCGGACCTCAAGTGGCCGGCGGACGTCTACCTCGAAGGCTCGGACCAGCATCGCGGCTGGTTCCATTCGTCGCTGCTCGAAAGTGCCGCGACGCGTGGCCGCGCGCCTTATGACACGGTGGTCACGCATGGCTTCACCATGGACGAGCAGGGCCGCAAGCAGTCGAAGTCGCTCGGCAACGTCGTCGCCCCGCAGGATGTGATGAAGGACGCTGGCGCCGATATCCTGCGCCTCTGGGTCATGACAACGGACTATTGGGAGGATCAGCGTCTCGGCAAGGCCATCATCCAGACCAATGTCGATGCCTATCGCAAGCTGCGCAACACCATCCGCTGGATGCTCGGCACCTTGGCGCACGACACGGGCGAGGTGATCGCTTACGCCGACATGCCGGAGCTGGAGCGGCTGATGCTGCATCGCCTCGCCGAGCTCGACGAGCTGGTGCGCGAAAGCTACGACGCCTTCGACTTCAAGCGCATTGCCCGCGCCCTCATCGATTTCGCGAATGTCGAGCTCTCGGCCTTCTACTTCGATGTTCGCAAGGATGCGCTCTATTGCGACGCGCCGTCGAGCCTGCGCCGCCGCGCGTCGCTCGCTGTCATCCGCACTATCTTCGATTGCATGGTGACGTGGCTGGCGCCGATGCTGCCGTTCACGACGGAAGAGGCGTGGTTGTCGCGCAATCCGTCGGCGGTATCAGTCCATCTCGAACAGTTCGTCGCCGTACCAGTCGAATGGAAGAACGAGGCCCTGGCCGAGAAGTGGAAGAAGATCCGTGCCGTGCGCAGCGTCGTCACCGGCGCGCTGGAAATCGAGCGCAAGGACAAGCGTATCGGCTCGTCGCTGGAAGCCGCCCCGACCGTCTATGTCGCCGATCCGGAGCTGCTGAAGGTGCTTGAAGGACAGGATTTCTCGGAAATCTGCATCACTTCGGGCATCACGATCGAGAGTGGTGAAGGCCCGGCGGATGCTTTCCGTCTCGATGATGCCGCCAAGGTCAGCGTCGTGCCGAAGCTTGCCGAAGGCCGCAAATGCGCGCGCTCCTGGCGCATCACCACCGATGTGGGCTCCGATCCCCAATACCCGGATGTCTCGGCGCGTGACGCCGCGGCCCTGCGCGAATTGATGGCTGTCAACTGAAGAAAATTGCCGGGTGAATTGCCTTTGCGGCGTTCATCCGGTAAAAGCTGCCTGAAAATGGCCTGATTTTTACGGCAGTTGCCGTTGAATGGGGTTCTGCTACATTTTGTTCCGGCATGGCTGGGAAGGGTTTTCATGAGAGCGATGCATAGCGTTCGTGTCGGCGTCAGCTTGGCGGCACTTGTGATTGGCTGCGGCGTGATGTCTGGCTGCCTCAGCAGCCCGACTTACGGCACCGACAAGACGGCAGGTGTGCAGCTTCTGGACGATCTTGGCGATATCGCTTCCATTTCGGCCGCGACGCCGAAGGACAAGGGCGTGAAATATCCGAACCGCCCCGGTCTGGTCGTTCCTCCCGATAAGGACAAGGCCAACCTGACTCAGCCGCAGCAGTCGCTGGCAAGCAAGGACAATCCGGCCTGGCTGGAATCGCCTGAAGACGCACGCAAGCGTCTTGCCGATGAAGCAGACCAGAAAAAGAACGACGTCAATTATCGTTCGCCGCTGGCTCAGGCCGACAGTACCAAAAACCGCATGACCGAAGCACAGCAGACGGCGGCCTATCGCGCCGCGCGTCAGGATCAGGCCGGCACCTATATCGACCAGCGCCGCTACCTGATCGACCCGCCGCAGCAATATCGTCAGGTTTCCGATCCGACTGCCCTCAACGATGTCGGTACGCCCGAGTCGAAGAAGGAAAAGCAGCGCAAGAAGGACGCCGAAGCCGCACAGCAGACCAACAACAGCAGTTGGTGGAAGCCCTTCCAGTAAGCAGTTCACAGGGCGGCCGTCCTGCATAATTCTCTAAATCGGAATCGATTTAATGGAAAATTATGCAGTATTTTAAAGTGTTGCAGCGCCGCGCGGCGCTGTAAGCCGCCGCTTTTCAGCCTTCGGAGCGTTTCGGTTGAAAGAAGCCTCTGAGGATCTCGGCAGATATTGTTTCCCCGATACCGGAGTAGACTTCCGGCGCGTGATGGCAGGTCGGCTGATGGTAAAAGCGTACGCCATTGTCGACGCCGCCTCCCTTCGGATCCTCGGCGCCGTAATAGAGGCGGCGGATGCGCGCAAACGAAATCGCAGCGGCGCACATGGTGCAAGGCTCCAACGTGACGTACAGATCGGCGCCCGCAAGACGCTCTTGCCCCAGGTCCTCGCAGGCCAGGCGAATGGCGACGATTTCAGCGTGTGCGGTGACGTCGTTGAGCTCGCGGGTACGATTGCCGGCCTTGGCGACAACCCGGTTGTCAAGCACGAGGACAGCGCCGATCGGCACTTCGCCACGTTCGCCGGCGCTGCGCGCTTCGGCCAGCGCAAGCTCCATGAATTGATTTGTAGCCGCCATTCAAGATTTTCCACTTAACCGCAAGGGCGCGACCTGATAGGAACACGCCTTAAAAATTCAGGCAAACAACAAATGACAATGAATGACAAGCCCAAGCGGCCTGGGTCTAAACCCTTTGCTGGCGACAAGCAGACGATAAAACGTGATGGCGCGAAGCCGGTAAAGGCCGCGGTAGCCCGCGCTACGGATGAGACAGTAGCCGGAGACGGAAAGGCGGAACGCATTTCCAAGGTGATGGCGCGCGCCGGCGTGGCCTCGCGCCGCGACATCGAGCGCATGATCATGGACGGCCGCGTCAGGCTGAACGGTGTGCTGCTGGATACGCCAGTCGTCAATGTGACCCTCACGGACAAGATCGAAGTGGACGGCATGCCGATCCGCGGCATCGAGCGCACGCGCATGTGGCTCTACCATAAGCCGGCCGGTCTGGTGACCACCAATGCCGATCCGGAAGGGCGCCCGACCGTCTTCGACAACCTGCCCGAAGAACTGCCACGCGTCATGTCGATCGGCCGTCTCGACATCAACACCGAAGGCCTGCTGCTGTTGACCAACGACGGCGGGCTCGCCCGCGTGCTGGAACTGCCGACCACCGGCTGGCTGCGTCGCTACCGCGTGCGCGCCCATGGCGAGATCGATCAGGACGCGCTCGACAAGCTGAAGGAAGGCATTGCCGTCGACGGCGTGCTCTACGGCTCGATCGAGGCGACGCTCGACCGCACGCAAGGATCCAACGTCTGGATCACCATGGGCCTGCGCGAAGGCAAGAACCGCGAAATCAAGAACGTGCTCGGCGCGCTCGGCCTCGAGGTCAACCGTCTGATCCGCATTTCCTACGGCCCGTTCCAGCTTGGCGATCTGCCGGAGGGTCGCGTATTGGAAGTGCGCGGCCGCACGCTGCGCGATCAGCTCGGCCCGCGTCTGGTCGAAGACGCCAAGGCGAATTTCGATGCGCCGCTCTACAATGCCCCGGCGGTTGCCGGCGAGGATGAGGCCGAGGCCAAGCCGGCAGCACATGCCGCAAAGGAAGAGCGCCCGAGGCGTGACCGCGAGCGTCCCGAGGACAAGCGCGAGCGCGCCTTGAGCCGCCTCGACACTAAGCGCGACGATCGTCGCGACGAGGGACGCCGCGAAGGCGGCCGCAAGGAGGATGACCGCCCGAAGCGCCAGCCGCTCGGGTCGCGCCGCAGCGCCAATGTCTGGATGGCGCCCGGCGCCCGTCCGCTCGGCGAAAAGGCTGCTGCGAAAGCTGCCAAGAATACCAGAACCGCCGCCAAGCGCGGCGAGCCAGAGCGTCCGCAACGCAGCGGTTTCGACCGTCCGGACGAAGGCCCCCGCGTTCGCGTCAATCGCGTCGACGAGGCGGATGGTGAATGGATCCGTTCGAGCGAGGAAGCACCGCGCAAGTCGCGCGGCGATGACGAAGGCTCCGATCGCAAGCGCTCAGATCGCCCCCGTGGCGACCGTCCTTTCGGCGATAAGCCCCGTGGTGACCGTCCCTTTGGCGACAAGCCCCGTGGCGAGCGGACGTTCAGCGATCGTCCCCGCGGCGAACGTGGCTCGCGGCCGGAGGGTAGTGACCGTCCCCGCGCGAAATCTTTCCAGGGCGAAGCCCGCTCCGAGCGTCCCCGTAGTGAGCGCCCGGTCGGGGATCGCCCGCCGCGTGGCGACCGTCCCTTTGGCGACAAGCCGCGCGGTGCTCGCCCTTATGGTGACAAGCCCCGTGGCGATAGGCCATTCAGCGACCGTCCCCGTGACGACCGCCGGCCCCGCGCCGAGGGCGAGGAACGTCCGCGCGCAAGATCGTTCGATGGCGAGCAGCGTTCCGAACGTCCTCGCGGCGATCGTCCATTTGGGGATCGTCCGCCGCGTGGCGACCGACCCGCTGGTGATCGCCCGCAGGGCGAACGTTCTTTCGGTGACCGGCCGGCCGGCAAGCCCTTCGGCAAAAAGCCGGGCGGCGGCAAATCCTTCGGCGGCAAGCCGGCTGGAAAGCCTGGCGGTTCGCGCGGTTTCTCAGGCAAGCCCGGCGGCGCGGGCCGTCCGTCCGGTGGCCCAAGTCGCAGTGGCCCAAGTCGCAGCGGCCCAAGTCGCAGCGGCCCGAGCCGTGGCGGCCCTGGTAGGGGCGGCCCCAAGGGCGGAAAGGGTTGACGCGCGGTGAGGATCGTCGGCGGTGAGTTTCGCGGTCGCTCTCTTGCAACGCCGAAGTCGAACGATATTCGTCCGACGGCGGATCGCACGCGCGAGAGCCTGTTCAATATTCTGAGCCACGCCTATCCCGAAGCCATCGACGGCACGCGGATGATGGATATTTTCGCCGGCACCGGCGCAGTCGGGCTGGAAGCGGCATCCCGTGGCTGCCGCCATGTGCTTTTCGTCGAAAGCAGTGTCGAGGGCCGTGGCTTGCTCTGGGAAAATATCGATGCGCTTGGCCTGCACGGCCGCACGCGCATGCTGAGGCGCGATGCGACGGATCTCGGCAGCGTCGGTAACCTCGAACCTTTCGATCTTCTCTTCGCCGATCCACCCTATGGCAAGGGGATGGGCGAGAAGGCCTTTGCGGCCGCCGCAGATGGCGGCTGGCTCGTGCCGGGCGCCCTGGCTATCCTCGAAGAGCGGGCAGACGTGACGATTGCCGTCCCGTCGGATTTCCTGTTTCTGGAGGAGCGGACCTTCGGCGACAGCAAGATGCATTTCTTCCGTTATCAGCCACAGGCGGCCTGACGGGGGAAGGAGAGAAAGATGGGCGACTACGCTGATTTCGTCGGCAGCGACTATACGCTTGCTGTCTCCAGCACGCCGAGCGTGGCGGTTGCCTTCGGCTGTGGCGGCGCGCGGGGTCTCGCCCACATCCATATCATCGAGGCGCTGGACGAACTCGGCATTCGCCCCGTTGCGATCGCCGGGGCTTCCATCGGCTCGATCATGGGCGCTGCCATGGCGGTTGGCATGAGCGGCGCCGAAATCCGCGATCATACCCTTGCAACGGTCGGCAATCGCCCCGCCGTGCTCAACAAGATCTGGAGTTTGCGGCCGGTAAACATGCGCAGCATCCGCTTCGGTCAGTTCAATCTCGAACGCATCCTGCGCACTTTCCTGCCGACCACCTTTCCTGAGAATTTTGCGGATTTGCACATACCGCTGAAAGTGGTGACGACGGATTATTACGAGCAGGCCGAGGTGGTGATCGAAAAGGGCGAACTTTTTCCGGTGCTCGCCGCATCCGCTGCTATCCCTGCCGTTTTCATGCCGGTCAAACTCGGCGAACGGGTGATGATCGACGGCGGCATCATGAACCCCGTTCCTTATGAGCATCTGGCCGGGCTTGCCGATATCATCATCGGCATCGACGTCGTCGGCGGCCCGGAAGGCAATGGCAGGCATATTCCGAACCGCATCGAAAGCCTGTTCGGTGCCGGCCAGCTGACCATGCAGTCCAACATCGCCTTGAAACTGCGCCTGCAGGCACCGCAAATCTTCCTGCGGCCGGCTGTCGGCCGCACCGGTGTGCTTGACTTCCTGAAGGCGCGCGAGATTCTCGCGATGTCGGCCGGCGTCAAGGACGAGCTGAAATTCGCCCTCGACCGGGTGATAACAGCGAAGAATTAGGCGCTATTCCGAGCCAACATCCTGTCAAAAGATACTAAGCCCGCTCCGGCTCCTCCTGCGGCAGCGCCACGAGATCGTCAGCGTCGCTATACGCTTCGGCCGCGCGCTTCGGCTTGACCAGCGGTTCCGGCTTGACAGGACGTGAATAGAGCATGTCGGTACCCGCCTGCAGCCCCTCGCTCACCTGCAGCACGAGCCGTTGCTCGTCGCGCTTGCGGATATCCTCGCCGATCTCATAGGCCTCGGCTTCGCTGACGCCGAGGGCCTCCAGCGTGCGGCGGCCGAAGAGCAGACCGGATTCCAACGTCTCGCGCAGCTCGTAATCCACGCCCTTGTGACGCAGTTCGATCGAATGAATGCGGTCATAGGAGCGAACGAAGAGGCTCGCATGCGGATAGTCCGTCTGGACGAGCTCGACGATCTTGTCGGTAACCTCGCGCAGATGCGTGCTGACGACGACGATCTTGGCGCGATCGATGCCGGCGGAGCGCAGCACCTCCTTGCGGGTGCCGTCGCCAAAATAGATGCGGAAACCGAAGCTCGACGCCTGGCGGATACGATCGGCGGAAAAGTCGATGACGGTGACGTCCCGGCCGCTGGCGAGCAGGATCTGCGCGGCGATCTGGCCGAAACGCGAAAAACCGATCATCAGCACATCGGAACCGGCGCCCTCGAAATCCTCGTCCAGTTCCTCCTGCGTGTCCGCCGTTATCAGGCGTTTCGAAAGCGCCGCGCTGAGCGGCGTCAGTGCCATGGACAACGTGACGATGGCGATCAACATCGATGCGGTGCTGGCCGAGAAGAGGCCGCCGCTGGCGCTGGCCGCGCTGAACAGCACGAAGCCGAATTCGCCGCCTTGCGGCAGCAGACCGGCGATGCGGACGGCGTCGTTATGCGGCGAGCCGGCCACACGGCAGAGCGCGTAAATCACGATTGCCTTGACGATCATGACGACGGGAACGGCAAGCAGGATCAGCACCCAGTTGTCGACGATCACGTCGAGTTTCAGCGACAGGCCCACCGCGATGAAGAAAATGGCGAGCAACACGCCGCGGAAGGGCTCGATATCCGCCTCCAGCTCATGACGGTAGGAGGATTCGGCCAGCATCACGCCGGAGAGAAAAGCGCCCATTGCCATGGAGAGGCCGGCAAGCTGCATCAAGGTCGCCGATCCCATGACCACCAGGAGGGCAGCGGCAATCATCGCCTCGCGCGCGCCGGTGCGGGCGATCACCTGGAACAGCGGCGTCAGCAGATAGCGACCGGCGATGATCATCGCCGCCACCGCGCCGACGGCGACCGCCAGGTCAGGCAGGGGATTGGTGGCCTCCTTCGGCCCGTCGAGAACGGTGACGAGCGCAAGAAGCGGCACGATCGCCAGATCCTGCAGGAGTAGCATGGAGAAGGAGCGCTGGCCGTACTTCGTGTTGACGTCGCCCTGCTGCTCCAGGATCTGCATCGCGAAGGCCGTAGAGGAGAGGGCGAGGCCGAAGCCGATGATGATGCTGCCCTGCCAGCCGGCAATATTGGCGAGATAGGCGGCGAGCGTCAGCGCCAGTCCGCTGAGGATCACCTGCGCGGAGCCGAGACCGAAAATATCGCGCCGCATCTGCCAAAGCCGAGACGGCTTCAGTTCGAGGCCGATGATGAACAACAGGAAGACGACACCCAGCTCCGCGACGGCGAGCACCGCTTCGCTGTCGCCGATGCCGTGCAGGATCGGGCCGATCACCACGCCGGCTGCCAGATAGCCAAGCACTGTGCCCAGCCCCAGTTTCTTGAAAATCGGCGCCGTGACGACGGCGCCTCCGAGCAGCATCAGGGTTTCGGTGAAAAGGCTATTGGGGGCGGACATCGTCTGTTTCTTTCCGTAGGGCAGGCGGTGTTGCAACACATGACTGCGATAAACAGCCATGCGTGAAGAGATTAGAACAAGAATCGGCTCGGCCGCCCTTGATGCTTTATGTAGTGCACAATAAATGGAACGCGAATGAAAGGCCAAATCATGTCTTCAGAAATCGATTCCGCCGCTCTGCTTTCCCGTGCCAGCCAGTTGATCGACCTTGCCCGGAAAGCCGGGGCGGATGCGGCCGATGCCGTCGTCGTGCGATCGCGAGCCCAGTCCGTCAGCGTTCGCCTCGGCCAGGTGGAGGGCACCGAGTCCTCCGAAAGCGATGATTTCTCGCTGAGGGTCTTCGTCGGCAACCGTGTCGCCAGCGTTTCCGCCAATCCCGGTTTCGATCTGCAGGCGCTTGCCGACCGCGCCGTGGCAATGGCAAAGGTGTCGCCGGAAGATCCCTTTGCCTGCCTTGCCGACGAAGGCGACCTTGCCAAGAGCTACCCCGATCTCGAACTCTTCGATCCCACAGAGGTTTCCTCCGCCGAATTGCGGGAAGCAGCGCTTGCGACCGAAGCGGCGGCGCTCGCCGTGCCCGGCGTCAGCAATTCCGTGGGTGGGTCTGCGTCCGCCGGCATGGGCGGCCTGGTTCTCGTCACCTCACATGGCTTTGCCGGCCACTATATGGGATCGCGCTTCGGCCGCTCCGTCAGCGTCATTGCCGGTGAAGGCACCGGCATGGAACGCGACTATGATTTCGACAGCCGTCTCTATTTCGCCGAGCTGGACACGGCCGAGGAGATCGGGCGCCGCGCTGGCGATCGTGTCGTCAAGCGCATCAATCCGCGCCAGGTTCCCACGGATAAGAACGTCACCGTCGTGTTCGATCCGCGCGTCGCGCGCGGCTTCGTCGGCCATATCGCCGGCGCGATCAACGGCGCCTCCGTTGCCCGCAAGACCAGCTTCCTGCGTGACAAGATGGGCCAGCAGGTCTTGAAGGCCGGGCTTTCGATCACGGACGATCCGCTGGTCGTGCGCGGCCCGGCTTCTCGGCCCTTCGACGGCGAGGGCGTCTCCGGCAAGCGGCTGGTCATGATCGAGGATGGCGTGCTGAAATCCTGGTTCCTTTCCACGTCAGCTGCGCGCGAGATCGGCGGTGGTCTCAAGACCAACGGCCGCGGCGTTCGCGGCGGCACGGCGGTATCCCCGTCCTCCACCAATCTGGCGCTGGAACCGGGCGATATATCCCCGGAGGAGCTGATCCGCAGTGTCGGAACAGGTTTCTACGTCACCGAACTTATCGGTCAGGGCGTCAACATGATCACCGGCGAGTACAGCCGCGGCGCCACAGGCTTCTGGATCGAGAACGGGGAGTTGACCTTCCCGGTTTCGGAGGTGACGATCGCCTCCAATCTGAAGGACATGTTCATGCGCGTGACGCAGGCCAACGACATCGACCGCGATTTCGGCGTCGCCGCCCCGACGCTCGCCATCGAAGGCATGACGCTGGCAGGACGCTGAGGAGTAAGTAGAGATTGGAATCTGTGAATGCGCGATAGCCAGAAGGCCGGCCGGCTGAGCGATGTGGACCTGATTGTCGAGGCCGCGCTCGAGGCAGGCAGGATCGCTCTCGGTTTCTTCCGGCAATCGCCGGAGGTCTGGTGGAAGAATGGTGGCCTCTCTCCGGTGAGCGCCGCCGATTTTGCCGCCAATGAAAGCCTTGCCGCTATCCTGCGTTCGGCGCGCCCCGGCTATGGCTGGCTCTCGGAGGAGACCGATGACGACGCCGATCGGCTGTCGCATCAAACCGTCTTCGTCGTCGATCCGATCGACGGCACCAGGGGCTTCCTCGCCGGATCGGACTTGTGGTGCGTCAGCGTCGCCGTCGTCACGGATGGTCGCCCGGTGGCGGGGGTTCTGTACGCGCCGTCCCTGGATGAGCTGTTCGTGGCGACAGCCGGAGGCGAGGCGTCGAAGAACGGCAAACCGATCCATGTCTCGCAAAGGTTGGGCGACGATCCTCATCGGCTGGCGACCGGCGAAGATATGCTCACGGGCTTCGATCCGGATTTCCGCAAGACGGTCGAACGGGTGAAACACATCCCCTCGCTTGCCTATCGCCTTGCCATGGTTGCGGACGGCCGCCTGGAAGCGACGCTCGTCAAGCGCAATTCCCACGACTGGGATCTGGCAGCCGCCGACCTCATTCTGGAGCGGGCCGGCGGCGCGCTCGTCGATCTCTCCGGCAATGCGCTGCGCTACAATCGCGCCGAAGTATCGCATGACGAGCTTTGCGGCGCGCCGGCATCGCAGCTTCCTGAATTTCTCCGTCAACTTTCGCACCGACGAGACAGTTGACCTTTTGGTCAAAATCCCGCAGATGAAGGGCGGAGGGGGACGACAGTAGAAAGAGACGAAAATGACTGATACCAGCGGCAAAAAGCAGCTCCTGCACCTAGTCTTCGGTGGTGAATTGGAAAACCTCGAAGAGGTCCAGTTCCGCAACCTCAACGAACTCGATATCGTCGGCATGTATCCCGATTATGCGAGTGCCTTGACGGCGTGGAAATCCAAGGCGCAGCAAACTGTCGACAACGCCCATATGCGTTATTTCATCGTCCATTTGCATCGTCTGCTCGATCCGCAGGAAAAAGCGGGATCTTGAGGTCGTTTCATACCGAAATTTGCATTTGATATTTCCCTCCGATGAGGCGTTATCGCTTTAAATCCGACTGTGAAACAGTATCTTTGACACAATAGGAACGAAAAATCGGCCGTTTATTCGGCCGTTTGATAATTGGGATTTGGCATCGATGATGATCAGCTGGGATAGGAGTCGATCGAGATGAGCAGCCTCAGGGCGCGCTTTGCCTTGAGCGCCTATCGTTTTGGCGGGATCGCTGTCTATCCGTTCATCGGGCCTTACCTTGCGGTTCGTGCCGCGAAGGGTAAGGAAGATGGTTCCCGCAAACTGGAGCGTTCCGGCTATGCGAGCGCCAACCGCCCGCAAGGGCCGCTGATCTGGTTCCATGCCGCAAGCGTCGGCGAGACCTCGGCGGTCATCCCGCTGATCCGCGAAATCCGTCGTCGCGACATCCACGTCATTCTGACGACCGGCACGATCACCTCGGCAAAGGTGGCGCATGAGCGTCTCGGCGAGGAGGTCATCCATCAATATGTGCCCCTCGATCTGAAGCCGGCGATACGACGTTTCCTCGATTATTGGCAGCCCGATTGCGCGATTTTCGCCGAATCCGAGATCTGGCCGACCACCATCACCGAGCTTGGTCGCCGGCGCATCCCGCAGATCCTCGTCAATGCCCGCATGTCGGACCGCTCCTACGCCCGCTGGAGCAAGCATCCCTCGCTTGCCGAAGCGCTGTTCGAAAATCTCGCTTTGGTCGTTGCCCAGTCCGATCTCGATGGAGAGCGCTTCCGCGATCTCGGCGCCGTGCAGGTGACCAGATCGGGCAATCTCAAGGTGGATACCGACGCGCCGTCCCACGATGCGTCAACGCTTGCCGGCTACATGAAGCAGATCGGCGGCCGCAAGACCTGGGCTGCGGTTTCGACTTTCGAGGGCGAGGAGGCCGCTGCAGCCTCCGTCCACAAGATGCTGAAGGAGCATAACGGCCAGCTCACCATTATCGTGCCACGCCATCCCGAGCGCTGCGATGCGATCGAGGCGATGCTCGTGGAACAGGGGCTGAAGGTGGCGCGCCGCACTCGCAACGATATATTGTCATCCGACGTGGATGTTTTCCTTGGCGATACGATCGGCGAGATGGGCCTTTATCTGCGCATGACCGAAGTTGCCTTCATGGGCAAATCGCTGTTCAACGAGGGCGGCCAGAATCCACTGGAGCCGGCCATGCTCGGCTGCGCGATCCTGACCGGCGGCCATGTCCAGAATTTCCGCGATGCCTATCAGGTGCTTGCCCGTCGCGGCAGTGCCCGCATGGTGCGCGACACCGAGATGCTGGCTCGCGGCGTTCATTATTTGCTGACCAACGACACGGCGCGGCGCGGCATGATCGATGCCGGTTTCGTGGCCGTGCATGAGATGCGCGGCGCACTGGCAGCAACGATCAAGGGGCTCGAGCCCTATATCAATCCGCTTACGGTGAAGGCGCGGCTGCTGCCGAAGACGATGGCGAACGGCTAGGAAAGGAACGGCATGGCGGCGGTCAAGCTGGGAGCGATTGCGGGGCTTCTTTTCGACAAGGACGGCACGCTGCTCGACTATGACGCGAGCTGGTTGCCGGTCAATCGCGAGCTTGCCCGAATTGCCGCGCATGATGATGCCGTCCTCGCGGATCATCTGCTTTCCGCATGTGGCATGGATCCCAAGACAGGCCATATCGTGCCGGACAGTCTGCTGGCGGCCGGCAACACGCGCCAGATTTCCGAAGGTCTTGTGGCGGCCGGCTCGAAGATGGACCTATCGGAGCTGATAGAAAGGCTCGACGCACTCTTTGCGCATGCGGCGGATTTTTCCTCGCCCGTCACCGATCTCGCCGGCTTCTTCCGTCGGTTGCATGAACGGGGCTATAAGCTCGGGGTCGCCTCCAGCGATAACGAGCGCTCCATTCGCCAGACCGCCCGCCGCTTCGGTTTCATCGACTATCTCGATTACATCGCCGGCTACGACAGCGGTTTCGGCACCAAGCCGGAGCCGGGCATGGTGCTCGGCTTCTATGCGGCAACCGGTCTTTCGCCAGTACAGGTCGCTGTCGTCGGCGACAACAATCACGATCTTCACATGGGGCGCAACGCCGGCGTGGGGCTGACCGTCGGCGTGCTGACGGGAACCGGCTCGCGCGAGACGCTGACAGCCGCATCCGACTATTGCCTCAACGACATTACCGAACTGGAGAGCCTGCTCATGCCGGTTGCTCAATTGGCGTGATCTTGCCAAAGGCTTGCTTTTTCACCCGATCTGCCCTTTTCTGCCGCTTTGCTGAAGGCGCAGGGGCGAGGCTGGATTAGAAATATGGTATCGGAAGCACCACCTTTCTGGTGGCGAAAACCGGATTGGCGTGCCTGGGGGCTCTCACCCTTTTCCTTCCTCTATGGCCGCATTGCCGGACACCGCATGGTGAACGGCAAACGAGCATCCGTGCCGGTGCCGGTCATTTGCGTCGGCAACTTCACGGTCGGCGGGGCCGGCAAGACGCCGACGGCGCTCGCTCTGGCTCAGGCTGCGAAAGCCAAGGGCATGAAGCCCGGGTTCCTCAGCCGGGGCTATGGCGGCTCTCTCGATGTTACCACAGTGGTCGATCCCGAACATCACCATGCCACGGCTGTCGGCGATGAGCCGCTGCTGCTTGCCCGCGAGGCGCTGACGGTGATTGCCCGTCGCCGTGCCGAGGGCGCGGAGCGGCTTGTGCGTGAAGGCGCGGATCTCATCATCATGGATGACGGTTTCCAGAGCGCGCAGCTAGCAATCGATTATGCACTGGTGGTGATCGATGCCGGCAGAGGCATCGGCAATGGCCATCTCGTTCCCGGCGGTCCGGTGCGCGCGCCGCTGCGCACGCAGCTTCTCTATGCATCCGCTTTGTTAAAGGTCGGCGATGGCAATGCCGCCGATCGCATCGTTCGGCTTGCCGCGCGGGCCGGAAAACCCTTCTTCGCCGCCTCCGTCAAGGTGCGCGGCCAGGAGGATCTGCGCGGCCGCAATGTGCTCGCTTTCGCCGGCATCGCCGACCCCGGCAAATTCTTCCGCACGGTCGAGACGCTCGGGGCGAATATCGCCATTCGCCGCACTTTCGGAGATCATGAGCATCCGGGCGAGGACGAGGTTGCGGATATTCTCGATATCGCAGCGCGCGAAGGCCTCCAGATCGTCACGACATCAAAGGATTACGTTCGCCTGATCGGTCATCACGGCCGCGCCGACGAGCTGCTTGAGCGTTGCCGCGTCATCGAGATCGATATGGTTTTCGACGATCCGCAGGCTCCAAAGCTGATCATCGACAGGGCGATCGCGACGGCTCGCGAACGGCGCTTACGGGAAGGAAGGACCGGCAAAAGCGGCTAGAGCGTTTCTGCTTTTAGCTGAATCGGGAAGGGATTCCGTTTTTGGTTGATTTGTGATTCAAGATGTTGGCTGGAGTGGAGGCCAGCATCT
>NZ_JAAZQI010000032.1:31189-41784 GCF_012275345.1 Rhizobium sp. SG570 | reverse complement strand
CCGCGGTGGGGGGCCGTCCTCGAGCCATTCCCCCCAATGTTCTTGGGGTGGGATTTTCCAACCTATGTTAACGCGTACGTGGCCTTTGTGGCGCCCGCCCGGGCGGCCGCGCCCCCCCGCCCGCCCCCCGACAGCGTCATTCACCATAGCGACCGCGGCGTCCAATATGCCTGCGCCGACTATGCGGCACGACTTGCAGTCCATGGCATCCAGCCGAGCATGAGCCGCGTCGGCAATCCCTACGATAACGCGAAGGCCGAAACATTCATGAGGACCCTGAAGGAAGAGGAGGTGGATGGCCAGGCGTATCACGGCCTGGACGATGCAAGGACCAGCATCGGCGAATTCATCGAGATGGTCTACAATCGGCAGCGCCTGCACTCGGCCCTCGACTATCTCGCGCCGGACGCTTACGAAGCCAGTCTCTCGAAAGAGCGGCAAGGAGACACCAGACGCAATTCACAGCCAGGAGAACTGTTACTGATTGCTGTCTCATCAAAGGGGTGCAGTCCACCATCTCTCCGGTACAAAACGTCACCTATCTCTCAGGTCGGACATTCCCAAGTCATCCCTCAGGCGGCTCTTGCAAGTCGCCGGATCGTCTGGGGCGGTTGCCCATACTGGCGCATAAATGCATCGCGCATGCGCCGAAGATCGACGAAACCGCTTTCCCGCGCAATCTTCTCCATGGGGTGACGGGTCTCCTCGATCATCAGCCGAGCTGCCTCAAGGCGAATTTGCTCGACGGCCTTGGCAGGGGTTTGACCGGTTTCCGAATGGAACGCACGGCTGAACTGGCGGGGCGAGAGTGCCGCAATTTCAGCTAGTTCATCGACAGTCAATGGGTTGGCGAGGTGGGTCTTCGCATGGATCAACGTCTTTTGAATGCGGTCGCTGCTGGGTGCGAGCTGGAGCAATTCAGAATGCTGCGATTGGCCGCCGGCGCGGCGATGATGCATCACCAGCCGCCGGGCGATCGCGCTTGCCACATCGCGCCCCAAATCCTTCTCGATCAATGCCACGGCGAGGTCCAAGCCCGCGG
This sequence comes from Rhizobium sp. SG570, assembly GCF_012275345.1. NCBI lineage: Bacteria > Pseudomonadati > Pseudomonadota > Alphaproteobacteria > Hyphomicrobiales > Rhizobiaceae > Rhizobium > Rhizobium sp. SG570. The sequence goes on along the minus strand of NZ_JAAZQI010000032.1, from coordinate 40,742 downwards.
TCAGGCCGGCTGATGTCCAGACCGGTCCCTCATTGATGAAGATGCGATCGTCTTCCACCCGCACATTCGGAAAGGCCTTGCGCATCACCTGGGCATAGGACCAATGGGTCGTCGCGCGACGTCCGTCGAGAAATCCCATCTGCCCAAGGAGAAATGATCCAGTGCAGAGTCCCGCAACCCGCCGCGATGCTTTTGCCATCGCGCGCAACGTCGCGAGCGTTGCCTCATCCTGCTGCGGAGGCGGCACGAGGCCTGCCAGGAGCAGCAGCGTGTCCACCTGTCCCACGTCGTTGAGCCTCGTGGTCGGTACGGCAAAACCGCTCGACGACATGACGGGTCCACCTTCGACCGAGGTGATCGAGAGGGTATAATAAGTTTCATCCTTCAACACATTGGCAAGCTCGAAGGCGGCCTGTACGCCAAGCGCCAAAAATTGGAAACCCGGCGTGAGCACCATGGAAACGTGAGGCATTCTGCTCTCCAAACCCGATGTCCGAAAAACGTAGTTTATACGTCATATCGGACAAAGAGCATCCGGTCTATAACGTCCTTGTCGAAAGCATGGCGCTTTCCCCGCGAAAGGAACAAACCAATGACCACCAAGGGAACTGCACTCATAACCGGCGCCTCCACCGGTATAGGCGCAATCTACGCCGACCGCCTTGCCGCACGCGGCTACGATCTGATCCTCGTTGCCCGCAACAAAGACAAGCTGCAGTCGCTCGCCTCGGCAATCTCGGATAAGACGAACCGTGCTGTCGAAGTGCTTGCCGCCGATTTGGGCGATGGGGCCGATCTTGCCAGCGTCGAGAAGGTGCTGCGCGAAGACGCCAGCATTACGGCGCTGGTCAACAATGCCGGCGTCGGCACCCATACAACCCTGCTGGAGAGCAATGTCGATCGCATGGAGGCCATGGTGCGCCTTAACGTAACGGCGTTGATGCGCCTGACTTACGCAGCTGTGCCCGGCTTCGTGGCGCGCGGCGGCGGCACAGTGATCAATATCGCCTCGATTGTTGCGGTCGCGCCCGAACTGCTCAACGGCGTTTATGGCGGGACAAAGGCTTTCGTTCAGGCGTTCACCACCTCGCTGAACCATGAACTTGCAGGCAGCGGCATCCGCGCCCAAGCGGTACTGCCCGGGGCGACGCGGACCGATTTCTGGGCACTCGGCGGCCTGCCGGTTGAAAACCTTCCGACCGAGATCGTGATGCCAGCCGAAGACATGGTCGATGCCGCGCTTGCCGGGCTCGATCAGGGCGAGACCAGCACGATCCCTGCGCTCCGCGATGTCGAGCTGTGGAATGCTTATGAAGCGGCACGTCTCGCACTCGGCCCGCAACTTTCCGCCACCCAACCGGCTCCGCGCTTCACCGCAATAGCGTAAAAGCCTTTAAGCCCTGATCCAATGAATTGACCGGCAACACCATCTTCATCACCGGCGGCACAAACGGCATCGCGGGCAGCATGGTGATCATATCCGGACGGCGTACCGCACTTCGTATCCTTGATCATATGCGCTTTGACTGAGAAACCATAGTAGGCATTGGTCAACGTTTGCAACTTACAATGGACCACGTGATATCGCCTATAATGGATGGGCCGCGATTACGATTTCCAGCTGCTATGCCGGTGCTTATGTGAGTACAAAGCCGATTGTGCGGTCGCAGTTGACGATATCGGGAGCCGACGGTTCATCGACGAGCGCGATGGGAGCCGTCGGTGCGGCCAGTCCGGAAAGCCATTTTTGGCGGTCGTGACGGATCCTAGGTTCACGCTTGATCAAATGTTTGCGAAGTTCGGAAAGACACCGGACTATCACACGATAGGAGCCGAATGGGATTCGATCGGCATTTCGAACCTTGATCGGCTCACCCTCTGTGCGATAGCGAGCAACCGGGGTGGTCTGTCTACGCAGGTTGAAGTAGACCAAGGCCGAATCCAGATGACCAACGAAGAGGCGGCCGTCATGCAGGCTGCAAATCCATCCAGAACCGATTAATGCCGCCAACCCATGGTAGCCGATCCCGTACTATTTCCATCGAGACGCTACGGCGCATTACCGGCTTTACAGGATCGAGAATGATATCCGTGGTCGGGCTTTACGGATCGGTAGCGGCTAGTGAGACGCGTCGCGGTACACGATCCCTGCCGCCGCAGCCATGGTCAAACAACCAAGTAACGTAAACGTTGCTGCCCGGTAGGTATTGTTCAGATGAAAATCCGTGATCAGTCCCGCCACCAAAGTCCCAACTGCGGGCGATTCTCGCGAATTCCCGAACCGCATCCACATCGTTCAAGGCGGCAAGCCCACGTCCCGGCCGACAAAATGCGCCAGGACGTGTGGCAAAGACCTTCGTGATCGAAACCACACTCTCGGGCAACCAGCCGATCCAGTGGATGGCGGAGGCGAAAGCCATTGGCTATCGCATCGAGCTCGTTTTTTGTTTGCCTCGACGCGCAACGAATCATTGAGCGCGTGGCATTCCGGGTGGCTGCTGGAGGCCATGACATTCGTCGGGAGGCGATTTTCTGCCCCCATGAGTAATCTATCCCACCGGCAAGTCCCTGATTTGTCAGGCTCAGGAAAGCGGGCCGTTGGCTGCTGGGCTTCCTGGCCCGATTCGTCGTCGCAGGATACAGGCTAAAGGCGTCGACCATGAGAGGAAGCTTTCGTCCCAGATCTGTTTAACGCCCGCCCGCAGTCGTTTCGATATTCAAGGCGTTCTGCAAAAGCTCTCTGCTGTAGGCCGCGCTTGGAGAGGAGAAAAGAATGTCGGTGGCGGCGCATTCCTCTACACGCCCTCCATAAAGGACGGCCACGCGATCAGCGACGCTGCGGACGACGGCGAGGTCGTGGGTGACAAACAGCATTGCCAATCCCTCGGCCATAAGACTTCTAAGCAGTTCGATGACGGATGCCTGGACCGAGACGTCCAATGCCGAGGTCGGCTCATCGCAGACGAGCAGTTCCGGCTTGCAGACTAAGGCACGTGCAATGGCAACGCGCTGGCGTTCGCCTCCGGAGAGCTCGGCTGGATAGCGCATCATCATCTGTGGAGCGAGGCCTGCGCGCTGGAGCGCGGAGGCTACCATATCAGAGGTCGACTTTCTTTCGCTGGGGAAAAAGTGTCGGACTGCGACAGCGATGCTCTCTCCGACCGTACGCCGGGGGTTCAGCGACGCATAGGGATCCTGAAAGATGTACTGGATCTTGCGGTGCGTGTCGCGATCCCGATCTACGGCCGCGAGTGGTAGGGCATGGCCTCGAAACTTCACTGCGCCGTCGTAATCGGAATGGAGACCGATGATACAGCGCGCCAGTGTCGATTTGCCGCTTCCCGACTCGCCGACGAGCGCGAGACATTCGCCGGCCGCGACATCCAGCGAGACGTTGCGCACGACCTCGCGTTCACCGTAGCGAACCCGAAGATTTTCGATGGAGAATATCTTCTCCGACCGGACCCGCCTAACGGGAAGCGGGACAACGCCTGCCGCCGGCGGTACCACGTCGGGCTTGTGGCAGCGGACCTGCGACTGATCATCTTGCGTGAGCAGCGGTTCATGGTCACGGCAGTATTGATCGCTCAGGGAGCACCGTGATGCGAACATGCAGCCGACGCTTCTGCTTCTCAGCTCCGGCGTCGTTCCGGGTATGCCCTGCAGCTGCTTGCGTTCAAGCGTCGAGGGTACGGCCTTGAGAAGCGCTCTTGTGTAGGGGTGGCGGGGTACCTGGAAGATCTGGGAGGACTGACCGTATTCCATCATTCTTCCGGCATAAAGAACCATCACATCCTGCGCGACGGAAGCGACCACGCCGAGGTCGTGCGAGACGTAGACGCTACATAATTGCAGCTCCTCCGACAGGCCGGAGACCAGCTTCAGCACCTCGTTCCGCGTTCCGGTGTCCAGAGCAGTCGTTGGTTCATCGAGGACCAGAAGCTTCGGCCGGCCCACGACGGCAATGGCCAGTCCAATGCGTTGCAATTGCCCGCCCGACAATTCACTTGGATATCTGGCAAGAAATCCCCGGTCGCTGGGCAGGCGCATGGCGTCGAGAATGCTGGCAACGCGGCCCGCAGCTTCCGCCTTGCTTTGTGCATGTTCGCCGGTCACGAGGCGCTCTGTCAGCTGCAGGCCGATGGGCAGGCTGGGATTGAGGGAGACACCCGCATCCTGCGGTACATAGCTGACAAGCCTGCCACGCCGGCTTCGCTTTTCGGCTTCGCTCAGGGCGAGAATATCATCACTATCAATTATCACGCTGCCGGCGCTGATGCGTGCGCCGGGTGCCGCATAACCCAGCAATGCCTTGGCGATCGTGCTCTTGCCCGAGCCGCTTTCTCCCACCAGCCCGAGAACCTTGCCCGGCCGGATGGTAAACCCGATCTCGTGGACAATCCTTATCTCGTCTCCCAGACGAACTTCAAGCCCGGATACCGCAACACCGCTCATTTCCGGACTCCTTCCGTCAGTCCTATCGCCCGCGACATGCCTTCGGCGAATAAAGTTCCGCCGATCGACAGCGTTGCGATAGCCAGGATAGGAGCAAGAACCGCACACGGCTGGATCGTCAGGGCATTGCGGCTCTCATTGACCATCAAACCCCAGTCGGCATTGGGGGGCTGGATGCCATATCCTAGGAAGCTGAGACCCGCTAGAAGCGAAATTGACCACATCAGCCGGAGCCCCAGTTCAACAAGCAGGGGCGATGCGATGTTGGGCAGGATTTCCGACATGAGAATTTTGTGGGTCGGCAGGCCGACAGCCCGCGACCACTGCACATAGTCACGCTCGACAACGGCAAGCGATGCACCGCGAATGATGCGAGCAACGCTTGGGGCCTGCGAGAGTGCCACTAGCACGACGAGCAAAACCGGGTTCGGCCCAAGCGCCGTTACGAAAAGGAGGGCAAAGATAACGCTCGGAAATGCCAGCTGAAGATCGACGATACGCATCACGATCCCATCGAACCGTCCCTTCGAATAGGCGGTGGCGAGGCCGATGGCCGCCCCGAGGGTTAGCCCGGCAAGGGTTGCCGAAAGTGCCATCCAGATCAGGTTCCGCCCGCCGAACAGGAACCGGCTCAAAACGTCTCGCCCCAAGCTGTCGGTTCCAAGCAGACTGTCTGCGTCGGGTGCCTGATAAGGTGTGCCGATCAACTCGGATGGGCCATAGGGTGCCGCAAGAGGACCGAGAAAGGCAAGGCCGACCACCAAGGCGATCAGGGCAAGTCCGAAGCGTGTACGGGTATTTGTGAGGCCGCGCATCAGGCTCGACCGGCTCTTGCGAGTGTTCTTTTCGTTTTTCATATGCGCCCCCCCTTGCCCGGCGGGGTCAGCAGAAACGAAGCCATGTCTGTGACGATATTGGTGATGAAGAAGGTCACCGAAATGGTGAGCACCGCTGCCTGCACGACCGGCACGTCGCGAACGCCGACGGCATCCGCCAGAGCCGTTCCCAGCCCCGGAAATCCGAAGACGTATTCGACGACCACGACCCCGCCCACGGAGAACGCAAATATGGTCCCCGCTGCCTGGATGGCGGGCACGATTGCATTGGGGAGGACGTGGACGAGAAGAATGCGGTTGGGGCTCAGGCCCTTCAGAATGGCAAACTGGACATATTCGGTATGGAGAACGTCGATGACCGTGCTTCTGACCAGACGATATAGATAGGTCGTCTGTAACAGGACCAGTGTGATGATTGGCAGGGCGAGCCGCGAGGGCTGCGCCCATATCGGCACCTCCGGCGACAGGAGCGACACGGCGGGGAAGATATGCAGCACGCTGGTGCTCAACAGAAGGACGAGCAGCAGCCCCAGAACGAACTCCGGCAGGGCGTTGACCAGAACGGAAAAGCCCATGACGAGCTTGTCGACGACGCTGTCCTTCAGGGTTGCCGTCAACAGGCCCAGAAAGAGCGATGTCGGAACGGCGATCGACATCGATATCGCCACGATGAAGAATGAGTTCTCGATGCGTGGCATGAGCAGATCGGCTACCGGCACCTTGGAAACGATCGATGTGCCCAAATTGCCGTGGAGAAGTTCGGCCAGCCATCGCAGATATTGTGTTGCGAGCGGCTGGTCCAGGTTGAGTTGCTGGCGCAGCGCCATAATCTGTTCGGGCGACGCCTCCTTACCAAGGATCATCTGCACCACGTCGCCCGGAAGTGCCTGCGTGGCCCCGAAAATCAGAAGGGAAACCACGAAGAGCATGAACGCGGCTGCACCGGCACGCCGGAGCAGCCAGATCCGCCGCCCACGTCTGACAGAGGGGGACGTGCCGCTCGTCATGACAGGGCGACTTTCCTCAGATGATAGAAGGGTGAATCGACCACATAGGGAACGATCCCCGTCAGCCCGGCCTTGTAGGCATTCAGCGTATTGGCGAAGCCCCAGAGGAGATTGCCGCCTCGCTCATATTCGATCTGCTGCATCTGATGAATGACGGTGCAGCGGTCTTCTGCCTTGGGAATGCTGACGGCCTTCTGATAAAGCTCGTTGAATTCCTTGTCGTCCCAATGGCTCGTGTTGAAGGTACCGCCCGGCAACAGACTGCGGGCCACGACAGGCAGATAGGCGTCGCTCAGGAAGTCCACGCCGAAGGTCCACTTGCCGTAATTGGCGAGATAGGCAGCCTCCTCGGTGAGCTTGACGTTGATCTTCACGCCCGCAGCCTTCGCCTGCTCTGCAAAGACCTGCGCGCATTCGACCATGCCGGCCGTGCCATTGACCGTTATCAGGTCGATGCTCATGCCTTCCTTGCCGGCCTCCTTCAGAAGCTTCTTGGCAGCTTCGATATCCTGCTTGCGCTGCGCAACCGGAGTCGGCCCGCACGGTGCGATGGAGCGGCCCTGCATGTCGTTTCCGATCGAGCCGTAACCGGCCAGCGCGACCTTCACCATCTGTTCCCGATTGGCGATGAGGCGGAATGCCTGACGGACGCGCACGTCGTTAAACGGTTCGGCATCCGTGCGCATATAGATCGGGATCGCCATGGAGGAGGGGTTGTTCAAGAGCTTGATTGCCGGGTCCGCCTCGATAATGCGCGCCTCCGCGAAGGGAATCTTGTAGGTCATGTCGACCTGGCCGCCACGCAGGGCATTGATGGAAGCCGCAGCGTCGGAAATATTCACGATCGAAAGCTTGGCGACTTTCGCCTTCTCGCGGAAATAGTCGGCGAAGCGTGCGAATACGGATTCACGACCGGGCGTGAAGGAAACAAGCTTGAATGGGCCAGTGCCAATCGCCTTGGCGGGGTCGAAGCCAACGGGGACCATCCGCAGGTAACGGTTCGCCCAGACGTCGGCAAACGGACCGTAGGGCGCTTTCAGCCTGAAGACCAGGGTGAGGTCGTCAAGCTTGGTAATCGCTTCGGGGTCGATGAACTTGATGAGAGCGGAGCCCTTGGTCGGATTGCTCTTGTCCAGAATGCGCGTGATCGAGAAGATCACGTCGTCCGCACCGAAGGCCTTGCCGTCATGCGTCTTGACGCCTGATCTCAACTTGACGGTCCATTCGGTCGCATCGGCATTCGGAGTGAAGCTTTCAGCCAGAACGAGCGCGACGCTTGCATCGGGATTATATTCCGTCAGACCGTCAAACAAGTTGGTGAACCTGACAATGTCGGTGATCTGTCCTTGCGTCCGATGCGGATCGAGCGAATCCGCGTTGCTGCCGGTTGCGGCAACGCGGAGTGTGTCTTCAGCAGCTCTTGTCTCTTCGGGGAGTACCGCCGCAATCGTCAAAGTCAATGCAATGCCTGCGGTTCCGGCAAGGAGTGCACGGCGCGTAACACGGATTTGTTCGGGTTTCACTTCTTTGGACATGACGTTCCCTTTCCCCATCTGATCTTGTCAGCTGCTGCGTGTTCTGCTGCGCGCGGCCTCCACGGCCGCCTTCGTCATCAACGGCACGATGACGGATGGCCCGCGCGGGTCTTCATCCGGATCAAAGGATGTGAAATTGACGGCGAGAATTTCGAAACGGTCGGCAATCAGCTCAAGACCGCGCGCGACCTCCGTGTCAGTCAATCCGCCTTCGGCGCAGTGCCGGTTTGCGCGCAGCACGGAGGGATCGAGAACGTCTGTGTCGATATGAACGTAGACTTGGTCACATCGGGCGCTCAGAATATCCAGTGCAGCACCAAGCGCACGCTCGTAGCCTAGCTTCCTGATGACCGGCGTGTTGACGAGCGTGCCGATTGCGACCCCGGCATGGGCCCGCGCATTCTTCGAAAAGGCCTCATGGATGCTGACGGAAATGATGCGTTCTTCCGGAATCACGCGAAAACCTGGGACTTGCTGCCGATATTTTGGCCAGCAATGACCTGCGATCGTAGTCGTGAGCATTCCCTCTATGAAACCATTGGCGGAGGTATCTGGCGTTTGCGCATCGCCATGGGCGTCAAACCAGATCATGCCGGTAATGCCTTCTGCATCGCCGATACCGCCGATTACCCCAAAAGAGGAGGAGCATGTTCCGGCTGAAACGATCGGAATACGTCCTGCCTGGCGCGCAGCCCGTACCGCATTTGAGAGGTGGATGTTCTGGACCAGGATACGACCCATCTGATCGCCGGCGGGAAGCAGCCGGAAATCTCCGCCTGTCTCCTTGTCCGTCGCTCTGTCCGCCTGATCGATGAAGACAATATCCACATCGCCGAACATTCGCTGAAAGGCTGCCGGTGCGTTCTCCGGCGCCAGCAGGACCTCTGGTCCGACGGCCATGGCATTACCGATAACACGGCCTCTGGTTCCGCAGTGGTAGGGAAGTCCGATAAGTGTGAGGGGTGGGTCGTTGCGTTCGTCGGTCATGTCAACTACTCCCAGCAGGTCACTTGAGTAGGACATGCTTCGACCGGCGCGGACATCCACAAAAGTGTTGATGATGGAAAGGCGGTCAACCGCGGATCTTGTTGTAGGACAAGCTTTTCCTTTATTCCACGGCGACCGATGCGTAATAGCGGTGAAGCCATTTTTTACGCAGTACCGATAAGTGTTGCCGCCTCGCAATTCGCCCAATCGGATGAACGCAACCTTGTCATCGGTTCGCATCAAAGCAACACTGCAAACCGCAGCATCGCCAGTTTTCCACAGTCGCGGAAAATGCGGTTTCGGCCTAAAACGCAACAGCCAGCAAACCGCCCAGAAGTTCCATAATATAGATTATCTGATTTTTACTAACTTATTGATTTACAACAATATTTCTCTTCACCTTTTATGTACGCGATAGCCCAGGCAACGTCGAGATCTACCGTCTACCGCAATGAGGCGCAGCGCGATCAACATCCGCCCCGCAAACATCAAGCCGAGGTCGGCACGAACGCCAACCTCGGGAATTACAAGACCTTGGAATTGAATACGAAGGGCGCATATCCACTTCACAAAAAGGGATATCTACTGGCCTCACTCGCCCCCTCAAAAGACATCATCCTTCTCTCGGATCCGCGCGCAGACAGTAAATCGCACCGCCATCAAAACGTTCGGCCGACACAAGAAGGCTTTCCGGCAAGGTTATCCCACGTCACTTGTTCAGCGCATCTTTCAA
>NZ_JAAZQI010000032.1:0-31089 GCF_012275345.1 Rhizobium sp. SG570 | reverse complement strand
AATGCCGTATGTGAAGGCCTTACAGAAGACCGCACTCGATCACTCGTACATTCAGATAAAACCCTCTTGCATCCCGGGCGGCAACCACAGAAGACAGTAAATCGCACCGCCATCAAAACGTTCGGCCGACACAAGAAGGCTTTCCGGCAAGGTTATCCCACGTCACTTGTTCAGCGCATCTTTCAATGCTTTGGCGGGCTGAAAGGTTAGCTTTCTTGCCGCGGCCACTTTGATGGTTGCTCCGGTTCCTGGGTTCCGGGCTTCGCGTTCCGGCGTATCCTTGATCTTAAACTTGCCAAATCCCGGGAGGGACGTCTCGGCGCCGGCTGCCGCGGCCGCGGTGATGGATGCGAATACGGCCTCGACGATCGACTTGCTTTGCGCCTTGGTGAGGCTGTGCTCTGATGCGATTTTATCTGCAATTTCGTTGGTAGTGGTCATAGTAGTCCCCTTGTTGAACACGCTGGAATAGCTTCCATTCCAATCGCGTTCTGTCACCTGCCTGAAGCAGCGGAAAGGCTGCTAATGCCGCTATTTCCACAGGATCCGACAGGCCGATAGCCTTTGGTGCGCTTCCGACGCGCCAGTTCGAGGAAGTGTCTAGCCGCTTCATGTTCGGTTGCAAACATCTCGGTCATTTCGCCGCCGCCTTTGCCGATCCTTCCCCAGGCGCGCGTCACAGTGACCTCGCCAAACAACGTTGGCTGAATGAACAGCAGATAGTAGCGCGCCATATTCCTGGCCGTTTCGATGCGCTGGCAATAGAGCCTGTAGGGGTAAAGAGCCATGCTGACAGATTCGCCGCAATCGAATGTCGCCGTCCAACAAGATGGGGTGGTTGCCGCCCTCCTCAGGCGGCATCGCAATGTGCCAAAGATATGGTGTCTATAACCACCGATCGGAAAAGGACGGCAATCATGACGAAGGATATGATGATTGGGGTCGATTTGGCCAAGAATGTCTTCCAGCTGCATGCCGCATCTCTGACGGGACATCTTCTGTTTCGTAAGAAGCTGTCGCGGGAAGCGTTTCGGCGATTCATGGCTGAGCATCCACCTGCAATCGTGGTGATCGAAGCTTGCGGGAGCGCGCATTATTGGGCTCGCGAGATGGCCAAACACGGCCATGAGGTAAAGCTGATTGCTCCTCGTTACGTCAAGCCGTTCGTAAAGCGCCAGAAAAACGATGCTGCGGACGCCGAAGCAATCGTGATCGCGGCCCAGCGCCCGGAAATGCGTTTCGTCGAGCCGAAGTCTGCAGAGCAGCAAGGCAAAGCGATCCTGTTTCGCGCAAGGGAGCGACTTGTCCACCAGCGCACCGAACTGATCAATGCTCTGCGGGCCTATCTCTATGAATATGGCCATGTCGTTCCACAAGGGACACGTCAGCTCGGCAGAATTGAAGATATCCTGAATGCACCAAACTGCGATTTGCCTGACCTGGTCCGCGAAGAGTGCCGCACGTTGCTGGAGCAGATCGCTGAGAAGACGATCCGTATCGAAGCCCAGACCGGCAAGATCAAGAAATTGGCAGCGGAAGCGGATACAGCGCGACGCTTGCAGACTATCCCCGGAGTTGGTCCAATGACTGCTCTCGCCGTCGAAGCTTTTGCGCCGCCGATGGAGATATTTCGATGTGGCCGCGATTTTGCAGCCTGGCTCGGTCTTGTGCCACGCCAATTCTCGTCCGGTGGGAAAGAGCGGCTCGGACGCATCTCCAAAGCGGGGCAAACCGATATACGTAAACTGCTGATTGTCGGAGCGATGTCCCGTCTGAATTGGCTGGGTCGCCAATCGATTGTGAAGGGTTCGTGGCTTGCGCAGATGTTGATGCGGAAGCCACGGATGCTTGTGGCAATCGCATTGGCCAACAAAATGGCGAGGACAATCTGGGCGATGATAATCAGGAAAGAGGATTACCGGGTTCCGGCAGAGGCAGCTGTAATTTGATCAACGAGCTACGCAACGCTTATGCCGGATAAAAGGGGTGAAAGAAGGCGACGACCTGAATGGGCAAAATGATCGAACAGATCAGGGTCAGGAAAACCAGTCAAAACTGATGAGCAAAAAGCTCGACAACGAGATTTGGACCTGACCCGCAGATCACCATACCGGCCAGCGGCTTCTGGAAATGCCGTATGTGAAGGCCTTACAGAAGACCGCACTCGATCACTCGTACATTCAGATAAAACCCTCTTGCATCCCGGGCGGCAACCACAGAAGACTTTTGAATCGATCAGCCGCTATCGATTCAGAACGCTGATGAGACCTGGCGGCCTTATCAGGATCTTGTTGAAATGGCTTATCGCTCTCCTGTCCCTGCAAAGCTCTGGGTGGGTCTAATGCCCACGCCGACACCCCGCACTATCGGGACCGCATAGCTCTCGCGCCAACACGAACCTTGCCAGGTTCATCAATATCCTGGGTCTCTAATCTGCATATTGCTTCCGCATGGAAATGACCGACGAATGATCCCATGCCCGGCCATTGCCTGACGTCATCCCTTGGGCCTACAGCGGCAACCGCTTACGCTATCGCAAAACCGCTGGGCAGTTTTGCGGGGCAGGCTTTACTTTAAACCCCCTGTTGCATGATGGAGACAGTGTGGCAGGCTTTGCTTACATCGGCCAAAGCGGCCTTCCCAATTTGATCTAGCTCAAATCATCACCCTCCCGGTAGCAGATATTTCTCCCCGACCGCCACGAGTCTCGGATTGAAGGAGAAAGAGATGATATCCAGCAACATCGTTCGCGCCGTCGTAACGGCAGCCGCATTGGCCACGGCCTACACAACGCAAGCGGCTGATCTGGCTGGCGCGCAGGGTGCCGCGCCCGCCGTAACGAGCCAAAGCCCGTGGCAGATACGCCTGCGCGCGCTCGGCGTGATCACCAGGGACTCGGGCCGTGTCGACGGTTGGCCGGTTCTGACCTGTCCTACTCGAACACGGTCATTCCGGAATTCGATATTTCCTATTTCTTCAACGACAATATCGCGGCGGAACTGATTCTCGGTACGACCTATGCCAAGGTGTATGGCAGCGGCTCGATCGCAGGTCTCGGCGAAATCGGCAAAACATGGTTGCTGCCGCCGACGCTGACACTGCAATATCACTTTACCGATTTCGGCGCGTTTCGGCCCTATGTGGGCGCGGGCGTAAACTATACGATATTCTACGATCAATCAGGCAAAAGCGCCCGCAGCCTCGACGTAAAGAACGCATTCGGCGTCGCGCTGCAGGCCGGTTTCGACTACATGCTCGATGAGCATTGGGGTCTCAACGTCGATGCGAAGAAGATCTTCCTGAGGCCGGATTTCGATGCCAGCGTCGGCGGTGCCCATGTCAGCGGTAAAGCCAACCTCGATCCGTGGCTCATCGGCGCCGGCGTGACCTATCGCTTCTAAAGCAAATCGAACAGGCGCCAGTCTCCTACCGGCGCTTCTTCCTTCCGATGGGCGCCGCCGTTTCGGAGCAGTAGCCTTAATCTGCCGCGTGCTTGAGCTCCCTAAGCTTGTTCTTCCTCTACATGGGTTAACTCACGACTACATCCCCAATCCCAGTCCTTTGTTGAGGGTCCGCTTCAACTCGTATTCACGCGAGCACGGAGCTGCAGTACGCCTTATCGAGCGTGCCATCGCCTTGGCTGCCCGGCTTATCTGCACGTTTCCTTCACGCATGATCGCAGCCACTGATGGGCAGGATCCGCGTCCAGACGCGGGTGCCAAAATTGGGAAACCGTGACAGTCGTCGTGCGGGCCGGTAACGGGAATGTCGCCAAACCATGGCGGCCTAGCCTTGTCTCCCTTTCCGGCACGCTCGCAACAAGATCCGAGCCTCGGGCAAACGCCAATGCGGCAGAGAAACCTGGAACGATTGCAGCAACTCGGCGCCGAAGACCCTCGGCGGCCAAGGCATCGTCGATTGGCCCATGTTCTCGCCCACGCCTCGAGGCAGAAACATGTCCGAAGGCTGCGAAGCGCTCAGCCGTTATCATACCTTCCAGCAATGGATGTCCTTCGCGGACCGCGCCGATGAAGCGATCCTCGAAGAGGGCCTGAACCCGAAGTTCCGGCAACGGTTGGCTGGTCACGCCGATCTCCAGGTCTGCCCGCCCCGCGCGCAACGCCATATCATCGCCTTCCGCCTTTTGCGTAAAGCGCAATCGTACCCCCGGAGCTGCCTTTGTGACTCTAGCGATCAGGGAAACGCCGAAGGTCTCTACGAAGCCGTCATTTGCATGAATGGTGAACGTTGTCTCCAACCGCGCCAGATCAAGATCGCGTTCTGTGTGGATGATCGCCTGCGCATCTTCAGCAAGCAGCCGTAAACGCTCGCGTAGAGCTTCGACCCGCAATGTCGGCGTCAAGCCACGTCCCGAACGAACAAGCACCGGATCGCCGAGCAAGACCCGAATACGGCCGAGGGTTCGGCTCATGGCTGGAGCGGACAGATTCAGCTTTTTCGCTGCCGCCGCGACACTTCCCTCCGTCAGCAAGACATCAAGGGCGATCAGGAGGTTCAAATCAGGCAAGATCATTGATTGCCCTTTCGGGGAGGTGCTTCGGAAGAGTGCGTTTCACGCACGAATAGAGTTACAACCATGCAATTTTCACATCAATACCATGCTGCTACTTTCATCGAGCTCCACACGAACTGTGTGACGGCCGGTCCATCGGGCCACGTAGCAGACCCACACCTTCGGATAGCAATGACTCACATGGTTCATCAGCGCAGTCACCCTGCCACGCATCATCGACCTGTCCATTTCGGATATGTGCTAACCGGATTGTCTCTCGGCATCCTGTTGTCACAGCTCGGTACGAACGTCGTGGGCGTCGCCCTGCTAACATTCATGCAGGAGTTCGGTGCGTCCTTCGCCGAGGTCCAATGGGTAGTCGTCGCCTACCTTCTGACCGTCACGGCCTTGATCGTCGGTGTCGGGCGCTTTGCAGATCAACTCGGCAAAAAGAAACTCTATCTCGGCGGGCTCATCTGCTTCGTGGCAGCGTCGATGGTCTGCGCTCTTGCGCCGAATTTGATGGTGTTGATTGTCGGTCGAGGAATCCAAGGCCTCGGTGGCGCAATTATCATGGCGTTGAGCTTCGCCTTTGTCGGCGAGATCATTCCAAAAAACCGCATTGGCTTGGCAATGGGCGTCCTCTCGATGATGGTGGCGTTCGGTATTGCCCTCGGCCCATCGCTCGGCTCGCTCGCGCTCCTGACCTTCGGCTGGAGGGCCATGTTCTGGATGAACCTTCCGTTAGGGCTGCTCACCTACATTCTCCTGGATCGCCATCTGCCTCGAGCTGCCGGCGTTGCCGAGCGCGTTCACTCTCCGGTCAATTTCGATTGGCTAGGCATGATTGCCCTGAGCTTCACGCTTTTTGCCTATTGCGTCGCGATGACTCTGTCGGGCAGCCAAGGCATCGACAGTCCCTTGTTTCTTCCGTGCCTGACAGGTGCAGTTCTGGGCCTGGCCCTCTTTCTGGCAATCGAGATCAAGGTTCGGCGCCCATTATTATCGCTGAGCCTGTTTCGAGATCGGTTGCTCTCGACCAGTATGATGATCAGCGTACTCGCCTATGCAGTCATGATGGCTACCCTGGTGTTGGGGCCGATCTTCCTGACGCGTGGTATCGGCCTTGATACCCGTACAACCGGTCTCATCATGACGGTTGGCCCATTGACCTCTGCAATGATGAGCGTTCCAGCTGGTTGGTTGTCCGACCGTGCGGGGCCAAGGCTCGCACTATTGAGCGGGCTCACCCTAATGACCACCGGCTCGACTCTCATGTCGATGATCACGATAGATCATGGCGCTCGCGATTACATCGCCTCGATCATTCCCATCAGTCTCGGCCTGGCCCTCTTCCAGACCCCCAACAACACGGCCGTGATGAGCGTTGCGCGACCTGAGCAGCGTGGCCTGGTGTCGGCGCTCCTCGCGCTTGGCCGTAACCTCGGCCTGATCACCGGGGCGTCGTTGATGGGCGCCATCTTCAACGCCACCGGCGGCCAGGCCCGTCCAGCGAGTGGCGAGGCTAGCGCGACCATGCATGCCGCAATAACCCTGGGCATGCAGAGCACGTTCCGCGTTGCAGCTCTACTAGCGGGATGTGCCCTGATCCTTGCCCTGGCCGGTTTTAGACAACGCACCGGAGACCGCATGCCCAAATAGGCTGCCGACGCAGTTTTTGCATCACAGTTATCAAACATGGAGAACACCAATGACTGACATGCCCCATGACGACCTCCTAGAGACCGCCATCGCTTGCCGCATACTGCATATGGAAGGCCATGCTGATATGACGCTCGGACACCTGTCGCTGCGTGATCCTTCCGGGCGAGGTGTCTGGATCAAACGCTCCGGTATCGGGCTGGGTGAGGTCATGGGTCCCGAAGATTTCGTGCTGATCGATTTCGATGGGTGCAGGCTTGCGGGAGAAGGCCGCCTTCATAAGGAATGGCCCATCCACACGGAAGTCCTGCGGGCGCGACCGGATTTATGCTCGGTCGGGCATAGTCACCCGTTCTATGGAACTGCTTTCTCCGCGCTCGATGTCGAGTTGCAGGCGGTCTCGAACGAGGCCGTCAGCCTTGGTCTTCCGGTTGGGCGTTTCGACGAGACAACCGGCTTGATCGACACGCCGGTACTTGGCGTCAGCCTGGCACGTTCTCTCGGCTCGGGATCTACCGTGCTCATGCGCAATCACGGGGTTTTGTTCGCAGGCAGCTCGATTGCGGAAGCGGCATTGATGGGCCTCTTTCTTGAGGGGGCCTGCCGCGCGCAGATGCAACTGCTCGCCACCCAACTATCATACAAAGCAACATCACCATCCGAGCTGGCAAAAAAGAAAAACCAGGTTTTCGATGCCCCGCTCATTGACACCTTCTGGTCATTTTATAAGCGCAAGCTGGAAATGCGAAGCATCTAACAGATCGTCAGCGACGCAGTTTACCAACGCGACGTGTCTCATCAGCGATTTGGCGGCGCACCACTTGATGTGCCTGATCTCGCCGTCGGAAAGAATTGAGCCCTCTAACGGATCGGTGTGCTCGCCGCGGGCGTAGGCGGAGACGACCTGTTGACCGGTTGGATACGCACCGGCGCTCTCTGGCATCCGTAGGGCGTAGGTCGGTGCCAGCGATGCACCGAGAAAGACGGAGCTCAGGAGAGCAACTGAAGCCAATTGTGCGATCGTGGACATCGACGACACCGATTGTTGTTCGTCGAAGGAACGGCATTTGCGGGCTTTCGGTTCCAATTGGGCCGGTCGACAGCAGCCGTCGGAGGTTATGTCGCCTGGCACCGCCGAGATGGGGCTGCGGGGCAGCATCCGGCGCGTGGTCGCAGCCGCTTCGGAAGGGGCGGGGCGAATGGTGACGACGTCGAAAATCTTCTCCACGTCGACTATGATGCCATCGGTGTAATGCTTGCACAACTGTCGGCCCATGCGAGCGGCAAGCGTGGCGCCTTGATGAAGGTCAGGCTAGAGCCTTGTCGTGGAAAGGGAATGAGATGAGAGACGAAGATTTTGAGCTGTTTATCGAGAATTTTGGTGAAGCGACGAGCCGCGTCGAGGTCCCTCAAGCCAGCTTCGAAAGATTCGAGAAGACGCTGCCCGCTCAACTCTTGAAATATTGGTCCGAAGAAGGATGGGCAAGCTACTTGGACGGACTATTCTCGATCGTGAATCCCGACGAATACCAAGACGTTTTAGATATGTGGCTTGAGGACACGATCTTCGAACAGGTCGATAGCTACCACGTCATCGCCAGGACGGGTTTCGGGAAGTTGTATGTATGGGGTGATAAAACGGGGCCCAGCTTGACGGTTTCGTGCCCGACGCATTCTCTTATTGCTCTGGAAAAAGATTTTAAGGGGCCGCTCAAGAATCCGGACTTTCGGGTGCAGACGTTCTTCGGCGCCAAGACGCCAAGCGAATGTGACTTTAAGGATGCGGCGAAGCAACCGCTATTCAAACGCGCTGCCGGCAAGCTAGGACCGCTTGAGCGGGATGAATTGTATGGCTTTGAGCCTGCCCTGATTGCCGGTGGTCAAATGAATCTCGACCATCTGAAAAAGGTCAAACTGGACGTTCACTTGACGCTCTTGCGGCAGCTTGCGCCGCCGAAAGTTCCGTTCCTTAGTACTTCAATTGGCGCTGTCGCAAATCATACATTCGCAAAACTCTGACGTTCCATCGTCACACCGCGCAAGGCTTGCCGTCGCCAACATGATCGCCAGCATCGCCTGGGCGATTATGGCGAGAAACGTGAACTTCCGGCCGGGCGACGCCACCGGCGACAGCGCTAAGGTCGCAGCGTCGGCCTGATCACGACCGTGCCCCTTCGGGCCAAACAGTTGGCGGAGTGACGATGGTATGATGTACGGCATAGCGGAATGGACCGCACGAACCGAAGAACGCGCGGTGTTGTCTTGCGCACCAACAGCGCGTCAACGTGATAGGGATCGGATCAAGCGGACAACGTCAGGGCCAGCGGTTATCTTGTGCCGCGCTTACAGGCCGGAGACATGACTGCACCCGACCGCAAAGCTCCACCATCGGCCAAAATCACATTGCCAAGCGGACACCATCCAGACATGACATCACCCTAACGAATGGATCACGGTCGCCTGCAAAAATCTGCAACTTCCCAATTAGTGCCGGATCCTGAAGCCAATAGATCAACGTGACCATATTCGCGCAGCGATTGGGATCTTCGCCGTTTAGCCTGTCGTCGATGGCATCCCCGGTTCCTTGGAAGACGACCGAAAAGATTGTGGAATTTCTCGCCCGTCACTTCAACCCTCATGGGATGACGCGGAGTTCACTGATTCCCTGGGGTGCTTGACTAGGCGAGGCACGAGGAAGACTAGCAGGCCAAGGACCCCCATGCAGAGCGACAACACGAGGATTACGGCGTCCGCGCCGAAGCCGGCCGAAAACGTGCCGACGGCGATGCCAGCGAGCGGCTGCGTCATATTATTAAGGAGGATGACGACACCCGTAGTCTTGCCGTAGTCGCGCGCCGGGATGAGTTTCTGGCGCGCGCTGCGGATATAGACATTGAACATCTTGTCGAATCCGATGATCAACAGGAAACCGAACACGTAGCCGGCGATGCCGGCGCTGGCTGCTGCCATGACGCCGCCGACGCAAATGGCGCAGAATGCCGTGAAGCCAAGGATAGGACCAGGAATAGGCAATCTCGCTGTCATCAGGAGGATAACAATCGTCACGCAGGCCCCGGCGGCCTGTAATCCGGCGTAATAGCTTCCGCTCTGATGATGGATGCCGGTGACCATCGCGGCAGAGGTAGCAAGCGTGACGCCGATTACGAGGTTTTCGGCGCATGCCAGCAAGATTACCGATTTGAGGCCGGGCAGACCGACCACGTGCGACAGGGCGGTCTTGATCGGCTTGAACCAGCTACCATACTCGCGTTCGGGCATGACAAACTGAAATGCACTTTCCCTCTGCCAGTACGCCAGTGCCATATCGGCGATAAAAAATAGCGTGGCCGTAGCGATCACGACGAATTCCCAGTGCCACCAAGAAAGTAGAAGGGCCGCGAGCATCGGACCGAGCACTGTTCCCAACTGGTCGGCTAGCTGGGAATAGGACAAGACTTTCTCAAAGCGATGGCTCCTGAATATCTGCGGCAACATCACTTCTCGCGCAACAATACCCTGGCTGGTCAACATACCGCACAGGGCCGACAATGCAATTAGCCACCCGATACCGCTGATGAGATAATAGCCAGCAACGCCACCGATACACACAACAGCACGAAGTATTTGGCTGAAGCGCATCAGTCGCGTCGGCGAATACCTGTCGCAGAGCGCTCCGAGAAATGGAAAGCATATGTATCGCGGCAGAGTTTCGAGCGTGAACGCGACTCCTGACCACGATACACTCCCAGTCATCTGGAAGATGACTAACGGCACTAGGAACAGCAAGATTTGGTCGGCGAGGCGAGCGAGAAAGAGAGAAAGAAAGAAAGCTTGGTGTTGCGCACGCATGAACACAAACCTACCGATATCGCAGGAAAAACAAAAAGCGTACCACTGATACGGCGCGGTCGCCGTGCGAGCTGGCTTCTAGGTTCGAATGTGGCACATCTCAACAGGTGGACACTTCGGCGCTCTCTAGATTGTGTCGTTCGCGTCCTTTGAGCGAGGGATTGAATACGCTCACGAGAATCGAATCCTCGTTCTTGCCGCCGCGTAGATAGTGCCGATCATGCTTATTGAGCACATAGATTGTACCGGGACGAATTTGGAAGACATCTTCATTTACATCGTCACCTTCACCGGAAATGCAATAGCATGCCTCAAGGTGGTTTCTGTATTCCAGCAGAGACTCAGTACCAGCACGTACCATCGTATGACAAACGCCATAGCCCATACCATTACTTTCTGTTAGCAGGCGGTGGCTAGTGCCAGAGCACCATTCAAATACCAGACCACTATTCTTAAAATCTTGTAGATTTCGAACAAACATTTGTACTACTTTCTTTATTGTCTGGAGTGTTGCAACAGCGAATTCTATGGGCGACACTCATCACTGATGAAATGCACTTGCTCGCTTTCGCCGTGCACAAATCTATATTGTCTGCATCAATATCCTTTGAGAGGCTATGCCACAAGGGGGGTTGGCTAACGGCGTCTGACGTGCGTCCAACAAGTTAGACCATTCAGATCTACCTCCAGATA
Organism: Rhizobium sp. SG570; assembly: GCF_012275345.1. NCBI lineage: Bacteria > Pseudomonadati > Pseudomonadota > Alphaproteobacteria > Hyphomicrobiales > Rhizobiaceae > Rhizobium > Rhizobium sp. SG570. The sequence continues at coordinate 20,372 of NZ_JAAZQI010000032.1, read as the reverse complement.
GGTGCCGTCCATACGTTGGAGGCAGGGAAGCAATTCCCGGGAAAGCATGTGGAGTTCGCCAGGCTCGTCGAGCACGCGCATCATTTCTTCGCTCTGGATGCGGCGGCCACGGCAAGGACGTGGCGCTGGTCGAGGGGATATTGGTCCGCGCAGACATCGCCTCGGGACGCGTGGTCGCGCCCATCGGCCTACGAGAGTAGCTAATGGCTTCCAGGCGGCGGTGATGCTGCGCGCATATGCCCGGCCCGCGATCACTCCTCTGCTCAACTGGCTGGCCGCCGAGACTACCGGGAGACATCGCCGGCATCTAGCCCATAAGCCCTCCAGGATGCTAACAGATGCTCAGGTTGGCGTGCCATTCGCCGGGCCTCGTCTCGGAGGTTTCAATCAATCCGCAAACTGTCGCGGGTCGCCATGAAATCCGGCTCGTAAGTTTTGAAATTGGTCGGCGACGCGGTGAGGCTCAACGCTTGCACCGTGTGGCGTCCGATGGTGACGATCAATAATTGCTCCAGGACATCCGCCTTATCCTTCAGCACCGTGCATCGCATCTGTCGAGCCGGAAAGCCGAGCAGGAGCACCAGCTGTCGCCTGACGGACGTTAAGTTTACGGTGCCGTCAGATCTGCTGAAGGTGCAGGAAGCACCTGGCGATCCATTTCACCACCCGGACACGCGCTGAAACGATTCCCGTGACACTAGTGTCCAGGTGCAATCACGGGAGCGGCCGCTTGCGTCGCGCCAGTGCGATCACCACAACGCCGACAATGACGACCAGAGCTCCCCGATAAATCCAGGGCGACTGGTCGATCATGAAGCTCTCGGCCGGATACGGAAAATACCCACTGCCCTGCCCCATCCAGACGAGACCGATCAGAACAAGCAGTCCTCCTAAACCATATGCAAGCTTCACCATAGCGATCTCCTTGTTCCAGATTGGCGATCAGAAAAAGTAGCGACAATTTCAATGAATGCGACGATTGGGAATTCCGCCTGCAGCGGCAGACCTCTCCTCGCCTGCAAAAGGGTCGGGATAGGCGAAGCCAGATGGCCTGGTGCTTTAACCCGGGACACCCGCTTGCTGGCAAACTACATCCCCAACCCCAGCCCCTTGTTGAGGGTCCGCTTCAGCTCATATTGACGCGATAGCTCTGCCCTCTGCGCTCGATCGACTATACGAGCGATAATCTCGATACGATCGAGCTTTTCCGTGACCACCGGTCCAAGCCGCAAGTTCTCCTTCTTCAACCTGCGCGGATCGGAACTTCCGAACCGTTGCTCAAGCGCCTGGACGATCGTCTTCGCCTCATCGAGGGCCTGTCGTCCTTCCGGCGTGCCCGACAACTGTTCGAGGAATTTCGGTTTCTCTGCCTGGGGCAAGGCATCGAGCTGCTTCAGGAGCGCTTCACTGCTTGGGGTAAGCCCAGGAACCTCGATGACATCGCGCTTTTCGCGATTCCACATTTCCGATCGGCGCTCCGCCTCCAGCCGGCGTTCCCATGTGTGAGTGGCTGAGGACACATGTTGGCTAAGCCCCTTCGCAAAATGACGTGCAGCTTTGCGCTCCTTGTTGTCACCAAGAAGCCCGGACTTGCCGCGCAGTTCGCCGAACTGCTCGGGCCGCTCGGCAACCGCTTTCGCCAGCGCATGAGCATCCATGCCTTTATCGACGATGGCCAGGCTAAACTGCGCGGCAACGCCATCCGGCTCAACATAGACATTCGCACCAACGGAGCGCACCGCGTCCATGGCACGCTCGAAGTCAGGCCGCGCTTTCTCACGGGCCACGTCCTCGACACTGCGGGAATAGTTCGTCAGCGCCGGCACAAGCGGCTCGACCTTCTCGACTGCCTTGTCGATCCGCTCTTGATCCCGACCGTGTGAGGGGCTGACGGCAATCTCGCTGCGAACGCCAAACTCTTCGGCCAGACCCCTCCGCTCAGCAAAGGCACCGATATAATCCAGCGTCGTTTCCTTGGCGCCAGATCGGCTCAGGCTGGCGCTGAGCGCCTTCATGTTCTTGAGCTCGTCCGAAGCCACATAAAGCTTCACGCCGTCGCGATGGCGCGTCATCGCCACATAGGCTAGATGCCGATCCATGGAGGCGGACGCCATCACAAAAGTTCGATCGACGGTCCCACCCTGCGACTTATGAATCGTCGTCGCATAGCCATGGTCAAAGGCTTGGTAACGATTGACTGGTATCGAGATGACGCGGGCACCGTTCCGCCCGTCAGCTGAGCCGTCGAGACGTATCTGTAGTGCGTCCGCCTCGACGGCTTGCACCCTTCCCAGCATGCCATTCTTGACACCAAGATCGCGATTGTTCTCCAACAGAACGATGCGATCGCCGGATGCAAAGGCGCGCTTGCCGTCATTGGTCTGATAGATCACTTCGCGGCCCAGCGTATCGGCGTCCCGGTCATTCTTGGCAGCCCCCTCGCCTGCACCAGACGCCAACAACCCACGTTCCTGCAGCGCGGCACGAATATCGGCGTTGACAGCCCGAACGTCGGCGCGGCGATGCGCCAGCGCGATGCGAGACCCGGACGGGCGCTGTTCCAGATCGGCCAGGTAGTCGCGCACCAACGCGGTCCGTGTCTCGTCCCGGTCAGCGCCGAACTGAACCCCACCCCGATCGGCATAGGCGGCCAATCCCTCGCCGGTGCGATGGGTGGCAAAGGCGATCGACGCACGGCGCTGCCAATCCTCCTTCTGCCGGCGGATTTCGGAGAGTTCGACCGCACCCACCCGTTCGGCAATCGCTCTGAACGGTGAGCCGGCGCCGATCGCCTGCAGCTGTTCGTGATCGCCGACGAGCACCAGCTTTGCTCCCCTCGCCTCCGCTTCCGCGACGAAGCGTGCCAGTTGCCGACTGCCAACCATGCCGGCTTCGTCGATGACCAGGATGTCGCCCTTTCCAAGCTCGCCCTTCCCTGCCTGCCACCCATATTCCCATGAGGCCAATGTGCGTGATGCGATGCCGGAGGACTCTTCCAATCCCTCCGCCGCCTTGCCGGCCAGTGCCGCCCCATGAACGCGGTAGCCTTGGCGCTCCCAGGCATCGCGAGCGGCCGCCAGCATCGTCGACTTACCCGCCCCTGCAAACCCGATCACAACAGCGATTTGCTGCGCTCCGGTGACATGCTGAATGGCCAGGCGCTGTTCATCGCTCAAGCCCGACCGCTCGATCGCTCGCTCGCGATCGACCAGCAGCATCGCGCCGCGTTCAACTTTTCCGGAGAGGGAGGACGCGGTCCTTGCCCGGATGGCGCTGTCCTGTAAGTCTATTGCTTGATCGACATGATGTCGATCAACGCCATGGCCGAGAGCGGCCCCCATCTTCGATGCCCTCTCGGCCATGGCACGTTCGATTTCGACCATCTCCCGCGTCGAGTAGCGCGCCAGCTCCCCATGGCCCAGCTCCCCATCCCGCTCTGGCTGCAGTTCGACCAATGCCGGCGACGCCATGACAGCTGCAAACGCATTGCGGAATGCCTGCACATCGTCGATATAGCGATGCAAAGCGCGAGCGACATCATGACGATCGAACACGCTCTTCTCGCCGGTGATGATCGTCAGCACCTGCTCGGGCTTCTCGCGGATCAGCGCCGCGTTTCGCCGTGCCGCCCGCTCTTCCAGACGCCGGCGCGACACATCCATGCCGCGCTGATCCATCTGCGAGGCATGCACACCCATATGCTCGGTCGGCTCGATCTCCAGCCCGCGCTCCAGATGCGAGCGATGATCGATCCGCACCTCAAGACCGGCGCGCACCAGATGGCGATTGGCATGATGCTCCCACGCCTGGCGAATATCGCGAAGCTGCATGTGCGAGGTCGGCTGATCGTTGTTCAACAACCACTTGTTCTCGCGCTCGATCAGGGTCTTCTCGCCAAGCCCATCCGGCCCGACCGTCCGCGTCGTCATCAGCAGATGCGCATGGACGTTGCGAACGTCCCCCTGCCCTTGCGGCTGGTGAATGGCAAAGTCGACCGCGGCGCCATAACGGTTCGCCAGGTCGCGCGCGAAGTCCCGCGTCAGTGAAAGCCGCTGCTCCAGATTGAGCTCATGCGGAAGCGCGATCTCGAACTCACGCGCCACCCGCGCATCCTTGCGCACCTCGGCGCGCTCGACCGCATTCCAAAGGCTGGATCGATCGCGCGCCCAATCGGCTTCGACACCTTCCGGTAGCACGATCTCCGCATGGTCGACACCTTGCTTGCGGGTGAAGTCGTGCACCAGGCCATCGCGCTCATTGGTGAGTTTGACGGCCGCACGATAGGCAGCGGATGCCACCGCGCTGCGGCCGCCGCTCCGAGCTATGGTCTTCATGCTGCAATGATAAATCGCCAAGCATAATTTCCCGATTTGAATTTTAGCATAGCAAAGCTCGAGTTGTCTCACAACTCGTAAGTGCGCCCTTGGAATTCTGTTCGCTTCGCTCACGCCACTCCGGGATCAGGCAAGACGCACCATCCCCCATATAGGCCCCCATATATTCAGGGTTGTTGCAGGCGCAACGCTGTGTAGTCTCATCAGCATGCCGGAAAGCAACGCATCGATGCAACGGCAATTCCCGTTCTTCCTCAAAACAGTGTGACAGACACCGGACATGAAGGAATAACAATGGCACGCAAGACCCTGGAACAACGCATCGCCGAACTGGAGGTTCGCAAGAAGACGCTGCAGGCGCGTCTTGGCAAACGGGAACGCGCGGAAGACACGCGGCGCAAGGTGTTGCTCGGGGCGCTCGTGCTCCATCGGCTGGAGAACTCCAACGATGCCGACTTCACCCGACGACTGGGCGACTGGTTGCGCAGGGAGCTGCCCGGTTTCCTCACTCGCGATGGTGACAAAGCCCTGTTCGACGACATCCTCAAGCCGGCGTCATCGCCGGAAACAATTGGCGACGGGAAATGACATTTACCCGCCTGCTGAAACTGAGCATCAAGGCGCCGGTCATGGCCGTCGCAGGTGCGATCATCGGCATTCTGTTTGCCGGACTGCTCGTACTTACCAACGGTCTCATCCATCTCGTTGCCGGGATTGAGCATGGGGCGGCGAGCCAGCTCTTCGTTGCCATCGCCAAATATCTGCCGCTTCTATTTGGCGTCGGCGGTTTCCTCTCGGCCTTCATGACGGATGCTCCGATCCCTGCCGTCTTCGGCTCTGCCCGCTGGGCAACGACGAAAGAGTTGCAGACGCTTTCAGCCACCGATAATGGCCTGCTGATCGGCCGGGATCCGGTGACGAACAGGCTGCTGCGCTATGACGGACCTGCGCATCTGCTGACGATGGCACCGACACGAACTGGCAAGGGCGTCGGCACCATCATTCCCAATTTGCTGACCGCCGAACGATCGGTGATCTGCATCGATCCGAAGGGTGAAAATACCAAAGTCACCGGTCGTGCTCGAGCGCAATTCGGGCCGGTCCATATCCTCGATCCATTCGGCGTGACGGGACAACAATCCGCCGCCTTCAATCCCCTTGATACGCTCGATCCAAATGGCCTCGACGTTGCCGAAGACGCAAGCATGCTTGCCGACGCCCTCGTCTTCGACGAACCCGGCATGGCGGGGGAAGCGCATTGGAACGAGGAGGCCAAGGCGCTCATTGCCGGATTGATCCTCGCGATTGCCGTTGTGGAATCTCCGGAGCGCCGACACCTCGCAACGCTGCGCGACTATCTGACGTTTCCGCCGGAACGGTTCGCCACGCTGCTCGCCGTCATGCAGGAGATGGAAGAGGTGAACGGTCTGATTGCCCGCGCCGCCAATCGGCATCTCGGCAAGTCCGATCGGGAGGCCGCCGGCGTGCTCTCGGCTGTCCAACGTCACACTCATTTCCTCGACAGTCCGCGCATGATGGCCGTGCTCGGCCGATCGGATTTCCGCTTCGCCGATCTTAAACGTGGCAACGCGACGGTGTTCCTGGTCTTACCGCCGGATCGGCTCTCCACCTATTCGCGATGGCTACGGTTGCTGGTCACGCAAAGCCTCACCGACATGGCGCGTGATCCGGCCTCCCCTGCCCTGCCTGTGCTCTACCTGCTCGACGAATTCGCCGCTCTCGGCCATCTCGCTCCTGTTGAACGCGCCATGGGTTTGATGGCCGGCTATGGCGTTCAGCTCTGGCCGATCCTCCAGGACATTCATCAGCTGCGCGCCACCTATGGCAAGCGCGCCGGCACCTTCCTGTCGAACGCCGCTGTCCTCCAGGTGTTCGGGGTCAACGATATCGAAACCGCCGAGCTGATCACCCGGTCGATTGGCAAAACGGACGCCCAATACCTCACCCGGTCGTAGAGCGAGGGCAAGAAGTCCACATCGGAACACATCTCGGCGCGTGATCTCGTCAACGCCGATGAGATCATGCGCCTACCGGCCGACAAGATGATTGTGCTGAGACAGGGGCAACGGCCGGCGTGGGTCAGGAAGTTGCGGTACTATGCCGATGCGGAATTTGAGGGGACTTTTGATCCGGCGTGAACCGTCTCCGGTAGATCGAAGGCGCATCACGGGCCGGTTCGTAAGACCTCCGACAAGCCACCTTTATGATAGAGGTCGCCGGCCCTAACCTTCGCGTTGAGCAGCAACCGACCTTATGGGGAACATGTCTTCCCCATAATGGTGAAGGCGCGTGTGATGGCGTCGGCAGAGCCAACGAACTTGCAATGGGTCTTCGTACTGGTCGTGATGAGCGTCGACCGCTTCAGTGCCGCAGACCTCGCAAACCTCTTTTTCCAGTTGCCCGGTCTTCAACGCTTTCTGGACCGCCAGATGCGCGTCGTATTTTGCCGGATTCGCTCGGCGCCAATCCGCCTGTCGCGTCTCGCTTTCGATCATGATGTTGGCCCAGTCATGTTGTTTCGAGCATACATTGTCGAAGGCAATGCCCGCGGCGGTTTGCAGGACGCGAAGCACTTGCGATCGACCATTTCCAATTACGCCTCTTTGAAACTCTCGCCGTGCTGTTCGTAGTTGTCGTTAACCGCTTGCTGGTCCACCAAATAGCGGGTCGCGAACGCGATGTGTCGCGGGATCGGTTTATCTTTACGGTAGTCCGCCACTAGTCTTCGAGAGATATCCAGGGCCAAGGCCATGCCATCCAACGTCATTCCAAGCTCGTCCATTGCTTTGACGAAGTCGACATTGCTAAACACGATGGACGGCAGTCTGCTAAGCCAAACAGCCGAAAGGTCGATATCGTCTCCCCACTCGATGGCGTCGCCAAATTCGCTGACTTTGAGTGACCGGAATAGATCGTCATCCGTACGAAGGGGAATGAAAATCCGACGGCTCTCCAAGACAGGGGCCAAATCCACGGTCCGCTCAAGGCCGGATTTCCAAACAAGATGAACCTGCCTATCCTTTCCCGGATAGGCCTCCAACAACCTTGGGAGCGGGGCACCTACAGTGACGATGTCATCGCTCATTGAGGCGGTTCCATTCATTGTTCAGTTCCTCCTTGTGAGCTTTGGCCCATGCAATCGCAGTGTTCAGACTGCCCCGATCAATCGAACCCTGAATGACCTCGAAGTCATCGATGCTGACCAACGCCTGATGGTCAGGAGTTACGACATGGAAATGGGGAGGGTTATGATCGTTCGCAAAAACGCGGATCAACACGTTTCCAATCCGGGCTATTGTCGGCATCCATATCTCCACGACCCGCTTACAAATAGTGCACCAAATGCACTATGTCAATTGGTACGGAAGGTAAAGAAGCTGCAAAGATAACCCCTGTTCCAATATATCGGCGATACAGAAACGTCGCGCGGGCTTGCAGCAGCAGATAATAACCCGCCGCCTCCTCACAACCCAATCCGAAAAGCTCTAGCCTCCAGCCGAAGAGACCGTGTCGCTAAGCCATCGAGCTGATTTCACGAACCTGGTTTCTTCAACCGTACGCCAGGACCATCCCCGTTTTCAGGGATGAAAACTATACCGGCATTTTCCAACACAAGGCGGAGGTCATCGATTGTAGACTGTTTAAGTTCCTTGCCTGTTTCGAAACGGACAATCGTGTTGGTCGACATTTTCGCCAGGTTCGCAAGTTCCGCTATTTTGAGGCCAAGAGCCGCGCGCGCCATCCGACACTGAACAGGTAGCATTGCAAAATCGCCTATCGTAGGCGAATTTAGTTGATCCGCCCTGTTTTCCTACTAGAATGTGCAGGTCTTGCATCACTGCAGACGGCCAAGCAAGGCGTTGCAACCGCCCTGCCTGACCTAACCACAATCTAGCTTGCTGGAGCTTGGATCATGGCTGATTCTGAGAATAGCAGAACTTTGCCTGCAATTTCGCGTGGAAAAGAAAAACGTGAGCACGGGACGTGCGAAGGCCTGCCTCCAATCATCGACCGACGAAACCTTCTTCCCGTCGCCACGCGCCTTCTAAGCGCACTGATCGCGGAAATCCCGCAGCGAAGGGAACAAGGTCCCACTCCCATCAGAGAAATGTGGCCCCGCTGGTATGCGTGCCACCAGGAGCACATGAGAGTCATCCGTCTTAGAGAAAAGCTGCAGGCGGAATTGCTCAACGAGGCTGGCGGTCGTCCGGTCGTTATGCTTCCCAATGTCGGAAAGGATGGCGTCGTGGAGGTTCGCTCTTTTGCCGACCTCAATCGGATGGCCTCTCAGCTTGACGTCAAACACCTGTCTCAGGCGCGAGCCGACCTGCGTCGGCGCCGGAAACGATGGAAAGAAGCGGATCGACGCTTGGGATACAGTGCGATCGTCGCCCGAGAACAAGAGCTCGCAGAACGGGCTGGGATATCCGGACGTGTCATGTGGATCACACGGCCCTCCTCGGTGATCGAAGTCACCGCAAAGCTCCATTGCCTGATCGTCATGCATGATGCCAGTCTGAAGCTTGTGGATGCCCCCTGGCCCGAACTACGGACAATGTTGAAGGATCTCATTCTCCTTACGGAAAAGAGCCGGCCGAAACCAGGCAATGGACCTGCATATCCCGGCAAGGCAGCGGATGTGCGACGCATTCTAGATTTGGCGGCCCAATACCGCGACGCCGCCAAAACGCTTGGCGAGGATGTGTCGAAGCTCAACCACCTTCCGCAACGTCTTCTGGCTCTCCATTCGATTGAGCTCTATCTGGATGCCCTTCTGCTCGCTAACGGCCTTGATCGCGAGACAGTCTGCGGCTTTGAGCGCGACCTTAACGCGCGGACCCGCATCGCAATGGATATTGGCCTGGTTCTGCGCAAGCGTACAGCGGCGCATTTGGCAACTCTCTCATCAAGCAGAGAGTATCTCGCCGTCAGTTATGGATCAGAGACGACGGCTACGCTCTCACAGATCAATCGAGTTATGGCAACACTGGATGAAGTCTCGCTAAAGGTACGAAGGATGTTGAGAGGCTCCACGGTAGCAGAAGATCGCACGGCTAGTGCGCGAAGTCTTTAGAACCGGCTCTTTCCCAATCTGGAATGTGCCAATCAAATGCCAACGGGATGATTTTGGCGCCAAGTCATTGGTATCCACTTCATCTGTTCTATGCGAAAACCAACATCGCCATGGCTATCGACATCACACTGATTGCCGCATAACTTCCGCAAATCTGCCTCGAGCAAATTGAGGGTGGGGTTAGAAGAATGCGCAAGACTTTGAAGAGAACCACTCGATTTTGCCTGTATGTCCTAACGGCGGCGATGATTTCGACAGCTCTGGCACGGGCAGTTCCATTATCTGGCGATTACTCTGATCAACAAAAATCTGCGGCAATGTCCGTTGAACAAGCGCGCCATCATATCAATACGCTTGGCGAGCGCTGCATCAGTCACGACAATAGCGATTACACGTTGCGCTTCCTTCTGCATCTGACGGCGATTGACAACATGGACGTGACCTTACCCGCCGATAAGATACTTGCCACACTCACTCCCGCGCTGAAGGAACAATTAGCGCAGCAACTGCGGCATGAGGTAGATCCGTTGGAAGGGACCGTCGCTATTTGCGAGTCCTTCAAGGCAGATTTACGTCAGGGGCGGCTCGACTACGCATATACCAACCCAGAGCAGTCAAAAATACTGAGAGATATTTTCTCGGCCGACGAAACAATGCGCATTTCCAAGCGCGATCAAGATATAAAAGCTGGATGCCTGAAAAACAGGTACAACAACGGCGCCCGCGCGTTCGACGAGACGCTTGGACAATGTGAGTGCATGCTAAAAGCGATCAAGCGCGGTGCCAGTGATCCGCAAATCGACTCTTGGCTCGCTTCGTTAGACAAGACGCCGCCGTGGTGGGCCGTGGTGATGACAGATACTATGCAATGTCAACCGAGATGAGACCGGCCGGCATTGCATAAAAGGGCTCATTTGCCCCGGTGATGCTGGGGTCGGTGATCGGCTTTCTTAGATTTTCGGCCGGGAGGCTTGGACGTGCCTTGTCTTTTGCAACTCGGCTAATCAGCAGAATTCGCCCGGAAAACAGAACCCTTGGCTGTGTTGACCGGAACAAGCTCTAGCGGGCGATTATTGCACGCGCGAAGGGATTGATCCCGCCGAATGACTAACGACTTTCTCAAAGCGACGGTTCTGCATTACAGGGCCGCCTCGGCGGTGCGCGATCCGCTCTCTGATGTCATCGAAGATCGCACCGAAAAAACCCAAATTTCGTGCCATCACCTTCAGACACTCCGTTTCATAAATTGAGATTTTTCCACCGGAAATTTATTGAACGTCAATGAGCTATCCAGGACGGAGACTTCCTTTCGCGGTTGAATTTGGGGCTCATGCAGAGCCTCCTCCGCTCAATGTCTCTCATCTATCAGAGGGTTGCATCGTTCTCACAGGGGGTAGACGGATATCTGGCACGCATGAACTCCGGCAAGAAATTGCTTTTGTTGACGAAGGCAAGCTCTGGGAGAACGCAGACCTGTATTCCAAGCTGATTGATCTCAATTCGAGGGGAGTTCCGTTTCAATATCAACCAAAAGAAATGGCATCTCCTGATATCCTGATGGTCTGGTGGCAAGACATCGGAAAGCTCAAAGTAAGCTTCAAGGAGATTTCTTGGCGTAATCCAGATGAATGGCTCATCACAACGATCGAGCCTCCGGTCATCGGGACCCATGGTTGGACCGGTCCCAAACCTTTTGGATGTTGATTTAATCAATCGCCTCGTCAGCGAAGCGGACGAGGCTTGCTCTTTCCAGGGGCGATGAGCAGATGTTCGATCTCGTTGAGTTCAAGGTCGTCGCCCATGAGCCGGCCGGCCTTAGCCAACCTTAGGAAGCTTTACGCTCTCCGACGCCATTCTGCCGCATAAGCGCCATGAGCATCGGACCGATCGCAAAGTCGCCTGCCTCGGTGCGCCGCGTCAGATCGCGAAGATAGCCTCCAGCTGAATTGATGTGCCCTCCCCGCTCCAGAATGCAAGCCATCACGGTAGCGGCGTTCTCGGGACCCATTGCCAAGCAAGCATCCTGATATGCCGACGGGCTGACTCCGAGCATGGATCGAACGACGACGGCGGCACTCATCAGGTCTCGCCATTTTTCGATCCGCCCTCCGGGGCCATAGTCGGCAATCTGCGGGCAAGCCTGCAGCACCATCCCAAGCGGAAACGATTTCAGCTCGCCACTCTCGCCTGTCGGTCGATTTGGTTTCCAGCCCCGCCCCGCTACTCTAGGATACTTCACATCCCCATTCGAGGTCGCGGCTCGATCCACCGGATTTGCCCCCTGCTTCATTTCGGAAGCTGGTTCAAAGTCAGAAATGGATTCGGGGTTTGAATTCTGTATGTGACGCTCAATTTGAGACTCTTTGGCGTCCATTTTTGATGTTTTTGTATGCGTTTCCAATCGATTGATGATCTCTTCGCGAAGCAGCGACATCTCATTGAGTGCTGACGACAGATGTTCGATCCCTGCAGCACGAGGAATGCGAGCGACGATCTCTCTGAACATCGACGCAATCATCTCCCAATCGCCAGCAGCGCCCTCCTCTTCGGCCATGCTGATCAGCTTGGCAACATCGCGGCGGCAAATGGTCAGTCGTTCTCTGGTGGCCCTCAGAAGCTCGCGATCCGCAATCGCTTGAGCTGCCAATGCCTCGATCTCCTCCGCTCTCGCCAGCAAGGGTGCCAACGAGAAGCCGAACGCCTCCGACACGTCCCCTGCCCCGTCGCGACGGGCATAACGCTTGCCGTTAGCGCTGTCCTTCCGAATAATCAATCCAGCTTCCACAAGACCCGCCAGGTGCCGCCGGAGTGTGGCGGGTGTCATGCCCTTGGCACGGATCGAAAGCTGTGCGTTCGACGGAAACACGATCAGTCCGCGTTCTTCCGACAGCTCGTTGTCCGGATAGAACGTCAGCAATGCGTCGAGAACGCTCAATGCGCGATCTGTTACGCCGAGCGCAGGACGCGCTTCGCAAATCGCTCTGAACAATTTCCACCGGTTCCTGGTAACCCCTGGTTCGATCGTTTCCGCGACCTGCTGGTTTGCCAACATGGCAAGAGTCATCGGTCGCCGCCCAAACGGCGTCGATACACTTCCACTCTCCATTTTCCTTCACCTCTAAGAAGGCAAAAGAAATCCGCTCACCAAAACGGTGCCAAAGACTCTTGACTGCGATTCGTGGAAATGCGATTCTCGACCTTGCTAGAGAATACGAGAGAGGCTTCCACGGGTGACCGTTTGGGGGCCTTTTTCTTTTGCTGCCTACCCTTCCTCAGTTTTGGTTGACGACAGAAACTCTTGGTGCAACCGCTCCAAATTCTCAGCGATGAAGCGGCCAAAATTGCCTGCATCATCAGACTTGAGCGCGATTGAATAGCTCTTCCCGGTGCCCTTGAACTCTGCGCGAACCGACGCATCGCCCGCTCGCCACTCTCCCTTTTGTGGCACTTCCTTCTCTACCTGATCCGCCTTCTTGATCTCGGACACCAGGAACTCGAAACGAGCGTCCGATTCGAGGGAGCCGAACGTGTCCCCCTCGACGAGCTTGAGGACAAGCTTCTTGGTGGACGGCTTTTCGATCTTCTGCGCGAAATCGATCCATCTGTCTCGGCCGATGGATTTCGCGGGACCGATCTTCGTTGCAACGGCTTCAGGCACTCGGCCGGATACCGAAAGCATGCGGGTCAACATCGGAGCGTCAGTTGCAAGAGCCGACTGGATCGTAGGCTTGTCATAGCCTAGATCCAGCAAGCGTTGAGCAAACATCGATCGCTCGATGAACGACAGGTTTTGTCGAGCCGAGTTTTCCTGGCCTTGAGCGATCACATGTTGGGCGTCAGTGATTTCCTTGACGACTGCCCGAACTTTGCGACCCAGGTCTTTTGCGGCCCGGGCTCGGCGATGGCCGAAAACGATTTGATATCTACCGTGCTTCGACGGGTGAGGGCGCACCAGAATTGGGGAATCTTGCCCTCGTTCCCTGATGGCTTCCACCAGTTCCGAATAGGCTACGTCGTCTTCGGCCATACGATCCGAAACAAAGGAGCCGTCGAGATCGGCAGTGTCTAGTTCGAGAACCTGTTCGCCCGCAAGATTCTGGTCGGCGAGGGCGGCTTTTTCAGCTAGCTCGTTCAACGAGCTGATCATCGATCGGGACGCGCCTTTGGCAGCGTAGGTCGGCGCAGGCTTCCTTTCCTGGTCGTCGCTTTTAGGCGACGTGATATTTGAGAATACGTCCCTTCTAGCCATGACAGAAACTCGCCTTTGTTGATTTCATTGGAGAAAAATGCAGTTTGTACGGCTGACAATTCTGCTTACGCATTCCGACGCCCCCATGCCTTATGCAGCAGATCGATCACCTCTGCATTCACCGCGTCCATTGATTCACGGGCACGGTCATAGGTCGAAGGCGTGAACTGCGAGCGCTCGACCTCATAGAGCGTTTGTTTGGTCAAACCGGCGTCAGAAATCGCCGTTGATTTCACCATTTGATTTCGCATCATCTGGGCGGCAAACATCGACTGCATGAAACCGACCATTTGCTGCTGTGGAATGTCGGTCGGCTCATATCTCGTCACGAGATACCGGAACCAGTCGAGCGAGACATTCACGCCGACGGCTTCAACCGACTTCAAGATGTTGCCGAGCATCAAGAGGAACTGGCTCATCGACATAATGTCGAGCATCTGAGGATGAACGGTGATTAGGACAGACGTGGCTGCCGTCAACGCTGTGAGCGTGAGGTAGCCGAGCTGCGGAGGGCAATCGACCACGACGACATCATACCGATCGTCGACCTCCGCAAGAGCGTCTCCAATCCGGGTATAGAACAGCTTGCCCGCATTGGAATCTTTCCGCTGCATGGCGATGGGCGTCTCGTACTCGTATTCTTGAAGTTCCAGATTTGCAGGGACGACATCCAGATTAGGGAAGTTAGTCGGCTGGATGATTTCGGTGATGGACTTCCGCTCTTCGTCGTAGCGCAGCGACTCGTAGAATGAAGCCTTGTCGTCAAGCTCGGGCTGAATGCCGTAGAGTGCGGTGAGCGATGCCTGCGGGTCGAGATCGACCGCAAGGACACGATAGCCACGCAATGCCAGGAACTGCGCCAAGTGTGCAGAGGTCGTTGTTTTACCGGAGCCGCCCTTGAAGTTTACGACGGCGATTACCTGGAGTCGTTCGCCTTCCTTACGGTGTGGAACGCGATCGAGGAGGGCGCGTAAATCATTCATCTGGTCGGCCGAATAGTATCGCCGCCCTGTGGAAGTCGTCGTAGCAGGCTCGACGCCCTTACCTTGAAGATGTAGCTTCTTGAGGTAGCTTTGCGAGACGCCGACGAAATCGGCAACCTCGGCCAACGAAAATTGGCGCAAAGACTTCTGCGCGTTCGGCGGAAACTTTTCCTGCCGCAGCATGTCGAGCTTTGACGAGATATCACCCCCTTGTTCAAGGATCGTATCTGCAAAACCCGGCACTTTCTCAGAAGTGGCCATTTTCACGCTCATCTTTCGAAATCCACTCAGTCACGATATTTTGGTACTTCCGCACCGATTATCGGGACAATGCTCCGATTCCGTCTTCATGGCAAGAAAAAGAGGGTAAACGAAAGGTTAATGCCCAACCTCGCGAGCAGAACTGATTCCCGATGTATTGGAAATAGGGGAAGGGCCAGACTGGAGATTGGTTGTGTTCGAAATATGTGGATCCGTGCTCGCTGGTTCAGCGACCGATATCATGCATATCATCAAAGCTGGGGACGTTCGTGAGCACCAAGTGCTATTGAGGATGATGGCGGCGCCTGGCGGCCCTTGGTTGGCCTGTTTACACTGGCAGGTGACCTATAAGGGCCAGGTCGAAAACACTCTGGCCACTGGTCGGGTCCATAATGATGATCGGGGTCGCCGGGTAGGCGATAGCAGAATGGGTTGTGATCCAGGCCGCTGCCTCTACCGCCATCCATGATGTTAGGTCCAGGGTGGCAGTATGCAACGCGGTCAAGGGTTGAGCCAATATGGGCTCATAGTGGGCAATGCGGTTACGCAGACGACGAAGCTCTCTCAGCTTCTGGGCAATGGTAGCGCGCTGCAGGCCACTGATGCTGAAGATTGGTCGCAGGGTGCCCCATAGATGACTAGAGGAGCGACCGAACAGGGAGCTCCAGAACCCAAAGTTCAACTCGGCAATCATCTGTCCGTGGGTGGCAGCTTTCCCTTCCCTGAGCAGCAAGGCACGCGCCTCCTGCACGCATCTTCGCTGATAAGGGTCCTTGAGAACGCTGGGATCATCGAACCAGGTGGCACCAAAGGCGTTCTCAAGGGCAAGGTCGCACTTGTTCCGCAGGGTAATCTCCAGCATATGGAGTGAGCTATAGAAGTCCGCGGAAAGCTGGACATTGTAGCTATAGAGACGTTCCCCTAGGGCTACGTCATTGTTGGCCCATAGGAGGTAGGTGGAGAACCGGTCGGCTGAGAGGATGTCAACAAGGGGCATGGTGTCAGAAATTTACTTGAACTTGATGGGGGGCCGTGCCATATAGGCTATGTATCCCCCGGCTGGTCCCTGCTCTGCATACCGCCGGGGCAAGTTTTTTCTGGGCCTTGGTTGTCCGTCTCTTCATCATGTCCATCTTCATCCTCTAGCAGTTGGGGCATATCACGTTCCCATAGTCCTGGCACCTGTTCTTGCCGTGGGATATAGCGTGGCGCGGCGGTGGGAGTCGAACACGCGTCCTCTCCGCCCCCCTCAGGTTCGCAACCCCTAGGGTCGAAAGTGAAGCGCTCTATTCACTGTCCGTTGCTAAGAGTGGATCCGAGTTGAACCTCGATCCTTTCTAGAACTCGTTGGCTTGCCGGTGAGAGCGAGAGCAGCGCCTCATTGATCATATACATCAGATGGTCAAATGCGACGCCCGCTTCATTGTGATGCAGATAGTCCATGACGATGGTAGAGCCGTCTTTAAGACCAGCTTGTGCTAGCGCATGCTCGTCATCAATCAGCCCGGCTTTTTCATAGGCCTCTTTGAGAAGACGGTTGGTTTCGTCGAGAACAAGAAGGAAGCTCGCTTCCATTTCAGATCTTGTCACAAATGCTCTCCTTGTCGTCAACCGCGCTTGAATTCGATGATGACATCTTCCTGCCGTCCAACCGAAGGGTAATCCCATCAAATGAACAGCCGTGCCGCCCGGCCATTCTTCCGTTCGGCGTTGTTGTAGTAGCTCGCCGCCTGCGCCACGGACTTGTGTAGGGATTGCTGCATGGCCTCTTGCAAGGGGATGCCGTGATTGGCCGCCTCGGTCAGATAGCCAGACCGGAGTCCATGTGCTGAAAACACCTCCGGATCGAGCCCGGCCTGCTTGCACCGCGTCTTCAGGATCAGATTGACCGACTGCGGCGTCAAAGGCCGCCGGTCGATATTGCCCCATTGGTCGATGCGACGGAACACCGGCCCGGTGTCGATCCTGGCTTCTTCGATCCATTGTTTGAGCGCTTCGACCGGCCGGCCGATCAGAACCACATGTACGCGGTCTACTGCCGTCGTCGTCTTCGTGCGGCCGAGAGCGATGATGAGACACGGCAGGAGAGGCGAGGCGGGGTTTCTGGGATCGGCATGCACCGGTTCTTCATCGATCAGATCCTCGACGCGCAGGCCAGCGACTTCCGAGCGCCGGCGGCCGCCCGAGGCAAAGGCGGTCAGCAGCAGGGCACGATCGCGGACGTCGGCCAGCCGATCGCCAGCACAGGTGGAAAGCAGCTTTGCCAGGATATCACCGGTGACGGCTCGTCTGCTCTTGCGGCGGCGTTGTCGCGGTGTGGCGCGTACGGCCAGGCGCAATGCGGTTTTCAGGGAAGGCGCCGTAAATGATCCTGTCAGCCCGCGCCAGCGGGTCAGGATCGACCAGGAGGTCAACCGCCGGCGTACCGTGTCGGGCGCATGCGGGCCGTCGGCGCGTAGCAGACCTTTGGCGCGCAATCCGATTTCGACGTCATCAGGCATGCCGTGGGAAGAATCCTCGGCACGTTCGAGCGGATCCCAGAGATGATGGGCGACGAATTTCAACAACAGGCTTTCAGGAGCCGGCCAGGGGAGGGGAGCGCTTGTGGCAAGCTCGCACCAGGCTTCGAGATAGCCGAGATCGGAGGCGAGTGCGCGAAGGGTATTGGCGCCCATGCCTTCCTTGGCGAGATGCTTGAGCGTGGCGACGTCCTCGTCCGTTAGCAGGGTGGCCAGCTGATCGCGGCGGGCGAAGGGCAGGATGGCATCGAGCGCATCAAGTTCCTCGGCGCGGAGCAGCACCGGATCGGCGGGGGAGGGGAGGGCTTTCGGCTTCATCGTGAGGCGGCTCCAGCGCTGTGATTTGCTCCACCTTATCGGCTTTTCGTCGCTAAAAATCGATATATCTCTTCTTAACAGAGGCGCAGGCGCCGAGCCTTACACTTAATATGCAGTCAAAATCCCTGTTAAGGCTTTTGTTTCAATCCGGATCACGGCGGGCCTCAAGCAAGCCTGGAATCGAAACATGCGTTAATTATTACATAGAGATTCTATAATATACAAATTGGTCGGGTTTGGTGGGGGAGTACATCTTTGCTCGATGGTCCGGAGAAACTGCTGCGCTCCGCAGCGATACTGCATGCCATGGCAAACGCGAAGCGGCTCGAGATCTTGCTATTGCTCTGTCAGGACGAATGGGGCGTCGGAGAGCTTGCCAAAAGAGTTGGGCTCAGCAATTCGGCGCTATCGCAGCATCTTGCCAGGCTCCGCGCCACGCAATTGGTGTCAACTCGGAAACTGCATCACTCGGTCTTCTATTGTTGCATGTCCCACGATGTGCGAGGCATCCTCTCGGTTCTGGGCGAAGACACCGTCATGGCGCGGCACGCAACTCGGCGCTCCAGACTCGCGCGGCAAAAACAATCGGTTTTCACGCCGCATGCCAAGCGCGAGGCGCAGTAGCATGTCAACTTGATCGATCAAAACCAGACGGCTAGGGGTATTCATGCCGTTCATCATAAAACGGGGGGGCCAATGCCGACGGGCAAGGTTAAGTTTTTCAACGCGGATAAAGGATTTGGCTTCATCACGCCGGATGCTGGGGGAGATGACGTCTTCGTCCACGTCAGCGCCCTGCAATATGGTGATCTGCTCAAGGAGGGCCAATCCGTTTCCTACGATTTGGGCCAGGACAGAAAGTCCGGCAGGTCCAGGGCGGAAAACGTCAGGCCGCTCTGACATCGGCGTGCAGTGGACCCCGATCCGCGGCCGCGACCCGGCTGCTTATCGTGCTGCCAATCCAGGCAAACCAGTCCGCCGAACCGAGGCGAAAACGTCGTAAAAAACCGTATTTGCGGCGTCTCCATCGATCCCCGAGGACTGGAGCTCGTGTGCGAGGTCTTCGCTACACCTTAGGATTAATTGCCATGCGGTGGTGAAAGGATAAACTGCGGAGATCACATTTGGCTCTGGAAGGAGGCCAAGGTTGTGGACGTCTGAGTGGTGCTGACGAACATCAAACGGTTCCAGGAAATGCTGAAGGCTGAAACCGATCCCGAGAGAATATCGACACTCCAAGCGCTTCTGGCCGCGGAGGCCGCAAAGATCAAGTCGATCGAAGGCGTGGAATTGGCGAGGCAGATCTTGGATCAAGATCCGAAGAACGAAGGGCGCAGCTGATGACAAGCTGGTGCATTTTAATGCCCGCGCCCTGAAATCCATCACTATCGATACCTGATAACTATCGATGGTTATTGCCCCGGAAAACTGCCGTCCGAGCAACGGAAGCAACAGCGCATTTCGCTTCAACAAGGCAAAAGTATAGCATTAATTCATATGGTTAATGAAGCGGAAACCGGGAAATTTCGACGGTAAAAGGGGCTGATTTGGAGGCGCTGCCGAAGGTGTGGGCAATTGTGCCATCGTTGCTCTTCTACCATAGTCGATGCCTGCGATGAAGAAGATGTTCATGGTCAGGATGGGAGATGCCGTTTCTCACCTTGAGCGACGAAGATTATGCCGCGTGGATCCGAGCCAATGTGCCGGGCGCCGGCAAGCTGACCTCATCGAGCTGATCTTGGTTTAGCTGCGCGCGAGGATGGCGCCAGGCAAGGGCGGGACGACCTCGCCGCCGATGCCGAGCCGGTCGCCGAGGTAGTGCCAGAAGGAAAGCTCGAGCTTCTTGCACGTCTTCATCAGCCCAAGCATGGTGTCGCGCGCGACACGGCCGTCTCTGCTGATGGTACCGCCGGAGATTTTTCGTTTGGTGACGAAGGTTCGCAGATCATTCTCCGAGGCATTGGTATGAAGCGGGATTTCCGGCCGCTCGAGCACCTTCAGCAATTCGTCTTTGCGCCGATGAAGACGCACCAGCAATGTGTCGAGCGCGTTGTAGCCGGTGCGCATGGTAAAGATCCGGTCGAACCGTCGTCGGAAAGCCGGGACGGCCTGCGGTGACGGCTTTTGTTTCCATGCCTTCAGCGCCTTGTAAAATCGCCAGACAAGGTCGCGGATGAAGGTGACAGCGCGCACCTCCTTTGGTTTTGCCGGCATCAGCTTCTGTAACAGCCGTTCCCCGTGGACCCAGCACAGGGCATGATTGCCGACGCGGAACTGGCCGGCATCGTCGGAGACGATAACCACGTCGCCCACCAGTCCATGATGGCGGATACATCCCCAGAGACCTGCTTCTGCCAGGACACCGATCCCCTGGCGGTCAAAAATATCGACACCCCTGCGCGCCAGATATTCCATATACGGCACCTGGTTACAAAAGTGCCGCGGCGCGACACCGCGAAGTCCGGCAGCAAGCGCCGGGTCGGCACGGCGTTCTTCCAGATAATCGAAGGCGGCTTCGCTAGGGTCAGGACTCGTTGATCAGAGCCAGAAGATAACGGTTGCAGCGAGAGAGATGGCGGAAAGAAAAGCCATTGGGCACCTGTCATAGCGCGT
>NZ_JAAZQI010000031.1:0-45211 GCF_012275345.1 Rhizobium sp. SG570 | reverse complement strand
AGCAGGCTTCCATGCCGATCAGGCAGGGTGGTAGTTTTGTGAAGAAAGCGATCATGTTGGCGCGGCGCAAGGCTTTGCGCAGAACGACCTGCCCCCGCGCATCGACACCGTGCAATTGGAAAACATTCTTTGCGATATCAAGCCCGATTGTCGCAATATCGTCCATGGTGGGTGGCTCCTCTCTTGGGTTTTGCAAAAAAACCATCTTGGCACATTCGATGCCGTCGGAGGGCGACAACCACATCACCTTAAGGGAAATGTGCGGAGGGGATGATATGCGACGTGCATGACCGAAGAGCAGCAGCATCACTATCGTCGCCACCGCTTCCCCGCCCAGATCATCGCCCATGCGGTCTGGCTCTATTATCGGTCTCCGCTCAGTTTTCGCGACGTCGAAGATCTGCTTGCCGAGCGTGGCATTGAGGTCTCGTTTCAGACCCTCTCGGAATGGGTTGCGAAGTTCGGTCCCAAATTTGCTAATCAACTCCGCCGCCGTTCACGCGGCCACTTTGCCGATAAGTGGCAGCTCGATGAGATGGTGGTGACCATTACGGGAAAGAAATACTGGCTGTGGCGCGCCGTCAATGCCCTGCTACAAAGCCGAAGGAACAAGGCAGCCGCCCTGCATCTGATGCGCAAGCTGCTCAAGGGAGCGGGAAAAACCTGGGGGTCACACTGCAAGATTTAGCTTTGCCTTCTTAAGTCGACCATCCGCTACAGCGGCTCGGACTTGAAGAACCCGATGAGTGCCAATCGGCGACCAACGCATCTGACGCTTCTTATTCATACGGGCATTGACGAGGCTGTTGGCGGCACTTTCGGCGGGCGAACTGGATATCGGTTGACCGGACCAGTATCGCCGACAGTAGTTGACGATCGAAGCTGCATTCTGCGCCAGGTAGGTGCCAAGATTGTTGATCAGTTCGCATAGACGCCTGAGCTTCCCGGTGGCATCACGAAGTCCGGGATGCTGATCCAATTGGGCGAGCATCTGCGTTACGGCTTCACTTGCCTCCCGGACATAACCACTCCAAAGCAGATGTCGAAGCCTTGGCACATGTACTGCGACATCTCGAAGATAGACGTTTAGATCATGGAGATGCCTGATGCCCTCCCAGGCCTGCTCAATGTGCCGCAGCCGCATCGATAGACGAAACCAGTCGAGAATATGCGTGACGGGCTGGTGTGTTGCGCTGAGGACGATGTTTTGCAAGCCGACTTGTCCGTCACTGAAGACAGTAACGTCTCGGCCAGGAAGCCATCCTTGTGCTCGTAACGCCGCGCGAAGAATATCGTGCTTGCCGGTAGCCATATGAGGCGCGCCGGCAAACTGACGCGGTGCCCGGCCTTGCGACACAACCCGTCCCATTGCGACCTCGAAATGCCGGCTTTGATAGCCGGGAACCGCGCGAATGTAGGCGCCATCGATGACAACGGAAACGGGAGACTTGCCGGCGCGACTGAGACGGTAGGGGCTCGCGACGTCCCACTTTTCGATCTGATCGGCAACCTTGGCCAGCCGGTTCCTTAGCGTCCGGTGATTATGGACTCTTGCGGTCGGCAAAAAGATATCAAGTACACGAGCTGCTTCTCGAAAGGACAAACGGGAGCCGAGTTCTGCCTGAATTCGCTCCAATTCCGGCGTTGCTCTTCCATTCAACAGGGTCGGGGCGCAATCGGTGGCCAGTCTTGCGCTCGATCCGCATTCGCAGCGTCGCCACCGTGGCACGCGCACACGACAAAGGCCGAAGAGCGAATGGATCGCACGGGATCTGTAATCGTGAACCTGGCGAGAGCAATCGCAGTGCGAGCACTTCCGATCACGCTGGACGGCCTGATCCGTCTGAAACTGCGTCAGCTCCTTCTGCAGATGCAGCTGAATTTCTTTGGATTCTTCGAGGGAAAGGCCAAAATCGTCGAGACGAGCATCATCGACACTTCGCTTAACGTTGGCAATCTCACCACGCTGTCGAACGCCGTCCACCCCCACAAGCTCGACGGAGATGATCATCTTAAATTGTGCGGTCAACAAGTACCCTTTCCAAAAAGCACTCGATTATCTGGATATCCTTACCCCCACGTTTTTCCCACTCTCATCTCGTGCATCGTGGCTGCGTCGATTCCCTTCACTGACATAACTTCTTCGCCAGCTGTGAGGAGCGCCAATCGATTGAGCCGCTGTCGCCGTGCGACCCGACTTTCTGCCTGTGGTTTCATGTCCGCTTCCTCCTCAAATAAACAATGCAGTTCAAAGAGTAGCGCCAAACTTCTGGGCGCAATCCGAATGCCGCTTGACAATAAATGATACAGATGTACCGTATAAAGGTACAGGCGCTCTGGGAGGAGTCAGCCAAAATTTGGATCTAATGCTACGCCCCGCACCGCGAGGCGAGGAGGATTTCTGTATGTCCATTACTGTCCGTGGGATCGAATTTCAGGATAACCTCGATAACCCAATGGGGATCGAGTTCTACAATCTCTCGCATCGCTTCGGGTACCAGTGCCCCAACTGGCCGTACTTCAAAGATGTTCGCATCGAGCGCATGCACTACATGGCAAAGTCCGGCGTTCTTTCGCAGACCATCACGACAACGATGCACGTAACAACGCACATTGATGCGCCAGCGCACGTTGTCCAGGGAACGCCTTTCATTGACGAAGTCCCACTTCCACACTTCTTCGGCTCCGGCATTGTCGTTTCGATCCCGAAGAAGAAGTGGGAGCCGATCACCTATGACGACCTCGAAAAGGCGTGCGGACATGCGATCCGCAAAGGTGATGTGCTCATCATCAACACCGGGTGGCACAAGGAATACGAAGACGGCGACTACTTCGCGTATTGCCCAGGCTTCGTACCGTCTGCCGCCGACTGGATGATCGAGAAGGGCGTCAAGGTTGTCGGCCATGATACCCAGGCCAATGACCACCCGCTTGCAACGGCAATTGGACCTCAGCGCAATGGGCCTCTGCTTCCGCATCTCGCTGAAGAATACAAGGAATGGTCCGGCGGACGCGATTGGAAGGACGACTTCCCGGAATGGGAGCCTGTCCACCAGAAGATTTTCAAGGCGGGCATTCTCGGCATCGAAAACGTGGGCGGTGATCTGGATGCTGTCACCGGCAAGCGCTGCACGTTCGCGTTCTTCCCAATCAACTGGGATCGCGGCGATGGCTGCATCATCCGTCTGGTGGCTATGATCGACAAGGACCAGAACTACCGCGTCGAGAAGGGTGAAAGCTTCTGAGTACGACCTGCTGCCTGAATCACAGCAGCTAACATGGAGTGACGCCGCAAGAGGAGGTGGCGTCACTGCTGATCAACGGATGATGAATCCGTAACCCCAACGTGAACGGGAGGAGACATGTTCACAAAGCGGTTTCAAGAAGCCAAATCGTACGAGGCGCCGAACCATCACGGGTGCTTCGGATTGCGGTTGCAGGGCTTCGAAGAAGGCGGCCCTAAAAATCAATGGGTCGGCTTTTCTCAATTCTTACCCGGCGGAGGCGCGGGTCCCGACTCCACGCCATTCGAGAAGGTCTACGTCGTCTTGGACGGCGAAATGACGGTCGTTGTCGATGGCAGCGAAACAGTCCTGAAGGCGCTGGACAGCTGCACCATTGCACCCGGAGAGGTGCGCGAGATCGTCAATCGATCCAATCACGTCTGTAAAATGCTGGTTGTCATCCCATACCCTGCCGGAGCGGTCCAATGATTGCGGAAGAAACACTGCGCAAGCCTTCAAGCTTGTTTGACGTCAGCGGCAAAGTGGCAATTGTCACCGGGGCTTCAGGAGCATTCGGAGCCCTCGCTGCGCGTATTCTCGCTGGGGCAGGAGCGAAACTGTCGATTGTCGCAGGCAATCAAAATGCCCTTCGTGAGACGGAAGAAGCATGCGTTCACTTGGGCGCCGAAGTCCTATCTCTCAACCGCCGACCAACGACAGAGGATGACTGCGAGGCGATTGTTGCAGACACGATTTCACGCTTTGGCAGAGTAGACATCCTAGTTGTCGCATCCGGCAAGAACGACGTCGCGAAGATCGTCGACATGGCCCCTGACCGGTTCCTCGACGTCATGGACGCCAACGTGACGCAAAGCTGGCTGATGGCCCGCGCCGTCGGCAAGCGCATGTTGGAGCAGGGGGAAGGGGGCAAGGTTGTCTTCATGTCCTCCGCACGCGGGCTCCTGGGACATCCAGCTGGGTATTCCGCCTATTGCGCATCCAAATCCGCAGTTGACGGCTTAACCCGTGCGCTCGGATGCGAATGGGGCCCGACGGGGATCACAGTCAACGCCATAGCGCCAACGGTCTTTCGGTCGCCGCTGACCGCCTGGATGTTCGACGAAACCGAGAAGGCGCAAGAGGTCCGCAAGGGGTTTCTCGCCCGTGTTCCAAAAGGGCGGCTGGGCGAGCCTGACGATCTGGCAGGCCCGTTGCTCTTCTTGGCCTCGCGAGCATCAGACTTCTACACGGGACACACTCTTTACGCCGATGGCGGGTACACGGCGGGCTGATGATGTCTGATACCAAAATGAAAATCGCGGTGATCGGAGCAGGGCTCATGGGCCACGGCATCGCCCAGGTCTTTGCAGTTGCAGGCCACAGCGTTGCAGTGTTCGATGCCCACCAACCGGCTCTCGACACTCTCCGCTCTCGGATTATGAAGAACCTTTTCGATCTCGGCTTGCCCGACGGAGCGCAGGACCTCGTCACAGGATATGCAGTGCTGGCAGACGCTGTGAGCGATGCTGACGTTGTCATTGAAGCTGCGCCAGAAAAGTTGGAGCTAAAGCGCTCAATATTCGCTGACCTGGTACGCCTTGCGCCGAAGCACGCCATTCTCGCCTCAAACACGTCGGTCATTCCGATCACCGACATCGCGCAAGGGCTGCAAACTGGTGAACGTATTCTCGGAACGCATTGGTGGAACCCACCATTTCTCGTCCCGCTTGTCGAAGTGGTGGCTACGGCAAACACCGATTCTAACATCGTGGCCGAGATGATTGATCTTTTGGCATCTGCCGGAAAGACACCGGTCCACGTCAAAAGGGATGTTCCGGGCTTTGTAGGAAACCGATTGCAGCATGCGTTGTGGCGTGAGGCGATAGCCATCGTTGCCGAGGGCATTGCTGACGCCGAGACCGTCGACACCGTTGTCAAGTCAAGCTTTGGACGGCGGTTGGCAGTACTGGGGCCATTGGAAAACGCCGATCTCGTTGGAACGGACCTGACCTTAGACATCCATAACGTAGTGCTCGAACACCTCAATCGCGATCCTGGTCCATCGCCTTATCTGCGGGAGCTGGTTGAGAAGGGGCGGCTTGGGATGAAATCTGGGGAAGGCTTCCGAGCTTGGACTGAGGAGGGCGCCGCCGCTCTGCGAGCACGTGTGGCCCAATATCTCAGGAACTTCAAACCGGTCGAATAACAAACGTAGCGATAGACCAACCTTTGGGAGGAGGCAGACTATGAGGATTACGGGGTTAAATCGAAGAACGTTCATTCAGGCTACTGCACTCGCGGTTGCCGCACCCGCACTGACAAAGGGGCGTGCATTCGCCGCCGGAAAGCCCATACGCGTAGGTTTTGTCACGCCGCAAACCGGTCCGTTGGCGTTCTTCGGTGAACCGGATCGTTTTCTTCTTGAACGCTTCAAATCCGTATTGGAGCAAGGCGCGAACGGCCGCCCAATCGAAATCCTCGTCAAGGATAGTCAATCAAACTCCAGCCGCGCTTCGGAGCTGGCGAGCCAGCTCGCGCTGAAAGACGAAGTCAGTCTGCTAATCACCGCTGGCGGCCCAGACACCGTTGTCCCGGTCGCAGACCAGGCCGAGCTGAACGGGATACCAATGATCGGCACAGCTTGCCCGTGGCAGCCTCTCGTCTTCGGCCGCAATAGCACGCCGGACAAAGGCTTCGACTGGAGCTACCTCTTCGCCTTCGGTTTGGAGGACGTCATCGCTGCCTACATGGGACTTTGGGGGACCCTCGATACCAACAAGAAGGTCGGCTTGCTTTTCCCCAACGACGCAGATGGCAATGCTTGGGGAGACCCCAAATTTGGGTTCCCTCCCGCACTGGCACAAGGAGGCTACACGGTCGTCGACACTGGGCGCTATACGCCTATGTCAGAAGACTTCACGGCCCAGATCACGAAGATGAAGTCCGAAGGGGTAGATATTGTCGCTGCGACAATGATCCCTCCAGAGTTTTTCGCATTTTGGAGCCAGGCCAAACAACAAGGCTTCCAGCCGAAAATTGCGACAATCGGCAAGGCCTTGCTGCTACCGACCACTCTGGAGGCGATCGGTCCGACTGCTGACGGGTTGTCGACGGAGGTTGCCTGGCACCCGAGCTATCCGTCTCGGTCGGCTACCACAGGAGACACGTCGTCAATAGTGACAAAGGAATGGCAGGGTGCCACCGGCAGGCAATGGACGCAGGCCATTGGCATTAAACACGCGCTGCTTGATGTCGCTGTGGACGTGCTGAAGCGAGCGAGTGACCCGGCCGACCCTGGCTCGGTAGTCGAGGCGATCAAGGCAACGAAGGCCGACACCCTACTTGGCCGTGTCGATTGGTCAGCATCTGACATCAAAAACGTCGCGAAAGTTCCGATTGTTGGCGGTCAGTGGCGTCAGGCGGACAGAAAGTTCGACATTGCCATCTGCGCCAACCCGACGGGGGCTGCGATACCCGTCGCCGATAAGCTCCGTCCGGTAGCCTGAGGAGAAGACTAT
Organism: Rhizobium sp. SG570; assembly: GCF_012275345.1. NCBI lineage: Bacteria > Pseudomonadati > Pseudomonadota > Alphaproteobacteria > Hyphomicrobiales > Rhizobiaceae > Rhizobium > Rhizobium sp. SG570. The sequence continues at coordinate 38,469 of NZ_JAAZQI010000031.1, read as the reverse complement.
GCGGTTTGAAAACGCCAACGACCTACTGAACCAAGGCTATCTGAAGATCGAGTCCGGCGTCGTTGATTATGACGACGGGTTCAAAACGGTGTGCGCTTACACCCGCATGCCGCGCTGTAAGGCGAAGATGGTGGACTGGTGGTTCGGTTGGCTCGGGGGTACCGAGCAGTACAAACTGTGGCATCCGCGCGATCACGTCTTCAGCGACTGGGAGGAACGCCAGTCAGGAAGCTACATTGGCTCCAGTCATCTGGTTCACGAGTATCTGGGCGGTGACGATGGCCCCTTGTTCAAGCTGAGGATCAACTTCCGTGATCCCACCGAATTCTTCGACCAGGCTCGTTACGCTGCCTTCGACGGAACTGCCGTTTGCGCACGCATCGGCAGCCTTGAGAAGCCCGTAAACCTCGGTCGGATGACGCACTTTGTTCGCAACACCGACTACGGCTGCGAAATGCGGTCCCGGTTCTTTCTCGGCCATGTTGAAAGCCGCGATCCGGATCGCCCGTTCTCTGAGGAGCAGAAGGCGGCGATACGGCACGAGTTGGTGACCGACGATCTGGCGCGAGGCCTGCACCAGCATGCCACGGAGGAGATGGGATATCTCGCCGAGCTGCTGCCAATTCTCTACCGGCAGGTCACACAAGACGTGACCATCTAACTTCAATCGAACCTTTCTGGGAGGATACAATGGGTTCGAATGACACAATCGGTACGAAAAGAATAACACGCAGAACAATCCTAAAGTCTGGTTTGGGGCTGATTGCGGCGCCTGCCATCTTGCGCTTCACGCGGGCCTACGCAGACACGCCAACAATCAAGGTCGGTCACGTCAGCCCCGTCACCGGGCCATTGGCAGGCTTCGCTGAGGCGAATGACTATATTCTTGAAGGCATCAAGAAATCCCTTTCCAGCATCAACAACAACGGAAAGTCCTGGGCAATCGAGGTTATCTCAAAGGATAGCCAATCAAACCCCAACCGCGCTGCCGAGGTTGCAGCTGACCTGATCCTGAAGGACGAGGTCGACATCATCGTCGCCGCTTCAACGCCGGACACGGTCAACCCTGTCTCCGACCAAGCGGAAGCGAATGGCACGCCATGCATCACCACCGACTGCCCATGGCAGCCTTACTTCTTCGGTCGAAATGGTGTGCCGGACAAAGGCTTCGAGTCCACCTACCACTTCTTCTGGGGCTTGGAAGACGTAATCGGCGCTTTCCTTTCACTTTGGGATAATCCCAACGTTGCGAAGAAAGTAGGCGGCCTTTTCCCGAACGATGCGGATGGTAACGCATGGGGTGACCCGGACCGTGGCTTCCCCAAGCCACTGAAGGAAGCCGGATATGCATTGACCGATCCGGGCCGATACCAGCCGATGTCGGACGACTTCTCAGCTCAGATCTCCGCGTTCAAGGCTGCGGGTGTTGAGATCGTCACTGGGAACATGATCCCGCCCGACTTCGCCACGTTCTGGAGCCAGGCCGGTCAGCAAGGTCTCAAGCCCAAGATTGTGACCATCGGCAAGGCGTTACTGTTCCCCTCTGTGATTGCCTCTCTCGGAGAACGCGGGATCGGACTTTCGTCGGAAATCTGGTGGTCGCCCAATCATCCGTTCTCTTCCAGTCTCACGGGTGAAAGCTCGAAGGACCTTGCCGAGGGGTTCGTAAAAGCCACCAACCGCCCATGGACGCAGCCCATCGGCTTCAAGCACGCTCTCTTCGAAGTGGTCGCTGATGTTGTGAAGCGAAGCGCCGACCTGGAAGACCCGGCTGCCATTATCGATGCAATCAAGACGACCAACCTGAAGACCATTGTTGGGCCAGTGGATTGGTCCAAGGGGCCAGTGAAAAACGTGACGAAAACGCCTCTCGTTGCTGGTCAGTGGCAGAACGTAAACGGCAAGGCGGAACTGGTGATCACGACCAACAAGACTGCACCTGAAATCCCGGTCGGCGGCGTACTCAAGCTCCTCTGAGTTTGATTTCCAGGGCTGCTCATCACACGGGCAGCCCAAAATCGAGAGAACACGATGCCAATCATAAAACTGGACACGGTAAGCAAGCGGTACGGCGCTCTCCAGGTCACTGACAAAGTCTCATTGTCAGTCGATCCGGGTGAGGCTGTGGGGATTATTGGGCCGAACGGTGCAGGAAAAACAACGCTCTTCAATCTGATCGCTGGAACGACACTGCCGGACAGCGGAACAATACACTTTGACGGCTCAGACGTGACGCGTGTTCCTGCGCGTAGCCGCTGTCACCGGGGTATCGGGCGCTCCTTTCAGATACCGCATCCATTTGTCGGCATGACAACCTACGAGAACGTATTGGTGGGTGCGACTTTCGGGGGCCGCGTGACCGAGGCGGCAGGAGCTGCGAAAGCGGTTGAGGTTCTGGAACTGACGGGACTGGCGAAAAAGGCAAATACCCTCGCCGGTCAACTCACCCTTCTGGAACGCAAGCGACTGGAGATGGCACGGGCGCTCGCTAGTTCCCCGAAGCTGCTTCTGCTGGACGAGATCGCTGGCGGGCTCACCGAGCCGGAGTGTGTTGAACTCGTCGCGGCCATTAAAAGCGTCCGGAAGGAAGGCGTGTCGATAATCTGGATCGAACACGTCGTTCACGCCTTGTTGGCGGTAGTCGACCGGATCGCAGTCATCGACTTCGGTCGCAAGATTGCCGACGGCGATCCAGCCGCGACCATGGCAAGCCCTGAGGTTACAGCGATCTACATGGGGATCGAAGGGGAGGCGGTTCATGCCTGAGGTTCTTCTGTCCACTCATGGTCTTCGGGCCGGGTATGGCGATTTCCAAGCGTTGTTCGGCGTCGATCTCACGCTTTGTCGCGGGGAGGTTTTGGCCCTTATCGGTGCAAATGGCGCCGGAAAAAGCACATTGCTGAAGGCTATAACGGGCTTGGTCCCCTGCCGAAGTGAGATGGTTCGCCTCCACGGCAAAGAGATTGGTGGTCAACGACCCGATCGGATTGCTCGTGGCGGGATAGCTCTCGTTCCCGAGGGGCGGCGCCTATTTCGTTCGCTAACCGTTGAAGAAAATCTCGTGATCGGCGGCGAAAGGGCACAGAAGGGAAAATGGTCCCTCGACCGTATCTATTCCCTTTTCCCGATCCTCGCCGAACGACGGAAGAATCCCGGTACGGCTTTGTCCGGCGGCCAACAGCAGATGGTAGCTATCGGGCGAGCCCTGATGGCTAATCCTGAGGTCATTCTATTTGACGAGATTTCGCTCGGTCTCGCTCCGGTGGTGATCAAGGATATCTACGCTGTGCTTCCGACCATCGTGGAAAGCGGCGTATCGGCGATCCTGGTTGAACAGGATGTCTCCCGAGCACTTTCCGTCGCTCATCGCTTCGTCTGCATGCAGGAGGGGAAAGTCTCTCTTGCCGGTGAACCATCTCAATTCAGCAGGGCCGAAGTCACGGCTGCTTACTTCGGGACCTGATCGCCATGGATTGGATAAACGCTATCATTCAAGGAATTTTGCTGGGCGGCCTGTACGCTCTGTTTGCAGCGGGCCTTTCGCTGATCTTCGGCGTCATGCGTCTGGTGAACATCGCTCACGGAGATCTCATCGTACTGGCCGCCTACGTTGCCTTGGTCATCGTGCAAGCAACAGGTCTACACCCGTTGGCTTCGGCTTTGCTGGTTGTCCCGATCATGGCTGTAATCGGATATGTGATGCAGCGCTTCTTGCTCAATCCGACAATCGGTAAAGACCTACTTTCACCGTTGCTGGTTACCTTCGGAATATCCGTACTACTGCAGAACGGGCTGCTCCTGGGCTTCACGGCCGACAGTCGGCGGTTGCCAGCCGGATCCCTTGAGACAGCAAGCTTCGAGGTGTTTTCAGGGCTCACAATCGGCCTGCTTCCACTCTTGATGTTCATCGTCTCGATCTTGGTGATTTTTGGTCTCGACAGGGTGTTCTTTCACACCTCACTCGGCCGCGCATTTCGAGCAACTTCCGACGATGGCGAAGTGGCACAGCTGATGATGATTGACCGTCGCCATATCTTCGGCATGGCCATGGCTCTTTCATTGGGCGTGGTCGCCATCGCGGGCATCTTCCTAGCAATTCGTACCAACTTCGATCCTGCGTCCGGCCCAACGAGACTGATCTTTGGTTTCGAAGCCGTAATCATTGGCGGGCTTGGAAACCTCTGGGGGACTCTCGCTGGAGGGATTGTGCTCGGTGTTGCCCAGGCAATCGGCGCCCAGATATCGCCGGGATGGCAAATCATCGCAGGTCACATCGTCTTCTTCATTGTGTTGGCCTTCAGCCCGCGCGGCCTTTTCCCGAGAATGGATTGACAGCCATGAGCTTCCGAATTGAACGATTTACTCGCGCCAGTCGCGCAACTTCGATTGTCGCATGCTGTGTGCTGGTTGCCCTGGTTGCCGCGCCGTGGCTTACGGGACGTGCCAACATCCGACTGCTTGGGGAGATGTTCTCGTTCCTCGCACTTGCCAGTCTGTGGAACCTGCTAGCTGGCTACTGCGGCCTAGTATCAGTCGGACAACAGGCCTTCGTGGGCTTCGGCGGATATATGCTCTTTGCGCTTGCCATATTCCTGGGCATGGATCCGCTGCTCGCAATTGTCGTGGCTGGTCTACTCGGCGCGATCATCGCTGTGCCGATCGGGACCCTGTTGTTCCGGCTCCATGGTGCATACTTTGCGATCGGCAGCTGGGTCTTTGCTGAAGTACTCCGGCTCTCGTTCGCACAGATTTCCTCGCTCGGCGGCGGCTCAGGTTCAAGCCTTCCCACCTCCATCATCACGGGGATCGCGAGCAGCAGAGAATGGCGTGAAATCTTGATCTATTGGACCGGTCTGGCTCTCGCCGTGATCGCCTTGATGTTCGTTGTACTCTTGCTCCGTTCAAAAATGGGGCTGGCCCTCACGGGATTGAGGGACAGCGAGATCGCTTCAGAAAGCCTGGGCATCAATGCCTGGCTCACGAAAATGACGGTGTATGTCAGCGTCGCAGGACTCACGACCATGGTTGGGTCTTTCATCTTCCTGCAGAAATTGCGCATCTCGCCCGATGCTGCCTTCAGCGTGAATGACTGGACTGCCTACGTGATCTTCATCGCCGTGATTGGCGGCATTGGCACCATCGAAGGGCCGATCATCGGGACCATCGTCTTCTTCTTGCTTCGCGAAACGCTGGCCGACTTGGGTACGACTTACCTGATGATCCTGGGTGCACTGGCAATCGTGATTATGTTGAAGGCACCCCGAGGAATCTGGGGGATCATAAGCGAAAGAGCAGGGATCTCGCTCGTGCCAATTCGCCGCCGCGTCGTCTTTCAATAACAATTTTTTTGGCCATGGAACGGGAGGTCTTTGCCTTGAGAAATACCAATGAACGAGTTGATGCGGTTGGTGCATCGAGTAGGTGGCACGTCATGGCGGCTTCATTTGCAAGCTATGCCTTCGACGCCATGGATTTCATGCTGCTCGCGCTTGCGCTGCCACTCATTATCAAGGAGTGGAACCTGACGCTTGCGGATGCCGGTCTGTTGGGGACGGCAGGGATGATTGGCGTCGGCCTCAGCAGCGTCGTCATCGGGTGGTACTCGGACAATTACGGGCGCAGAAAGGCGCTTATCATCAGCCTTCTTGTCTTCGGCCTGTTTACGGCTGCGGCTGCTCTAGCGCGTGGTTGGACGGATATGCTGATCTTGCGCTTCGTCGCCGGACTCGGGCTCGGCGGTGTGTGGGGTGTTGCCGCCGCATTCATCAATGAGACGTGGCCGAAGCACCTACGTGGGCGCGTGATCTCGTTTGTGTTGAGCGCATGGCCCATCGGCTTCGGTATTGCGGCGGTGCTCGCTCATTCGATCATGCCGAACTGGGGATGGCGCGTCCTTTTCCTCTGTGGCGGCGGGGCGATCATTACCGTCATTTACATTCTTTTCTTCGTTCCCGAGTCGCAGGTTTGGGCGGAGGAGGAGAAGAAATCCGCAGGCAATGCGACCAAACAACGTGCGTCCGTCGCAGAGATATTTTCGGGAGAACTTGGGCGGAAAACCATCCTGGGCACGATTGCGGCAAGCTGCGCCCTCGTAGGTTACTGGGGGACCAACACGTGGTTACCGACCTACCTGGTCCAAGAGCGTGGACTGGACGCCAGCCACATGACGACGTTCATCATTATGCTCAATGTCGGCATGTTCATTGGCTATCAGATCTTTGGCTTTCTTGCTGACAAGATCGGGCGGCGTACCTCGCTTCTCATTTGCTTTACGGGCGCGACGATCATGCTCCCGATCTACGCGTCAATCCACGACAACAACGTGCTGTTCTGGATGGGGCCGCTGTTGGCAATTTTCTTTGCCTATGCAGGTCCGTTCGGATCGTACTTCCCTGAGCTTTACCCAGCCCGTGTCCGTGGGACCGGTGCAGGCTTCTGCTTCAATGTTGGTCGCGGAATCTCGGCATTCGCTCCCTTCGTTCTCGGCCAAATCGGAACACGGTACGGCTTGGCGACGGGCATCGGACTTTGCGCGATTGGTTTTCTTGGGGCCGGTTTGACCATGCTCTTTCTCCCGGAAACCAGGAACGCTCTCACCTCAGTGGCGGATAGCGTCAACGGCTCTGAGGCGGCGCAGCAATCCTAGCGCAAGCGAGGGCGCGGGGCGGCTCAGTCGCCCCGCGCTACCAGAATTATGAGCGGCTGGTCCGCTTAAGAAGGGAACTAAGATGGCTGATCTATCGAAAAAAGTAATTATCACCTGCGCTGTGACGGGAGGCATCCACACGCCAACGATGTCGGATGCGCTCCCATTCACGCCCGATGACATCGCTAGGCAGTCCATCGAAGCGGCTGAGGCCGGTGCCTCAATTCTTCATCTGCACGCACGAGATCCAAACGATGGTCGTCCGACACCGGACCCAGCCGAGTTTATGCAGTTCCTGCCGCGCATCAAGCAAGCCACGGACGCGGTAATCAATATTACAACGGGCGGCGGCCTTAACATGACGGTAGAGGATCGCCTCGCAGCCCCTCTCGTGGCAAAGCCCGAAATGTGCTCATTGAACATGGGCTCCATGAACTTCGGCATCTATCCGCTGGCGGACCGCTACTCCAGCTGGAAGTATGAGTGGGAAGAGCCTTATCTGCGCGGCACAGACGATTTCATCTTCCGCAATACATTCCGTGACATCGAGCGGATTCTTAAGATACTCGGCGAGGAACACGGAACGAAGTTCGAGCACGAATGCTACGACGTTGGTCACCTCTACAATCTCGCCCACTTCGTCGACCGGGGTCTCGTGAAGGGGCCGTTCTTCGTGCAGATGATTTTCGGCATCCTTGGCGGGATTGGTCCTGAGCTGGACAATCTCATGTTCATGAAGCGCACTGCCGACAGACTGTTTGGTGATCAGTATCGCTGGTCGGTATTGGCTGCAGGACGCTTCCAGATGCCGTTCGCGACCCAATCGGCCATGTTGGGCGGTTCTGTTCGTGTCGGGCTAGAGGACTCCCTCTATATCGGACGTGGCAAGCTCGCGAATTCGAACGCCGAGCAGGTTGGCAAGATAAAGACAATCCTGCATGAACTTGGGCATGAGGTTGCGACCCCAGCGGAAGCTCGTCAAATATTGGGTCTTAAGGGCGGCGATCAGGTTGGGTTCTGACCCAGGTGCAGGCCGCAAGCAGTCGAGGTAGTTCATGACGGACGCATTTAAGAGCAACGATGACAGCCGTTCAGGCATTCAGGTGATCGCGCGAGCAGCGGCCATTCTGCGGAGCCTTAAAAATGAGAGTGACGGCTTAAGTCTTGGACAGATCGCTGACCGTGTTGGTTTGCCGCGTTCAACGGTGCAGCGCATCGTTGGCGCTCTTCAGGCAGAGCAATTCGTCATTGCGGCAAGCCCAGAACGAGGCATCCGCCTTGGACCGGAGATCGGTGCTCTTGCCGAATCGGCTCGCATCGACGTCCTCGAAATGCTTCGGCCCTACCTGGTGGATCTGGCACGCCGGACGAAGGAAACGGTCGATCTGGCTGTGTTCAGATCGAAACGCCTCGTCTTTGTGGATCAAATACCAGGGACGCACCGACTTCGAACGGTCTCCTTCGTGGGAGAGAGTTTCCCTCTTTGCGACTCTGCGAACGGAAAAGCCTGCTTGGCCAAACTGAGTGACAAGCAGGTTCTCGCAAGGTTGGCCGAGGAGCAGCCGTCAATCGCTGAAGACCCAACATTGCTCCAAGCCTACCAGGCTGAGATCGAGTCGATCCGGGAAACGGGCATTGCCTTCGACAGGGACCAACACACTGTGGGCATCTCTGCGGTGGGCGCGGCATTCTACGACCTACAGGGCGACCTCTACGCGATCTCGGTGCCCACGCCCAGTTCGCGTTTCCATTCACATGAAAAACTACTCACCGATGAACTGAGCCGCACGCTCGCACAGATAGTCGCGCTGGAGATTTTCCGGGCAGGCTAACCGGAACTCCAGAGGAGGAGATTGATGAAAGACAACTTGCCTTTGTGGACGCCGTCGGACCAGTTTCGGCGGTCAACGCCGATGTTTGCCTTCATGCAGGAAGCCAACCGTCGGTATTCTCAGGAATTGAATAGCTTTTCTGACTTGCACGCTTGGTCAATCAATAGCCGGGCTGACTTCTGGACGGCTGTTTGGGACTTTTGCGGCATCAAGGGAGATCGCGGCGAACGACCGTTGATCAATCCCGATCGGATGCTTGAGGCTTCGTTCTTTCCGGATGCGTCCCTTAATTTTGCTGAGAACCTGCTCTCAACCAGCGGAACAGGGGATGCCCTCGTTTTCCGAGGCGAGGACAAGGTTTCCTACCGCTGGTCGTGGGATCATCTTCATGAGGTGGTGTCGAAACTGCAGCAAGCATTGCGAGCGCTTGGCATTGGGGAAGGCGATCGCATCGCTGCCATGATGCCCAACCTTCCGGAGACTGTCGCCTTCATGCTCGCGGCGGCATCCATCGGCGCCATTTGGTCTTCGTGTTCGCCAGATTTCGGCGAACAGGGAGTTATGGATCGCTTCGGGCAGATCGAACCCAAGCTGTTCATCGCTTGCAGCGGCTATTGGTACAATAGCAAGCTTCAGAATATCGCCTCGAAAGTTGGCGCAATTGCCGGACGGCTTGGTGTCCCTACCGTAATCGTTCCGTACGCAGGTGGCGTTACCTCGGCTCTCGACGCCACGCCAGGGGCCCGGCTTCTTGAGGACTTCACCAAACCATATGGTGCGAAGCCTGTGGAATTCACACGTCTTCCGTTCTCGCACCCGCTTTTCATCCTTTTCTCGTCGGGAACGACCGGCGTACCGAAGTGCATTGTTCATTCGGCTGGCGGTTCCCTGCTTCAGCTCGTCAAGGAGCATCGGCTGCATTGCGGTGTCGTTCCCGGCGACAAGGTCTTCTACTTCACGACATGTGGCTGGATGATGTGGAACTGGCTTGTCGTGGGATTGGCGGCGGGTGCCACCCTCTGCCTCTATGATGGGTCGCCTTTTGCGCCCGACGGAAAGGTTTTGTTCGACTATGCGCAGGCGGAAGGCTTCGCGGTCTTTGGAACGTCGGCCAAGTATATAGACGCCGTCAGAAAGAGCGGACTGACGCCAATGACCTCGCACGACCTGTCGGCCCTACGATTGATGACATCGACAGGGTCGCCTCTCTCTCCCGAGGGGTTCTCGTTTGTGTATGAGGGGATCAAGAACAACGTCCAGCTGGCTTCCATTTCAGGGGGCACTGATATCGTCTCATGCTTCGTGCTGGGCAATCCATTATCGCCGGTGTGGCGAGGTGAGATTCAGGGGCCTGGGCTTGGACTCGCCATGGACGTCTGGGACGACCAGGGGCGACCCGTTCGACAGGAGAAGGGGGAGCTTGTCTGTACTACGGCCTTCCCGTCGATGCCGGTAATGTTTTGGAATGACCCAGGCAAGGCCAAGTACAAGGCAGCCTATTTCGAGCGCTTCGACAACCTATGGTGCCACGGTGACTTCGCAGAATGGACTGAGCACGACGGTCTGATCATCCATGGTCGCTCGGATGCAACCCTCAATCCCGGCGGGGTTCGTATCGGAACTGCTGAAATCTACAATCAGGTTGAGCAGCTTCCCGAGGTGGAAGAGGCCCTCTGCATCGGCCAAGACTGGGATGACGACGTCCGCGTTGTTCTGTTCGTCCGGCTTGCCTCCGGTGTGGACCTAGACGAGAGCCTCTCAAAGACGATCCGCGACAAAATTCGGATTGGAGCCTCGCCTCGGCACGTTCCCGCAAAAATCATCGCGGTTCCAGAGATTCCGCGAACAAAGTCCGGAAAGATAGTTGAACTCGCCGTGCGCGAGATCGTCCACGGACGGCCAGTCAAAAACATGGAAGCTCTCGCAAACCCCGAAGCGCTCGCTCATTTCGGAAACCGACCACAGCTTCGAACCTAATTCATATCAATCTTGGAGGATAAGATGGCTCAACCATCAATCGTTATCGCTAGCGCAGCCCGGACAGCAGTCGGTTCATTCAACGGAGCGTTCGCGAACGTCCCGGCGCATGAGTTAGGTGCAGCTGTCGTGAAAGCTGTCTTGGAGCGAGGAAGCGTCGACACCAGCGAAGTGAACGAAGTCATCCTTGGCCAGGTCTTGCAGGCGGGTGAGGGGCAGAACCCTGCACGTCAGGCTGCCATGAAAGCTGGGATTCCGCAGGAGGCAACCGCTTGGGGCGTCAACCAGGTGTGTGGCTCTGGCCTGCGGGCAATCGCCCTTGGGATGCAACAGATCGTCTTGGGAGATGCGAAGATCGTTGTCGCTGGTGGTCAAGAGTCTATGTCGTTGTCCCCGCACGTCGCACATCTGCGGGCAGGCACCAAGATGGGCGACCTCAAGATGGTCGACATCATGATCAAGGATGGTCTGACCGATGCCTTCTACGGCTATCACATGGGCATCACCGCTGAAAACGTCGCGCGGCAATGGCAGCTTTCCCGTGAGGTCCAGGATCAGTTCGCCGTCGCCTCACAGAACAAAGCTGAATCTGCGCAGATGGCTGGTCGTTTCAAGGACGAGATCGTTCCGTTCGTCATACAAGGCCGAAAAGGTGAGATCACTGTCGATGCTGACGAGTACATTCGGCACGGCGCAACGATAGACAGTGTGGCTAAACTGAAGCCCGCCTTTGACAAGGAAGGTACGGTCACGGCTGCAAATGCGTCCGGGATCAATGACGGTGCGGCTGCTGTTCTTCTGATGACGGAGGACGAGGCCGCTCGACGCGGTATCACGCCGCTTGCCCGGATCGTCTCGTGGGCAACGGCTGGCGTCGACCCCCGCCTAATGGGCACGGGCCCGATACCGGCTTCCCGCAAGGCATTGGAGAGGGCAGGTTGGTCGGTATCCGACCTTGATCTGGTGGAAGCGAACGAGGCTTTTGCGGCCCAAGCATGTGCCGTCAACAATGATCTCGGCTGGGATCCTGCCATCGTTAATGTCAACGGCGGAGCCATCGCTATCGGCCATCCGATTGGAGCGTCTGGAGCGCGTATCGCCAACACGTTGCTGTTCGAAATGAAACGCCGCAAAGCCCGCAAAGGCCTCGCAACGCTTTGCATCGGCGGCGGTATGGGCGTCGCTATGTGCATCGAATCATTGGCGTAAGCACCGAGGTATCATTGCGGAGGGAGGCCGTGTGATGAGCGAATTTTGGCAACAGTTACGGAAGTGGATTGCCGATTTAGGCGCAGCATTAGGCGGCGTTGATGCTGAGTACCTTATAAACGATAAGAACAGCTCAAATCAGCGTTGGTGCACGGATCCTTCATCGGCGGTGACGTAGTTGGCTCGGGTGGAAACAACGCGGCTGACTGAACATGCCTTTCAAATATAACGCCTGCCGCCGTCATCGTATCGGCAAGATGAAATTCAAGGTCACGAACTGGCGGGCGTACGAGACAGGCCTTCGTCGGCGCGGAAGTCTGACGCTTTGGGTGACGCCCGAGGCACTGTCGTCCTGGCGAGCGCCGAAGCGCACGACGCGCGGTGGCCAGCCGCGCTACTCCGATCTGGCGATCGAGACTGCCCTGACGCTGGGGCTGGTGTTCGACCTTCGGCTGCGTCAGACGGAAGGTTTCGTTACCTCGGTGCTGAAGTTGATTGGGCTGGATCTCGTCGTTCCCGATCACACGACCCTGAGCCGTCGTGCAAATAAACCGAGAGCGCCGAACAATCGGCACTCTGATCGCTTCCCTCAGAAAGGGCCCGTCCACGTCCTGATCGATAGCACAGGGCTGCAGATCTACGGCGCTGGCCAATGGCTGGAGGAAAAGCATGGTGTCAAATCCCGCAGGGGTTGGCGCAAACTGCACCTGGTGCTGGATGCCGACAGCGGCGACATCATTGCACATGTCATGACGGAACAAGGGGCCGGCGACGCCTCGCAGGTGGAGCCGCTGCTCGACCAGATTGACATGCCGATTGGTCAGTTCACGGCAGATGGCGCCACTGATGGCGATCCGACCTATGACACCATTACCAATCACAGTCCTGACGCGGCGGTGATCATTCCGCCACGCGCCAATGCGGTGGAACGGAAGGACGCCGATCTCCCCAGTCAACGAGCCCATCATATAGCCGCGATTAACGCCGACGGCCGGATGAAGTGGCAGGCCGCGACCAGCTACGGGAAACGATCTCTGGTCGAGACGGCGATCGGTCGCTACAAATCGATCATCGGACGGCGGCTGCGGGCACGTGCATTCGCAGCCCAGCAGACGGAAGTCGCCCTCGGCTGCGCAGTGCTCAATCGAATGCTGGCCTGCGCACGCCCGAAATCCGTCCGTTGTAAGATCGTCGCCGTCTAGCCACCGCATCAAAGATGGAATTCTGCTCTTTCAATGACCCGTGCACCAACGCCGACGCGATCGGCTTTCACATTCTTGCCGCCGGATCCTGCTGGATAGAATTCGACGGCCGACGAACCACCCTACGCGAAGGCGACATAGCGGCATTCCCGTTCAGCAGTCCGCATTTCATCGGAGCGGGCACGGGAGGGCAGATCTTCGATCCAGGCGGGGCGCTACCGCCGCCGCCCTGGTCCGAGACGCCGATCCTGCATTTCGGCGATTCCGACCGCGTGGTTCGCTTTCTCTGTGGCTATGTCCGTTGCGAGGCAATGCACTTTCTGCCCTTTCGCGAGGCGTTGCCGGAATTCAATCACGTCTCCACCGCCAATGAGGGCGACTGGCTCAGCGGTGTCGTCTCGCAAATCGTCCCGGAGGTGGACCATCCGCACAGCGGCGGAATGGCGATCCTGGAGCGCCTTACCGAGATCATTTTGCTTGAAGTCCTGCGCCGGCAGCTTTCCGCCGAGCCGAACCGCACGACCGGCTGGCTGGCTGCCATTCGGGATCCGGTCGTCGGCAGATGCCTGCAACTCATTCATGGCGATCCTCTCTGTCCATGGACGTTGAAGGACCTGATGAATGAAGTGGGGGCCTCCCGGAGCGTTCTTTCCGAGCGTTTTCAGAACATCCTCGGAACCGGACCGATCTCCTATATGCGCGATTGGCGGCTTTTCCTAGCAAGGGAGCAACTACTCCAGGGAGACCAGGCGATCAGCATCATTGCGTTCAACGCAGGATATTCCTCTGAAGCCGCGTTCAACCGCGCCTTTGTCCGCGCGAACGGAATGCCGCCCGCCGCGTTCCGAGCCAACCATCGTAAGCGTGCCTGAGCGCTTCCCTGCTGCATGGAATGAAAGTTGCTTTTCACTGGGATTTGCCCCCGCTTCCGCTGATTACAAACCGAAAACGAGCCCGACTTCCGATCGAGCACCCGGTTTGCTATCCGCGGTAGCTATTTTTGCAAACTCCGCTGGTTCGGGCGGCTGCATTCCTACGCGGCGGAACTGTTCGAGCTCGATGTGCCCGTCGCCCTTGTCGGAGACTTCAACGTCATGCCGACCGATCTCGACGTATACAAGCCGGAGCGCTGGCGAGGCGTTGCCTTTTTTCGCGGCAGCAGTCCTTTGATGGCACCTGCCGCAAGACAAGGCTGCCCTTACTGCCCGAATTCTGAGAATCAGGTATGGAAAACCACATAGTTCTCTCCCCATACCTTGATGGATATAGCACTTAGTGCTATATAATCCGATGTCAGACAGAGTGTTCAAAACAGCATGGTTCGCCAAGGCGGCAAAGAAGGCGCGCATTTCCGACAAGGCTTTGTCGGCGGCAATCCGCCAAGTCGCTCTTGGGCAGGCCGACGATCTTGGAGGTGGCGTCTTCAAGAAGCGTCTTAACGACAACATGCATCGTTCGATCGTTCTGGCCAAGGCAGGCGAGTTCTGGGTGTTCGCCTATCTCTTCGCAAAGAAGAATCGAGCGAACATTGACGACGACGAGCTTCTGGCGTTCCGGAAGCTCGCTGACCTCTACCGCCGCAAGACGAAAACTGATCTCGAGGCGGAACTTGAGACCGGCACCCTTTTGGAGATAGACCATGGCAACTAATCGAAAGTTCAAAAGCGATGCCTTCGAGGCAATCCACAGTGCTGTCGAAGGCATGTACGCGGCTGGGACCATCGATAAGGAAACGATGCGGACATTCGACAACGATTGTCTTGTGGTCCCGTCTGAACTCACGCCAGAGGAGATCAAGGCCCTTCGTGAAAAGAACCACGTCAGCCAGCCCGTGTTCGCGCGCTATCTGAACACCAGTCAGTCGACGGTGCAAAAGTGGGAGACTGGCGCCAAACGGCCTAGCGGGCCTGCGCTGAAGCTGCTTGCGCTCGTGAAGAAGCACGGGCTTCAGATGCTAGCGTGATCGAAGATCCATTCCACTCGCGAATTCGATTGTTCGTTTCGCTCTTGAAAGGAAGCGAACCGGCGAAACAGTCTTTTGCCAATAGGCCGTTGAAGCGATGCAGGCGACTAGGCTCAGGACCTATTAATTTGGATTGAGATGTGATTCAGGGTTTCCGGAAGGAGATTATGATGAGTGATTTGTTTTTGCTGAGCGAGGGCCAGATGGCTCGTATTGGGCCGCATTTTCCGCTTGCGCACGGTGTACCGCGCGTCGATGATCGCCGTGTTGTCAGCGGGATTGTCTACGTCATCAAGCATGGCCTGCAATGGAAGGACGCACCAAAGGACTATGGGCCGCACAAGACGCTCTATAACCGTTTCATCCGCTGGAGCCGGCTTGGCGTGTTCGACCGCATCTTCGCAGCGCTGGCCGGTGCAGGTCCCAGGCCCGAGCGCATTATAATCGACGCCACGCACCTGAAAGCACACCGGACGGCGGCGAGCTTGCTCAAAAAGGGGATGTTCCCCGTCGTATCGGGCGAACCAAAGGTGGATTGAATTCCAAACTGCACACTGTCTGCGATGGCGAGGGACGCCCGATTATCATGCTGCTCAGCGAAGGCCAGATGAGCGACCATAAGGGGGCACGCCTTATTCTGGATGTCCTGCCACCAGCCAGAACGTTGATTGGAGACCGGGGCTACGACAGCACGGCGTTCCGGGAAGCCTTGCTGGCAAAAGGCATCGAACCCTGCATCCCTTCGAGCCGAAGCAGAAAGGTGCCATACTCATACGACAAGCAACTTTACAAGAAGCGCCACAGGGTCGAGAACCTCTTCGCCAAGCTCAAGGACTGGCGGCGCATCGCAACCCGATACGACCGATGCGCCCATACCTTCTTCTCAAGCATATGCATCGCCGCAGCCGTCATCTTCTGGCTGTGATTTAACGAGTCCTGAGCCTAGACCTCAGGGCCCCCTTGCAAGCAGCATCGCCGCCTGGACACCACCCTCCAAAATCGCTTCAGCGGCAACAGGATCTGCCACGGCCCGTGCGTATTGAAGCGTGCCAACCATGAGCGTAAAAATCGCAGTTGCTCGTTGATGCGCGACAGCAGCATCGGAAATTGCAATGAGAGGCGTCAACACTGCGAGATAACTGTTTATCCCGTCTTCATATGTCTGTCTGGTCGACAGAGGCTGGCGCGAGATTTCGGGTAAAAGAGAGGCCGACGGACACCCACATGCGGGACTGTTCAGGTGACCCATGCTGAGATAGGTCCGAAGCACGCCCTCAAGGTCGCGCCCGGATCGCACGCTCTCTTCAACCCGTTCCTGCTGCTCGCCCACCGCAGATGATACCGCCTCGCGAACAAGCTCCTCCTTCGACTTGAAGTGGGGATAGAAGGCGCCATTGGTCAGCCCAGCCTCCTTCATGATGCCGGCGATGCCGGCTGCTTCAATTCCCTCCTTGCGAAACTGCTTCGACGCGACCGCAAGGATGTGCCGCCGTGTCTCCGCCTTATGCCCCTTCTCGAACCGCATCTTTCCTTCCTCGCTCAATCGATCGCGCTGCCAGCTAACACACCTTCGATGCGGTGTGCGAGACCCAGAAGATGTCGATCGCCATTAGCCGGAGCGTCCAGTTCAATGCCGATCGGCAGGCCACCGCGCGAGGTGCCCGCCGGAATGCTGATGCCAGGCAGGCCTAGCAGGCTTGCCACCAACGTATGGTTTGCCAGAACCAGATCGTTGACCTCCCTTTCTCCTATCAGGAACTTCGCCTGCTGTTCGATGAGCGGCGCCGTGCAGGGCGTGGTCGGTTGCAAAATCGCTTGTGCTCCGTGTTCGGCAAAGGCCGCATTAAGACGCCGTTGAACTTTAGGCCTGCTGACAGTGAGTGCGTCCTGATAGGTTTCCGGCGAGGTCGCGCCGCCGCCGTCCGGGAGGATCATGTAGCGCCATGCCCCTTGCAATTCCGGCTTAAGGCTGTCGACAACTCCCTCAAAGATCAGCGGAACATCGTGTTGTCGGAGAAATTCAGAAAGTGCGCCCATCGTCTCATGGAACATGATGCTCCAGGTTGCGGAACTGGCCAAACCGCTGAAATCGTCGCCGAGGTCGACCTCGATTATCTCGGCGCCGGCACCCCGCAGTTGCTTCACCACTTCGCGGAAGCGCGTCTCGAGGTCCTGATCAATCAGATCGAGAAACTGCCGAGGCGCATAAACCAGCCGAACGCCTTTGAGGCCACTGACTTCAGTCGAGAGATCCGGGACCGAACCGCCGGTGACGACCTGGTCTACGAGCGCGCAGTCCGCCACGCTGCGTGCGATCACACCCGTCGTATCAAGCGTATGCGAGATCGGCGCGACGCCGCCGCGCGGCCATCGGCCCGTCGTCGGTTTGAAACCGACCACACCACATAGCGACGCTGGAACGCGGATCGATCCAATGGTGTCGCCGCCTAAGGATGCCGGCACGATGCCGGCGGCCACCGATGCAGCTGAACCGCTGGACGAACCACCCGAGACCCGATCACGCGACACGGGGTTCTTCACTTGGCCGAAGGCAGCGTTATGGCCAGTGAGCCCGAAAGACACCTCCACGAGGTTATTCTTACCGAATAGCAAAGCACCGGCGTCCTTGATGGCGCGTACGGCGTCCGCGTCTTCCCGCGGGATGAAATTGGCGAGCGGCTCAAGTCCGAGGCTCGTCGGCAGGCCCCTTGTCAGGTAGCTGTCCTTGACGCCGAGCGGAACTCCTAGGAGCGGAGCCAACGCGCCAGCGGCTCTTGCCTTGTCCGCTGCACGGGCGGCGTTAAGAACCTCGGCTTCATCGATGATGATGAACGCGCTCAGGGCCGCCTCCGCCCGAGCTCGTTCTAACAGGGCGGTGGCATAGGCCTCCGAACTCACGTCGCCGCTGCGGATTGCCCGAGCGGCGGCGGCGAGCCCGAGGGCGGCGAGGTCCGCGGCCTCCGATGGCGTGGAATTAGATGAATGTGTCACGTTATCGATGGTGGACATTTTTCCTCGCAAGCCGGAGCTTTCATCCGGACTAATATAAAATTTTGATCGTAATATAGATCTACGATCATTGGGATTTCGGTTGTAACCAGTTCGTGGAGCCGCGTTTCGACAACTCCTCGAGCGTGGTGGTTAAGTGGATCGAGGCCTTGAACGACTCGCTCCGACCCGTCATGACTTCAGGAATTCTAGTATTCGCTTCGCCACTTCTTCAGGCTGCTCTAGATGCAAGAAGTGCCCGACCCCGGGCAGAACGATCTTTTGCAGTCCCTTGCTGAACACTGCCTCTATGCCGTCGCTGAGGTCCGGCGACATGCAATTGTCTTGTGCACCGTGGAGGTAAAGCGAGGGCACCTGGATCAGGCAGCTGGCCCGCGCCTCGAGGTCCTGAGTGGCTATATCTGCAGAGGGCGCAGCAAACAGCTGCCGATAGTAGCTAAGCGTTTGCGACAACACCCCCGGCTCGGCAAACATCGCGTGCAGCGCGGCGCGGTCCTCCAAGGACAGGACAAAGCCCGGCGACCACTCGCGCCAGAGCCGATCGATGAAGGCATAGTCGTCAAGTGGTACGGCGACTTCCGCAAGCTGCGTCTGGAAGAAGAACATGTACCAGCTGCGACGCTGCTGGTCGCCGTTCGCCACAAACGCTCTACCCAGTTGGGGACCGTGCGGGACCGCGAGGCCAACCAGCTTGCGTACGCGCGTCGGATCCAAGCTTGCCGCCGCATAGACCGCACGCGCCCCAAAGTCATGTCCGATCAGATCGGCGTCTGTGCGTCCGAGGGAGGAGATGAGGGCAAGAACAGCAAGGCCCGTTGCAGCGGCCCGATAGGAGCCGTCCGGCGCACCACCGCCTGGCCAAAAGCCGCGCATGAAAGGGGCTACGGCCCAATACCCCGCATCTGCCAGCAGCTTGAGAAGGGGAATCCAACTTCGCGCGTGATCAGGGAAACCGTGCATGCAAAGCACCAGGGGACCAGAACCCGCTTCCAGCACAGGAAAGTCGAGATTGTTGGCCCGGACGGTTCTCTGACGGATGCCGTCCGGGAGGAGAGTTGAAGATGTCTTTGGCATGATTGCGGCCTCCGCTTTCACGAATGTGCTGACCGACGCGCCTCTTCCGGCGCAAACGCAAATCCGTCCCCTCGGGTGCGGATACGGCCGGCGTGAGGAACCCCGAAATGGGCCGGGAACAAAAGGCTGTTGTGTTCTGCGGCATGGTTCAGCACCCGCAGGCGCGTCTTCACTGCGAGCTCCGAGTCCAGGCAGACCCGGCTATTCCAGGTTGGCTGATAAACCTGGATTGGGTTATGCATGACATCGCCGATGAACAGAGCTTCGTCCGTGCCGCCTTGCAACCGAAGCAGGACCTGACTGGGTGAGTGTCCGGGTGCGGGTTCGATTAGAAGGTTGTCGCCAAGCTGGTCGGTCATGCTGACGACCTGATCCTGCTTTGCCGCGATTATCGGTAGCACTGAGTCCGCGAAGACATCGCGTGGCTCCTCGGGCAAATGCGGGTTGTTTGCGGGGTCCCAGAAATCTAGTTCTTCCCTGGAGAAGACGTATTTCGCATTCGGGAAGGTGGGTACCCAGCGGCCGTCGAGCAGGCGCGTGTTCCACCCGACATGGTCGACGTGTAGATGGGTGCAAAGGACATAGTCGATGTCCTCGGGCGCTACGCCGGCGCATCTCAGGCGGTCGAGGTAAGGTGTTGCGAGCTGATGGAAGTGCGGCGACCCAGGTCGCTGCTTGGCGTTTCCGCAGCAGGTGTCCACGAGAATATTGTGGTGCGGCGTCTGGATCAGCCAGGAATGGACCGACATGATGAATTGATCCGTCGCCGGCGCGTAGAAGTTGGGCGCCATCCACTCAAGATGTTCCTCGAGCACGGCTTGATCGAAGCTCGCCAGCAATTCGCTGGGTCGGAAAGCAGGACCTAAGAGTTCCTCGATCCGGGTCACGGTCGCCTCACCAATGCGCCATGTGGCGGGGGATGCCTGTGTCATGTGATGTCCTTGAATGCTTGCAATGGATGGGACCGAGGCCGGGCGGGTCGACGGTTATGTTGACTTCGCAGCCACGCCGGCTTTCTCTCCTTCTGAAGGCCACATGGCGCCGGTAAGAGCGGCAGCCGCGCAAATGGCGGCCGCGGCCGTCAAGGCGAAAGCGATGATTGCGAACAGGCCTGCCTCAGAAGCGTCGAAGACCACGACGGCGAGCCACCCACCGCCAGCCGCGATAACAAGTCGAACCGCGCCGGCTATGAAGACCCAGCCCATGCGACCGGCGCCTTGTGCGGCAAAGCTCAGTGCGAAGATGATCCCGTTGGCGGCGTAAAAGGGTGCGACAATCCTGAAGTACAACGACCCCGTTTCCAGCACGGCGGCATCGTGCGAGAATATCTCGATCCATAGCCAGGGAACGAACGCAACGATAAGCCCGACGATCTCCGTGAAAGCCAGACTGACGGCGGATCCGAACCAGGCGATCTTCTTTGCCCTTGCGATGTGGCCAGCCCCGACATTCGTGCCGACCATGGTGAGGATCGCTGTGCCGAGGCCGAACAAGATCGGGATGAGCACGTAATCGAGCCGGGAAGCCGTCCCATAGCCTCCGATCGCATCGACGCCGAAGCGGCTGACAGCTGCGGTGACGAGCAGAACCATCAGGTTCAACTGAATGGTGTTGAGCGCGGCAAGCAAACCGACTTTGAGGATGTCCCGAAACATGGACCAGCGCAGTCTGTCGCGCGTCAGGCGCAGTCCTGAGTTGCCGCTGGCCATGTAGCGCAGCATTACAACAGCCGCCCCGCAGTAAAAGAGCGTTACGGCGATGCCGGCTCCGGCGACGCCGAACCCTTCAAATGGTCCGATACCGAAGATGAGCGCGGGGGAAAGTGGGACGAGCACAGCCGCGCCGACGAAGGTCACCAATGCAGGAACCCGCACGTTGCCGATACCGCGAAGTGCTGCGGACAGAAGATTGACGATCCAGATCGGAACAGCGGCCAGGAAGATAAAGTTTGAGTACACGAGCGCTGAATGCAGGGCCGCGCCCGATCCTCCTAAGGCCAGATAGAGCTTACTGCCTAACCCAATGGTGAGGACCGAGAACAACAAGCCAAAGACCACAGCGATTGCGAGTGTATGCAGAACAAGCGCGTTCGCATCCTCATGCCGGCCGGCGCCTGCGGCGCGCGCAACGGCTGAGGCTACGCCCCACCGATCCCGCCAGCGGCCATCATTGTCATCAGCATCCAGACAGGGAACACCAATGCCACGCCGACGAGCGCATCCGTTCCAAGTCGCGAGACGTAGAAGGTCTCCGCGACGTTCACGAGAGTCTGGGCGATCAGCACGACGACCGTTGGGAGCGCAAGGCGCATCATCGTCTTGAAGATTGGGCCATGCAGCATCGCCTCACGTGCCCGGAGCTTAGCTGCATTTTGCCCGATTGCTGACGATCCGGGCTTTGCGTTCGCAGCTCCCAGACCCCCTGCAGCACTTTGCTTCGAACTCGCGCCTTGATCCATTTGAATTCTCCTTGAATGCGCTCTCAGCTCACGGTTGGGCCATCGCTCAAGGCGGACTCGAGCGGGCTATTTTTTGAACTGAAACTGGTGGGGGCGGCCGACAGTGTGTCAGGCGCCAGGAAACTGTGCGAGCTTGCCGAACGGTGCTTCGATCGGCGCCTGTGCGGATGGTGAAGACGAGCGAAGCCTCTTCCTCACCAGCAAGAAGCGCCAAGAACTAAGTTGTCGCGGCGGTCTGGCGATAGCGCGGTGCGGGTTGACCTGCAGCAAGCGAGCCCCAAAGGCTCTGACGAGCGTTCTCGTAGGCTTTCCAGCTCTCTTCATCGGCGACTGTCGGCAACGTGAGGACTTCGCCCTTGTCGAAACCGACGAGAGCCGCGGTCACAAGGTCTTCAGGGCTCATAATCATCGAGCGCGGGACAACGCTTTCTGGAACCCCACTGCGTCCCCACATCTCGGTGTCGGTCGGCCCAGGCAAAACCGCCTGAAATCGCACGCCGGCATCTTTGGTTTTGCCCGCCAGCGACAGAGTTAGGTTGATGAGGTGGCTTTTAGTGCCACTATAGGCGCCATCGAACATCTCGGGAGCAAAAGCTGTAACCGAGCTGATGTTGACAACGCCGCCCCTGCCCCGCTTGCTAAAGGCCTTAGCGGCTGCGACGGAAAGGAGTGTCGGTGCGGTGATGTTGACAGCGATCATCGCCGCCGCCTCGTCAAGGCCACTCTGGAGGACACCGCCCTGGAGACTTAAACCGGCGTTGTTGACGAGAAAGGCGATCGTCGGATCATCCGTAATACGCTCGGCGAGCTTTATCACTTCATCAGACCGAGAAAGATCGGCAACGACAACCTCGACCTTACGACCAGTATCCTGGCTGATCCGGCTCGCATTCGCTTCGAGTCTCTCCGCGTTTCTTGCCACCGCAATCACGTCATATCCCCGTTCGGCCAGCTTCCGGGCATAAACAGCACCGATCCCCGTTGATGCTCCTGTAACGACTGCTTTCTGAACTGTTTCGGTCATGAAACCCTCACGATAAATGTGGTGATGCAGAACGCCGGATCCATGATGAAAGCCGGTCATTAAATTACAGTCATAATATAAAAATACGATCGTAATGCAATAGGCGATTAAAGTTTTTTCGCTCCATTTTGGCGTAATATTGCCCTGCAACCCGCATCCGCCTGGTTATGGGCGATTTGCTACGCATTGCCACGGCGTTTGCTCACGACACACCGGAGGCCGCAAGCACGCAGTGGCGCAACATCGCCGAACAGATCAGGCTGAAGGTATCGAAGCTCGCTAGTCTCATGGACAGCACCGAGCAGGACGTGCTCGCCTACATGACCTTTCCCAAAGCAGCGTTGAAGCCCTGGCACTCCGCTCCTATGCGGCTATCCACCAGGTGGCGGCCGGCATTCGAGATGAGAGCTTTAATTGTGGTGGTTCGCATCATTGGGCGCGCTTACTCGCCTCATTTGGACATGAGGCAAAAATGATCGCGCCACGACTCGCCAAGCAATGGGTAGCGTCGGATTAACGTCTCTGTGGTGAACGGGTTGGTATTGGTGGCAATGACCGAAATCTCTCCTGCTCATTTCAGACGCCACCGTTTTCCCGCCGAGATCATCGCCTATGCGGTCTGGCTCTATTACCGGTTTCCACTCAGCTTTCGAGACGTCGAAGATCTGCTGGCCGAGCGCGGCATTGAGGTCTCGTTTCAGACCGTCTCGGAATGGGCTGCGAAGTTCGGCCTCAAATTCGCTCATCAGCTTCGTCGACGGTCCCGCGGTCAATTTGCTGATAAATGGCAGCTCGACGAAATGGTGGTGACGATCAAGGGGAAGAAATTCTGGCTGTGGCGGGCAGTCGATGCAAACGGTTACGTCCTCGACGCCCTGCTGCAAAGCCGGAGAAACAAGCGAGCCGCCCTCCGGCTGATGCGCAAACTGCTCAAGGGTCAGGGTACCACCCCACGGGTTATGATCACCGACAAGCTGCGGTCCTACTCTGCCGCCACGTCCGAATTGATGCCGGGCGTCGAGCATCGGTCACATAAGGGCATCAACAACCGCGCCGAGACTTCACATCTTCCCGTGCGACGATGGGAACGGCGCATGATGCGCTTCAAGTCGGCGCGGCAATGCCAGCGTTTCATTTCAACCCACGGCCAAGTCGCCAATCTCTTTCTTCTTCACCGCAAACACCTGGCCGCGGCAGATCACCGCCAGCTTCGCTCCAACGCCAACGCAACATGGCGGCAGATCACTATGTTAATCAACGCGTGAAGGCTGACACGATGCCAGACGCGCACCCTGTCCCAGCTTAAGGCGACGCCCCCCGTAACCGTAACAAAGAGGGGCCGCTTATGCGGCCTCTTTTTGTTTTTCCTCGACGCGGCAAACCACGTGATGGTTGCCATCCAGCGATGGCTTGAAGCGGTAACCAAGCGACGCAAGGTATCCAAAAAGTTTTTGGACCGAGAGTACGGCGATCTTGCCGCGTACGAGTTCACTTACCCGCGACTGCGGGATATTAAGCGCCGCTCCGATATCGGCGTTTTTCCAACCGCGTTCTTTGAAGATCGCAACCAGCGTGTTGACGAGATCGGATCGCAACGTCAAATCCGCGGCCTCAATCGGATCGTCTGTGATCGAGTCGAAAATGTTGTCGTATTCGAGCGGTGTCATAGCAAATTCCAAACTTTAAAATTACAGAATTCTGTAAATAGGTCAAAATGACAGACCCGTCCAGTTCGCAATAACCGGATGTTGCTCATGCCGGCCATGTCGGACCTATCGCGTCTCGTCGAGGTAGGCGTGTCGCTTGCGTTTACGGTTGGTGGCTGCAAAATGCGGGCAATTGTCCCTCTGAAAGGAAAGTTCATACATGCCGACCGGCAAGGTGAAGTGGTTCAGTGCAGCCAAGGGGTTTGGCTTCATCACACCAGACGATGGCACTGCAGACGTCTTCCTGCATATCTCAAAGGTCGAGGAAGCCAATCTTCCAACACTGGAAAGCGGCACTGTGGTTCAGTATTCTATCGGCTCCCGGAACGGGAAAGCCTTTGCAGAAGGTCTTTCGATCGTTTTTAAACCAAAGACACCTCGGCGGGAGCCCCCACCGGACAATTCAGCTTCAAATTTCGAGACAGAATTCGAGAAAGAATGGGGCCTTCGAAGGCGATAGCAGTCGTGGACGGCTAACGGAGCAGGCGAGCCTTGATCGCTTGCCGGACGATCGTCGGTCGCAGCACCGGTTCGCCTCGCACGAAACTTTCCTCCACCAGTTCCAAGTGCGCGACCCGCTCAACTATCTTTACCGCAAGCCGCCTGTCACCCACCAGCCAGCCTTTGCCGACTTTTTCTGACGACGGTAAAACGCGATCGCCCTTAGCGCATCCTACTGCGCGCGTGTAAGGCAAATTGCCGAGTTGTCTAATCTGCGATGATTCGACGGGATCATATAGCTACTCCTTCGCCTCGGTCCGGATATCGGCGGCCGGCCAGTCGTTCGCGGGTTCCTCGACAACGTCGTCTGCCGGATTGCGATCGCGCTGATAGGCGAGCTTGCGCTTTGCCACAACGCCCGCAGCGTTTCGATGGCGACGGCAGTCCCCTATTTAATAGGGGAGAACCGGTATGATGTTGGCGTTGAGCTGATGCATCTCCTCCCGGTTGCTGTTCGGTTGTTTTCGGAAAACCAGCCGCACCACGACTGCGCGCTAAAAAAATGTGGGCAGCCATGGACTTGGGACCTGCGATGTATTTCTTCGCGCGCCGAATTTTCTCAGCGGGAGTTACGCCCAAATCATTTCTTCTATCCAACCAAAGCTTTAGTCCGCTCGCATCCTCTCGCGAAAATAGGGGGTCGGGGGTTCAACTCCATTCAAGGCGAAAAGACATTTTGATCTATAAATATTCCCTTATACTTTCAGACAATTTCCTTAGATGAATAGCCTCGCCATCCGCCCTTCGATTTTGACATGATCAGGGCTGAAGTCGTGGATGAGGCTTATCCATTCAAACTTCGTCTGACCCCATCGTTGAAGCGCTCATGGTACGGAATGAACTTCATTGGCCCGGTCCCGATCGCTAGGGGCGGCGCCGTCATTCTGAACTACCAGGCGCGTTATGGATCTGTCGAAAATCAAAGCACTCATCGACTTTGTCGGGCAATCGAACGTGTCCGAACTGGCGGTCACCGAAAAGGACGTGACAGTCCGCATTTTTCGCAACCACCAGTCGGGTCATGCTTCCTCGGCCTCCACGAACCCCGCGGTGGTTGCCATCGCATCTGAGAGTGCCACCGCTGAAACCCAGGCTGCTGCCGTGCCCGTCAAGGCACCTGTCTTTGGGGTCCTGCACCGAGCCCCGGCCCCGGGCGAGCCACCCTTCGTCAAGCTGGGCGATGCAGTTGAGGAGGGGCAGACCCTCTTCGTCATCGAGGCGATGAAGGTTTTCAACACAATTTCTGCGCCGCGTTCGGGGCGCATTGTCCACCTCACAGACATCGATGGCGGTGAAGTAGAGACGGGCAACCTGCTGGCGGAGATCGCTTGATGTCGTCACTTCCCGACCATAAGCCGCTGTTTGACACAGTCCTCATCGCAAACCGCGGCGAGATCGCAACGCGTGTTCAGCGCGCCTGCCGCGATCTCGGACTCAAAACCGTGGCAGTCTGTTCCGAGGCGGATCGTGACGCGTCCTACGGCAAATCTGCGGACGTGGTTCTCTGCATCGGCCCGTCCAGCGCGTCCAAAAGCTATCTGAACAAGGACGCCATTCTTCTCGCAGCCCGTCTGACCGGGGCAGGGGCCATTCATCCGGGCTACGGCTTTCTTTCGGAAAATGCTGCCTTTGCCCGGGCTATCGAGACTGCAGGTCTGGTTTTCATCGGGCCCAATGCCGCCTCGATTGCCAAGATGGGGGACAAGATAGCGGCGAAGCGCGCAATGATCGCCGCCGGAGTGCCCTGCGTTCCCGGCCCGGACACGGCGCTGCCGGACGACCAGAGCCTCGTCGAACAGATCGCGCTCGAGATTGGCTATCCTGTGATCATCAAGGCAATCGGTGGCGGCGGCGGTCGCGGCATGCGGGTGGTGACAGAACCGGCCCGATTGCAGGATGCGCTTGCGTTGACGCGGGAGGAAGCGCGCCAGGCCTTTGGTTCGCCGGCGCTCTACATGGAGAAGTTTCTCCAGCATCCGCGTCATATCGAGATCCAGGTCCTCTGCGACGCCCATGGCAACGCCGTTTGGCTCGGGCATCGCGATTGCTCCATGCAGCGGCGTCACCAGAAGGTTGTCGAGGAAGCTCCGGCTCCCGGGATTGCTCCGGAGATCATCGGCCCGGTCGGTGAGGCCTGTGTCGACGCCTGCCGGCAGATCGGATATCGCGGGGTCGGAACCTTCGAGTTTCTTTACGAGAACGGGGCGTTCCACTTCATCGAGATGAACACGCGGCTGCAGGTCGAGCATCCGGTCACCGAGCTGACGGCCGGGATCGACATCGTCCAGCAGCAGATCAAGGCGGCGCAGGGCATTCCGTTGGAACTGACCCAACAGCAAGTGACGTGCGTAGGCCATTCCTTTGAGTGCCGCATCAATGCCGAAGACCCCGAAACATTCATGTCGTCTGCAGGCGTGATCACCGGGCTCGAGCTGCCTGAAGGTGAGGGCATCCGTGTCGATACCCACATCCATGCCGGCTACAAGGTCTCTCCCTACTACGACTCGCTGATTGCCAAGGTGATCGTCCATGCACCGACGCGTGCCGGAGCATTGGCCAGGATGCGCCAGGCGCTTGCCGACACGCGCGTGGATGGCATTTCCACCAACATTTGGTTCCTGCGCGCACTGTTCGAGGATGCGGCTTTTGCGAAAGGCGAGACGGACATCCACTATCTGGAGCAATGGCTGAAACAGAGGGCCACGCCATGAGCGCGATCGACTTTAGCGATCCGAAAACGATTGCCTTTCTGACCGAAGCGCTGACAGCCGCCGGTGTGGACGGATTGGAAATCTCAAGCGCCTCCGGGAAACTGCGCATTGTCGTCTCCGGTGGTGAAAACCACGTTTCGCAAGCGGCCAAGGCTTCATCCAAACCCGCTGTGATCAAGGCACCGATGGCGGGGATTTTTCAGCTCCGGGATTCCGCTTCAGCAGACCTTCCACATTCCGTCGCTGCCGCCGATGTTCTGGGCTTTTCGCGGGTCGGTCATGTTCTGGTTCCCCTGAGAGCGGGACATTCCGGTGTCTTGACCAGGCGGCTGATAGAACCTGGCACGCTGGTCGGGTTCGGGGATGCCCTGTTCGAGATCGAGGCCCAGTCATGATAGCGACAGTGCACACACACATGCAGCCATTGACCATCATTCCCGTCGTCAAGGACCATGCTCGCATCTCCGCGATCGGCAGCCGATCCTTTCTGCTGGAGGCGCCCGGTGAGTTCGACCTGCCCGCCCAACGTCGCATCTGGGCCCTGTCCCAGACACTGAAGGGCTGGCCCGAGCTGGCGGAAATCATTCCCGGCATGACCAACCTTCTCGCAATTTTCAAGCAGACGCCCGAGGATCCGGCTGAGGTCATCGATCGGCTGTATGAGGCCTGGGACGCTGCTCGCAGCATCGATCTTGCCGGGAAAACCATCGAGATCCCCGTTCACTACGGTGGAAAATACGCGACCGATCTGCCGGCATTGTGTGACCTGTCGGGGCTTACCGATCGCGAGGTGGTCCGTATCCATCACGAGGCGACCTACCGGGTGTTCGCGCTCGGCAGCGCGCCGGGCTTTGGCTATCTCCACGGTCTTGATCCCCGCATCTACATGCCCCGCAAGACCGTACCGTCGCTGAAGATGGAGAAGGGCTGCGTGACAATCGGCGGCATGCAGACCGGGGTTGCCATGCTCACCGGACCCAATGGCTGGAATTCCATAGGCTTTGCCGATCTGCAGATGTTTGACCCGCAATCACCGACGCCAGCCATGATGGCGCCGGGCGATATTGTCCGGTTCGTGCCCGCGAGGATCGAGCTATGATTGAAATCCTTGAAACTGGCCCCTTCAACACCGTGCAGGACCTCGGACGTCCAGGTTATCGCGATATCGGTGTTTCGGCCAGCGGCGCCATGGATCCTCTTGCCGTCAGGATCGGCAACAGTCTTGTCGGCAATGACGAGGGCGCGGCCGCGCTGGAGATCCAGACATTTCCCTTCCGCCTGCAATTCACCGACCGCACCGTGTTTGCCGTTACCGGCACGGATGGCAATCCGGTCTTGGATGGTATCGAGCTGCCTGCATGGTGCGCCTTCACTGCCGAGGCGGGCCAGATTCTTGAGCTGAGGCAGCCGCCGAAACTCGCCCGCGCCTATCTCTGTGTTGCCGGCGGCTTGGACGTGCCGTCGGTCATGGGGTCGCGCAGCACCTCCTTGCGCGGCGGCTTTGGCGGATATGCGGGCCGGCCGCTGGAGAAGGGCGACCAGATAATCGCGGGGGCTGCCTCCACGAACATTCCGCTGCCCGCCTCGGGTCTGGCGGTGGTGGAGCCGTCGATAGCGCTGCAGGATGTTTTCCCTTCATCCCCTGATGGAACGTTGCTGATCCGTGCCCTGCCGGCCGGCGAGCATGGCCTCTTTGCGGATGATGGCAAGGCGTTCTGGGATCAGACCTGGCGCATCTCGTCGCGCAGTGATCGTACAGGCTACCGCCTGTCCGGCGACGCCATCGTGCCGACGGAAACCGTCGAGATGCGATCGCATGGCGTGGTGCCGGGAGTGATCCAGGTTCCGCCCGGAGGCGAACCCATCGTGCAGATGAGCGATGCGAATACGGCCGGCGGCTACCCGAAGATTGCCGGTGTGATCGAATGCGATCTGTGGCGTCTCGGCCAGGCCCGGATCGGCAGCCGCGTGCAGTTCGTCCGGTCGAGCCATGCGGAGGCGCGTGCGGTGGAAAAAGCCGTCGAACGCTACATCGCAGATTTGAGGCAGACCATACCGATGGTCAAACGCGCTCTGAAGGCAATGGCTTGAGTATGCGGGCTATCGGCGATGAGAGGAACTTAGGATGAAGATCGATCTGAATTCCGACATGGGCGAAGGATTTGGTCCGTACCGGCTGTGCGACGACGAGGCGATGATGCAGATCGTTTCCTCCGCCAACATCGCCTGCGGGTTTCATGGCGGCGACCCCGATACGATGGTGCGGATGGTGCGGCTGGCGAAGGCCAACGGCGTCGGTATCGGTGCGCATCCGGGTCTGCCGGACCGGCTCGGTTTCGGGCGTCGCGAAATGCCGTATCAGCCGGATGAACTGCGCCAGCAGATGCTTTACCAGCTCGGTGCCCTGATCGCGATCGCCAGAGCCGAGGGTATGAAGGTTGGCCATTTCAGCTTCCACGCGGCCATGGGAACGATGGTCGAGCGTGATCCGGCCGTTGCAGACCTGATGATGCAGGCGATTGTCGCGGTGGACCCGGGTCTGGCTGTTTTCGTCACCGCAGGCAGCGAAATTGAAAAGGCTGCAAAGCGGGCTGGCTTGAAGACACTGGACTTGTTCCTCGCTGACCGCGCCTATGACGCGCGTGGCAAACTTGTTGCGCGTGGTCTGCCTGGCGCGCTTGTCAAGGACGAGGCATCGGTACGCGCCCGCGTGCGTCGCTTCCTCGTTGATGGAACCGTCGAGGCAATCGATGGAACGGTCATTCCAATGCAGGCGCGGTCCATTCTCGTCCATAGCGACACGCCCGGTTCGCTGGAGCTTGCCCGCATCGTCCGCAGCGAAATCGAGGCGTCCGGCGCCAAGCTTGCTCCTGCGGCGGAGCTTGCCAGCTGACATGCCTGATCGCCCAGCGGGCGCTCGTCCAATTTCAATCCACCATCGAAAGACCATGCTGATGTCCGTCACAGCCGACCGCCTGAAGAATGTCTCCATCTCCGCCTCCGCAGCCATGACCCAGCGCGCCCGAGAGCTGGCAGCCAAGGGTATCAAGGTCGTCAGCCTCTCCTCCGGTGAGCCCGACTTTCCGACGCCAGCCCACGCAATCGAGGCCGCCTATTCTGCCGCCCTGAACGGTGACACCAAATATCCGCCCATGGACGGCACGGCAGCGCTCAAGGCCGCCATTTCCAGGAAGTTCAAGCGCGATAACAATCTGGATTACGATGCTAGCCAGATTATCGTCTCGGCCGGCGGTAAGCAGGTCATCTTCAATGCGATGCTGGCAACCTGCAATCCCGGCGATGAAGTCGTGATCCCCACACCCTCCTGGGTCAGCTATGCCGATATCGTCAAGTTCGCCGGTGGCGTTCCTGTCGCTGTCCCTTGCTTTGAGCAGGCCGGCTTCAAGCTGCGCGCGGAAGACCTGGAAGCCGCCATCACGCCGCGGACCAAGTGGCTGTTTCTGAACTTCCCGAACAATCCCACCGGCGCCGCCTGCTCGCGGGCCGAGATGGCGGCGATCGCTGAAGTGATGCTGCGCCATCCTGACGTGTTGATCCTGACCGATGACATCTACGAGCATCTGGTCTACGACGATTTCGAATTCTGCACGATCGCTGAGGTCGAGCCCCGTCTCTATGATCGCGTGCTGACGATGAATGGCGTCTCGAAGGCCTATGCGATGACCGGTTGGCGGCTGGGCTTCTGTGCCAGCGGTTCGAAGGAACTGATGGCCGCGATCAGCAATGTCAATGGCCAGAACAGCGGCGGCATCTCGACCCTGACCCAAGCGGCTGCGATTGCCGCACTCGATGGTCCGCAGGACCTGCTGAAGGAACGGGCGGCGATCTACAAAGCGCGTCGAGATTTTGTGATCGACAAGCTGTCCCAGGTGGAAGGACTTCGCTGCCACAAGCCCGAAGGTGCCTTTTACGTCTATCCCAACATGGCTGGCCTGATCGGAAAGACCAGCAAGGGCGGCTGCAA
Organism: Rhizobium sp. SG570; assembly: GCF_012275345.1. Lineage (NCBI taxonomy): Bacteria > Pseudomonadati > Pseudomonadota > Alphaproteobacteria > Hyphomicrobiales > Rhizobiaceae > Rhizobium > Rhizobium sp. SG570. The sequence goes on along the minus strand of NZ_JAAZQI010000031.1, from coordinate 7,172 downwards.
GATCGCGACCGACGTCGATTTCGTGATGGCGCTGGTCGATGAACACCACGTCGCCACCGTTCAGGGCGCCGCCTATGGCATGAGCCCGTTCTTCCGCATTTCCTACGCAACCAGCATGGAGATGCTGGAGGAGGGCTGTGCCCGTATTGCGCAGTTCTGCAAGGACATGCGCTAGTAGGCTGCTAAATCTTCAGGCCTTCGGTCAGCTCGACAAGAATGTCCCTGACCGCAAGTGCCGGCTCCGACAGCGGGTTCTGATCGGAGACACATAAAGACAAAGTCTCCTCGATCCGCGGGGAGATGATCCGGCAGACCAGCGGTTCGTTGGTTTCCGTTACGATACGATCTGCAATCGCCTTCGGCATGATCGTGGCTCCGAGACCGGCTGCCACCGCGCGCGCCAAGGTGCGCACGATCTCCACTTCCGCCACCACTTTCATACTGTTGCGGGTGCGTGTGAAAGCGGTATCTACCGCCCTTCGCACAAAATTATAGGCTGGCGGCATCAGCAAGGGCATGCCGTCCAGCGCCGCCAGCGGCACCGGCTTGCCATCATCCTCTATTGCGAAGTCGCGATGCGCGACAAGATAGAAGTCCTCTCTGAGGATCGGATCGAAGCGCACACCCTTGATGGGCCCCGTGCCGTGGATCAGTGCCATTTCTAATCGGCCGTTCATGATCATCTGGCTATAGGTCTGGCCGACGCTCTCGGTCAGGTGCAGCAGGATGCCAGGATGACGCCGGCGGGTCTCCGCGAGAAGGTCGACAGACAGGGTGGCCGCGCTGCTGAAAGGCACCAGGCCAACGGAAACGCGTCCGGCCAGCGAATTGCCGGCTGCCGATGCATCGGCCTGCGCCTGTTCCATCTGCCGCAGGATTATCTGGGCATGGCGATACACCGCATGGCCCGCATCCGTCATGCTGACACCCTGCTGACTGCGGATCAAAAGCTTCTGGCCAAAATGTTCTTCCAGCGCGGCCAGCTGCTGGCTAAGCGCTGGCTGGGCGATGTGCAGAAGATCGGCTGCACGCGTGATGCTCCCGCTGTCGACAATCACGATGAAGGATTTGAGGCGCCTGATGTCCATTTTATCGGGATGCTTTTGTTCTCTCTCGACGCATGTTGACAGAGGCGGGCGCCGTTTGCAAACGCGGGGCTTCCGGTTAATGGCGCAGAAGCGGGGCTCCATACAACTTGCTTATTGCTCCAGATATAATCGGTCTTAGGCAAGCAATTGAAGCGTCGCTAATGTCTGCGACAACAAAAAAAGGGGACTTCAATGCCATTCTCCGATTACAAGACAGCCTTGGTGACGGGAGCATCCTCCGGCATCGGCGCTGCCATTGTCGAACGCTTCCGTCGCGAGTATATCGAAGTGCACGCCATTGCCCGTAGCGGCGATGCGCTCAAGGCTCTTGCCGAACGGACCGGGTGCATCGCGCACGTCATCGATGTGACGGATCGCGCCGCGATCGCCGACCTCGCATCCAGGGTTCCGTTCGACATCCTCGTCAACAATGCCGGGGTCGACCGGCCCAAGAAGTTCTTGGACGCCGATGAAGAGGACATCGATCTGCTTGTCGACGTCAACCTGCGCGCGGTTCTTCACATCTGCCGCCTGATCGTTCCGGGAATGGTTGCCCGCGACCGCGGTCACGTCATCAACATCTCTTCGATTGCCGGCAATTACAATTTCGGTGGCAACTCCACCTATCATGCCGTCAAGGCTGGCGTGGCCATGCTGTCGAACCAGCTGCGGCTGGATGCCTTCGGCAAGCGTGTCCGCGTTACGGAAGTCTGCCCGGGTCGCGTGGCAACGGATATCTTCAACCACGTGCATGGTAATGATCCGAGCATTCGCGAACGCTTCATCGACGGCTTCGAGCTCCCCCAGGCGGCCGACATTGCGGACGCGATAGCCTTTGCAATTGCTGCGCCGGTGGCCGTCAATATCGGTCATATGGAGATCACGCCGACACTCCAGGTGATGGGTGGGCTTCAGACGGCACGGCCCCAGCCGCTTCAGGCCGACGAACCCGGGGAGCCGAAGCGGTGAGTGGATTCGACCTTTCGGCCATTCTCAAGGATCCGGCCTCTGTCGCCATGCTGCTGCATGGCGTCGAGATGACGTTCGTCATCTTTGCCGGGTCGTGGCTTTTGGCGATGGTCCTCGCGCTCACGCTTCTGTCCATCCGCTTTTCTCCGTTTCGCTTCGGCGAATACGTGGTAGCCGCCTACGTTTCCTATCATCGCAACGTGCCGACGCTGGTTCAGCTGATGCTGTGGTATTTCGGCATTTTCACCTTGCTGCCGAACGGGTTGACGGCCTGGCTTTCCGCGCATAACGCCGAAACCATCTTTGCCGTCATTGGCCTCGGGCTGTGCCAGGCGGCCTATTTCAGCGAAGACTTGCGCTCCGGGCTGCGCTCCGTTGGTCCCGGGCAGATGGAAGCCGCCACCGCACTCGGCCATGGTTATCTGTCGGCCATGCGTTTCGTGATCCTGCCGCAGGGTGTCCGCAATGCGCTTCCGCCGCTGATCAATCACAGTGTATCGCTCTTCAAGAACAGCAGCCTGGCCATCATCATCGGGGCCCCGGAATTGACCCACGCGGTCAAGGAAATCGAAAACTTGAGCTTCCGGACCTTCGAGATCTACCTGATCGGCACGGTGCTCTATCTGTTCTTTTCTCTGCTGATCATGGGTGCCGGTGCCTACCTGTCAATGCGTGCAGACCCGGTTCGGAGGGCACGCGCATGATCACGGACATCATCACCATCATCAAGGACTACTGGCTTCTGCTATTGATCGGTCAGTTTCCGAACGGCCCGCTGGGTGGTCTGGTCAATACGCTGATCCTGTCGGCGCTGAGTATCGCGTTTGCCTTTCCGATCAGCATCCTGTTTGCCCTGGCGCGCCTGTCAAAATGGCGGGCGTTGCGGTGGCCCGTCACGGCGCTCGTCTACATCACGCGCGGTGTGCCGCTGCTGATGCTGGTTCTGTGGAGCTATTTTCTGGTGCCGCTGTTGACCGGGGCGGATGTTCCAAGCTTCGTCACCATGCTGACGACGCTGGCCATCTACCAGGGAGCATTCCTCAGCGAGGTCGTTCGCGGCGGCATCGTCGCCCTCGGTCATGGGCAGATGGAAGCAGCCAAGGCGCTGGGACACAGCTATCTGGGGGCGATGCGGTTCATCATCCTGCCGCAGGCGCTTTACAATATGATCCCGAGCATCATTTCGACCTTCGTGTCCACGATCAAGGATACGACGATCGGCTATGTCATCAACGTGCCGGATCTCACCTTCGCGGCCAGCCAGGTCAACAACCAGCTTCTGACACAGCCCTTCCAGGTCTTTCTGATCCTGGCGATCGTCTACTACGCCATCTGCTGGAGCCTGACCCAGGTCGCCAACGTTATCGAGCGACGGATTACCCGCCGGCGCGCCGGCACATCCCGCGCGACAGTTGCAACTCTGGCGTCGTCCAAAATCCTATCGGAGCAGCCATGACCATGTCCGCACCCACTTCGCAACAGGCTCCGGCAATCCGCCTGTCCAACGTTTACAAGAGCTATGGCGATCATCCTGTTCTGAAAAACATCGATGCCTCTGTTGCGCGCGGCGAGGTGGTGGTGATCTGCGGCCCGTCCGGTTCAGGCAAGTCCACACTGATACGCACCATCAACCGTCTGGAAGAGATCAACAGCGGGTCGATCATCTTCGACGGCCAGGACATTCACGCGGCGATGCCGGCGAAGAAGCTCAATCTTCTGCGCAGCAGCATCGGCTTCGTATTCCAGAACTTCAACCTTTTCCCGCATCTGTCGGTGGTCGAGAACGTCTCGATGTCACCGGTGCGCGTGAAGGGCGTGGCGCCCCATGTGGCTTACGACAAGGCGCTGAAACTGCTTGATCGGGTCGGGCTTGCCGAAAAGGCAAACGTTTATCCCGGTCAGCTTTCCGGCGGACAGCAGCAGCGGGTGGCAATCGCCCGTGCGCTCGCCATGGAGCCGCCGGTCATGCTGTTCGATGAGCCGACCAGCGCGCTGGATCCCGAAATGGTCGGGGAAGTGCTCTCGGTGATGAAAAGCCTCGCGGCTGAAGGGATGACCATGTTGTGCGTCACGCATGAAATGGGGTTTGCCCGCGACGTTGCCGACCGCATCTGGTTCATCGATGCGGGAGAAATCCTTGAGACGGCTCCGCCGGAAGAGTTCTTCAAGACACCCCGCCATCCCCGTGCGCAGCGTTTCCTCGCTGATCTGCGCCACTGATATCCAAAACCAATAAAACAAAGGAGAGCAGCAATGAACTGGAAATGCATCACTCTGGCGGCGGCACTTGCCGGTACCGCAGCCATCTCGCCGGCCAAGGCGGATCAACTCGACACGATCATGTCGTCGAAGACGCTGCGTTGCGCGACGTTTGCCGACGTGCCCCCCTTCGCCTCGCCCGATCCGAAGACCCGCGAAATGGTCGGTTTCGACGTCGATCTGTGCAACGCAATCGCCAAAGCGCTCGATGTTAAGGCGGAAATCAAGCCTGTGTCCGTCGAGGCGCGCGTACCCGAGGTCAAGCTGGGTCGTGTCGACATCACGGTTGCCAATCTCGCTTATACGGTGAGCCGTGCCGAACAGATCCAGTTCAGCGATCCCTATTATCTCGCCAAGGAAATGCTTATCGTTCCGGCTGACGATCCCGGCCAGAAGAAGGCTGATTTCGAGGGCCAGCGCCTGGCGTCGACCAAGGGCTCGACCTCAGAAATGTCGATCAAGCTCAACAAGTCCGATCCCTTGACCTTCCAGGATACGGCGTCCGCCTATCTCGCCGCCCAGCAGGGCAAGGCTCGCGGCATGGTCGCCAACACGATGACGACGACCAAGCTGGTCTTGGAATCGAAGACCAAGGGCAAGGAAATGCGGATGATTCCGGAGCCGATGCTCTATCAGCCGATCGGCATCGGCATGGCCAAGGACAATCCGGCGCTCACCGCCAAGATCAACGAGGTCCTGCGCAAGCTCGATACATCCGGTGAACTCAACCAGATCTGGGACAAGTGGCTTGGCCCGAACACCGATTACAAGATGACACGCACCGACAAGGTCGTGCCGCTTGCCGAACTGAAATTCGACCCGATCCCATAAGCCGAACGGCCGGGACCCAACTCAACCAAAAAAATGTCAGTGTTCATGGCGGTGGAGATGGTTCTGCCGCCACGGGTACCTGTGCGAGGAAATCCAAGTGATCCACATCAAAGACATCGCAGAACGCCCGTCCAAGGTCGATATCGAGGCGCTTGCAAAGTTCTCTCCGGCAACGATCCATGAAGCCCAGGGCCGCCGCGGCGCATTGTCGTCGCGATTGAAGCCGGTGGATTATCGCATGAAGCTGTGCGGTCCGGCTTTCACGGTCAAATCCTCGCCGCGTGACAACATCATGCTGCAGCTGGCCATCAACTATGCCAAGCCGGGCGATATCATCGTGGTTTCGGCCGGAGAGTATGAAGAGGCCGGGTATTTCGGGGACGTGCTGGCCAATGCCTGCCTTGCCAAGGGTATTGGTGGTCTTGTTACGGATACCGGCGTGCGCGATACGCTGCAGCTTCGCGAACTGGGCTTGCCGGTCTTCTCGCTCAGCACCTGCATCAAGGGCACCGTCAAGGAGACCCTCGGCACGACCAACGATTCCATTATTGTCGGCGGCGAGATCATCCATCCGGGCGATGTCATCGTTGGCGATGCAGATGGTCTGGTCGTGGTCCGCCGCAACGAAGTGGCGGAAGTCGCGAAGCTTTCGCAGGCCCGTGAGGATGCCGAAGCAGGCTATATCGCCGCCTACAAGGCTGGAAAGTCTGTGGTGGAAGTCTCCAACCTGGAAGCCGTGCTGAAGGCAAAAGGCCTGGTCGTCGATATCTGATCGGCGGCCGCATCACTCGACCCATATGGCATTTCTCGTATCGTAAGGAGGTTTGAATGACCTTCCCCCTTTTCGACCTTTCCGGGCAACGTGCCCTTGTGACCGGTTCCTCGCAAGGCATCAGCTAAATCGAGATGAAGGGGACTTTCCGCTTTCACGAGGAATTCGGCCTGGCGGTAGACCTCATCAACAAGCGACGGGTGGATCTTGCACCGCTTCTGACCGGTACCTACCCGATTGAGGATGCCGTCGCAGCCTTCGAAATCGCCGGAGACCGAACACAGTCGATGAAGGTGCAGCTGGTGTTTTGATACCAGCTTTCCTCCCAACCTTCAGCGATTTCAAAGATAGAAACATCGGAGAAAAAGTTCGAAGACGAGCCAATCTGGTTCGGTTCACCTGCATCGGCTGACGAATTGTAGGATCTGAACGACCTTAATCTTGAGACACTGGAGCTTGAGAGGATTAAATTTTCAATGATTTCCAGATCGCAAGCCTAAGCTTGCGGGTTCGAACCCCATGAAGAGCAAGATGCTGGCAACGCGATTTTGATGAGTGACTCGCGGCCCACACGCAATGACCGCTTTGCGCTCCCAATTCGGTCATGACCTTTGTGATTTCACGCTCCCAGAACCGGACCTTACTCCGAAACTGCATCATACCTCCAGTGCGCCATCCAACACACATCACACGCAGATGCGTTCGAATGCGAGGTAGTCACCAAGAAAGCGCACCGCCAACGACTCAAAGCTGTCACGAGCGATTTCCTCTTTAATGAGGCCCGCGCCCTCTACTCAAACTCCCGTTGCCCCATTTGCAAACGTCGGCCCGCCGCCCAGCGCCGGTGACCTTGCCCCGTTGAAATAATCCATTTTGAAGTAAGCTCTGGCCCATTGAGAGGACCAGAGAATGAAGCGCAACCGTTTCACCGACGAGCAGATCATCGGCATTTTGAAGGAGCACGAGACTGGCACGCCGGTCTCAGAGCTTTGCCGCAAGCACGGCGTCAGCGATGCCAGCATCTATAAATGGAAGGCCAAATGCGGCGGTATGGACGTATCCGAAGCCAAGCGGCTGAAGACGCTGGAAGACGAGAACACGAAGCTGAAACGGCTCCTGGCAGATGCGATGCTGGACAATGCGGCTTTAAAAGACCTCTTGGGAAAGAATGTATGGTCCGCCCCGTCCTTGCAAGGGTTCGCGACATCGCAAATGACGATTCCAGTTGCATAAATGTATCCGGCCTCTCGCGA
>NZ_JAAZQI010000030.1:0-47892 GCF_012275345.1 Rhizobium sp. SG570 | reverse complement strand
TCGCCGATTTCGACGACAAAGGTGACCGCCGTCATGAACGCGACGCCCCGCATCGCCTGGTAGGCGGCCACAACCGGGGCCATTGACCAGGATGCTGCGGTCTCGACGACCAGCTTGGTCAGCCGATCCAGGCGCACGCTGGCATCCGCGACAGCCTGGCTATATTCCGCCAGCAGGATTTGGTGAGCGGGATGATCGAAGGCCTGGCACGTTAGCCATTTTCGATGGGCACGCGTCCATGGTTCGCGGCCGGCATAGATCCGGCCATGACGCAACAAGAAGGACTGAAGTTGCTGACGGGCCTGCTTCAGCGCGTCGCTGGCCGCCTCGCGCGCCCGCACCAAATCGCGGATCGCCTCGTGGCCTTCATCTGGGACCCAGACCGCGGTCAGTTCTCCCGCCCGGTGCAGGCGCGCCAGACTCATGGCATCCCGGCGGTTTGTCTTCACCCGATCGCCCGCACGCTTGGGTACCAGTGACGGCGCCACGACCACGCAATCATGCCCCAGTTCGACAATCTGGCGGTAAAGACCGTAACCAGTGGGGCCGGCTTCATAGCAAAAGTGAAGCTTAGCTCCGCGCTCGGAAAGCTTGCTGACCATCGATGCTACTGATGTCGGCTCCGAGGAAATGTCGCCGAAAAACCGCACCTCGCCGTTGCGGCTTCCATCGGCTATCGCCACAGAAATCTTCAGCTTCGACGTATCCAGGCCGATGAAAATTACGCTATCTTCTTTCATGGTTCGCCCTCGCTAAGCATGGGGCAAGGCTCCGGCCTATCCAGAGCAACCCCCGATTTAGCTTACCGCGGGGGCGGGCCACCTTCACCCCGCGAACATACAGTCTAATCTCTCCCTCACTCGCGCTCGTCGAGGTCGATCTGGCCTTTCTCAGCCAGGATCGGCAGGGCGATGTTGTGCTGCTGCTCGTTCACCTGCACGGTCACCAGCGTTCCGCCGCGTTCGAGAGCTGTGGCATAGGCGGCGCGCTGCTCCTCATGGAAGAAAATTCCCGTCAATGCGTCGAGAAAGCCGAGATGGTCGATAGGGTCCGTGTCAGGGCGGTTGCCCGGCGTCATGGTGACGGCATCCTTAGGTATGCCGGCATCCATCAATGCTTCGGCCGCAGCCTCCGCATCATATTCATCGTCGAAGAACGCGGTCAGCGTGTAGGAGCCGGTCTTGCCTTCGCTGCTCATGATATCTCCTCCATGTGCATGATTTCTTCGTCATAACGAAGATCGGAGGTGAGGGTTCCCGAGTGAGGAAATCGGCCGGCATGGAACAAAAAGAACCTCGATCAGTTCGTCTTGCGATAGCTTTTAAAACCGTTGCGAGCCCCCAATGCTCGAAAAACTTCCTTTGTCCATCACTGGCCCGTCGCTCGCGCGTGCTCATGCCGAAGCGGCGACGCTCGATGATCTGCGCCGCGATGCAGATGCCTGCATGCGCTGCGATCTCTATCGCGATGCGACGCATCTTGTCTTCGGCGAGGGGCCGCAGAATGCGGAGATCGTACTTGTCGGCGAACAGCCCGGCGACAAAGAGGATCTGGCAGGCAAACCGTTCGTCGGGCCGGCTGGCCGTCTTTTGGATCAATGTCTGGAAGAGGCTGATGTCGATCGGGGCCGCTGCTACGTCACCAACGCCGTCAAGCATTTCAAATACCAGATGCGCGGCAAGAAGCGTCTTCATGCAAGGCCCAATGCCGGGGAGGTGCAGCGTTGCGCCTGGTGGCTGGGGGCTGAACTTGAGCTCCTGAAGCCGAGGCTGGTAGTGGCGCTCGGTGCAACAGCGGTATCCTCGCTGCTCGGCTCGAAGATCAAGGTCATGCGCGACCGCGGTCACATTATTCGCCCAGCAGGGGAGGTTGATATTCTGGTGACCATTCATCCCTCGGCGCTCTTGCGGATCAGGGAGCCGGACGAGAAGGAAAGAAGCCGGCTCGCCTTCATTCGAGATCTGAAGAAGATCCGAAGTTTTCTGCGGCATTGACCACCGCCATCTGGAACCGAACCGTGCAGGACAACAATCAAAGGTCATGTTATGGCTGACAATCAACCCAATATCATGGAAACCAAGCCAAATCGGCCCAAGCAGAAGATCCCCGCGAATGCGGATAGTCCAACCCCTGCGCCGGAAACGAAGCGGCCGTCTTTCATCCGTCGCCACCCCTTCTGGGTTTTGTTCGGCATTGTGGTGCTGGCGGCCTCGATCGTTGCCTCGTGGTTTGCCTGGCGGGTCTATTTCTATCCCTACGAATCGACGGATGACGCGTTCGTCGATGCACGCAGTTTTTCGGTTGCCGCCAAGGTCTCCGGCTATGTGGCGGATGTTCCGGTGACCGATAACCAGCATATGCAAGCTGGCGACGTCATCCTGAAGATCGATCCGCGCGATTACCAGATCGCACTCGATCAGGCGAATGGGCAGATTGAAGTCGCCAATGCCTCGGTCCAAAGCACCAGCGCACAAATCGACGCGGCCGACGCTGCTATCGACGTGGCAAGAGCGCAACAAAATTCGGCAACCGCCGCCCTTCAATATGCGCAGCAGGAAGCCAATCGTCAGCAGCAGCTGGTCAAGAGTGGATCAGGCAGCGTGCAGTCGGTGCAACAGGCAACCGCGACTTTGCAGCAGGATCAGGCGAGCCTCGCACAGATGCAGGCGAACGTCACGTCGGCGCTGAAGAACAAGGCGGTCTCGGAGGCCCAGAAATCCAGTGCACTTGCCAGCCTCAAGCAAGCCCAGTCGCAGGCCGAGGAGGCGCAACAAAACCTGAGCTATACGACGATCACCGCAGCCCAGCCGGGTCGCGTCGTTCGCCTCACCGGCGCCAAGGGTCAATATGTCGAGGCGGGGCAGGCGATCTCGATGTTCGTTCCTGACGAAATCTGGATCACCGCGAACTTCAAGGAGACACAGCTGACGGACATGCGGCCGGGCCAGCCGGTGGATGTGACGCTCGACGCCTATCCCGATCACATGCTGCACGGCAAGGTCGCCTCCGTCCAGCCCGGTTCCGGCACGGCGTTCTCGCTGCTACCCGCTGAAAACGCCACCGGCAACTATGTGAAGGTTACCCAGCGCGTGCCGGTCAAGATCATCGTCGACACATGGCCTGCCGATGTCGCCATCGGTCCCGGCATGTCCGTGGTCCCGACGGTTACGGTTCGCCCGAGGAACTGAGATGAGCGGGGCAAGCTCAGCCGCCGGCGGGACAGGAGTTGCCGCCCACGCCACCAATCCGTGGCTGATCGCGATCGTGGTGTCGCTTGCGACCTTCATGGAGGTGCTGGACACCACGATTGCCAATGTCGCGCTGCGCTATATCTCCGGCGGTCTTGCGGTTAGCTCCGACGAGGCATCCTGGGTGGTGACGACCTATCTGGTGTCCAACGCCATCGTGCTTGTTGCCAGCAGCTATCTTTCCGAGCGGTTCGGGCGGCGACGGTTCTACCTCCTGTGTCTCGCGACATTCACGATCGCCTCTATCCTGTGCGGTCTTTCCTGGAACCTGCAGACATTGCTGATTTTCCGGGTCATCCAGGGGTTTGCCGGTGGCGGTATGATCCCGACCTCGCAGGCCATCCTCGCCGATGCCTTTCCGCCGGCAAAGCGCGGCCAGGCCTTCGCGCTTTTCGGCGTGGCCGTCGTGGTCGCACCGGTCGTGGGTCCGACGCTTGGCGGCTATCTGTCGGACAACTTCTCCTGGCACTGGTGCTTCCTTATCAACGGTCCTGTCGGCGTTTTCGCCTTCGCCCTTGTCTATATTTTGTTGAAGGAGAGCCCCGAGACGGCGCAGAAACGTCAGGAGTTCCGAAAGAAGGGAGTCCGTTTCGATCTCGTCGGCTTTTTGCTGGTCGCGACCTTTCTAGGCTCGCTCGAACTTACCCTCGATCGTGGGCAGACGGAGGATTGGTTCGGTTCCGGCTTCATCATTGCGACGACGGCGATATGTATTTTGGCGTTTGCTCTCGCAATTCCCTGGGTGCTGACGAAGGCCAACCCGATCGTCGATGGATGGCTGCTTGGCACCCGGCAATTTGGATCCTGTTTCATCGTGATGATGGCAACCGGCGCGATCCTGATCGCTACCACACAGTTCATTCCGCAGGTCGTGCAGCAGAACTATGGATACACGGCAACCTGGGCCGGTTTGGCGCTGTCGCCCGGTGGCCTCGTCACCATGGTGATGATGTTCGTCACAGGTCGCCTGAATTCGTTGATCCAGCCGAAATATCTGATCGCCGTCGGCGCGGCGATTATCGCGGTGTCGATGTGGCAGCTGACGCGGCTTTGTCCCGGCCTGAACTTCGGTTTCTTCGTCTGGTCTCGCCTCTATATCGGCCTCGGACTGCCGCTGATCTTCATCCCGATCACCTCGGCCTCCTACTATGGCCTGAGACGGGATCAGACCAATCAGGCGTCTGCCATGATCAATGCTGCCCGCAACATCGGCGGCTCTATCGGCGTCTGTATCGCTTCCAACGTGCTGGCGCATCGCCAGCAATGGCATCAAAGCCGGCTGGTGGAACATATCGTGCCGTCCTCGCCCGCCTACCACGAAACGCTGCAGACAATGTCGCGCTATTTCGCGGAAAGAGGAGCAACGACGGCGAATGCCACAGCCCAGGCGACTGCCTGGATCGGCCAGCAAGTGCAAACCCAGGCAAGCTTCCTGGCCTATATTGATGTGTTTCACGTGCTGATGCTGGTAGTACTCTGCGCCATCCCGCTCGCTCTGATCCTCAGCAACGTCAACCTGAAGGAAGGCGGCGGTGGAGGAATGCATTGAGGCTGTAAGCTCACCTTTGTGCGCCGAGAAGCGGCCGCAGCGCGTCCACCAACTCAATCTTGCCACGGCGGATCTCGCCTACATCGCTTTCCGCATCTATCCTGCCGGCATTGTGGGCGACATAAAGTTCTATCAGCAGCCTTGCATAGTCCTCGGAAAGACCCGCTCGTATCAGCACGGTCCGCCATTCCGTTTCGGGCAGCGGCTGGGCGACGACGCTGCGGCCGGCCAGAAGGCCAATGGCGGCGGCGACGTCATTTGGCGTGTAGCGTCTCGGACCCTCAGCGTGGACGATTCTGAGTTTTGCGTTACTGTTATCCAGCAGCAGTTCGGCTGATATCGCCCCCACGTCGAAGGCAGAGACGGTGGGGAGCAGCTTGGTCAGCGGATGATAGAAGCTCGGCAATCGGCCGCTCTCGGCGGCGGCTTTCGCAAGACGTGACCAATTCTCCATATGTTCGGCCGATCGCAGGAGGATAAGCCTGGAAGGCAGCTTTCGCAGCCGCGCCTCCAACGCGTGAAAGATCAAGGTGACGCCTGTGCCGGAGCTTTGCTCCGCGCCGTAGTCGGAGATGGCGAGGACGAGCTGAGGGTTGGCTGCCGCCAAAGCCTCGCCCAGTGAATCGATCAGTTGCGACATTCGCGAATGCGCATGCTCCGCGCGAATATCGACCGGACAGATGACTTGGACGGCGCGGGCGCCATTCATTGCCGTGGCCAGGGCCCGGCGATCATGCAGGTCGGCAATGGCGATCTCGCAGCCGAGGTCGGAAAACTCCCGCGCTTGCGAGGGGTCGCGCAGCACGGCGCGGATCGGCGCCCCGGCTTTGCGCAGGGCGGCAATAGTCGTGCGGCCGATTTTCCCGGTGGCGCCTAGAATGACGTGCATCGTGTCTTCCTCTTCTCCTGTTCGTCTGCCAGCAAACCTATCCATTGGCGCACGCTGGTTCGCGCAGGTTCGGACAGCCTATTGCAGGTTCGGACGACAATCGATGTCAGGAATGCATTCGGGTTATCATGCCGGGCGTGAGCCCGAGAATGCGCCGCATCCAGTGCGCCATGTGGCTTTGGTGGGCAAAGCCAGTCTCCAATGCGACCTGAGCGACGGGCATGTTTGCAGCCATAAGAAGCAATCTGGCGCGCTCGACCCGGCGCGTCAGGACATATCTATGGACCGGCATGCCGAAGGTGGCGCGAAACAGTGGTTTCAAATGCGATACACTGAGCCCTGCGACCGCGGCGAGATCGGCAAGAGACAATGATTGATCGATATGATCCTCGATGAATTCCGTAAGACGTCGTTGTTGTCGGCTGGTCAATGTCGCGCGTGCGTCGGCCGGCTCGAACCGCTTTTGCCCGTCGCTTTCCACCAGTCGGATTGCGAGTGCCATGCCCAGCATGTGCGCATAAGTCCTGTCGGACGGTATGATCGCCTCGATCTCCGCCTTGATGGCCCAGGCTATCGACTCGATCCGTGGATCACGAAGCTGGAATTTAGGTGCCAGCGAAACGGTTTCCGGATCCCGGCCGAGCTCGCGGGCGGCGGCATTGAGGAGTTCCGGCCGGATGTTCAGCCGCAGAATGGTGCAATCGCGATCATCTTCCCACCAGCCATCCAGTCCCGCGGGAACGACGTCGATATCGCCGTGTTTCTGCGGTCGGCGATAATACCGGCCATCGCACTGGCAGTGGGCATTCACGGCGCGTCCAAAATGAATGCCCAGCCGGTGCGTTCGCGATCCGGGCACATGTGTGCGGCCGGCCTGAATATGCAGGAACTCTGCCTCCAGACCTGTCCAGCCGCGATCCCTGCTGGAAAGAAGGGTACTGGCGGCATTGGCGTTGCTGAGCCGATCCATGATGTCGTCTTCCGGCTAGATCCGACGCCCACAGTCTGGGGCGACCTTATTCCCCGAATATAGGGACGCCCGCGCATCCGGTCGAGCCGTGTTCTAGCTCCTATAGATCTTGGAGAGGTTGCCGATCGGATGGGTGAGAAGCTCGCCTGCCATTTCGTTGGCTATGGAGAGAAAGCGGAAAAATCTCCATATTCTTCGGTGCCATCGCGTCCGCTTGGCACGACCCGCAACCTCATGAGGCTAACGTCGGACTGAGCGCGATGTTCCGATTTGAGCATGTAGGGATCGGTGAGCTCATCCTTGGTGACGATCCAGGGCCCGAGCACATTGACACCGCCGAAGCTCTTGCCCTTGGAGCCGCGCCTTTACGAGGTAACGCGGGCACTCGGGTTTTCACGCGCAAAACCGCGGCCGCGAGCGAAGTTCAGCCCTCGAAGCCAAATCTTTCGCTGTCGAATTTATCCTCGGCAACCGCGGAAGCACTGTGCCCGGCGTCTGTTGCATCTGCTTCCATGGGGAGCGGCGCACCGACCAGATCGGGAAGCGTCATTTCCATCGCAGTGCCCGGAGGCTGCAAGGCCCATGCGACAAGGGCCCCTGTGGATATGGCACCGACCCCGGCCGATACCTCCTGTGCGGCGGTGGTCGGCAGATCCGCCATGGGCTGCATCCTCGCCATGGCATCGTTCAGCGAAGCTCCCGAGCGATCCGCAACGAGCAGATTGCCCGCATCGTTGCGTCCCACCACCAGGCTCGCAAGGGCCGTGGGGACGGTTCTTTCAGGGGCAGATGTCGGGATCACCACGATGCTGTTCGGTCGCGAAGCCGGCAGTGGGACGGTATAGGATGCGAGGTCGGCGAAGGGTCGAATTTCATTCTCTTCCGCTATCCGTTTGCCGAGTTGAAGCTCCAGTCCGTTGCCGGCCCGGCTTCGAGGCGTCGGCAGCATGGCGGTGACAAGGCTTCTGCCGGCCAGAGGGTCGGAGGAGGTCGCCGGGGTTTCGGCGTCATCGTCTTCATCCGCAACGGCCGCAATCCTGCTTCCCGCCAGGCGGACGCGTTTCTTTGATTCCGCGACCGCGACTTCGTAACCCGGCAGCGGCCTTCCATCTGCTGGCAGATGCATGGTCTGCCCCGTTGGAAAGAGCCGCGCGAGCTCCTGGCGCGACATTCTGGGCCAGGCACGGACATTGCCGACGTCCAGATGCACGAACGGCGATCCGGATGTCGGATAGAAGCCGACGCCGCCGACCTGCATCTGCATAGCCACTGCGCGCAGGGTCGCAAGCTTCACGCCCGGTATGTAGAAGTCCATCGCCTTGCCAAGCGTGTGCTGGCTGTGTTTCGCGACACCGGAACTCCGCGACCGGTTTCGCAGCATGCTGTTTGTCGAAGGCGAGCGATAGGCCGAGACGACGTGAATGGGTTCCCTTGCGCCACTGCGGCGATAGACTTCCCAGACCAGATCGAGCAAGTCCGGATCGATCCTGGTCGGCTCGTTCTTCCGCCAATCGCGCAGGAAGCGGTTGATCTGCGCCAAGCCCTTCGGATCGAATTTGCCACCCCGCTTGAAGACGATGGTCGCGCGTTCGCCGGTATGCGTGAAGAAGAGCTTGAGCACTCGGTCGTCGGCCGCTGCCTGCGCAGTTCCGGCTAAAGCGCCCAGCACCAGCACTGCAATCAGCGCCACTCTGCAAGCGACGAAGGACAGGGCCATTGCTAAAGTTGTCGTCGGAATGGAAAGGATCGCTAGGTGCACGGATACGACTTTCGCCCTTGGTAAAAGACACAGGAAATCAGAGGCGCCGCATCTGCGACATCGCTTTCGCTCCAATTATGGTCAACAAATGCCTAACGGATGGTTTATGGCGCATAGACGCGACGTGAACCGTCGGCCTGGCGCTGCGGAAGCAGGCTGGTTCCGGCCCGAGCAGCATCGGCCTGCGCGGCTAATCGGGCCTAAAGGTGACTGCGCTTACTCGGCGGGCAGCCGCGCGTCAGGCCGGCGGGCGGCCGATATCAGGAGCCGCCTTGCGCGGATTGCGGTCCATTGCTGGTCGATCAGCACCCCGATCAGGATAACGCCGCCCATGACCGCGAAGTTGAGCGAGGAGGGGATGCCGAGAAGATTGACGAGGTTCTGCAACTCCTGCAGCAGGATCGTGCCCAAGACCACGCCGATCAGAGATCCTTCGCCGCCGCGCAGCGAAAAGCCGCCCAGCACCGCCGCTGCAATGGCGTAGAGCTCGTAGAACTGCCCATGGCTCGCCGGCGAGATCGAACGGGTGTACATCGCGAAATAGATCGCGGAGAGCGCCGTCAGCACGCCGCATATGACATAGGCGATCATCACCATCTTGGCGGTGCGAATGCCGGAATATTTCGCGGCTTCCTCGTTCTTGCCGATGGCATAGAGATAGCGTCCATACACGGAGCGATGAAGGACGATCCACATGACGGCCGCGATAATCACCAGCGCGATGAAGGTGTTTGGCACGCCGTAAAATCGGCCGGCGGTCAGGAATTCCAAGTCGGGAAAGTTTTGGCCGAAGGCGAAACCTGCCGTGCCATCAGCCGTATAGAAACGCGCCGCCCCGCGATAGATCAACAAGCCGCAAAGAGTGACGACGAAGGGCTGGAGGTTGAGCCGCGTAATGAGCCAGCCGTGGATTGCACCGAAAATGCCACCGAGGATCAGGATCACCGGCAGCGCGATGGGCCAGGGCATGTTCTGGACGGCGACGAAATCGATGAAGAGTACGCCGAGGAAGGCAACGAGGGAGCCAACGGAGAGTTCGATCCCGCCGGTGATGATCACGAAGGCTTGCCCGATCGATAATATCCCGAAAAGGCCGATGAGATTTGACGTATTGGCCAGGTTGATCGGCAGAAGGAAGCGCGGATTGATGATCGCGACGACAATGCCGACGGCGATGATCAACAGGAGCAAGCCCAGATCTTTCTTACTCATCGTATATCCATTCGATTTGGCCGCAGCCGTTAGTGTATCGCCTTGCCGACGGCCAGCAAAAGCACGTTTTCCTGACTGAACTTATCTTTCTCGAGGATCCCGGCGATTTGCCCCTCATGCATGACCGCGATACGGTCGGAGACGCCGATGACCTCCTCCATGTCGCTTGAGATCATCAGGATCGCTACGCCGGCGTCGGCGAGTTTGCGCATCAGGCCGTAGATTTCATTCTTCGCCCCGATATCGATGCCGCGGGTCGGTTCGTCGAAGATCATCACCTTCGGGTTCATCGATAGCCACTTGGCCAGGACGACCTTTTGCTGGTTGCCGCCCGAAAGCGTACCGGTGCGGGCCGACACGGAAGGCGCCTTGATACCAAGCCGCTTGCCCTGGATTTCCGCGGCGGCATTTTCCCGCTCCGACGAAACCATGAACCGAGGCGCGTGAACGGGAAGATTGGGCAGGGATATGTTCTGCGAGATCGGCAGATCGAGAAGGATGCCGTTGAGCTTGCGGTCCTCCGGCACCAGGAAAATGCCATTGGCGACCGCTTTCGTCGAAGAGGTAAGCTTGACGTCTTTGCCATCAAGCGCCGTGGAGCCGCCATAGTTTTTGTCGATCCCGAAGAGCACACGAGCGAGCTCCGTTCGGCCCGATCCGACGAGGCCGGCCAACCCAAGGATCTCCCCATAGTTGATGGCGAGATCGACCGGCCGGGTCGGATAAGCGGCGGTGCGAATGGCCGTGACCTTCAGCGCGACATTGCCCGGCGGCCGGTGGGCTTCCGCAACACGCGCGGTCAGTGCCCGACCGATCATCAGCTTTACCATCCGGTCGTGATCGATCAGGTTTTTGGGGAGCGTCCCCGCGAGCGTTCCATCTCTCAGAACGACGACGCGATCGGCGACGCGCTCGACCTCATGCAGGCGGTGGGAAATGAAGATGACGCTGATGCCATCTGCCTTGAGCGCGGAGATGACGGCAAGAAGCTTTTCGGTCTCGGCAAGCGGCAAGCTGGATGTCGGCTCGTCAAGGATCACAAGGCGAGCGTTGATGGACAGCGCCTTTGCGATCTCGACCATCTGCTGTTGAGCAAGCGACAGCGAGGCCACCGGCGTGTCCGCCGAAAAATTCGCGCCGACGCGCTTCAAGAGCGGCGCGACCATCATGCGCAGGCGGCGTCGGTCGACAAGCTTCAGGGCGCCGCCGCGCAGCGGCTCGCGGCCGAGGAAAATATTGGCTGCAACGTCGAGATTTTCGAACAGGTTGAGCTCTTGATGCACAAAGGCAATTCCAGACGCGATGCTGCTTTCAACGCTAAGGGCAGCATGTTCCGCTCCGTCGAGCAGAATGGTTCCGCGGTCGGGCTTTACGACGCCACCCAGGATCTTCATCAGCGTCGATTTGCCGGCGCCGTTCTCGCCGACGAGCCCGATCACTTCGCCGGGGCTGACATCCATCGAGAAGTCATCAAGCGCAACGACGCCAGGATAGGTCTTGCCGATGCCCGAGAGGCTGAGAAAGGGCGCCGTCGTTTCTGTTGATACCAGTGTGTCTGATCGTTGGTTCATAACGGATATAGAGCCTGCAGGATATGCGATGCGGCTTGAATGCCGATCTCAGCTTCGCGCGCGATCAAGGTGTAACAGCGCCGGATCAATGGCCGGCGCTGTTACAGGAGATGATCTTCAGTTGCCGGCCATCGCCTTCAAATTTGCGGCATAGGCGTCGACGTCATCCTTGCCGATAATCTTCGTCGGGATGATGATCAGCTTTCCAGCAGGAATACCCGATTTGTCGCCCTTCAGATAGGCGGCCATCAGTTTCATGCCCTGATAGGCCCACAGGTAGGGCTGCTGCACCACCGTGGCGGCAATCGTGCCTTCCTTGACACCGCCGAGCGTGATCGGATCGTCATCGAAGCCGACGACGGTGATCTGGCCGAGCTTGCCCGCTTCGCGCAGCGCCTCGTAGATGCGTGGCGTATTGTAGGAATAGAAGCCGACCATGCAGGTGACGTCAGGGCTGGCAACAAGTGCATCCTCGACGTTCTTCTTGGCTCTGGTCTGGTCGATATCGTCGCCGCGCACGTCTGTCAGCTCGATCTTCGTGCCGGCGATACCGTCCTTCATGCCCTTGATACGCTCCTTGGCATTGTCGGCACCGAGCAGGCCGACGAAGCCGATGCACTTGCCACCGTTCGGCATGGCCTTTTTGGCGATTTCGGCAGCTTGCTTGCCGGCATCGACATTCGACGAGCCGATATAAGCGACGCGGTTCGTATCCGGCGCATCGCTATCAGTCGTAAACAGGGCGGTCTGCGAGCCGATCTTGTTCAGGCCATCCGTCGAGGTCTTGGGATCGACAGCCGAAACCATGATGCCCTTGACGCCAGCTGAAACCAGGTCTTCCATCAGTCGCTGCTGAATCGCGACGGAAGACTGCTCGGGATATTTCAGTTCCAAGTTGAAATCCGGCAGCTCCGCCTGTGCCTTCTTGACGCCGGCTTCGGCGGCCTTCCAGAAGTCGGACGCGCCGTTGACGACGAATGCCAGCGTCGGCTTGTCGGCAGCATAGGCGACCGTGGCCGTTGCATAGCTCAGCATCAGCCCTGCCGCAAAGGCGGCAGCACCACGTGTTACGTATTTCATGATAATCCTCCCATAGACCCGTTAGCAGGATCCAGTTGCAACTCGCGGCAGACCGGTCCTGAACCCCCTCCTAGGGCCTCTCGCAAGCGAGACACGGCACGTCCAACCACGCGGTCAACGGTATACAACTAATTTCAATTAGTAAATAGTATTACCTTAATGACCATGGGGCATTTCCTCCGACGTTGCGACACAAGTGTCGTTTTCCATCAAGCTTTTGGGCAAAGGACGGCTTTGATACGTTGACAATTCGCTATTCTACCCTTCGACAGTTGCCGAAATCCTCTCAACAGTGCTAATAAAAATTAGCGCGGGGCAAGGCGGTGGGGAAATGTCCGCCAGTTTCGCTTCAGGGGAGACGAGATATCGCTATGAAAAGAACAATCGCCGCAGACGGTGGGCAAGCGGCCGACGGCAACACGGCGCCGAAGCGGAAGGGCCGCCGTCTGGGCAGCAGGGTTACGATGACAGACATAGCCAAGGCTGCCGGATGTTCGCAGGCTGCCGTCTCTTTCGTCCTCAACAATACGCCCGGCATGCGCCTGTCACAACAGACCCGCGACAGGGTCATCGAAGCGGCCCGTCAGCTCGGCTATGTCGCCCCGGTGTTTACCACGCCGCCGGCGCTTGCATCCCAGTCGAAACTGGATGGCGTCATCGGCTTTGCGGTCGACCAGCTTGCAACCAGCCCGGAGGCGGTCGTTGCCATAGAAGGCGCGCGTCAGGCGTCGTGGAATGCCGGCAATGTCCTGCTCGTCGCCCAGACGATGAGCGATCCGGTCATGGAGCCGCGGGCAATAAAGGCGCTTACCAATAGCGGGATTTCGGCCCTTATCTACATGACGATATTCACCCGCGAGGTGGAACTCCCCGACTATTTGTACGACCTCAATATTCCGCTTGTTCTCCTTAATTGCTACACCTCGGACTATGCGTTTCCGGCGGTCATCCCGAGCGAAATCGCGGGCGGCCAGACGGCCACCCGGCATTTGATCTCGCACGGCCATCATCGGATCGCGACGATCACCGGCGAGCCATGGATGCAGGCGGCTCAGGACCGGCTGACGGGCTATCGCAGGGCTCTGGCAACGGCCGACATTCCATTCGACCCCGAACTGGTGATCGAGGGCGACTGGTCGGCGAGTGCCGGCTATTCCGCGACGATGAAGTTGCTCTCGCTTGCCGAGCGCCCGACTGCAATCTTCTGCCAGAACGACCGCACCGCCATCGGATGTTATGAGGCTCTCAAAGAGGCGGGGCTGCATATCCCGAAGGATATGTCAGTGATAGGTTACGATGACGAAGACATTTCCCGTCATCTCGTGCCTCCTCTGACGACCTCCGTCCTTCCGCACATGGCAATGGGCCAATGGGCGATCGAACATCTTGAGACAGCGATATTGCCGCGGGAGCGCCGTTACCAGATTACCAAGCTGGAATGTTCGCTTGTAAAACGGGCGTCCGTCGCTGCCCCCGCCGGTGTGCATGCGATTGCTGGCGCAAGGGCGGCCAATCGCAGAGCGCGAAAAGTCTGATGCGTGGCGCGGCTTCGCGGAAAGACGAGATCGCTCTCCACATCGGTAGATTGTCTAGGGGCTAAGCCCATTGGCCGCCAAGCCACAGCATCGCTTCATCGGCAATCCTGAACTGCACGGCGACTTCTTCAGCATATGCCATCGGTCGAAAACGGGCTCGAATTGGCAGGAACCGCCCCCTCGGATCGATTGCCGAGGGCGGGTGCCGACTGCCATGTTGCGGCCAACGAGACGGTTCGCCCCGCAGCCTTTTCAGCACCCGGCAACCTCGATCTCGGTATCGTTCAATCTTTCTCAAAGGAACCCATCGATGGCAGACGAACCGAAGATGATCGCGGGCATCGCTATCCCGGACAGCGCAATGACAAGGGCCGCAACCGAGCTGGTACGGGATACGGAAACGGATCTCCTCTACCACCACTCGCGTCGCGTTTTCCTCTTCGGCGCCCTGGCGGGCAATCGAAAGGGGCTCGGTTATGATCCGGAGCTTCTCTATATCGGCGCCATGTTCCATGACATGGGCATCATGGACGAATATGCCAGCGAGACGGACCGCTTCGAGGTCGACGGCGCAAATGCAGCCCGAGCGTTCCTGACCTCCTATGACGTCTCCGAGCGCGATGTCGATGACGTCTGGGATTCGATCGCGCTTCATACCACTCCCGGGATCCCGCAGCACAAGAGACCAACCGTGGCGCTCGTGACCGCCGGCGTGGAAATGGACGTGCTGGGCATCGGCTATCATGACGTCAGCGATGGCCAGCGCGAAGAAGTTTGCCGTTGCCATCCGCGCGGGCTGAAGTTCAAGCACGGCATCCTGACGTCCTTCTGCCTTGGCACGATCCGTAAGCCTGAAACGACGTTCGGCAACGTCAAGGCCGATGTGCTTTCCAAGATGGACCCGACCTACAAGCGCGGAGATTTTGTCGAGATGATCCTCAGCTCTCCGTGGGAAAGTTGATCGGGCTTCACTTCGGAGCCTTGAACTGATCTCGGTATTGCACCGGCGAGATGCCGAGATTTCGTGCGAAGACCTGACGCATGCGCTTCGGGTTGCCGAAGCCGCATTCGTACGCGATCACTTTGAGAGGGTCGTCCGTTCGCTCGAGCATGTTGCGCGCGGCGTCGATGCGGGCCTTTTCGACGAATTCGGCTGGGGGATGTCCCGTGCCGGCAACGAATGCCCGCGCAAAGCTGCGGACGCTCATGGAGGCGGCAGTGGCAAGGTCCGCCACCGAGAGCCGCTCTCTCAGGTTGGACATGACAAACGCAGCCGCAACGGAGATCGGAGATTTCTCGTCCGAGAGCGTTTCCACATAGGGGCTGAACTGCGATTGGCCGCCCTGACGCTGGGCCACGACGACCAGTCGCTTTGCGACAGAAAGCGCCAATGCTGATCCGTGATCGTCGCGGATCAGCGACAGGGCAAGGTCGATGCCGGCCGTCACTCCGGCGGAGGTAATCATCGGCCCGTCGCGCAGATAGATCCGGTCGACTTCAACATCCGCCTTCGGAAAGGTGGATGCAAGACGCCGCGCATTTTGCCAGTGCGTGGTAACCTTGCGCCCATCGAGAAGCCCCGCCGCTCCCAGACAGAATGCCCCGGTGCAAACCGAACCGAAGATCCGACTGGCGGCGGACAGGCGGCGGACGCAATCGATCAGGTTTTGCGGGAACTTGGTATCCGGAAGGGCGGGGCCGCCCGCGATCAGGAACAGGTCGTAGGGCCCGGCTGCTTCGTCATAGGATAGATCCGCGACCAGCGTCATGCCATTCGATGCGCAAAGGGGAGCTCGGTCGGGACCAATCAATGTCACCTGGTATCCATCGTCGCCGGTGAGAAAGACGGTCGCCTCGGCGAAGACATCGAGAGGTCCGGCCACATCCAGCATCTGAACGCCGGGAAAAATCAACATTGCTACCGTACGCATCCGCATCCCCATCACGCCCCTTGGCCACTTTTGGGTGCGTAACGCCAATGTAAAATCGGCCACGGCTAAAATGCCAGCATATTCATGATGATCCGCTCAAGGCAGCCGCTTGCCGCGTACCGGCTCGAACAGATGCGCTTTCTTCACATCGATCTTGAGCGAGACGGACTGGCCTGGCGACACCGAGGGGCGGTCCCTGACGGCCGCGACTCCTGGGATAGAGATGTCAGCATACTCATCGCGCATCATTCCCGTTCGTTTCAGCGTGTTGAAAGCGCTGGCGGTGGTGGCGCAGTGGTCGTGCCGGAGCCGAGCGAGCGCTGGACCATCACGCTGTCGGCCCAGCGGCCGTAACGATAGGCGACCCCTGGCAATAAACCAACGCGCGCGAAGCCGAACCGTTCGTGCAGGGCGAGCGAAGCAACGTTATCGGCATCGATATAACCGATCATCTGCCGGAAACCGGCGGCTGCGCAGGCGTCGATCAGCCCGCGCATGAGCAGGCTCCCGACGCCCTGGCCGATATGGTCGTGATGCACATAGATCGAGTGCTTGACGGTGTAACGATAGGCCGGGCGTTTGCGGAACAACACCACATAGGCGTAGCCTACCACCACTCCGCCTTTGATCGCGACGACATGGGGGAAGCGGCGGTTCTTCAAATTCTTGCGCCGCTCCCGCAGATCGTCCGGTTGCGGCGTGTCGCTATCGTCCACCCCATCCTCGATGCCGCGGCGAATATGGCGGCGATAGATCGCCAACATGGCATCAACGTCGGTTTCTCGGGACGGGCGAATGACGATTGCTTTGTCCTGCTCCATGATCGAACCTGAATTTCCCAGACTATTCGGCAACGACATAGGTATAGAGCCGGACGCGGCCAGATGCATCGGTCTCGCGATAGAGCCCTTGGATCTCTACCTCAAATCCGGGGAAGGTGTTGAAGCTGGTCTCAAACATCTTGAGATAATCGATCATGGGTTGTGCCTTGTCCGTCAACCGTTCGCCCGGTACGATGGTGGCGATGCCCGGGGGATAGACCACGAACGGCGTTGTCGCGATGCGGCCGGCGATGGCGTCGATCGGCAGATACTCCACATCATTGCGCACCAGGCAGCGCGCCGCATCATGGGGCGAGAGGACGATCGGCGGTAGGTGTGCAGCGGAAAACTGCATTGCCTGAAGCGCGCTGACATTGGCTTGGCGGAAGAAGCGGTGCATTTCTCCGCACAGATCGCGTAGCCGCATCCCTGCATAGCGGTCCGGCCGGCGGCGATAGAATTCGGGGATTGCCTCCTCCAGCAGCGCATTGTCGTCGTGGAGTTTTTTGAAGGCGACGAGGCCGCTGATCAATGTACCGGCTTTACTGGCTTCCACGCCGGGGGTGAGGAGGAACAGCAGGGAGTTGAGGTCGTTCTTCTCCGCCACGATACGGTTTTCCCGCAGATATTGCGCGACCACAGGCGCTGGAATGCCATGCTCGGCATAGGTGCCGTTCGCCCGATCAAAGCCCGGGGTGAGCAGGGTGAGCTTGTTGGGATCTGTCATGGCGAAGCCCGGTTCCATCCCGGAAAACCCGTGCCATGCCGCGTCGGGAGTCAGGTGCCAGAAGGCAGGATTGGTGGCGAGTTGGTCGGTGGTGACGCTCTCCCAAGGCACATCATGCACCGCACCGGGGCTGGACACATCCGGGATTGCCACCCGGTCGGGCACGAAAGGTTCGAAGAACCAGCGACGCTCGGGGCGATGCTCCTTTTCCTCGAACTCGCGTCGCACGGCCCGGATCTTCTTGCGCAGCTCGATGCCGAGACGGATCGTGTCGTCCCACAACACCACGCCCGAGCGACCCTTCATCATCTGCGCCCCCACGTCGAGCGAGGCAAACAAGGGGTAGAAGGGCGAGGTCGAGGCGTGCTGCATGAAGCTCTCGTTGAACCGCCGATGCTCCACGCGGCGCTTCTGGCCGGAGATATGCCGATCCTTCATGTGTATCTGGGACGCCTGCGAGAAGCTCGCGAGCTGTTTGTGGGTAGATTGCGTGGCGATGATGCCCGGCGCGTCGGGGCCAAGATCACCAAGGCCCATGGCAAAGCGTCCGGCATATAGCGGGTGAAATTTCATGAAGCCCGCCCATGCCTCGTCGAAGAGGATATAGTCGCACAGGTGCCCGATGCGCTTGAGGATCATCTCGGCATTGTGGATCGTGCCGTCATAGGTGCACTGCTCCACCACCGCGACGCGGAACGGACGTGGCTTCTTATAGGCATCGGGATCTTTCACCAGCGGATGAGTACGGATGCGCTCTCGCAGGGCCTCCTCGTCCAAGGCTGAGAAATCTATCGGACCGATCAGCCCATGGACGTTGCGTTTGGTCGGCAGGTAGACCGGAATGCCGCCGGAGATCATCAGAGCGCCATGATGGGCGGCTTTGTGGTTGTTGCGATCGAACAGCACCAGATCGCCGTCGGTCACGAGTGCGGAGAGCGCAACCTTGTTGGAGGTGGAGGTGCCGTTCAGTACGAAATAGGTCTTCTCGGCGCCGAAGATCTTGGCTGCCTCCTTCTGTGCAGCAAGTGCCGGCCCCTCGTGGGTCAGCAGGTCGCCGAGGTCGAGCACCGAATTGTCGAGATCGTCGCGGAACACCGCTTCGCCCAGATGCTCCATGAACACCCGACCGATGGGGCTGCGGCTGTAGAACACGCCGCCATTGTGCCCAGGGCAGGTCCAAAGCTGGTTGCCTTCCTCGGCATAGTCTACCAGCGCGCCGAAAAACGGTGTCTTCAGCGTCTCGGCATATTGCTTGAGCCGGCTGATAAGGTTCTTGGCGATGAAGGCAGGCGTTTCCTCGGAGAGGAAGACATAGCCGTCGATGAAGTCGAGCACCTCCACCGGCACGTCCTCGAAGCGTTTACGGCGGATAAGCAGGATGATCGGGAATTCGAGGCCGCGGCGGCGCATCAAATTGATGAGAGAGGCAGTCTTGCCCTCGAGCCCCTTCTTGCCCCAGTCGACCATCATGCAGCCGATGGCGGCGTCCGTCTGTACTGCGATCTCGGCGTCTTCCAGATTGCGCGCGCGCACAACCTCGAAACCTGAGCGTTCGATTTCCTCAACGATCTGGTTATAACGGGTTCCTTCCAAATCCTCGTTGTCGAAGGCCGGCGTCGCGAACAAAAAGTTAAAACGTCTGAAATATTCCATCTGGCCACCCGTTCTTGATTCGGCACGAGGTGTCGACGCATTTCATGACATGGTTGTGACAGGGTACCGAATGTCCGAGAGACCGCAACAGTCTTTTCGGAGACAGCTGTGAGGACTGCAAATCTCCGCACTTGGCGCGAAGGGACAGCTATCTCTGTGAAAAAGCATCGAAGAAAGACCCCGTCGAGAGGGCGCTTAAGCTATTGAAATAGATTCGTCTTTCCAGACTGATAGGGATCACGACAGGCGTCGGTCACGATCTCGCAGATGACCTGATTTTGCTGTCAATTTCAAATCGTTGTCGAGATTTTCAACGGGTCGGCGTTCCGAGCCTGTTTACACTGATGTGTGGCGGGCAAGCGCTTTATGCTGGTCCGGGGCTATGAAGGGTCTTGTAAACAATCAATATATATTATATGAAATTATATAATGATTGTTTGGAGCCGTGTTATGAACCTTGTTAACGTCAGCGACCTGGTGACGGTGTCGGATCAACCAGACCCTACTGCCTTCGTTTCCCTTGTCGAACAGGGGTTCGCCGCCGTCATTAACACCAGGCCGGACGGTGAAGAGGCAGGCCAACCGGGGAATGCCTCGGAATCCGCCGCTGCGCGATCGGCCGGCCTTGGCTATGCGTTCGTGCCGGTCACGGGTCGGACCATCACCGAGGCCGATATCCGCGCCTTCCAGAAAGCGATAACCGATGCGAAAGGACCGGTTCTGGCCCATTGCAAGAGCGGGACACGGGCGCTCACGCTCTACGCGCTTGGTGAGGTGCTCGATGGGCGGATGAAGAGCGAGGATATCGAACTTTTCGGCAAAGGCCACGGCTTTGACCTGTCCGGCGCGGCAGGCTGGCTTAAGCGGCAGGCCGGGAAAGCGCCGCGCGTCAAGGGTTTCTACGATGCACGCACCGGCAGCATCCAGTATGTCGTCACCGATCCGGCGACGAGAGCCTGCGCCATTATCGATCCCGTGCTCGACTTCGACGAGAAGTCCGGCACGACCGCGACCGTTCATGCCGATGCGATCCTGGACTATGTGCGGGCCGAGGGGCTTACGGTCGAATGGATTCTCGACACCCACCCCCATGCCGACCACTTCTCGGCTGCACACTATCTGAAGCAGAAGACCGAAGCGCCAACGGCGATCGGCTCCCGCGTGGTCGACGTGCAGAAGCTCTGGAAGGGCATCTACAACTGGCCGGAGTTGGCCACGGACGGCTCGCAATGGGACAGGCTTTTCGCGGATGGCGACACATTCAGTGTCGGTAGCCTTGAAGGCCGCGTGATGTTCTCGCCCGGCCACACACTCGCCTCCGTCACCTATGTCATCGGCGACGCCGCCTTCATCCACGATACGATCTTTATGCCAGATTCGGGTACGGCACGCGCGGATTTCCCAGGCGGCAGCGCCAAGGCTCTTTGGAACTCGATCCAGCGGATTCTGGCGCTTCCCGACGAAACGCGGCTTTTCACCGGCCACGATTACCAGCCGGGCGGGCGAAATGCGAAGTGGGAAAGCACGGTGGGCGAACAGAAGCGCGACAACGCGCATTTGTCTGGCATGACGGAGGACCGATTCGTCGCGCTTCGCGAAGCACGAGACCGGACGTTGCCGATGCCGAAGCTGATCCTCCATGCGCTTCAGGTGAATATTCGCGGCGGTCGGTTGCCGGAACCGGAGGATAACGGTTGGCGCTACCTCAAATTTCCGCTTGACGCGCTGGAGGGGGCCGCATGGTGACGGGAATCGAAAGATCGGCGCCCGCCGCTTTGGCGCCTGAGGAGATGGCAGGCCGGGCAGGCGAGGTCGCGACACTTTTGAAGACGCTGGCGCATCCCGTGCGGCTGATGCTCGCCTGCGCGCTCGCCGAAGGCGAATATTCGGTTAGCGCGCTGGAGGAGAAACTTGGCATCCATCAGCCGACACTCTCCCAGCAACTCGGCGTGCTGCGTGAGGCGGGCATCGTCGAAACACGCCGGGAGGCCAAGCAGATCTTCTATCGTCTGACGGAAGAGAAGGCGGCGCAACTCATCCAAGCGCTCTACGCTATTTTCTGCGGACCGGAGGGGCGGAGATGACGCCTTATCTACCCTCACTTTTCGGCGGGATGCTCCTCGGTGCCTCCGCCGTTCTGCTGCTCGTTGTCAACGGTCGGATCGCCGGCATCAGTGGTATTGTCGGCCGTCTCCTCGGCGGATATCAGGTTCCAGCCAACATCGCGTTCGTCGTCGGTCTCCTGGCCGGCCCGCTCCTTTACGCCGCAGCCTATGGTCGTTATCCGGCAGTGACGATCGCGGCCCCTTGGTACCTTGTGCTTGCCTCCGGGCTGCTTGTCGGCATCGGCACCCGCATGGGCTCAGGTTGCACCTCCGGTCATGGCATTCTCGGCCTCGCCCGTTTCTCGAAGCGCTCCTTCGCGGCGACCGCGACCTTCCTGGCCGCGGGAATCATCACGGCGACCACCATGGGGATACTGAGATGACAGGTCTAACCTACGCGCGCCTCGCTGTTGCCTTCCTTTCGGGGATGATCTTTGGCTTCGGCCTGTCGCTCTCCGGAATGGTCGACCCCGCGCGCGTCCTCGGCTTCCTCAATTTGGCCAGTGGCCATTGGGATCCGAGCCTGATGTTCGTGCTCGGCGGTGCGGTACTCATCGCGGTGCCGGGCGTCATGCTCCAGCGCCGCATGAAAAAGCCCGCCCTGGACACGCGGTTCCACCTGCCTGAAAAGTCCGCCGTCGACACGCGCCTCATCGTGGGCTCTGCGATCTTTGGCATCGGCTGGGGAAGTGCCGGCTTCTGCCCGGGGCCGGCTGTCTCCGCGCTTTCGATCGGGCTGCCGTCCGTCCCGCTGTTCGTTGTCGCCATGGCGGCGGGCATGATCCTCCATGACCGGCTCTTGATGAGGAAGCGGCTGTGACGACCGTTTCCATTCTCGCAGCAATCGGCTCGGCCGGCTTCACCGCTCTTTGAGATCAGGCAAGGACGTCGCGCCGCTTTCTTCCGACCGACTGGACATCGATGAGGTCAGATCGGCATCCGACGCAGAAGGAACTTCTGAATCTTGCCGGTGGACGTCTTCGGTATCTCTGCAAACACGATGCGCGTGGGGCATTTGAAGCGGGCGATGATTGTTTTGCAGTGGTCTATCAGCTCCTGTTCGGTTGCTTGCCCGCCGGGCTTGAGCTCCACATAGGCAACCGGAGTTTCCCCCCATTTCTCGTGAGGCTTGGCCACAACAGCTGCTACCGCTACGGCCGGATGCTTGTAGAGCGCATCCTCGACCTCGATCGACGAGATGTTCTCGCCGCCGGAAATAATGATGTCCTTCGAGCGGTCCTTGATCTGGACGTAGCCGTCCTCGTGCATCACGCCAAGATCGCCCGAGTGGAACCATCCACCGGCAAAGCACTCGTCATTCGCCGCCGGATTTTTGAGGTAGCCCTTCATCACCATGTTGCCGCGAAGCATGACTTCGCCAATGGTCGTTCCATCCGCCGGCACAGGGGTCATGGTTTCGGGATCGATGACATTCAGTTCGGAGAGGGCGATATAGGCAACTCCCTGCCGTGCTTTCTTGGCAGCCTGCTCGGCGCTGCTAAGGTTATCCCAGGCAGTGTTCCATTCATTGACCACGGCCGGACCATACGTTTCAGTCAGTCCGTAAAGGTGTGTCACTTCGAAGCCTGCATTGGCCATTGCTGCCAAAACCGCTTCCGGCGGGGGTGCAGCGGCCGTATTGAAAACGACCTTTTGGGAAAATGCGCGCCTATCGCTGTCCGGCGCGTTGACCAGCGAGGACATGACGATGGGTGCGCCACACAGATGCGTAACGCCGTGATCGGCAATGGCATCGAATATCGGCTTGGCGCGCACCCATCGCAGGCAGATATGCGTGCCGGCCTGCACAGCGACCGTCCAAGTGAAGCACCAGCCATTGGCGTGAAACATCGGCAGCGTCCAGAGATAGACGGGATGCTTGCCCATGCCGGCATGAATGACATTTCCGAGCGATGCGAGTGCGGCACCGCGGTGATGGTAGACTGCGCCTTTGGGGTTTCCGGTGGTGCCGGATGTGTAATTCAGGGAAATGGCATCCCACTCGTCAACGGGCTCGGCCCATTCGAATGCCTCGTCACCACCAGCTCGAAACGCCTGATAATTCATGGTCCCTATTGGCGCACCCTTCTTGAACGGTGCGTCCGCAGGAAATTCGGCATCGTCGAAGCCGATCACCAGCGGGGTGACCGCGGCTTTCTCCAGCGCCTGCCGCATGACGTCGGAAAACTCGGTATCCACGATGACGACCCTGGATTCGGCGTGGTCGAGCTGGAATGCGATTGAGTCCGCATCCAGCCTTGTGTTGATGGAGTGCAGCACGGCGCCGCCTGCCATCGGGACGCCGTAATGCGCTTCCAGCATCGGTGGCGTGTTGGACAGCATCACGGTCACCGTATCGCCTTTTCCAATGCCGTGACGTGAAAGCGCGGAGGCGAGCTTCCGGCAATTCTTCCAGAATTGCGAATAGCTTATTCGCTGGCTTCCGTGAATGACTGCCGTTCGCTCGGGAAATGTGCGGGCCGCCCGCTCCAGATAGGATATAGGCGTCATCGGGCTATGGTTTGCCTCGCGCCGACCCAGATTGTCGTCATACTTGTTCACTGTTGCGCTCCTCCCAGATTGCAATGAGACTAGACGGCCGCTGTACCCCTCATGATATTTTGTGATGGCGACCGTCGCCCCTCCACCCCCAATCATATGCAACATCTTCGCTTCGGGATGATATCTTCCGCAAGCATGTTACGATTGATTGTAGCGTCGATCTTAGTGATCACGCCCGAAGCCTTTTAAATCAAGGTTTTTCGTGAAAGATCGCCAAACGCTTCCGCTGCGGTCAATGCCATTCGAGGCCAGCGTCGAAAGCTCCGGCACGCTTTATCTGGGGGCTTCCGCAATCTCGCTCTAAGCGATGTCGATAGGTGCTGGCATTGCAGGCGCGGTCGGTGGCACCGTCCATTGCCGTAGGAGCGCTCCCGAAGCACCCTTGCTTGATCGCTCTCGATCCGTCGATCATCGATCCCTGCCTCATCCCGATGCGATCGGGATGAAGGCGAGAGGGCCGGACAAGGATAATCAGGCCGCCGCCATTGTCATCAGTGCGTGCTGCTGTTGCCGGCGGCCGGGTGGCTGTCGACGATCCAGCGGCGGTGCGGGCCGAGCGCCAGCAGGAGCACTACGGACAGGAAGCAGCAGCCGGCGAGAATATAGAAGCCGATATCGCCATTGCCGGTCGCGGCATCGACATAGGCCTTGATCTGCGGCGAAGCGAAGCTGCCGAGATTGCCGAGCGAGACGATGAAGGCGATGCCGCTTGCGGCACCGACGCCACCGAGATAGCGGGTCGGCAGGCTCCAGAACACCGGCTGCGATGAGGCGAGCCCCGGCACCGCGATGCAGGCGGCGATTACCATGACCCAGGGGTTCATGGTGAGCCCGATCATACCCAGTGCAATGGTCCCGACCGTCAGCATGGCGATGCAGACGATGCGGTGATTGTCGTGCCGGTCGGCATAAACAGTGAAGAAGCGCGTTGCGATCAGGGCGCAGAGCCACGGCAGACCCAGCAGCACGCCGACCCAGGTATTGACGCCGCCGCCCATGGCCTGCGCCAGCCGCGCCGGCAGGTAGAAGGTGATCGGGCCGACGCCCACCTGAATGAAGAGATAGATGCCGATGAAGGTTAGGACCCGCCAATCCCTAAGCACGCTGAAGACGGAATGCTTCACCTCGGAGAGCTTGCCGCGCTCTTCCGATTCGATAACGGTGACGAGCGCCTTTCTTTCCTCTGTGGTCAGCCATTTCGCTTCGCCGGGGCGGCTCGTCAGGAAGAACAGCGCCAGGATGCCGACGATCGTGGCCGACAGGCCTTCGACCGCAAACATCCATTGCCAGTTGGTAAGACCCAGCACGTCGTGATGGGTGAGAAGCCAGCCGGAAAGGGGCGCGCCGATCACCAGCGCCAGGGGCACGCCGAGATAGAAAAGACCGGTCGCCCGCGCCCGTTGCTTGGCAGGGAACCAGTAGGTCAGATAGAGCAACACGCCCGGATAGAAGCCGGCTTCGCAGACGCCGAGCAGGAAACGGACGATGTAGTAGCTCGTCGCCGTGTGGGCAAAGACCATGCAGGCCGAGACGATACCCCAGGTGATCATGATCCGACTGAGCCAGAGACGGGCGCCGACGCGCTGCATGATCAGGTTGCTCGGTACTTCGAAGGTGGCGTAGCCAAGATAGAGAATACCGGCCCCGAATGCATAGGCCGCATCCGAAAGACCAGTGTCGGCCTGGTAGGCCGTCTTGGCGAAGCCGACATTCGATCGATCGAGAAAATTAAGGATCAGCATCAAGCCCAGGAAGGGCAGAAGACGGATGGTCGCCTTGCGGACGGCGCTCTGCAGCGCCGGATTGTCGTCTGTCATGTCACTCCTCCCGGAACGCGGTGCCTCCTGCCCGAGACCGCTTTCCGTCCTCACACCGGACTTGACAGGTCCGGCACCTCCACATCGGCTCGCCATGGCGGTTTGCCGGTTTGCATATACGCAGACTATATTCATCTGTGAAAAGGTCAATAGGAGTCGTTTCGCGTGATCGAAGCACCGGGGAAAGCCGTGAAACAAGGACGCAGCGCCGTTGCGATGCTCCCAAATCCACCAATGTTGCTTCTCGAGGGGGTGTGATTGACTGGTTTTGATCGTTCACATAGGGCTTGCGACGAGCGACCAGCATCTGCATGCGGGCAGGGTCAAAGTCCTTGGGTATGTCATCCGTCCTGCCGGAATCGAACGCCCGCTTGATGAAGGCGACGGTCGCCGACTAGCCTATCGGCCACCAAAACAGCGTCCCGAATACACAAATGTACAACGCGATGCGGACGAGACCCTCGTTCACGTTGCCTTTTCCAACGATGAATGTGGACCAGTCTTCTTGCATAATTGTCCCGCCTTGCTTGACAACGCTCTAACGAAATTTCCGTCGTGGCGGTCGCGCCTCAGTCGGCGTCTAGTGCGGCGAAATGCGATAAGCGCAACGGCGAGCGCCGTGAAGAATGTGCTCCTCACGTTCTACCGTGCAGCCGTCGCCAAGGACATCGCGAAACACCGCCAGTTCCGATCTGCAGAAGCCCTGGCAGGTCGTTGCGGCCGCGCATATCGGACAGTGGTTCTCGATCAGGAGCCATGCGTCGCCTTCATTCGTCCGACGCCATTCGGCCATATAGCCTTCGGCGGATCGTTGCGCCGCAAGGGCTGCAATGCGCGCCTCGAGATCATCGACGCCTTCGAGGACGGCCGAATAGGTGGCTCGCGTCTCGCCTTCTCTTGCGGCAATCAATTGGTCAAGCGCGGCTTCACCGAGCGTGTTGCGAACCGCCTTGATCAGGCTGACGGCAAGCTCTCCATGCGTATCGGGAAAAAATCCGTGCCCGCGCTCCGTCAGCTCCCACTCCTGTTGCGGCCGGCCGACGCCCTTGGCTTGAGAACGAGCCTCGACGAGGCCATCCGCTGCCAGCTTGACAAGCTGCTGGCGCGCATTCTCCCCGGTTGTTCCAAGAGCAGCGCCGAGCGCCGATGAGGTTTGCGAACCGCGCATCTTCAAAAGCGTGAGAATCCGCTCGGATGCGGGCCGCCCCTGGCGCTTCTCCGCTTCCGTGTCAGTCGAGCCAGCGAGGTAATATTCCAAAGCCATGCTTGGTATATAGTCGAGCCTCGAACAGCCATCAATCCCGATGGGCGCCTCTAACTCGACTTTGGATGATGATTCAATTTCACCGCGCACGGATGCCTGACCGGATTGCCTCTCCATCAACTCGATATTCGAGCCTGAGCGATACCATTGTATCCGGAAAAATATAATGCCAGTGGTTGGACCTCTTCCAGGAGAATCCCATAATCAGACTCCACCGCCCGATCCCTGTCGGGAAAATCGCTATTGAACTCGGCAGCATAGTGTTCTCGACGCCCGCCTGGGCTGACCGTGTGGCGACCGATCAGATCGACCGTCAGGTGCATATTCCGGATGTCGTGAACCGCGTCATCATCCTGCAGCACCAGACCCTCAACATCGCCGTCCAGCTCGAAGCGCTCTGCGGCATCGCGGTTCGTTCGGCGAAACTCGGCAGCGGTCAGTGGGAGGAAACCGCTTTCGCGCCGCTGTTCCGGCAAAGGGACAGGAAAGGAAGCTGTCGCGACAGGGGCAGTAGATATTGCGAGACGCCGGATTTGTTTCGATCGACTGATCCGAATAGCCTGCCTATGCATCGAAATGCCCGCTGGTGGGATCAAGCCCTGACGATGTGGATCCCGTAACTCCTCACGCTCTCATCTCCTACGATGTCCCTCATATGCAAGGGCACGTCCGATTCCACCGACCAGCGGTCTTTTACAACAAGGTGCTTTGGAAGATGGTCGACGATGCCCGAGATGACCTTTTCGTAGTCTACAATGATCGCTTCGCGACCGATCAGGCGATCGATCAAACTGGCATCGCTCGCCACGTGGCCGTTTTCGCAAAACCAATAGGATATGAGGTCCAGCTCCGAATTCGACGGCAAATCGGGAGGCAGGGTCTGGTTGAGAAAGCTGAAATTGCCGGCGCAACCGGAATCCGTCAGCACCGTTTGCGCGATGTTCAAGTGTAAGGGCGATTGATCGACGAAGGTCAGGTGCAGCCTCGGGTTCGTAGCGAGAAATGCGAACGTCAATCCGAAGACGCCCGAGCCGCAGCCTAGGTCGCGCACGTTTTCGTATTTCACCGGGTCGATATTCGCGGAGAGCAAAGCCAGGCAGCATTTGAGAGCGTTTTTAATTCCATACGCCTTCGTAAAAGTCTCAGCCTGCGTCTTGTGGTCAAATATGAAAATTCTTGCTGCGCTTTCGACTTCTTCTCTGAGCGCCAAAGCCTCTTGATCGGCTTTGAAGATTCCCGACCTTGCCTGTAACGCCGCTGCCAATTCAGCCAGCTCGACCGGAAACGTCCCCTGTTGCATTTTCATCCATCATTTTGGTTAGGCTCACGCCGTCTGGTGAGCAGTGATAATGTCGATATATTGGCCCGCAGGGCGTTTTAGATATGAATTCTATTATGCAGATCGATAAATGAACTTCGCCGGATGTGAACGCATCCATTTCATTCTCATACAACGAGACGAGCGTGTTCTTCAATGTCGAGCAACTCGTCGTCGAGGTGGAGAAGAGAAGAAACATTGCGCGGCTTTTGTCGATGGATGTGCTTGACGGCGAGCGGTCGTCCGACATAACTGGATGCGACGGTTCCCCAAGGAAGACTCTACGGGGATTAATAGGGAACACGGTGAGGGCGACCCAAAGGGGACCTAGACCGTGGCTGCCCCCGCAACTGTAAGCGGATTGCCGGTCATCCCGGAGCGACCAGCTTGCTGGTCATCTCCCAGGGTCTTCGGACCATGCCACTGCGCGGAAACGGCGCGGGAAGGCAGATGATTGTCAGACATCCGCGAGCCAGGAGACCTGCCGTCAATCACGATCCAATCAGCCGGGCGGGGATGCCCGGAAAGGGACAGAGAATGATTGACCTGAGCCTTCGATATTACCCGGCACTCTTCGTTCTTGATTGGGATTTCCGCGACCGGCTGCGGTGTGCCTGAGCGCTGTTGCGCTGACGTCACTCAGTTTTTCATCCCTATCGAGATCTTTCATGCGCCATTTTCTGACGACCATTACATTTGCGCTCGGCCTTGCCGGCTTCGCAGCTCCCGGTTTTGCAGCGACCCAGTATCCCCTCACCATCAACAATTGCGGCCAGCAGGTCACCTTTAAAAAGGCTCCAGCTCGGATCCTGTCCATCGGTCAAGGCATGACCGAGATCCTGCTGTCGCTCGGCCTTGCCGACAAGATCGTCGGAACGGCCGTCTGGGTCGGGCCTGTTCTGCCACAATATGCCGAAGCCAACGGCAAGATCCCGCGTCTTGCCGATAATGACCCGAGTTTCGAAGCGGTTGTCGGCAAGGAACCGGACCTCGTTGCCGCCGAATTCGAATGGCATGTCGGTCCGCAAGGTTCGGTCGGCAAGCGCGAGCAGTTCTCCGGGCTTGGCATCAACACCTACATCGCGCCGACCGACTGCGTTGCCAAGGTCAATGCCGACGGCGGTGACGGCGTGCGCAAGGAACTCTTCACGATGGACCTGATCTATCAGGAGATCGATGAACTCGCGCGGATTTTCGACGTCAATGATCGCGGCGATGCGCTGATCGCTGACCTCAAGAAGCGTCAGGCGGAAGCAGTGGCTTCAATTGCCGGCGCACAGGCCAAGAACCTGCCGATTGTGTTCTGGTTCTCGAGCAAGGAAGTCAACGGCGATGCCTTCATCGCCGGCAAGAACAGTGCGCCGGCGTATATCCTCAAGACACTCGGCGCCAGGAACGTCGTGACGACGGAGGAGGAATGGCCGCTGGTTGGATGGGAGACGATCGCGCAGGCCAATCCGGCCGTGGTCGTCATCGCGACGATGGATCGCCGGCGCTACGCGGCCGACGATCCCAAGGTAAAGCTCGATTTCCTCGAGAAGGACCCGGTCACGAGCCAGCTCGATGCAGTCAAGAACAAGCACTTCGTGATGATGGACGCGCAGTCGATGAATCCCACCATCCGGACCATCGACGGCATCGAGACCCTGGCCAAGGGCATCAAGTCCTTCGGCCTGGCGCAATAGATGCGCGGGATCGCAAGACGGCAGAAGCGGTGGGCGCTATTGGCGCTCACCATCGCCGCAATCGTGCTCCTGGCGCTCATGATCAGCCTTGCCGTGTCGATCGGCGAGATTTCCATCCCGCTGGCCACAACAGCCAAGGCCGTTGCGAACCGGCTGATGGGGACGGATTTCGAGTTGAGCCGGATCCATCAGGGTATCGTCTGGGACTACAGGCTGAGCCGAGCGCTCGTAGCCGCCAGCGCCGGCGCCTCATTGGCGCTGAGCGGCGTGATCCTGCAGGCCATGCTGCGTAATCCGCTCGCCGAACCCTATGTGCTCGGCATTTCAGCAGGCGCCTCGACCGGCGCGGTCTGCGTCATGATCCTCGGTCTCGGCTCGGGAATCCTGGGCCTTTCGGGCGGGGCCTTCCTCGGCGCGATCGCGGCCTTTCTCTTCGTCGGCCTCCTGGCTACGGGCGTCGGCGGCACAAGCGAGCGGATCATCCTGTGCGGCGTCGCCGGCTCGCAGCTCTTCAATGCACTCACCTCCTATATCGTCACCACATCGGCGAATGCCGAGCAGGCAAGGGGTGTCATGTTCTGGCTGCTCGGCTCGTTGAGCGGCGTGCGCTGGCCGGATGTCTATCTTTCGGGGCCGGTTGCCATTGTCGGCTTTGCAATCTGCATGGGACATGTCCGGGTTCTGGACGCCTTCGTCTTTGGCACCGATGCTGCGGCTTCGCTCGGCATTGCGGTGCGGCGCGCGCAGATCGTCCTGCTTGGGACGACGGCGCTCATGACGGCTGCGGTCGTCAGCATCGTCGGCTCGATCGGCTTTGTCGGTCTCGTCATCCCGCATGCGGCCCGTTTTCTGGTTGGCCCCAGTCATGATCGGCTGCTGCCGGCGGCGGCGCTTACCGGCGCGATCTTCATGGTCGGCGCCGATATCGTCTCGAGGATCATCATCCCTCAGCAGATCCTGCCGATCGGCGTGGTCACCGCCTTGTTCGGCGCCCCGGCCTTCGCAATCATTCTCTATCGCGCCCGGAGGACGGCATGAGCATCGCGGTCGACAAGGTAACCTTCGCGGCCGGCAACACGCTGATCGTCAACGGCATCAGCTTGACGGTGGAGAAGGGAAAGGTCCTCGGTCTGCTCGGACCGAACGGTTCCGGGAAGTCCAGCCTCCTGCGGCTGATCTGCCGCTTGAGAAAAGTACGCAGCGGTATCATCCGGCTCGGCGGCAACGATATCGCGGCCATCCCGCGCGGCGATATCGCCCGCCGGATCGCGCTGGTCGAGCAGCAGGCGACGACGGAGACGCAGGTGACCGTGATGGACGTGGTTCGCCTTGGTCGCACGCCGCATCGCGGCCCATTGTCGGCCTGGAGCGCTCGTGACGATACGGTCGTCCTCGATGCGCTTGGGCGTGTGGGCATGCAGGGCAGGGCGGCGCAGCTCTGGCAGACCTTGTCGGGTGGCGAGCGCCAGCGCGTCCATATCGCCAGAGCCCTTGCGCAGACCCCCAGCGAACTGCTCCTGGACGAGCCGACGAACCATCTCGATATCCAGCATCAGCTCGATATTCTGGGACTGGTCTCGAAGCTCGACGTCACCTGCATCATTGCCCTGCACGATCTCAATCTGGCGGCCATGTTCTGTGACAGCCTGGCCGTGCTGCAGGAGGGCGAGGTGGTTGCGGCCGGAGCTCCCGAAGATGTTCTGACGGAGGAACTGATCGGCCGGGTCTTCGGCGTGCGCGCCCATGTCCAGAAATCTTTGGTCCACGGCCGCTGCAACATTCAATACATGACGGGTTGAATGTATTCGCACAGTCACGATACCGCGTGGTTCCACGCGAATGGAGTTCGGGCCAATGTTCGACTTTCGCAGTGTCGTCTTTGCACGCCGCCCATGTCGTTTTCACCGGCGCCGTGCGCGTGTAGAAGGATGCTGGCTGATGTGCATGGAGCGCATTCCTTGAGCTGCATTTGAACCGACCGTGATGGCTATCTCGAGCATGTCGTGTCGGAATCTCGTTTAGCCAATCGTCTTCAAGACAGACAAGCTATGGAGAACGGCGATGACGATTACTATTACCGCCTTTGAACGGTCGCCCGATCGCGGCAAGGGTCTGGCGCGTGACATGCGCGTTCGTTGGGCGCTCGAAGAAGTCGGTCAGCCTTACGACGTTCGTCTTCTTTCGTTCAAAGCGATGAAGGAACCCACACACCTCGCGCTTCATCCTTTCGGGCAGATTCCGACCTATGAAGAAGGCGATCTCGTCCTGTTCGAGTCGGGGGCGATCGTGCTCCATATCGCGGAGCACTATCAAGGCCTGCTGCCGGACGATGCCAAGGCCCGGGCGCGCGCCATCACATGGATGTTTGCCGCGCTTACCACGATGGAGCCGCCGATCGTCGATCGCGAAGTCGCCAAGCTTCTGGAGCGTGACGAGACCTGGTACGAGCAGCGCCTGCCCATGGTCGAGGAACGCATCCGCAAGCGGCTGAGCGAACTTTCTGGTCACCTTGGCGATGCCGACTGGCTTGGCGGCAAGTTCAGCGCCGGTGACCTTCTGATGGTGTCGGTGCTGCTCAGGTTGAAAAGCTCGGGTCTACTGGACGAATATCGGAACCTCTCCGCCTATGTTGCTCGCGGTGAGGCGCGGCCCGCATACAAGCGTGCTTTCGAGGCTCAATTGGTGGTTTTTACCGCCGCGTCGACTGGCTGACGAAGCTCAGCTTTCGACCGGGTGTCGCCGTTAGGGGCGCTTGCTGCATAAGACCGGAACGATATAGCGTCCGCCTATGCGCGCGCCCGCGTTGGTGCGGTAAAGGCTGCGATCGTCGTTTCGTCATGGCCCGCTTCGCCGAGGAGGCGCTTTGCAAGTTCCGTGGCGGGGCCGCTCAGGGCATTGTCGGGCCGGATCAGGTGAAACGAGACGTGGTAGTCTATCGCCCTGTCGGAAACCGGTACCAGCCTGCCGCTTTCAATTGCCGCATCCGATAGCGGCGGTCGTGCCAATGCAACGCCCACGCCCTGAACGCAGGCATCGATGACGAGATTGTAGTCCTCGAACCGCCGGTCCTGTCCGCGCGGCAGGTATTCGACGCCCTCCGGAGCGAGCCAGCGCCGCCAGCCCTCGATGTTCGAATCGTGCAGGATCGGCATGGCGAGCAGCGATTGCGCATCGCGATTCTGCCCAAGCCTTTCCGCCAGCGAAGGCGCCGCGATCGGAAAGGATCTTTCGTGCCAGAGGGGCAGAGCGCGCACACCGGCCCACGGCCCCTTGCCGCAGCGGATGGCGAGATCCGTTCCCTCGCCAAAGTCCGCCAGACGATGTTCAAGGATCAGCTCGAGATGAATGTCGTTGCCTTCGAGCTTCGGCAGGCGGGAGAACAGCCATAGCGACGCGACGGAAGGTGTGAGGGAAAGACGAACCGTCGCCTTGTTGCGCCGGGGAAGCCAGCGCTCGCCGCTGTCGCTGAGAAGGGCAAGGGCCTCCTCAGCGCGGGCAAAGAAGCGCATGCCCTCCGGAGTGAGGCTTACGCCGCGCGGCTGCCGCGCAAAGAGCCGCACACCGAGCCAGCGCTCCAACCGCGATATCTGTCTTGAGACGGCGCCATGGGTGATGCCGCCTTCTTCGGCAGCTGCCGAAAAGGAGCCAAGGCGGGCCGCGCGTGCAAAGGTTTCAAGTGTATCGAGCGGCGGCAGTGCTTGCGAGCTGTGAACCATAAACACAGCTGATCATTGATTGCGGTGCTTTTCAAGCACGTATTGGGGGCCTATTCCACTCCCATGCAAATGGATGGGAGGCGAGCATGAGCATGTTGACGAGCGACGTGGGGGTAAAGGGCAGGTTTGATCTGGTGGCCTTTTCGGCTGTTGTCGTCACGATCATCTTCTGGGCTTCTTCATTCGTCGTCATCCGCATCTGTCTCGGGCCCCTGACGCCGATAGAACTTGCGACGGCCCGCTATGTGACGGCGGGCGTCATCGCTCTTGGCTATCTGGCATTCAGATGGAGCGTCCCGACAAGAGGGGATCTCCTGCGGATCTCGATTGCCGCAATCCTTTTCATTGCCACCTATGCGGTGCTGCTGAATACAGGCGAACAGACCGTGCCGGCGGGGCCTGCGAGCTTCATCATCAACACCATGCCGGTGTTCACGGCATTGATCGCCATGTTTGCTCTCGGAGAGCGCTTCGGCTTCTGGGGGTGGATCGGCACGGCGGTTTCCTTCGGCGGCGTGGTGTTGATCGCTGCCGGAACGGGCGATGGGTTCAGCTTCGATCCAAACGCCATGCTGATCCTCGGCGCTGCTCTTTGCTCGGCAATCGCCAGCGTCCTGCAAAAGCCCGTTCTCGGGCGGCTGCCGGCATTGACGGTGACTGCCTGGGTGCTGTTCATCGGCTCCATTCCGCTTCTTCCGGCCGTGCCCGCCACCCTCAGAGCCTTGGCCGCCGCGCCGGCAGATGTGAACTGGGGCGTTGCCTATCTCGTGATCTTTCCGACCGCGGTCGGCTACGTTACCTGGGCCATCGCCCTGAAGCGGCTTTCGGCTGCACGGGCATCCAACTTCCTCTACGGGGTACCGCCGACAGCAACGCTTATCGGCTTCCTCTGGCTGGGAGAAACTCCCTCGACGATCGGCGCGATCGGCGGCGCCCTGGCGATCTTTGGGGTCGTCGTCGTCAACATGAGACGGCGGAAGTAGAGAGCGTGGCGTAGATGACAGCCGGCACCATGCTGCATGTCTGCCGTTTTACCGTTGCCGTTTCGGCAATGAAAGAGCCGCAAATCAGCGCTTCTTCAGAACGCCTTTGTTTGTCATAGTTTGGCTCAAGGCGGCCGCAGAGCGCGCCGCGAGGCGAATTTCATGGCTTATGTCATCACCGAACCCTGCATCGATATCAAGGATGGCGACTGCACCGTCGCCTGTCCTGTTGACTGCATCTACGAAGGCGGCCGGATGTTTTATATCCAGCCGCAGGAGTGCATCAATTGCGGGCTCTGTCTTTCCGTCTGTCCCGTCGACGCTATTCTGTGGGATCAGGAAATGCCGGCGGAGCGGCTGTTCCTCCGTGACGTCAACCGTGATTTCTTTGCCGACGAAGTGACCGGCTGGGGTGCCCCCGGCGGCTGGGACAAGAGCCGGACGACCAGCCAGGACCATCCCTTTGTCGCCGCCTATCGCGGACCTTCCGAAAACCGCTTGTGAGACCATGTGAGGAGCCTTCTCGTGACGCAGACCCGGATAGCCGGCGTGATTGCCGCCGTGCCAACTCCTTTTGACCATCACGGCGATATCGATGGCGATGCTTTCATCGAGCATGCTCGCTGGTGCCTGGATAATGGCTGCGATTTTTTGAACGTGCTGGGGACGACCGGGGAGGCCAATTCCCTCTCGGCCTCTCAGCGCAGTGCGCTGATGGCGACCGCGGCCCGTGGGCTGGACGGCGGCAGAATGATGGTCGGCACCGGTACACCGGATCTGGAAACCACGGTCGCGCTGACGAGGCGGGCCTTCGACCTCGGCTTTGCCGCCGCTCTCGTCCTGCCGCCCTATTATTATAAGCCCGTGGACGAGGATGGGCTGTTCGCCTGGTTTGCCGAACTCGTGAGGATGACGGCCGAGACGCCGATCGCGATCTATCTCTATAATTTTCCGCAATTGACAGGCATCGAATTCTCGCCAGCGCTTTCGGCGCGGCTCGCACAGGCCTTTCCGGAGCGGATCAATGGCGCAAAGGACAGCTCCGGCAATCTCGCCTATGCGCGCGAGCTTGCAAGGATCAGCGATTTTGCCGTCTTTCCCAGCAGCGAGGCGGCGCTTGCCGATGCCGATCGCGATGGCTATGCCGGCTGCATCTCGGCGACGGTCAATATCGACCCTCGCTCGTCGCAACGGCTATGGCGTGATCAGCAGGATGCGTTGCTCTCCGAACGCGTTCGCAATCTGCGGCAAGCCATTGCTTCCCACCCCCTTATTCCCGCCGTCAAATATCTCGTCGGCAAACGGAGCGGAAATGCGATTTGGAACAAGGTGCTTCCGCCGCAATTGCAGATCACCGATAGGGTCAGGCTCGAGAGCCTCGATGCATTGCGGATTGGAGCGTCGGTCGATGCATGAGGCTCCAGTGGAGCAACATCAGGAGACACCAGGCCAGGCCGCGTAATAGGCTCTCGTCGCTTCGGACAAGGCGCGGACGAGGGGGCGTTGCTGCTCGAGCCTAGGCAAATCGGTCTTCGCCTGTGCTTTCAACTCCCGCAGGGCGGCATCGAAATCGACGCCGGTCAATTTCCCGTCGCGCATCACCTCACGTCCCGAAACGATCAGTCCCTTGGCATATGCGGCGCTCATGCGCGTCAGCAGGACTTCCGCCTCGTCGATGTCGTCGAATAGCGCGTCAGCGATCAGGGCCTGATAGTCCACGACGGTAAAGTCATCGGCGTCTTGTGCATTGATGACCTGGGCGCCGGTCCGGATGGCGGCGTCGAATAGCTGTCCTGCCGTTAGCCGGCGGATCAGTCCGCGGCCTTCATGCAGGAGATGGAGCAGCCGCATCTCCCGCCAGAGGTCCTGATCGTCGTCAAACCCGGTGCCGTCGAGGCCGATGGCGAAGGCAGGGCCGCCGGCTTCGGCGATCGCAGCGACCGGCGCCACCCCAGAACGCAGGCGCAGGTTGGCTGTAGGATTGCTGACAAGCTGGACGCCGCGCTCGGCCAACAACGCATATTCGTCGGGGCGCAATTGCACACCATGCGCGACTGCCAGGCGCGGCGACAGGAAGCCGATCCTGTCGAGATAGTTGACCACGCCTTCAGGAAAGCGCCGGTCGAGCCAGATACGTTGGCGCGGACTTTCCAGCAGATGCATGTGGATGCGCCTGTTATGGACGGCGGACGCCTCCGCAATCGACTCAAGCAGCGCGTTTGAGCACCATTGCGGCCCGATGGGTCCATATTGCACATCGACCAGCGAGCTGGAGTTTGCTGCCGCAACTGCCTCGACCGCTGCAAGCTGCGCGTGGATCGGTGCATAGACCGGAATGGTCGGCTCCAAGGCCTGCCAATCGCTTGCCGACAGGAAGGATTTGAGCCGTTGCGGCCCTCCGTCATAAGCCCAGGCATCGTGGTCGAGCAGCGGGCAGGACAGCGCAAGCCGGATGCCGATATCGCTGGCGGCGCGCATGACATCCTTTGCCTCGCCGACAAGGCGGTCGACATTCAGAGAATTATGGCAATGCATGGTGGCGCCGACGCCGGTTCTGGCGAGCCGGCCGAAGGCGACGAGGGCCTCCATATAAGGGTCCGTGCGCGGGCGCAGTCTCAGACCCGGTATCCATACTTCCAAAGCATCGTCGAGGGTGCTGAAATCCAGTGTGCGGATACCGTAGCCGTGATCATGCGCGTTGACCGGCGAGGGCAGCACCAGATCGCCCGATCCGACGTTAGCGGCTTTCAGCGCCGGCGGTAGCTCCGCCTCGTTCTCGATCCTTCGGGCCGGCGCATGGCCGGGATTGAGCAGCAATCGCACCGATATCACCGCTTTCTTTTATCTTCCGACCACGGCATTGATCTTTTCACCGAATTTCGCCAGCTCCTCGCCCATCGCCTTGGCGACGACCTCGGTCGCGTGGGTGAGCTGGCGCCTGCGCGACACGACGATGCCGACCTCAAGATTGTGCAGTTTCGAGCCGGCGATCGGGATCGCGACGGCCTCTCCCGCCTCCAGCTCGCGCAGGAGGCCGAGCGGCGTAAAGAAGGCGACGCCTTCGCCGGAGAGGATCAGGGGCTTGAGCATCATCTGATTGTTTGTGGCGACCAGCGTGCGGCCGACTCGGTTGAGCGCGCCGAGCTCCACCGCGATCATCGAGCTCATGACTTCGTTGTCGAGCTGCAGCAGCATGTTGAACTGGGCGCATTCCTGCAAGGTCACCGACCTTTGCCGCGCGAGCGGATGGGTTCTGGAAACGATCACCATCAACGGCATGGGCACGCCATGGATGAGCTTCATGTCATGCGGACGGGCGAGATCGAAGGTCACGCCGATATCGACGTCTCCCTCGGCGAGGAAGCGGAAAATATTGTTGTAATTGTCGGTGCGGA
The DNA here is from genome assembly GCF_012275345.1 of Rhizobium sp. SG570. NCBI lineage: Bacteria > Pseudomonadati > Pseudomonadota > Alphaproteobacteria > Hyphomicrobiales > Rhizobiaceae > Rhizobium > Rhizobium sp. SG570. Next base: position 10,102 of record NZ_JAAZQI010000030.1, on the reverse strand, counting down.
TCCGAAAATCCACAGCCGGATGCTTCTTGTGGAAGCTGGACACGAATTCCGGCAGGAACTGAATGGCGAGGCTGTCGAGCGCGGCGATGTGGACGCGGCCGGTGCTTTTGCCGTGGAGATCGCCGAGATTGGATTTCATGATCTCGTATTCATGCAGCGTTTCCTTGGCGTGCCGCAGCACGATTTCTCCTGCCGACGTCAACCGCAAACCATCGGAGAAGCGCTCGAACAGCGGTGTGCCGAGCTCGTCCTCCAACTTCTTGATCTGGCGGCTGACGGCGGAGGTTGCGACATGCAACTCGTCGGATGCCTTGCGGATCGATCCGGAGCGCGCGACCTCGGCGAAATACTTCAGGATGCTGGCATGCATGAAAAGCCCTCGGCAATCTCGAAGCTATAGCATGCCTACTTGCCGCGCCAAATCGGAGCACGCTTCTCCTTGAAGGCAGCGACACCCTCCATGGCGTCCTCGCTTTTCAGTGCCTTGATCAGGGCCGGTGTTCTCAGGGCCTGTGCTTCCGCCGGGCTCAGATGGGCGGTGCGGTTCACCGTCTGCTTGATGGCGCGCAACGACAGCGGCGCGCAGGCGACGATATCCGAGACCCAGCGATCGACGGCGGCGTCAAGCTCTGCAGCCGGCACGACCTCGTTGACGATGCCGAAGCCCGCCATCTCGTCGGCGCTGAATTGCCGTCCGGTCAGCATGACGGCCATGGCGCGATTGAAGGCGATCTTGCGCTGCAACAGGATCATGCCGCCATCGAGCGGCATGCGGCCGACGCGCGCCTCAGGCAGGCCGAAGCGGGCGGTTTCCACGGCGACGACGATATCGCAGCCGAGCACCATCTCGAAGCCGCCGCCAAGCGCATAGCCGTTGACGCGGGCAATGACAGGCACGTCGAGCGAGCGGCGAAAAGCGAGGCCACCAAAGCCGTTCTCGCGTCCGACAGCCCAATAGTCGACCCCGGAACTGCCGCTGCCGCCCTTGAGGTCGGCGCCGGCGCAGAAGGCTTTCTCGCCGGCACCGGTCAGGACAACGCAGCTGATATCGTCGCGCCGTTCTATCTCGGACCAGATCGCCTCAAGCTCCGCCTCGGTCTCGGCGTCGACGGCGTTCATCCGGTCCGGCCGGTCGAGCGTCACGCGCGCGACCCGATCCTCGACTGAAAAGGCGACGCTCATGCCGCGTCTCCCTGGAGTTCGGAGAGCGAAGCCAGGATTTCGTCATTGTGCTGGCCAAGTCGCGGTGGCGCGATCCGCACGGTCACTTGCGCTGAAGACATATCGATCGGCGAGCCGATGAGGCGGATCGGGCCGGCCGCCGTCTCGCCGGCCTCGAGGATCATCTTGTTGATGACGGTCTGCTCGTCCTTCAGCGCTTCCGGCAGTGAGCGCACCGGCGCGCAAAGGATATCGACACCCTCCAGCCGCTCGATCCAGTGCGCCGTACTGTTTTTGGCGAAATTGTCGCGGAAGATCGCCTGCAATTCCGGCCGCCGCGCCATCTGGGCGTCGAAATCCTTGTAGTGCGGATACTGCGACAGGTCCTCAATTTCGAGCGCCTCGCAGATATCGCGCAGCGGATTTGGCTTGAAGGCCCCGACCATGACGATGGCGCCATCCGTGGTTTCGAAAACGCCGGTCAGCGGGAAGGCGCCCCAGTTCAGGTCCTTCTGCCGCATCAGATGCGTCGTGCCTTCCTGCATCTGCATGGCGATCATGGAATTGTAGAGGCTGACGGCCACCTGCTGGCCTTCGCCTGATTTGTCGCGCTGCAGGAGAGCGAGCAGAATCCCCTGGACGAGATGCATGCCGGCCGAATAGTCGGCGAGCGGCGTCGCGTAGATTGACGTCGGATGGCTGCTGTCGGACTTGCGGCGCATGACGCCGGAGACGGCCTGCGCCAGCACGTCCTGGCCGCCCTTGTGCTGGTAGGGGCCGCTCAAGCCGAAGCCGGTGCCGACGGCATAGATCAGGCGCGCGTTGATCTTTTTCAGGTCTTCGTAGCCGAAGCCCATGCGTTCCATGACGCCAGGGCGGAAATTGTTGACGACGACATCGGCCGTCTCGATCAGCGTCAGCACGGACTTTTGTGCCGCCGGATCTTTCAGGTCCAGCGCCAGGCTCTTCTTGTTGCGGTTCAAAGAGCAGAAGACGGGATTGTTGAGGCCGTCCGGATCGGAGCCGAGCGACCAGCGGGAGAGATCGCCGATCTTGACTTTCTCGATCTTGATGACCTCGGCACCATAATCCGCCAGGACCTGCGTGCAGGATGGGCCAAGCATCACCTGCGTAAAATCGATCACGCGAATTCCGTCGAGTGGCAAAGTCGTCATTCTGCAGCCTCCAAATATGTCGCGTTCTCCGAGGGAATGTCGCCGGGATCGGCTCCCTGAGCCCGCATCTGCTTCTGTATTGCACTGACATCGGCCTTGCGGACGGTCGTTCCCGCATTGAGGGCAATCGTTGCCGCCACGCCCGCCGCTTCGCCCATCGCCATGCAGGGCGGGATTTCGCGGCTGGCCTTCTGTGCCTGCGGGGTTGCAGAATAATGCCGGCCGGCGACGATCAGCTGATCGATCTCCTTCGGCAACATCGCCCGGTAGGGCGTGTAGTAGTCGCGACCACGGCAGACCGTATCGGCGAAGTGACGGCGCGACATGACGTCGTCCTTGGTAACGACGTAGGCGCCTTCCAGCTGTCGTGTCTGACGCACTCCGGTCTGCGGTGCGAAGTCGACGACATAGGCATTCTCGAAGCCCGGCATCTTCTGGCGGGCAAATTCGAGCAGCTTGGCTATGCGCGAGCGGCCTTCGATCTCGGCCTTGGTCAGATCCGCCACTTTCAGGCCGCTCAGTGTCGGCATATGCGGGCAGTTCAGCCAGACGATGCCCGGCAGCGGGGTTTTCAGCCACCAGAAGGACCAGCAGCCGCCGATCAGCCGCTTGGCCTCGTGATCGAGCGCCTTGAAGGCTTCGGGCTCCTGCCGCTCGAAGCGCTCGGCGGCCTCCGTATCGACGCCGCCCCAGCGCGAAACCGTCGTCAGGATGAAATTGGATTCGATATGTGCAGCGCCGGCGCTGGCGGCCACATCCAGATCGCCTGTCGTGTCAATGACGACGTCGCCGAGGATGGCCTGCATGCCTTCCTTCGTCTGGCAGATCACGCCCTTGATCGTCCCATCCTCGACGATAGCCGAGGAGAACCAGCTATGGGTTCTAAGCTTGATCTTGGCTTCACCGATCATGTCGTAGGCGGCGCGCTTGAATGCGTCGGGATCGAATGCCGCCGAAAAGCAGATCGGATGCGGCATCGCCTGGGTGTGGAAGTCGAATAGACCCCAACGCGCCCAGCGCTGCCAGGCCTCCGGCGTCTCCCTGAACTCGATCAGGCGGTCGCGATCGGTCGGCGTGACGCAAAGGCCCCAGACCTTCATCCGCTCGATCATTTCCATGCAGATGCCGCGCACGGTAATCTCAAGCTCGTTGATCATGTCGTCGAGCACCAGCACCATGCCGCCGGCGGCAAGGCCGCCGACATAGGGATAGCGTTCGAGAAGCGTGACGCTTGCGCCGTTCCTGGCGGCTGATACCGCTGCGGCGATCCCGGCCGGGCCGCCGCCGACCACCACCACATCGGAGCGATCGACGACAGAGATATCCCGTGCAGGCTGATGAATAACCTGTGTCATTGGTGTTTCCTTGATGTTGTTCTTGAGCGCTCAGTGCTGGCCGGCCGGTTTCCAGCGGACCATCTTCGCCTCGGCGATCGACACGATGAAAAACAGGATCACGGCGAGCAGGGCGGCAATCACCACCGTTGCGTAGAGAAGCGGCGAGCGGAAATTATAGGTCGCCTCGATGATGAGCGCGCCGAGCCCGAAACTGGACCCGATCCATTCGGCCACGATCGCCCCCATGACGCTGCTGGTCGCCGCGATCTTCAGGGCGGCGAAGAGGAAGGGCAGCGAGCTTGGAAGACGAACCTTCCAGAGGATTTCGGAATTGCTGGCCGAAAGAACCCTCATGAGATCGAGCATTGCGGGGCTCGCCGAGCGAAGACCCTGAACCATGTTGACCAGCGTCGGGAAGAAACAGATGAGGCCGGCGATAATGATCTTGGGCGCGACGCCATTGCCAAAGATCAGGACGAGGATCGGCGCGACGGCGATGATCGGGATCGCCTTGATGAAGACAGCAATTGGATAGAAGGCCTTCTCCGCGGTGGCGCTGTGAACGAACCAGATCGCCAGCAGGATCGCGACGAGATTGCCGAAGACGAAACCGAGGACGGCTTCGAGCAGCGTCGGCAGGAGGTTGCGTGTTAGTGTCGCGGCATTGTCGCGAAACGCATAGAGGACATCGACCGGCGCTGGGGCCATGAAGGTCGGGATCTTGAAGATCCAGATGACGGCCTGCCACAGCACGATGCAGCCGAGTGCGGCGAGGATCGCCGGCATGTTCGAAGACAGGACGCCGATGGTCGCGTCGAGGAGAGCCACCTTGCGCGGCGCCTTGGTAACCCCACGGATTTCGGAGTGCACGGCGTTGCTCATATGCATTCCTCCAGCAGCGCGCGCAGATGGGCTGTAACCCTGATGAAATCCACGGTGTCGCGCATGGAAAGCGCGCGAGGATAGGGGAGGTCGACCTTCATGAATTCCTTCACCCGGCCGGGATGGGCCTGCAGCATCAGCACATGCTGGCCGAGGAAGGCCGCTTCCGGGATGGAATGGGTCACGAAGATGATGGTGGTTCCCGTTTCCCGCCAGATGCGCAGCAGTTCCTCGTTGAGCTTGTCGCGGGTGATCTCGTCCAATGCGCCGAACGGCTCGTCCATCAGCAGGATGCGCGGCTTTGTCACCAATGCGCGGGCGATCGCCACACGCTGCCGCATGCCGCCCGACAGCTCATGCGGCAGGGCGTTCTCGCGTCCTTTCAGGCCGACCAATGCCAGCAATTCCATCGGATCGGCATAGGAGCTCTTGTCGTGCCTGCCGACTTCGAGCGGCAGGCGGACATTGTCGATGACGCTGCGCCATGGCAGCAGCGTCGCCTCCTGGAAAACGAAGGCGAAATCGCGGCCTTCGCGTGCCTGGCGCGGCGGTCGGCCGAACACCGAAACCGAGCCGTTGCTGATGTGAACGAGGTCGGCGATGCAGCGCAGCAGGGTCGACTTGCCGCAGCCCGATGGTCCGAGCATGGTGACGAACGAGCCCTCGGGAATATCGACTGAGACGTTGGACAGGGCGGTGACCTCATTGCCCCTGTCTCCGAAGCGGATGTCGAGATCGCGAACGGAGACCGCAAGCCGTGCGGTTTCGACACGCGGCATCGGCTCCTTGATGGTGGCGGCACTCATCATCGTATCACCCGATCTGTTTGCGAATGTCGGTCGTCGCATCGAGGATCGCCATCGTGGCAACATCGTCGACGGTCGGAACCGTGCCGGCAAACTGTTTCAGGTCGGCATAGGCCTTGATCTGAGCCGTCCAATTATCCTTGTTCATCGCGCCCCAGCCAGTTTGCTTGGTGCTGTCGCCGAAGGAGAAGTCGATGACCGAATGGACTGCCTCCAGTTCGCTTGCCTTGTCGAGATTGGGATAGGCTTCCACCAGCATGCCGACGGCTTCTTCCGGATGGTCGCGAACATAGCCCCAACCCTTGGCGGCTGCCGTCGTGAAGCGGACCAGCACGTCGGAATGCTTGTCCAGCTGCTCGTCGGTCGTGTAGTAGACGTTGGCGTAGAGCTGCAGGCCGGCATCCCAGAGCATCATGTCGACGCGATCATCTCCCAGCACCTTCAGCGCATTGGTATTCGTCACCCAGCCGGTCACCGCATCGGCCTGGCCGGTGATCAGCTGGTTCATGTCGGAGCCCATGTTGACCATCTTCACCTTGTCCTCCGGAATGCCGTTCTTGGCGAGAAGGGCGCGCAGCAGGATGAAAGCGGTGGGCTGAGTGGCGATCGTCTTGCCGATCATGTCCTTCGGCTCGCGGATCGGCGCCTTTTTCAACGAGAAATAGGTAAAGGGGTGCTTGCGATAACCAGCAAGAAACGCCTTGACCGGCATGCCGGCCGAGCGCGCGAGCATGACAGAGGGGCTCGAAGAAATCTGGCCGATGGTGGATTGGCCAGCGGCCACGCCGGCCACGCCATCGACATTCGGACCGCCGGGCACGATGGTGAGATCGATGCCCTGTTCGGTGAAGAAGCCCTTCTTCTGGGCCGCGACTTCACCGATCAGGCCGTTGGAAGCGAGCCAGCCGAGCTGCATGCGGACCTCGGCGACATCAGCAGCCTTGCCGGCGCGAATACCGATGAAAGTCTGCGTCGCGGCGAGACCCCCGACCAACGCAGCATTGGATAGGAAGCGGCGCCGATTCATCATGAATTGAGACATTCTGATAGTTCCCCTGTTGATCGGGCGATCGGACTTTTCGTCTCGTTATCCACCGATGGAGCGATGATGGGGGAATTCAGCGTTCTAATAAAGAACAATTATGCGGATTATTAATTGCCGAAAAGGCAACGCAAAGGGCAAGCGCGTCAGCCGGCGTTTTACGTGTACGAAGTCGGCAGCATGTCGCCAACGCGCTGCGTCACCACGCGCCGCGCAGGCGGCGAATAGGCCCATAAACCTGGGCGCTCGTCAGGCCGAGCGTTTGAGTTCGTCGGCCTTTGTCTGATCGACGCGGCCGCTATAGGGCAGAATGCGGCGCAGAACTTCCTGGGCGAGAGCCTGGGCATTTTGCCGGGCCTTGTCGAGATTGCTGACGCTTTCCGGATCGATCGAATAGAGGGTCTGGCCATAGCCGAAGACTTCGCGGTAAGCGGCGCGCTCGATGATTGGCGTGGAGAGCACATGGACCCGCCGGCTCGAGAGCAGTTCTTTCACCGACTGTAGTGCGCGTGTGGTGACCATCGGATTGACGCGGGTCAGCACGACCGAGTGCGGGATACGAATATCGGCGCGATCTTCCAGATACTGGAGAAGCTCGATGACATTGGTGGCGCCCTCCGCATCCATGGCGGATCCCTGGACGGGGATGAGCACATAGTTCGAATAGCCGAGCGCCTGTGCGAGCAGGGGGCTGCGGGCGCCGGGCAAATCGATGAGAAGGAAATCGACCTCGTCGCGCAGCTTGCGTGCATGCTGGCCGAGATTGGCGGCTGTCACATAGGGAATGGCGGATAGCGAGGATGGCGCCCTGTCGCCCATCCGCTCATACCATTTGGAAATCCATAGCTGCGGGTCGGCGTCCAGCACAGCCACCGAAAAGCCCATTCTGACGAGCTCGCAGGCGACGATGACGACGGCGGTGGTCTTGCCGGCGCCGCCTTTCGTATTGGCAAAGGTCAGAACGGCCATGGGCACTCCGTGGGGTGATCGGTCGGGCAACGCAATGGGATGGGCGAGGGGCTGTCATGGCTTGTGGAGATGGTTACGCATTTATGGTTAACAAACCATTTTGAATGAGGCTGCAATCCGCCCCGGCAGCGGCTTTGCGCACCGTTACCATCAATGCCGTTTATCGGCAGCCAGGATCTCGCGGGCGATCTGATCGAGCGCCACGGTCCTGTCGACACCACCATGGGCGATCGCTTCCTTGGGCATGCCGAAAACGACGGATGTCTCCTCGTCCTGGGCGACGGTAAAGGCCCCGACCGCGTGCATTTCCTTCATACCGCGGGCGCCGTCGTCTCCCATGCCGGTCATGATGATGCCCATGGCGTTGGCTGCAGCCGATCGTGCAGCGGAGCGAAAGAGGACATCGACGGACGGCCGGTGCCGGGAGACGAGCGGACCTTCCTTAATGGAAACGACATAACGAGCGCCCTGCCGCTCCAGCAGCATGTGCTTGCCGCCGGGTGCGATCAGAACGTGGCCGCGCAGCACAGGGTCGCCGTGTTCGGCTTCCTTGACCTCGACTTCGCAAAGGCTGTTCAGGCGTTTGGCGAAGGCGGCCGTAAATTTCTCCGGCATATGCTGCACGATGACGATGCCGGGCGTGTTGGCCGGGAGTGCCACCAGCAGTTCGCGCAGCGCCTCCGTGCCGCCCGTGGACGCGCCCACGCAGACGATCATTTCCGTGGTCTTGGCCATGGCCCTGCCGCTCGGCGGCGGCAGCACCGCATCGGCTGTCAGCTTGGCAGTCGGTCCGCTTGCGGCAACCAGGCGCCGACGCGTGGTTCCAAGCCGGGCTGCTGCGGCGCCCTTGACGGTTTCCCGGATCATCGCGGCCGTCTCCGCCAGATGATCGGCGGCCGCGATCTTGGGTTTCAGGATGACGTCGACGGCGCCGGCCTCCAGCGCCTGCATCAGGGTTTCCGAACCGGCCTCGGTCAGGGAGGAGCACATGACGACCGGAATGGGGCGCTGCGCCATCAGCTTGCGCAGGAAGGTGATCCCATCCATGCGAGGCATTTCGACATCGAGCGTGATGACATCGGGAATTTCTTCCTGAATCTTCTTCGCGGCCACGAAGGGATCGGCGGCGACCCCCATGATCTCGATGTCCGGATCCGCCGAGAGCACCTGTGTCATCACTTGGCGCACGCTGGCGGAGTCGTCGACAATAAGAACGCGGATCTTTCTGGCCATGTGTCAGACCTTTCTGAAAACCGTGTTGGCGACCTGCTTCACCGGCAGGTTGAGCCCACTGATAGTTTCGGAATGACCGACATAGAGAAAGCCGCCCGGAACCAGCTTGTCGCAAAGCCGGGACAGCACCTTTTCCTGGGTCGGCTTGTCGAAATAGATCAGGACGTTGCGGCAGAAAACGATGTGAACCTTGTCGCCGATATCATAGGCCCGATCCATGAGGTTGAGACGGCCGAAGCCGATTCTTGCGCGTAATGTCGGATGGATGCGCACTTCGCCGCGTTGCGGGTCGCGGGCCTCCATCACATAGCGTTCGCGCCTTTGCGGATCGACCGGATCGACCATCGCGATCGGATAGACGCCCCTGCGGGCCGCCTTGAGGACATCTGTGGAAAGATCGGTGGCGAGAATGCTGTAGTCCGGCGCACCGTTGGCTTCGCGATAATCCTCTATCACCATGGCTATGGTGTAGGGCTCGGCTCCGATGGAGCAGGCTGCACTCCAGACGCGCAGCCGGCGGTGGCCGGCTGCCAGAAGCTCAGGCAAGGCGGAGCTTTCCAGATGCTCGAAATGCTTCGGCTCCCGGAAAAAATCGGTCTTGTTGGTTGTGACCGCATCGATGAGGTGTATGGCCTCGCGATCGATGCCGCCGCGCTTGAAGAGGTAGTCGCAATAGTCGTCAAGATCGATGATGCCGGTTGCCCTCAACCGGCGCCTCAACCGCCCCTCCAGCATGGTGCGCTTGCCGGGTGGCATCTTGATGCCGCTATAGTCGTAAATGTAGCGGGCAAGCTGGTCGAAGTTCCGCCGGCTTAACCCGTTGTCACCGTAGTCTCTCAGATCCTGGGCGGGCACTTTAACTCTCACTCAAATGACGGCGGATCCGGCAACGGTCCGACCGGCGTCCGTGCTGACCAGCGAAACCGCGTCGGCCGGCGAAAAGAGTTTCGCCAGGTCGATGATGACAACGAATCCAGTTTCCCGGCGCACGACGCCCGCAATATATTCGGACGGCCAACGCACCCCGATATCGGGGGCGCTTTCGACCGATTGATGTTTGAAGGACGTGACCTCGAAGACCCGGTCGGCAACGAGGCCGAGCGTCAGCGCCTTGTCAGCGATTTTCACATCGATGACGAGGATGCGGGTATGCGGGGTCTTTGTCGTTCTGGACATGCCAAGGCGCAGGCGCAGGTCGATGACCGGGACGCCTTGGCCTCGCACGTCGCGCAGGCCGAGCAGATAGTCCGGCCCATGCGGAATGCGGAAGGCATCCTGATGATCCAGGATCTCTCTGACCACCTCGACGGGAACGGCAAAGCATTCGTCGTCGAGGCCGAAGGTCACATATTGGGCTTCTGAGTCGGGCACAGCCATTTACGCGCTCTCCTTGAATTCGGCATCATCGGCGTCAGGCCCACCCATGGACATGTCGAGGGAGAAGCCTTTGAGGCGGGCCTGCTGCGCGGCGACGCTGTTGTCGGCGCGGGCAGCCGG
>NZ_JAAZQI010000029.1:0-53862 GCF_012275345.1 Rhizobium sp. SG570 | reverse complement strand
CATCGGACATCTCGTCAAAACAATCGAGCCCAACGAATGCAACAACTACTTCGTCAACGCTGGATACGCTTCCGTCAAAACCTGAAACGCTCTAGTGTGATCCCACAGGCACGGGTTTGCTTTCAGCGCGCGATCCGCGTCGAAAGGATGATGGAGGATAGCGTCCGCTCGACGCCGTCGATCTTGCCGATCTCATCGATCAGATGGTCAAGCTCGGAAATCGACGGAGCCGCGACGATGGCGATCAGATCGAAGGTACCGCTGACGGAGTGAAGCGTCGTCACCTCATGGATCGCGTCCAGCGATGCCGTCACTGCCGAGAGCGCCTTCGGCGCAATGGTGATCAGAATGTGGGCGCGGATGAGACCTGAAAGATAGGCCTCCGACAGTCGCACGCCATAACCCGCGATTACGCCTTCCCTCTCAAGCCGCTCGAGCCGAGCCTGAACTGTCGTTCGCGACAGCGACAGCTTCTTGGCCAGTGTCGCCACCGGCACGCGGGCATTCTGGCCGAGCAACGACAGCAGCTCGCGATCCTTCCCTGTTACCTGCATGGCTCATCCTGCATTCTGTTCAAATGGATAGTCATATTGCTTAGATTTATACAACGAAACGCGTTTTCTGTCGCTATGAATCGTCCAGCTCCTGCCTACACTTATAAAAATCCTATAGTGAAACACAGGGGAAATATATGAAAGAGATAGTGGTGATCGGCGCAGGCAAGATCGGCGGAGCGATCGCTCTGATGCTGGCCGAGACCGGCGATTACAAGGTTATTGTCGCCGACCGCAGCCAGGAGCAGCTTGCCAAGATCGACCACCATCCTGCAATTTCCATCGCAGCCGTCGATATCGCCGACAGTGCAGGGCTGGTGGCCGTTCTGACCGGGAAGTTCGCCGTGCTGTCAGCCGCGCCCTTCCACTTGACCGGCTTTGTCGCCGAAGCTGCACTGGAAGCCGGCGTTCACTATCTCGATCTTACCGAGGATGTCGCCACGACGAGGAAGGTAGAGGAGCTGGCCCAGGGCGCACGCACCGCCTTCATCCCGCAATGCGGCCTGGCGCCAGGCTTCATCTCGATCGTCGCAAATGATCTCGCCAAGCGTTTCGATAGCCTCGACAGCGTGCGCATGCGGGTCGGCGCGCTGCCGCAATATCCATCCAACGCCCTGAACTACAATTTGACCTGGAGCACGGACGGCCTGATCAACGAGTATATCGAGCCGTGCGAAGCAATCGTCGAAGGCAAGCTCGTGACGGTGCCGGCCTTGGAAGAGAGAGAGGAATTCTCCCTCGACGGCATCACCTATGAGGCTTTCAACACCTCCGGCGGCCTCGGAACGCTCGCCAAGACGCTGGCCGGTCGCGTGCGCACGATGAACTACCGCACGATCCGCTACCCCGGCCACCAGGCCATCATCAAGGCGCTCTTGAATGACCTGAACCTCAGGAATCGCCGCGATGTGTTGAAGGATCTGTTCGAAAACGCGCTGCCCGCGACGATGCAGGATGTGGTCGTCGTCTTCGTCACCGTCTGCGGCTGGCGCGACGGGCGGTACATGCAGGAAACCTACGCCAATAAGGTCTATGCTGGTGTCGTTGCCGGCAAAAAGATGAGCGCCATCCAGATCACCACGGCTGCCGGCATTACGACCGTGCTTGACCTGCTTTCCCATGGCAAGCTTCCCACCAAGGGCTTTGTTCGTCAGGAGGAAATCGATCTCGGCGACTTTCTCGCCAATCGCTTCGGGCAGGTCTACGGCCTGGAGAAGCTCAGGGTGAGAGAAGCGGTGTAAGCCGAAGTCATTGCTTGCTAAACAAGTGGCGCCCCAACGGGCGCCACATTCGCTTTGGCGACGAAGCTATGGTCGCAACGCCGCGCAAGCCCGCTCGATGCGATCGAGAGCCTCTACAAGATCGGCTTCCGAGGTCGCATAGGAAATTCGGAAATAGGGCGACAGTCCGAATGCCGAGCCGGGCACGACTGCGACATGGGCCTCTTCGAGCAGATAGGCGCAGAACTCCGCATCCGTTGCGATCGTCTTTCCGGACGGCGTTGTTTTCCCCAGCACGCCGCCGCAGCTCGAGAACGTGTAGAAGGCGCCTTCCGGCAGCCGGCAATCCAGGCCTTCGATGCCATTGAGCCGGTTGACCACCAGATCGCGCCGGCGTTGGAAGCTTGCCGTGCGACCTTTCAGAAAATCCTGCGGGCCGTTCAGCGCCGCAACGGCCGCTGCCTGGCTGACGGAGGAGGGACAGGACGTCGCCTGGCTCTGGATGACGGCCATGGCCTTGATCAGTGCCTTCGGGCCGCCGGCATAGCCGATGCGCCAGCCGGTCATGGCATAGGCCTTGGAAACGCCGTTGACGGTCAAGGTCCGACGCTTGAGGCGCGGTTCTATCGCGACCGGCGTCGTGAAGCGGAAGCCGTCATAGACGATATGCTCATACATATCGTCGACCATCAGCCACACATGCGAATGGCGCAGCAGCACCTCGATGAGCGGATGGTAATCGGCTTCCGAATAGGCCGCACCCGACGGATTGGACGGCGAGTTGAGCAGGAGCCAGCGCGTCTTCGGGGTAATTGCCTTCTCGAGTTGATCCGCCTCGAGACGGAACCCGGCCTCGGCATCGCATGGGATCAGCACCGGCACGCCGCCGCAGATCTCGACGATATCGGAATAGGAAGTCCAGTAGGGCGTCGGGATGATGACCTCATCGCCCGGATCGATTGATGCCATGAAGGCATTGAACAGGATCTGCTTTGCACCTGTCGCCACGGTGATTTCATCGAGGGCGTAGTCGATGCCGTTCTCACGCAGGAATTTGCCGGCGATCGCCTTCTTCAGCTCCGGCGTGCCGTCAAGGGCGGTGTATTTCGTTTCGCCGCGATCGATGGCGGCTTTCGCAGCCTCTTTGACATTATCAGGCGTATCGAAATCAGGTTCCCCCGCTCCGAGGATGATGACAGGCAGACCGTCCCGCTTCATCGCATTGGCGCGCGCGCCGATCTGCAGGATCGTCGAAACGCCGATGGAGGCGATGCGCGAAGCGGGCCGAAAACCCGCCTCCTCGGCGTTGGTGGCGACCGTCATGAGTCTTACTCGATGTCGAAGGAAACGCCTTGCGCCAGCGGCAGGGCCTTGGAATAATTGACGGTATTGGTCGCCCGGCGCATGTAGGCTCTCCAGGCATCCGATCCGGATTCGCGGCCGCCGCCGGTCTCCTTCTCGCCGCCGAACGCGCCGCCGATTTCAGCACCAGACGTGCCGATATTGACGTTGGCGATGCCGCAATCGGATCCATCAGCCGCAAGGAAGCGCTCGGATTCCTGCATGTCGCGGGTGAAGATCGACGACGACAGGCCGGCCGAGACGGCATTGTGTTCGTCTATAACAGCATCGAAATCGTCATAGGGCATGACGTAGAGAATGGGAGCGAAGGTTTCCTCGAAGACCGGGCCGGCCTGCTTCGGCATCTCGACCAGTGCCGGCTTGGCATAATAGCCATCGGCATGGCCGACATCGACGCGCTCGCCGCCGGTGATAGTGCCGCCATGCGACTTTGCTTCTGCAATCGCCTTCTGCATGGCGTCGAATGCTGCCTTGTCGACAAGAGGCCCGACCAAGGCCGAGGAATGCAGGGGATCGCCGACCGAAACGCTCTGATAGGCCTTTTTCAGGCGCGGTACGAGTTGGTCGTAGACGCTCGTATGCACGAAAAGTCGGCGCAGCGTCGTGCAGCGCTGGCCGGCGGTGCCCATGGCGCCAAAGGCGATGGCGCGCAGCGCCATGTCGAGATCGGCCGACGGGCAGACGATGCCGGCATTGTTGCCGCCGAGTTCGAGGATGGCGCGGGCGAAGCGCTTGGCGAGCCGCGGCCCGACATCGCGGCCCATGCGGGTCGAGCCGGTCGCTGAGACCAGCGGCACCTTCGGATGATCGACCAGAACTTCGCCGATCGCGCGGTCGCCGATCAGAAGCTGGGACAGGCCTTCCGGCGCATCGCCGAAACGGGCGAGGGCGCGGTCGAGGATTGCCTGCGAGGCCAGCGCCGTCAGAGGTGTCTTTTCCGAGGGCTTCCAGATGACGGCGTCGCCGCAGATCAGCGCCAGAGCCGAATTCCACGACCAGACCGCAACCGGGAAATTGAAAGCCGAGATGATGCCGACGACGCCGAGCGGATGCCAGGTTTCCATCATGCGATGGCCCGGGCGCTCGGTGGCGATCGTCAGGCCATAAAGCTGGCGGGAAAGACCGACGGCGAAGTCGCAGATGTCGATCATTTCCTGCACTTCGCCGAGACCCTCGGAACGGATCTTGCCGGCCTCGATCGAGACCAGGCGGCCGAGGTCGTCCTTGGCGGCACGCAGTTCTTCGCCGAGCAGGCGGACGAGTTCGCCGCGCTTGGGTGCCGGCACCAGCCGCCATTCACGGAACGCGGCGTGCGCCTTCTCGATCCGCTGGGCGGCCTCGTCTGCCGAAACGGTCTTAACGTCGGCAATCTTTTCGCCAGTCACCGGCGAGTAGGAGGGCATGTCACCCTGAGTATAGAGCGCCTTGTCGACGCCGAGCTTTTCTAGGATGGCGGCGGTCTCGGCCGCGACGGAAAGGTTCTTTGCTGCGATGTTCATCTCATAACTCCACTTGTCTCTGATCCGGGCCTGCGGCGCGACCGTAAAGGTCGCGCGATCTCACTCGGCCGCGTCTCGTTGGGATAGCGCCCGCAGGCAGGCGTCGATCGATGCCTGCTCGATGCCGGCATAATGGTCGAATTCGTTCAAGACCTTCATTCCAAGATCGGCTTCGAACCGCTTCTGGTTCGGGCTGGCAACGAATTCCTGCTGCGCGCTGTCGCCGAGGTTGGATTGGAAGATGCCGGCGGCACTGACGGGCAGGAAGTCTTCGTAGACGATCGGGTCGAACTGGATGTACCCTTCTTCGATCAGGGTTTCGAGGGAGAGATCGCCCCTTGCGGCTGCGGTCTTCCCCTTGGCCGTCAGCGAATAGGCGAAGTAGCCAAGTTCTTCGCCACGGATCGCTGCCCAATCGTCGGGGAATTCGGCAAAGCTCTGCGCGAGCGCGGCCTCGTAGTCGCGTGCGTTCGATCCGTCGGCTGCGGGCCGCACGATCTTGCGTGACTGATCAAGCAGGCGATCATAGCGCGCGCGACCCTTGGGTGTCAGCGCGATACCACGCTGCTCGATCTCGCCGAAGCGGGCGGTGTGCGAGCCGCTTTCCCGGACGCCGTCGGCATTGCGGAAGGATACCGGCTCTTCGAGCGCCTTGAACGAGGTCTGGCGCAGCAGGATCGGGCAGGCGCGCGTCGGCGGGCCTTCGACGATGGCCTTCGGCGCGATGCCGTAATCGGGCATCAGCACCTGCACTTGGTCTATATCCAGCGTGCGCGGCGTCAGATGGTTGATATGCGGGCCCTTGAACGACACAACGTCGGCGATCAGGCGATGTGCGTCATGAAGGCGCTCGTACATGGCAGCATCGACATTGGCTTCGTCGTGCCAGCGGAAGGTCTCCAGCACTTCGTCCACGAAACGGCTGGCATCGGCCATGGTCAAGCCGCCGCCGCGTTCGGCCTTTTCGGTGAGAGCGATGGCGTCTTCGGTGAAGATTCGGCGCTTCGAGAGAATTTTGGCCGCCGCCGCGCGCAGGTCTTCATCGGCGATGAGGTCGAGCCGCAGCAACGATGTGAAGACGCGGAAAGGGTTGCGCTTCAGTTCGGCATCGCCAATTGGCCGGAATGCCGTTGAATGCACGGGCACGCCTGCCGTGGAAAGATCATAGTAGCCGACGGGATACATGCCCATGACGGCGAATACGCGCGCCATCATTGCGAGTTCCGCTGCCGTCCCGAGCCTAATTGCGCCGTGTCGTTCCTCGGAGATGCGGTCGAGATAGTCGGTCGCCTGCAGGCGTTCCTTCAATTTGGGCTGGGCAGCCAGCGTTTCGTCGTTGACGCGGCCCACCAGCTCCATGAGCGTGCCATAGGCGGGAACTTCGTCGCGATACATGGCGGACATGGCGGCCGAAAAGGCGCTGCGTATATCGCTGGTCGAGACGTGATCAGACTTCATGGGCGATGTCTTCCTGAAAGGCTATATCATTCCTATCTCGCAGGATAACTCTTGTCTGGCGCTCGGTGTTGTGAGAGAAAATTCTAACTTGATGCTGAAATGGAATGATCATGCGCCGACGCCTCGTCCCCGATATCGTCAATCTGCAGGCGTTCGAATGTGCGGCGCGGCACCAGAATTTTTCGCGTGCCGCCGAAGAACTGAATCTAACCCAAAGCGCCGTCAGCCGGCAGATCAGCGATCTCGAGCAGCAAACCGGGTTGAAGCTCTTCGAACGGGTGAGGCAGCGTGTCGTGCTTTCGGAAGCCGGGCTTCGTCTGCTGCCTGAGGTAAAGGACCTGCTCCTTCGCTCGGAGCGTCTGATGATCGGCGCCGTCGCGGCAGGCCAGATGAAATTGTCGCTGAAGGTTGCTACCTTGCCGACCTTCGGCACGCGATGGCTGGTGCCACGCCTCGGCCATTTTCTCGAGGAGCATCGCGATGTCGCGATCACGGTGGAGTCGCGCTCCAAGCCCTTCAGTTTCGACGAGGATAATTTCGACCTCGCTATTCACTACGGCCTGCCGGCCTGGGCCGGCGCTGTTGCGACATTTCTTTGCAACGAGACCGTCCTGCCGGTCGCTGGCCGGCAGCTTGCCGGACGATTGAATCTCGGCGGTCCGGAGGATCTGTCACATGCGCCGCTGCTGCATCTGACAACACGTCCCAAGCTCTGGGCGCAGTGGTTCGATCTGCAGAGATTGCCGACGGAGCATGCCTATCCCGGCGCCCGGTTCGATCAGTTTTCGATGATCATCGCCGCAGCCATTTCCGGGCTCGGTGTTGCGCTCCTGCCCACCTATCTGATCGAAGAGGAATTGAAGACGGGCGTGCTTTTACCTTTGTTCGATCTGCCGATGCCGACCGAGAACAGCTATTATATCGTCATGCCGGAAAAGAGGCAGACCAACGAGATCGCGATGCTTTTTCAGGATTGGCTGCTGAGCCAGGTGACGCCTCCGTCACGAGCAGCGGCCAATGCGACATAGTCTTGTGTGGCGGCCATGCAATAAATTTTAGGCTTGAAATTCTTTTCGGCGCGCGTCACACCTTTGCTTGTCGCATCGTTGCCGGTTGCCGGGGCGCTGCAAGATGAGGTCGGAGGAGAGGCCAGCATGAAGACGCATCCGCTGAAGGGACCGAACCGGCTGAAGCTTGGCGTGTTTTCGGCGAACGCCGACGGCGGCCTGGCGATTACCGACGTACCGGAGCGTTGGACGGCTGGCTGGCAGGACAATCTGACCGCCGCACAGATCGCCGACCGGGCCGGCCTCGAGTTCTTCCTGCCGATCGCCCGCTGGCGTGGCTTCGGCGGCAAGAACCGGGTGCGGGAATGGTCTTTCGAAACCTTCACCTGGGCAGCAGCCCTTTCGGCCGCGACCGAGCGGATCGGCCTGTTCATGACGGTGCATGTACCGCTCGTCCACCCGCTTTATGCGGCAAAGTCGCTTGCGACGGTCGATCACATCAGCCAGGGGCGGGCAGGGCTCAATATCGTCTGCGGTTGGAACCCGAAGGAGTTCGGCATGTTCGGCGTGCCGCTGGTCGAGAAGGGCTACGATCAGGCGGCGGAATGGCTTGAGATCGTCGAAAAGCTCTATGCCTCCGACGAGCCGCTCGATTATGCCGGAACCTACTACAGTTTGAAGGAGGCCGTCAGCCGGCCGGCGAGCCTGCAGACGCCGCGCCCCGTGACGATGAATGCCGCATTCGGCGGTCCCGGCCGGGATTTCGCTGCCAGCCATTGCGACTATCTCTTCACCACCTTTACCGAGATCGCCGAGGCCGGAAGGCATGTGGCCGATATCGGCGAGCGCGCGGAAAGGAACGGCAGGCAGGTCGGCGTCTATACGGTATGCCATGTCGTCTGCCGTGAGACACAGGCTGAGGCAGAGGACTATTACACCCGCTATGCCGTCACCATGGCCGATCATGCCGCCGTCGACCAGCACATGGCCGGCAAGAAGGAGTTTTCGCAATCTCATGATCGCGAGGCCTATGAGCGCTATCGACAGCGCTTCGCCGGCGGGGCCGGCAGCTATCCTCTCATCGGCAAGCCGGAGCGGATCGCGGACGAGATGATCGCGATTGCCGAGCAAGGCTATGCAGGCATCGCCTTGTCGTTCGTCAACTACACCCAGGAGCTCCCCTATTTTTGCGATCGGGTGCTTCCGTTGCTGAAGAGGGCCGGGCTTCGGGCGGAATAGAGCGGCGGAGCCAGCTTTCGATCGCAGTCGCCCTGGAGAGCATCGGCGATCCCAGGCATTGTCATGATGTGCGGCAAATGTGCACCGCAGCGAAAAACATGAGCCCAAGGGGTTTACAAGCGTGGTGGTGGATGGGATCGTTTAAGCGAAGGTGCTGCTGGTTTGCAGTGGCGACGTTCCTTCGACCGGACGCCTAAGCTATGGGCTCCGCTGCGCTTTGATTCCGGGCGCTTAACCGAGAAAATCAATCCGAGGCTGGAATGCGGCATCTGCTGCGCGTTCGGCTGTTGTCTTAGTGCGCCCTCAGCGTCGTTGCGCCGGGGCAGAGATAAATGGGTTTATGAATGAGTTTTTTTGCACAGCGCGCCTTTCTTGGCGTTCTTGCAAGCGTGATGGCGCTGTCGCAGGCCGCCAATGCCAGTGATCTTATGATCTGGTCGCCGGTAAAGGTCGCACCTCAGACCTACAAGACGACGCTGGGCTTTCGACTGCCGATGGCGTGGGAAATGAGTGCAGGTGTCGATCTTGGCTTGGGCGGCACGGCAGGCGGAACGATCTTGCGCAGCAGCGAGCTTGCAACCCTCTGGGGAAGAGCGGTCGACGATCGCAGCCGCTTCGCCACCGTCTCGCGGCGTGAAGTCGCCTTGCGGGTGGATGCGCTCAATGGCAGTGGCATGCTCTATCTCGGCCGCTCGCGAAATTGGATTGTGTCAGACAATCTGGACATGCGCACATCGAGGTCTCTGAACGTGAACTATGTGGGCGCAAGGAATGGGCCGACGTCGATCACCGCGACGCAGGCGGTGGCGATTGCCGTTCCCTGGACGGGGACGTCCATCTCGGCGAGCGGCAATCTGATGGATGGCGACAGCGTCTTCTCGAGCACGGTTGTGTTCCAGCAGCCGCTGGCATCGAACCTCAATTTCTCCGCTTCCTTCACGAATCCGCTGACGATGGCGCCAACTGGCGATGTGCGTTTCGACTACCGCATCAAGTGGTAGGCAAGGACGTGCGCCGTGGAATTGGCGACACCTGCGGATTTTGAGTGCGACGGGAACAAATATCTCGTGCTGCAGTTTAGGGACAGCAAGATCGCTTGATCCTGCACGGGGCGCATTTGCCCTATTAGAGCCTGCCGTTGGTTCAACTCCCTGCCGGCGGCAGGTTCAGTCGTAAAGCAACCGACCCGAAAAACCGCGGATCTGATTGGCAGGCCGCCTGCGCCGGGCTTTCGCTATTTGATCGGGATATCCGCCGCCGCAAGCCGTGATTTGAGATGCGCGATGATGTCATGGCGCGTTTGCGTCCAGACGGCGGTGATGGTCCAATATTCGATTTTCATCACCGTTTGATCGGCGGCGAAATCGTCGAAATAGACCACTGGCGCAGGCTTGGTCTGGATGCGTTGATCCGCCTTCAGAACATCGAAAATGGTTTTGCGAGCGAGATCCGTGTCGACCTCATTGCCAAAAGCGAGCGACAATTCCTGGCGGCGATTAGGCTCACGGCTATGATTGATGATGGGTGTGTTCCAGAGCGTGGAGTTCGGCGCCATGAGATAGAGACCGTCGGCCGTCTTCATCTCCGTTGCGAAGAGCCCGATGTCCCTGATGAATCCCTTGACGTTAACCGTCTCGATATATTCGCCGACCCGAAACGGACGCAGCACCAACAGCATGATACCCGCGGCAATGTTTTGAAGCGTGCCCTGAAGCGCCAGGCCGATCGCCAGACCGGCGGCACCGAGAGTGGCGATAATGGAAGCGGTCTGAACGCCGAACTGACCAAGGACGGTGATGAACACCAGTATAAGCAGGCTGTAGTGCAGGAGGTTCTGGAAGAAGCTCGCCAGCGTTTCATCGATGCCACGGACACGCGAGATAACGCGATAGGCCGAGCGGCTGATGGCTCCGGCGAGAATCCAGCCCCCAATCAAGAGAACGATCGCGCCCAGGATCGAAAAGCCATACTGAACGGCAAGTGCCGAGGCCTGGTTAAGGGCAGTTCGAGCGGCGACGACAACGTTGGCCGTTTGATCTTCCATTTGAGAGCTCCATCTTTTCCAAAAAGCCAAATGACACGTGGCGGCTTTTGTTCCTGAGCGATCGTCGGCTCCGGGGTGGGCGCCCTCGGCCAGCACTGCGGAGGGGAAATCGACGCGTTACGCTAGACGCCATGCATTGCGCGATGAGCACTGCGAACGGCTGCGGCGGCGTGGTGGGTCTTCTTATCCTCATACATGCCGAGATCCGCGCGCTTGATCATCGCTTCCATGGTCTCTCCGCTCTGACTCGTTGCGACGCCAACGGCAACGCTCAACGGCGCGCTGGAATAGAACTGATTGTTGATTTTCAACAGCTCATTGATCGTCTCGACCATCGAGGCAGCCGCGACTTCGTCCGCGCCGGGCATGAGAACGGCAAATTCGTCGCCGCCGATCCGAGCGGCATGGTTCGGCAGGGAGACGACGCTGCTCAGCACTTCTCCCATGCGACGCAGCAGGGAGTCGCCGGCATCGTGCCCGCTCTCGTCGTTGGCCTCCTTCAGTCCGTTCAGGTCGATGATGACGGCCGACACCGGCCGAAGCGATTTGCGTTCCAGCCTATTAAGCTCCTCCGTGTAGAAGGCGCGGTTGTAGAGCTTGGTCAGAACATCGTGCTTGCCGAGATATTCGAGATAGGCTTCCGCCTTCTTGCGGGCGGTGATGTCGGTCAGGGCGACCTGAACCAGCGACCAGTCGCGTTCATAGCCCGGAAAAACGGAAAACTGGAGGAGAACGTGGCGTTCCGAGCCATCAAGGGCATAATTCAGGACTTCACGCTGATGGAACAGGTGCCCGTTCCACAATTCCACCAATTGACCGCGAAAGTGTTTTTCCATGTCGTCACGGAACACTTCACCGATCCGCTGGTGCAGGGTTTGGCGATCCGGTGCGCAGAAAAGATCGAGCGTAGCCTGATTGACATCAAGCACGCTGATCTCGCTCATGCATTGCCGGACGAATTCTGGGTGAACGTCGAGAAATACCTGGAAATCGACGATGCCGCGGCCGCGGATTTCGTCGAGCAGAACCTTGATGCGGCTGAAATCCTCGACCCACAGGGATACCGGCGAATGTTCGAACATCCCTTCCGCGTAACGGCGCTGCCGTTCTTCCTGTCGCCGTGCCTCTTCGCGTGCGGTCACGTCCTCGGTCGTCAGCAGCAATCTGTTCCATGACGTTTCGTGTCCCGGCAGAATGATGCCGCGAAGCTGGATGTCGAGTCTGCGGCCTGCCAGCGTGTAGTTGACGGCCGTGCCGGAGAATTCGGTCTTGCCCTCCCAAAGCGCGAGCAGTTCGTTCACATGGCTTTCGAGCATTTCGTCCCTGAAGACGTTCGAAAGCCCGCCGACTAGTGCCTCGAAGGACTGCGCCTCGAACAATTCCAGTGTCTTGGCGTTGACCGCAAGGACCCGTATCTTTTGCGAGCATGTCTCGACGCGCCTGATATCGGCGAGCAGATGGGCGCGCAGGTCAGTCACGCCCTCCGTGCGCCAGAGTTCGAACTGTTCCTTGACGCCGCTGAAGTCTTCCAACCACATGGCGACGGGAGCAAGATCGAATACGGTGGCGCTGAAATTCTGGGCGTTCATTTGTAATTCCCTGCGCCGGCAATAAAATCAGTATATCAAGCACGAAGACCGGCAATTCACCAAGTTC
The DNA here is from genome assembly GCF_012275345.1 of Rhizobium sp. SG570. Lineage (NCBI taxonomy): Bacteria > Pseudomonadati > Pseudomonadota > Alphaproteobacteria > Hyphomicrobiales > Rhizobiaceae > Rhizobium > Rhizobium sp. SG570. The sequence goes on along the minus strand of NZ_JAAZQI010000029.1, from coordinate 41,823 downwards.
TGCTTAGCGACCATTTGTAAAGCTTGCGTTGACACTGGATGATTGGTCAAGCCTGCAGATCGCGGGCAAGCTATTTTCACACCCATCTCAGCTCATTCCTGCCGGAACGGGCAGGGAAGGGAATTCAACCCCATGGCTTGCCAAACTCAGGCGATCGGCGGCCGCACTACGGCCTGTTGAGTCTTGAGAAAGCGTTCGAATGCCTCGAGCGTCTTCTCGCTGACATGATGTTCAATGCCTTCAGCATCGTTTCTTGCGGTATCGGGATCGACGCCGAGACGGCATAGCACGGCCTCGACGACCTCATGGCGGCGACGTGTGGCCGCCGCGAGACGTTGTCCCTCTTCTGTCAGAAAGACGCCGCGATAAGGGCGTTGGGTGATCAGATTTTCCTCCGCCAGACGCTTGAGCATCTTGGCGACCGTCGGCTGCGTGACCCCAAGACGCTGTGCGATATCGGTCTGGCGCGCTTCGCCCGCATGCTCTATCAGATCGGCGATCAGTTCGACGTAGTCCTCCATCAATTCCGTACGTCGGTCTTCACGGCTTTTCTGGAAAGCCTCGGCATGCGACTCGATTTCTGTCGATGCAAGTCGGCTTTCCGGGGTTGCGGGCAGTTTCGTCAAGGCGGCTCACCTCCAGAAGATTAAGAGCAACGTGATAATGTTTAGCCTCGACTATAAATAAATCACATTCGTTATGAAACCCCGACCGGCATGCGATCAACGACTATCCGGTGCAGGAATCGGAACATTGCTCGGGGGAGATGTTCCGCGCTGAACAACCTCCCTGAGCAATTCACTCTCCGAAATGGTCAAATCCATGTCCGTCGGACGACAGTTCAGCCGTCAGAACGCGCTATCCAAAAATTGATGTCGTCTCGTCGCGTCAGTCACGCAGCAGCGGTAGGAGTTGATCGCCTTGCCGAGCGATCTCCGACAAATACGGTGTGTCGGAGAGGACGAAATGGGTGATGCCGAGGTCCCGATATTTGAGCAGCGAACGGGCGACGTCGGCGGCCGAACCGACCAGCCAAGTGGTGCCGGCACCACCGCCGCCGAATTTGCCAGGCGCCGTATAGAGATTGTCATCGAGGACATCGCCGCGCGCATGCAGATCGAGCAGCCGCCGCTGGCCGACTGCGATCGACTGCCGATGATCGTTCCAGCCGGCCCCCTTGATCTTCGCCATTTCGGCGACTTTCGCCTCGGCGTCGGCCCAAGCCTGTTCGGTGGTGTCGCGCACCAGCGTGGTGATCCGCAATCCGAATTCCAGCGGAGCGAGGTCGCGGTCCAACTGCCTGCTTAATATCTTCAGCCGCTCGATCCGCTCGCGAACATCGTCCAGCGGCTCGCCCCAGAAGAGCTGGACGTCGGCCTCGGTGGCGGAAACCCGCTCGGCTGCCTCCGAGGCGCCACCGAAATAGAGCTTGGGATGTCGACGATCGCCGCGACTTTGGATACGCGGTGCCACTGTGGATTCGGTGACACCAAAATGTTCGCCTTCATAGGTGACGTTCTCTTCGGTCCAGAGCCTGCGAACCAGCCGCATGAATTCCTTGGTGCGGGCGTAGCGATGCGCCTGATCGCCCTCGCTGTCACCGTAGGCGGAAAGATTGTCCTTGCCCGACACGACGTTGACGCGGACGCGGCCACCGCTCAGGTGGTCGAGCGTGGCGGCGGCGGAGGCAAAGTGCGCTGGCCGCCAATAACCAGGACGAATTGCGATAAGAGGTTCAAAGGTGGTTGTGGCTGCGGCAAGTGCGGTCGCGACGGTGAACGTATCGGGCCGGCCCCAACCGGTGCCGATCAGCGCGCCTTTCCAGCCGTGGTCTTCCAGTGCCTTGGCGTGGGCCGTCAGCGTTTGCAGGCTGTTGTGGTTTTCGACTGCTGAATCGCCACGGTGGCCAGGGTTGACGTCATTGGGAATATACCAAAGAAACTCGCTATTGCTGCTCATGTCTGTCTGGGCCTGCAGGTCTGTATGGATTGGATGGGAGATCCCCGGTGAGGGCTGCCATGGATCAGTCCTTTGATCGTACCGAGATCATTCGGTTAGAGCTTGCCTTTCCACGGAACGAGAACGGCCTCCAGAATGCGGATGCCAGCCGTAAAGGCGAAGGCGCAGATCGCGATGATGCCGATGCCGACGAAGACGACGTCGGTGGCGAGGAACTGCGATGCCGACATGATCATGAAACCGATGCCGCGGGTCGAGGCGATGAGCTCGGCGGCGACAAGCGTGCCCCAGCCGATGCCGAAGGCGATCCTGACACCCGTCAGGATTTCCGGCAGGGCTGAGGGCAGGACGATGGAGATGAAGAGCTGCAACCGGCTGGCGCCGAGCGAACGGGCCGCGTTGACGCGCTCGAGCGGAAGCGACCGGACGCCGGCCTGGGCCGAGAGGCAGATCGGCGCGAACATGGCGAGAACCAGAAGCGTGATTTTCGAGGTCTCGCCTATGCCGAGCCAAATGATCATCAGCGGCAGGTAGGACAAAGGCGGCAACGGCCAATAGAACTCGATCGGCGTGTCAAGGATGCCTTTTGCCCAACGATTGAGACCCATCAGCAGACCGACGGGAATGCCGACCACAATTGCGATTGCCGCCGCGACGACGATGCGAAACAGGCTTGCGAAAATATGCTCGGATAGTGACGCGCCGGCATAGCCGTCACGATAGACGACGCCGATCTGCGTCCATACCTCGTCGGGCCGTGGCAGGAAGAGATGGGAAACCAGACCGAGCCTGGAGACAAGCCACCACAGACCAAGACAGGCGATGGCGGCACCGATGCTGATGGCAATGGTCGGCTTGTCGGCGACACCGAAGCTCGGCATTCGCACGAGCTTCGGTTCCGCCTCCTGCTGTGAAGCCGTGATTGGGCGCGCCTCGATGATATCGCTCATGCCGCGCTCCTGAAATCATCCGCATTGTGAAGGATAGCGCGAATTTCTTCGCGAAGATTGGTAAATTCGGGCGATGCGAGGATCGACTTCGTGTCGCCGCTGGCGGCAAAGCGATGCACGAAATCAAGCTCGAAGCGGGCAACGACGCGGCCCGGTCGCGGAGACATGACCAGCAGCTCGGTACCGAGGAACAAGGCCTCCTCGATCGAATGGGTTATGAAGAAAATACGTTTGTCAGTTCTGGCCCAAACCGAGACCAGCAGCTCCTGCATCTGCTCGCGCGTCAAGCTGTCGAGCGCGCCGAAGGGCTCGTCCATCAGCAATATGTCGGGATCGGGGGCGAGCGCACGGGCAATGCCGACACGCTGCCGCATGCCGCCCGAAAGTTCGTAGGGAAAGGCATTGGCGAAGTCGGTCAATCCGACGAGCCGCAGCAACTCGAAGGCGCGATCTCGGCGTTCTCGTCGTCCCAACCCCGCAAACTGCAAACCAAGAGCCACGTTATCGACCACGGATTTCCAGGGGAGCAGCGAATCCTTCTGGAAGACGACGCCGCGATCGGCTCCGGGGCGGGTAACGGATCTGCCGTCGAGCGTGATCGTTCCTTCTGAAAGCGGCAGGAAACCCGCGATCGCATTCAGCAAGGTGGATTTGCCGCATCCCGATGCCCCCAGCGCAACGACGATACCGCGCTCCGGAATATTGAAGGATACGCGATCGAGCGCGTGAACGGTTCGGCCGTCGCGCGCTGCAAAAAATACGCTGGCATGATCGACTTGAAGCATGTCTTCTCTCGGACGTTCGACGCCGGCACGCCCGCCGCACCGGCGTTGGGGAGGATCAGTTGCTGGCGCTGAGAAGCGCGTCGGGCGTGACGAAGGCGCTGTAGTTCGGCAGAACTTCGGAGACCTTGCCCTGGCCCTTCAGGAAGGTGGCGGTGTCCTTCAGGATCTTTGCGGCTCCCGACTGGTCGCCGCCACCGAGCCAGGCTGCCGATGCCTGAACGTCTGGTGTCAGCAAGGTGAGGTTCTTCAGCGCCGCAGCCTGTTGTTCCGCCGTTCCGCCAAGAAGCCTGGCAAGGGCCTTGGTGTTGTCGCTGTCCGGCCCCCATGCCGCTTTGTCGGCTGCGAAGGAAGCGTAGTACTTGTTGATCACGGAAGCGAAGGCTTTCAGAAATTGCGGATCGCTTGCGGCAAATTTCGACGTTGCCACCCAGGCGGAAAAGGTGGGTGCGCCCTTGTCTGCCACATCCTTGGAGGTCACCAGCACCTTGCCGTTCTTCTTCAGCTCGGTCAGCGCCGGGTCCCAGACAAAGCCGCCATCGATATCGCCGCGATTGTAGCTTGCGACGATTTCCGGCTGCGGAATGGCGAAGACCTGCACGTCCTTTTCCGTCAGGCCGAGAGACTTGATAAGGGCGAGCAGCTGGTAATGGTCGGTGGAAACTGGTGCCGCCGCTAGCTTCTTGCCCTTGAGATCGGCGAGCGTATTGATGGCCGAGCCGTTACGCACCACAAGCGCTTCGTCGACGCCCGAGATCGACGACAGGTAGAAGGCCTTGACCTCGAGGCCTCGCGATGCGGCCGCCGCAAACGGGCTGGAGCCCACGTAGCCGATCTGAACATCACCCGAGGCGATAGCCGCAAAGATTTCCGCGCCGGAATTGAACCTGCGGAAATCGATCTGATATCCGGTTGCCTTGGCGAAATCGCCGTTGGCGATGGCGACGGAAGAAGGCAGAGCATCAGTCTGATAGCCGACGACGACTTTCTTGTCGGCTGCGGCTGCAGCCGTTGCCGTTGAAATGCTGGCGAGGCCGACGACGGCCGCGGCGAACAGATTCTTGAGGTTCATGTTTATCCCTTTGGCCGGACCATACTTTCCGGCGCTCCCTGAGTTCAATGATCCGAGCCTAGCGAAGAAGGGTGGAATATCGATAGAAATAACAAACTATTTTTATAGACTATAAGGGGAATTGTTTGTCTGAAATGACCGGCGCTGCAGCGTTGGCATCTTTCCGAAAGCAAAAGCGCGGGTTGATGGGAGCCTCGCTTCCCATGGATGTTGCCCCAGTCGACCTCTGCAAATCCGCTTGCCGCCCCTTTAATCGGCTGCTTATTTTTTCCGCATCCGCATGAAGAAAAAGAAAGCTGTTTCTTAAATTCAGCAAAATCTATGTTTTTTATAGATTATGGCGCCAATGATCGTCATTCGGCGCAAACATGGATGAAACGAAACGGCATGTCCTATCTCCTCAGCCTTCTCGACAAGAGCCCGATCGAGCAGGGGCTCAGCGCCACCGATGCGCTCGGCGCCACGACGCGATTGGCCGTCAGAGCCGAAGAACTCGGCTATCACCGCTTCTGGGTCGCCGAGCATCACAACATGGCGAGCCTTGCAAGTTCGGCACCGGAAGTGCTGATCGCCTATCTTCTCGCCAGAACCTCGAAGATCCGCATCGGCTCCGGCGGCGTCATGCTGCAACACTATAGTTCCTACAAGGTCGCCGAGGCATTCAATCTCCTGGCCTCGCTCGCGCCCGGCCGCATCGATCTCGGTGTCGGCAAGGCGCCAGGCGGCTTTCCGCTGTCGACACGCGCATTGCAGGTCGCCATCGATCCGGAACGGAAGCCGAGTTTTGCCGAGCAACTCTCCGACCTGAATGGCTATCTCGCTGCCGATCCCCATTCTGATGGCGCTTTGGCGACACCGTTTCCGCCGCGCTCGCCGGAACGCTTCCTGCTCGGCGCCAGCGTCGAGAGCGCCGAGCTTGCGGCGGAGAAGGGCTGGAAGCTGGTTTTCGCCGGCCATCTGAACGGCGATCCCGAGAATCTGAATAAGACCTTCGAGGCATATGGGCGTGCGACAGGTGGCAAGGTTCCGATCCTGGCGCTCGCAGCCTTTGCCGCTGAAAGCGAGGCCCATGCTCGCGAGCGCGTCGGCCAGCTTCGCATCGTCAAGCTTTTCCTGCCCAACGGCCAAAGCGTCAATGTCGGCAGCCTGGAGCAGGCGGCGGAATTCGCTCGTCAAGCCGGTGTCACGGACTATCGCACGGAAGAAAAGGTCCCGAGCGTGCTGCATGGCACGGCCGCGCAGATCCGTGACGAACTCGATGCGCTGCACCGCCGTTACGGCGTCGAGGAGTTCGTGCTCGATACGCCGGCGCTGACGGCGGCGGAACGGCTCACCTCAATTGAACTGCTCGCCAAAGAGCGGCTTTCCCTCGTTGCCTGAACAGCCTGTCCCAGGAGGATCAATCATGGCTCAAAAACACGTCACCTTCGGTATCATGCTGCAAGGCCCAGGCGGCCACATGAATGCCTGGAAGCATCCGAGCGTCCCGGCTGATGCCAGCACCAATCTCAACTTTTTCGTCAAGACGGCCCGTAAGGCGGAAGAGGCCGGCATCGCCTTCGCCTTCGTCGCGGACGGCCTTTACATCAACGAGCAGTCGATCCCGCATTTCCTCAATCGGTTCGAGCCACTGACCATCCTGTCGGCGCTTGCCGCCTTTACGACGAAGCTCGGTCTGGTCGGCACGGTCTCGACGTCCTACAGCGATCCCTTCACCATTGCCCGCCAATTCGCCTCGCTCGATCTCATCAGCGGCGGTCGCGCCGGCTGGAATGCCGTGACCTCCCCGCTCGAAGGCTCCGGCCGCAACTACAGCCGAGAGCATCCCGAACACGAGCTGCGCTATGAGATCGCAGACGAATATCTCGATGCCACCAAGGGCCTGTGGGACTCCTGGGATGACGATGCCTTCCCGCGCAACCGCGAAACGGGCGTTTACGCTGACAAGACCAAGCTGCATCGCCTGAATCACAAGGGACGCTTCTTCCGTATCGAAGGACCGCTGAATATCGGCCGATCCAGGCAAGGACAGCCCGTGGTCTTCCAGGCCGGTGCGTCCGATTCCGGCATCAGGCTTGCCGGCAAGCACGCCGATGCCGTCTTTACCAATGGCGGCCCGCTTGAGGATGCCAAGGTCTTCTACAAGCAAGTCAAGCAGAGCGCGATCGCCCATGGCCGCAGCGCGGCCGAGGTCGGCATTTTTCCCGGCATCGGCCCGATCGTCGGTGCGACGCAGGAGGAGGCGGAGGCCAAGTATCAGGAAATCCGCAATCTCGTTACAGTCGAAGAGGCGCTGGCCTATCTCGGTCGCTTCTTCGACCACCATGATTTCAGCGCCTATCCGCTGGACGAGCCATTTCCGGATCTCGGCGATATCGGCCGCAACAACTTCCGCGCCACGACCGATCGCATCAAGAAAACGGCGCGGGAGAAAGGGCTCACGCTTCGCGAAGTGGCGCTCGACGCCGCAACGCCCCGCACCGCCTTCATCGGGACTGCCGAACACATTGCCGATGAGATCATCCGCTGGGTGGATCAGGAAGGTGCCGACGGTTTCATCCTCGGCTTCCCGGTCATCGGGGAAGGCTTCGACGACTTCGCCAAGCATGTCCTGCCGATCCTGACGAGGCGCGGCTATTTCGATCCGGAGCTGAAGGGCGAGACGCTGCGCGACCATCTCGGCCTGCCGTTCCGCGAGAGCCGTCATGTGGCGCAATCCGATCATATCGAACCTGCAAAGGCCGTCGGCGCCTGAGCCCGGACCGATCCCCATGAACGCCATCGTCAATACCGCTTCGCTCAATGATCCCGTCGAGAAGGGGATTGCCGCTTATCTCGATGAGATCATCGCGCTGCGGCACGATCTGCATCAATACCCCGAACTGGCCTTTCAGGAGCACCGCACCTCCAAGCGGGTGGCGTCGCTGCTGACCGACTGGGGCTATGAGGTCGCCACCGGCATAGCCGGAACCGGCGTTGTCGCCACCCTGAAGCGGGGCGATGGGAAGCGCAGCCTCGGCATCCGCGCCGACATGGATGCCCTGCCGATCGATGAGGCGACCGGGCTTGACTATGCGAGCAGCAATCCCGGTGTCATGCATGCCTGCGGCCATGACGGACACACGTCCATCCTGCTCGCCGCCGCGCGCTATCTCGCCGAAAGCAGCCAGTTCAACGGCACGCTTCGGCTGATCTTCCAGCCGGCTGAAGAGATCGGCGCGGGCGCCCGCAAGATGCTGTCGGAAGGGCTTTTCGATCGCTTTCCGGTCGAGGCCGTCTTCGGCCTGCACAATTGGCCCGGTGTTCCCGAGGGGCAATTCGGCTTCGTTGCCGGTCCCGCCATGGCCTCCGTCGACCAGGCTGTGATCAAGATCGTCGGCAAGGGCGGTCATGGTGCCGAGCCGCATCGGGCTGTCGATCCGGTGCTGGCGTCGGCTTCCTTCATCACGGCTCTGCAGAGCGTGGTCTCGCGCAACATCGACCCGCAGGACATGGCTGTTGCGACTGTGGGCTCCATTCATGCCGGCTCCGCATCGAACGTCATTCCGGAAAGCGTGGAGTTGAAGCTCACCATGCGCGCCTTCAGCGAACAGGTGCGCGTGACGCTTCAGGAGCGTATCCCCGCGCTTGCCCGCGCGCAGGCGGAAAGTTTTGGCGCGGTGGCGGAGGTCAACTATCGCCTGGGCTTTCCGGCGCTGGTCAACCATGCCGACGAGACTGCTTTTGCCCGCGGCGTGGCAGTGCAGGCGCTTGGCTCGGCTGCCATCGAAGCGGATTTCCGGCCGCGCACGGCAAGCGAAGATTTTGCGTTCCTGCTGGAGGCCAAACCCGGAAGCTACCTCTTCGTTGGCAATGGCGACAGCGCCCCGCTGCACAGCGCCCAATACAATTTCAATGACGCCATCATCGCGCCCGCCGCCCGCTACTGGGTGCGGCTCGCCGAAACTTTCCTCGCGGATGACAACAGGTGACGAACGACATGAGCGACACGTTTCTTTATACGACCACGCTGGACCCGCGCGCCAAGCCGCTGATCGACGAATTGATTTTCGAATATGACAGCCGCTACGGCAACTATTTCAACGCCGACGGCGCAGCCGCCGAATTGAACCGCTATCCGCCGGAGGCCTTCGCGCCGCCGAACGGCAATTTCCTGCTTCTCGTGCGTAACGGCGAGACGATCGGCGGCGGGGCGTTCAAGCACTATGACGACCGGACTGCCGAGTTCAAGCGCATCTGGACGCGGCATGACCTCCGGCGTCAAGGGTTGGCGCGCAAGCTCCTGGTCGAGCTTGAGGAGCAGGCAGCGCGGCAAGGCTATCAGCGCATCTACCTGACGACCGGTTTCCGCCAACCGGAGGCCGTCGGCCTCTATCTGAACAACGGCTACACCGCTCTCTTCGATACATCGGTCGATCCTGAAATCTACAAGAGCCTGCCTTTCGAGAAGGACGTCAGCCATCTGGCGCCATCCTATTCAGTCGAGACCTCCGGATCACCGCAGCGGCTGGCCGCCGCTGGACGCTGACGGCGGATTGAAGCAACGATAATCATAAGGGGCAAGCATCATGGCGCTGACAACGGACTTTGCGGGTATCGATCCCGCCGCCGGAACAAACGAGACGAAGACTGATTATGCGCGCTATCGTATCGTGCCGGCACGGCATCCCGGCCGTACCGCCGGGACGATCTTTGCCACCTTCGTTCTTGCCGCCGTCCTCTATTCCACCTTCACCAATCCCCGCTGGGGCTGGGGGGTGTTCGCCGAGTGGTTCTTTGCCGAGCCGGTGCTCGTGGGCCTCGGCAGGACGTTGCTTCTGACCGCACTCGCGGCCGTTTCCGGCTCCATCCTCGGCACGGCCCTGGCTCTGGCCCGTGTGTCGAAATCGCCGCTGCTTTCCGGTCTCTCCTGGGGCTATATCTGGCTGTTGCGCTCGATCCCCATGATCGTGCTGCTGCTCGTGCTCAACAATCTCGGCTATCTCTACGAGACGATCTCCGTCGGCATCCCCTTTACCGACAAGGTGTTGTTCGACTATCCAACGACGCAACTCCTGACGCCGTTTGCGGCGGCCTTCCTCGGGCTGACACTGAACCAATCGGCCTTCTTCGCAGAAATCGTTCGCGGCGGCATCCTGTCGGTCGACCAGGGGCAGCTGGAAGCCGCGGCCGCGCTTGGCCTGCCGCGCCGACGTCAGGCGTTCCGCATCGTTCTGCCGCAGGCCATGCGCTCCATCCTTCCCACAGGCTTCAACGAGATCATCGGTCTCGCCAAGAGCACATCCATGGTCTACGTGCTGGCCCTGCCGGAACTCTTCTACACGGTGCAGGTCATCTACCGCCGCAATCTGGAGGTCGTCCCACTGCTGATGGTGGCGACGGTCTGGTATCTCGTCATCATGACGGTTCTGTCGATCGCCCAGCACTATATCGAGCGCTATTTTTCCCGCGGCGCGCTGCGCAATCCGACCCCATTGCCATTCCAGGCTTTTTTCCAGCGCTTCCGCCGCCCGCTGCCTGTCGCTGCCACGAGCGCCGGGGTGGACACCGGGACGCTGACCACTTTTCGGAGCGTAACGGGTCTTCGCGCCAAGGGCGGGGCGGTACTTATTCACGGCATATCGAAGAGCTTTGGCACGTTGAAAGTGCTCGACAATATCGAGCTCAGCCTGCCGGCCGGAAGCGTGACCGCCATTATCGGCCCATCCGGCTCGGGAAAGTCGACGCTGTTGCGCTCCATCAATCATCTGGAGCGTGTCGATAATGGCTTCATCTCAGTGGACGGCGAGCTTGTCGGCTATACCCAGAAGGGCGAGGTGCTCTACGAGCTGAAGGAGAAGGACATCCTGAAGCGCCGGACCGATATCGGCATGGTCTTTCAGAGCTTTAATCTCTTCCCGCATCTGACCGTTCTGGAAAACCTCATCGAGGCGCCGATCCAGGTGCGCGGTCAGAGCCGGGACGAGGCCGTGGCCTTTGCCCGGGAACTGTTGGCACGGGTCGGCCTCAGCGACAAGATCGATGCTTATCCCCGCCAGCTTTCCGGCGGCCAGCAACAGCGTGTGGCCATCGCCCGCGCCCTGGCGCTTCGCCCGAAGGTGTTGCTGTTCGATGAGCCGACTTCGGCGCTTGACCCGGAACTTGTCGGCGAAGTGCTCGACGTGATCAAGGAGCTCGCCCGCACCGGGACGACATTGGTCATCGTCACCCACGAGATCGGCTTTGCCCGAGAGGTTGCCGATACCGTCGTCTTCATGGACGGCGGCCACATTATCGAGGCGGGATCGCCGACGCAGATCATCAACGATGCGAGGCATCCGCGCACGCGCGAATTCCTCGCCAAGGTTCTCTAGCAGACACAAGCTGGTGAAAAATGCCGGGCCGTGACGGGCACTCGGATGATAACGACAAAAACAACAACTTTAAGATGAAATGGAGAAGAGGCATGGCATTCTTTGATAGAGCAAAGTACGTGTTTGCCGGGGCCATCACCGCTGTAGTGATGAGCGGCGCGGTCGCCAGTGCGGCCGAAAAATTCAACCTGAGCCCGGATACATCAAATCGCGTCAGGGCGGAGAAGGATGAAGCGGCAATCAAGGCGATCGCACCCGGCTTCAAATTCGTCAATCCCGGCAAATTCACGGTGGCGATCAACCCCTGGGATCCACCAATCACAACCTACGCCACCGATGCGAAGACCGTTGTCGGCGCTGACCCGGACATCGCACAACTGCTCGCCGATTCCCTCGGTCTCCAGCTCGAGCTGGTGCCAGTTGCCTGGGAGGATTGGCCGCTCGGCGTCTCCTCCGGCAAGTATGATGCCGTGATCTCCAACGTGACGGTTACCGAGGAGCGCAAGCTGAAATTCGACTTCTCCACCTATCGGAGGGACGTGCTCGGGTTCTACGTGAAGGCAGACAGCAAGATCACCGAAATCAAGGAGCCCAAGGACGTCGCGGGCCTCAAGGTGATAACCGGAGCCGGCACCAACCAGGAGAAGATCATTCTCGAATGGGACCGGCAGAACGTGGTGGCCGGCCTGAAGCCGATCGACGTGCAGTATTACGACGATCGCGCCGCCGCCGATCTCGCCCTGCAGTCGGGTCGCGCCGATCTCGAGTTCAATCCGAACGCGACGCAGGCCTACAAGGCCGCCATCAACGGCACAAGGAAGCTTGTCGGCACCGTCTCGGGCGGTTGGCCGCTCACGGCTGAAATCGCTGTCACGACGAAGAAGGGCGCTGGTCTCGCCGACGCGTTGACGCTCGCCATCAATGATCGGATCAAGGACGGCAAATACGGCGAAGTGTTGAAGCACTGGAGCCTGACCGCCGAGGCGGTCGATCAATCCAAGACCAACCCTGCGGGCCTGCCGAAAAGCGGTTCGTAATGTTGGTCGAGCGGACCGGCGTTGGTGGGGCCCGCGCCGGTCCGCCCCCCATTCATCTGTTATGGAGATACAGAGTTCGTGACGATCCTTCCCAGCTTCAGAACCATGCTTGCCGCCGTGGTGGCAACTGCCTTGATCGGCTTTGGCCCGGTGAAGGCATCCGACGACTTCGATCTCAGTCCGCAACAGCCCGGACGTGTCCGTGCGGCAAAGAACGATGCGGCGATTGCCGCCATTCCCAAGGGCTTCAAGTTTGTGACGCCGGGCACATTCACCGTGGCTGTCGCCCCCGGCGGGCCGCCGCTTGCGACCTACGCGACGGATGCCAAGACCGTCGTCGGTGCCGATCCTGACTACGCCTCCGCCATTGCCGATACGCTCGGCCTGAAGCTGGAACTCGTACCCGTTGCCTGGATCGACTGGCCGCTCGGTCTGACCTCGGGCAAATACGATGCCGTCATCTCCAATGTCGGCGTCACCGAGCAACGCAAGGAGAAGTTCGATTTCTCCACCTATCGCCAGGGTCTGCACGGCTTTTTCGTCAGGACCGACAGCAAGGTCGCGTCGATCAATGAACCCAAGGATGCTGCCGGCCTCAGGATCATCGTCGGCGCAGGCACCAATCAGGAGCGGATCCTGCTGAAATGGAGCGATGAGGACGTCAAGGCCGGCCTGAAGCCGATCGAATTGCAATATTACGACGACGATGCCGCGAGCCTTCTGGCTCTCCAGTCGAACCGGGCCGACGTCATCGTGCAGCCACACGCCCAGCTCGTCTACATCGCTGCCCGGGACAAGAACATCAAACGCGTGGGCACCTTGAGCGCGGGCTGGCCGGATCGTTCGGACGTCGCGATCACCACACGCAAGGGCAGCGGCCTTGCGGCAGCGCTCACCACTGCCACGAACGGGCTGATCAACGACGGCACCTATGCCAAGATTCTAGACCACTGGCATCTCTCCGAGGAAGCCCTCGCGAAGTCGGAAACCAATCCGCCCGGCCTGCCGAAATATTGAGGAGATAGCCGAATGAGCCATCCAGCCCCATCGATCAGCCACATCGGCTTTCTCACACCGGGCAACTATCCCGATGAGGATCCTTTAGCTGGCCTGGAGCAGACCTTGCAGCTTCTCGAGCATGGCGAGCAGAGGGGATTCGACAGCGCCTGGGTGCGCCAGCGGCATCTCGAGCCCGGCATCTCCTCGGCAAGCGCTTTTCTTGCGGCGGCAACGCAGCGGACGCGCCATATCGAACTCGGGACGGCCGTCATTCCGATCGGCTACGAAAGCCCGTATCGTCTCGCCGAGGATCTCGCGACCGTGGATGTCCTGTCGCGCGGACGATTGAACATCGGGCTGAGCGCGGGTCGCCCCTTGCATGCCGACCTGATTGGTCCGCTCGCCTTTGATGGCGATTGGGAAAGCCACGATTTTTCCCATCAGAGGGTGCTGCGCTTTGCCGACAATCTGCGCGGGGCCTATATCGGCGATCAGCATACACTCATCAAGACGCCCTTCGGTCCGCAGCGTCCGCGTCTCCAGCCCTATGCGAAGGGACTGATCGATCGCATCTGGTATGGTGGCGGCTCGTTGCGTTCCGCGGCCTGGGCAGGCAAGAACGGCTTTAATCTTCTGATCGGCAATGTAACGACGGGCGAAGAGACCGACGATTTCTTCGTGGCGCAATCGCGGCAGCTGGAGACCTATCGCGCTTCCGGCGGCGAGACGAGACGGGTGGCGCTCGGTCGCGTCATCGTTCCGTTCGACAGCGCCGACGCCATCACGCGCAAGCGCTATACCGATTATGCCGCCGGCCGCTACGAGCGAACGCTTTCACCGCAGGGGGAACGCCGAACGCTTTTCGCGCGCGACCTGGTCGGGACGTCGGACGAGATTCTCGAACGTCTCCACGCCGATCCGATCCTGCCCTATGTCAGCGAGTTCCGGCTGGAACTGCCGTACGAATTTCACGACGAAGAATATCGGCAGATCCTCCATGATTTCGTGACGATTATCGCACCTGGGTTGGGATGGAAGGCGGCACCCCTCCTGCGCCGGTCAGCATCTTGATCGTCACAGGGTCGCATATCCGAGGAAGGGATCTGCGGGAGCACACGCCGATCCGTTCTTCCATATGGGTCAGCGATCATTCAGGTCTGGATGGCCCGAGGCTGGATGCTGCATGATGTGCATCCAGGCCATAAATGGCGCAGGGCCTCGATGGCGAGGATGTCGCCCGGCGCATCGTGCGTGAGGCGCGCGCCAAGAAGTGATTGTTTTCTTTCAATTCATTTCCCCGTTTTGCCGAGATTTATGTTGGCTTTTAGTTTCGCGTTTTGCGCTTGTTGCGGTCAGGCAACAGATGTCGGCGCGAATTTCTCGCTCGGTGGCAAGAAGTCGATGGCTGCGAGGAACGCGTTTAGATATGTTTCTTTGATATCAGCGAGATTTTAAGGACTTTCGTCTACATTTCTTTCGATTTGGGTACTATTCTCGGTGTTCAAATGGACGATACCGAAATCCTGCCGCCGGAAGTGCTGGCCTCAATGCTGATGCGGATGTTCGAATTCGCGCCAATAGCGATCGCTATCACGACCAGTGATGCGAAGACGTCGAGCTATGCAAAGGTCAATGACGCCTATCTCAAGCTGACCGGGCTCAAATGGGACGATATTCGCGGCAAGAAGCTCATTTCGAAGGGCGCAGCCATTGACAGCCCGGCCCGCGACCGCCGGCATCGCCTGCTGCAGGAGGATGGTGCGTATGTGCTGGAAGAGGTCGAAATCCGCCATGCGGACGGCAACATCATTCCGACCTTGATATCGGCGCAGCGCACCGTGATCGACGGCATATCTTTCGACGTGGAAATCATCCTCGACGTATCGGCGCGCGTCCGCCATCAGTCCGAAATCGAACTCGCGCTTCGCGCCTCCGCACGTACCGATGCGCTCTCCGGCCTGCCGAACCGCGCCTGCTTCGACGAGGTGCTGAAGGAAAGGATTGCGGCGCAGGAATCGAATGAGCGGCTGCTTGCGCTTGCCTTCATCGATCTCAATGGTTTCAAGATCGTCAATGACACCATGGGCCACGATGCCGGCGATGAAGTGATCCGCACGATTGCAAGCCGTTTGCGTGACAGTTTCCGAACACATGATTTTATAGCTCGCATTGGCGGCGACGAGTTCATCGTATTGTTCGAAATCGATCCTGCCCTTTTGAACGAGGCGCGCGACATGCTGTTCGAGGCGATCGAGCGGATCTTCAAGCCGATAGCGATCGGTGGTGCCTTGACGGACGTCGGGGCGGCCGTCGGCGTAACGCTTTTGAGGCCGGGAGATACGTCAGCTTCCTTCGTCAAACGCGCCGACAACGACATGTATCTTGCCAAGCAAACCGGAAAGCGCGTTTCTGTCGTCTGGCTCAGGCCGACGGATGCGGTGATGCCGGCTAAGTGGGCTCGAGCCGACTGAAGGCGCTTTATTCGATACCGAAGACTCCCACGAAGTTCTTCATGCGGCGAACAGCCAGATCCGGCTTGTCGAGGACATTGGCCTTGTCTGCCAGTCGGAAGATCTCGGCATAGTGATTGACGCCGCGTGCGGATTGCATGCCGGCGGGGAGGCTGAAATGGTTCTGATGTCCATTCAGCCAGGCAAGAAACACCACGCCCGCCTTGTAATATTGCGTCGGCGCCTCGAAAATCTTGCGCGACAGGGGAACCGTGGGTTCGATGACGGACCTGAAGGTCGCTACGTCTCCGGCCGCGAGTGCGGCTAGCGCCTTCGAGGCGGATGGGGCGACGGCGTCAAAAATGCCGAGAAGAGCGTGGCTATAGCGCTCGCCGTCCCCTTCGATCAGCTCCGCATAGTTGAAATCGTCACCGGTGAAGCACAGGACACCGTTCGGAAGCCGGGTGCGAAGCTGGACCTCCTTGGCATTGTCGAGAAGCGAGATCTTGATGCCCTCGACCTTGTCGCGATTTTCCTCGATGATCCTCAAGACGCATTCGAGCGCCGGCTCGAATTGGGCGCTGCCCCAATAGCCGGCCAGTTGCGGATCGAACATGTCGCCGAGCCAGTGCAGGACGACCTTGTCCCTGGCCTGCGAGAGAATGCGACCATAGACCTTGGCGTAATCGTCAGTGGAGGCTGCGACGCGGGCAAGCGCGCGGCTCGCCATCATGATGGCGCGGCCGCCATGCTTCTCCACATATTCGACCTGTGTCTCGTATGCCCTGATGACATCATCAAGCGATCGCGCCTCGGACGCGATGAGATGATCGGTTCCGGCGCCGCAGGCGAGATCGGCTCCATCGACGTTCCTTGCCTCATCGAGCGACCGTCTGATCAGTTCCTGCGCGCCGGCCCAGTCCAGTCCCATGCCGCGCTGCGATGTATCCATTGCCTCGGCAATCTTGAAGCCGAGGCTCCACAAATGCCGGCGAAAGGCGATCGTTGCCTCCCAGTCGATGGCCGGCCGGCCCCAAGGGTCGGTTTCCTTGCGCGGATCCGAAACGACATGTGCGGCGGCGTAAGCGATGCGATTGAAGTGCGGGGGTGCCGCCGGCCGTGCGATAGGCGTTCCCACCAGTTCATAACCGCGAATGACGCCATCGGAGTTCGGCAGGTTCAAAGTCAGGCTCATGACAATCCTCCTCACAAGATTGAACGACCCATTAATTTGGATCGTTCCAAATTGCAAGAGGCTATTTTGGGGATCCGCTAATTTGCCGAAAAATACTAGCGCTGGCGATTGCTGCTACGAAGTAGACAGAAATACCTATTTAAAACAATGGGTATCTGCGAAATGGCAGAAAAGATGTGGCGGCTATCGATCTGAATTTGGAAAAACGCTCTTGACATAATTGGAACGTTCCAATTAATTGCTTAGAGAATTAGCAGGGAGGATTATATGGCCGGGGGACGGGTTACCGTCATAGACATCGCGAAGGCTGCCGGCGTTTCAAAGTCGACCGTCTCGCTGGTGCTTCAGGGGTCCCCTCTGGTCAATGAGGGCACGCGGGTGAAGGTCAGTGCCGCGATGCGGGAGCTCGGCTATGTCTACAATCGTGGCGCCGCCACGCTCCGGCAGACGGGCGCGAAGTCGAAGATCATCGGTGTCGTCGTCAACGACCTCACCAACAGTTTCTTCGCGGAGCTGGCAGTGGGAGTCGATATGGTCGTTCAATCCGCGGGTTTCGTGCAGTTTCTGTCGAATACGAGCGAAAGCATCGATCGCCAGCGCGAGGTCATTGCGTCCATGCGCGAGCATGGCATTTCCGGCCTGATCGTTTCGCCGGCCCGTGCAACGGAAGCAGCCGATTTCAAGCCGTTGGTCGCAGCCGGCATCCCGGTCGTCGTCGCGGTGCGCAGCCTGCCCGGCGCCAAGGTTTCCTCGATCGTATCCGACAATCACGAAGGAACGGCGGCGGCAGTCCGGCATCTGGCCTCGCTTGGCCATAGGCGAATTTCCTTCCTGGGCGGCTTTCCCAATACGGCCGTTTTCGCCGAGCGCTTGACCGGTTACCGGGATGCAGTGGTGGAAGTCGGTCTCGGCTTTGACGACGAGCTGATTGTTTCATCGGCTCCATCGAGAGCCGGCGGTGCGGATGCGATTGCTCGCACCATGGCGATGGGCAATCCGCCGACTGCGGCCGTCTGCTTCAATGATGCGGTCGCTTTCGGCGTCTGCGACGGGCTTCGCGCGCGTGGCATGGAGCCCGGCCGTGACTTCGCCGTCGTCGGTTTCGACGATGTGATCGAGGCACAGACTGCAGTGCCCGCGCTGACGACGATTTCAGTCGATCCGCAGGGCATGGGCAGGCGTGCGGCTCAGCTTCTTCTCAAGCAGATCAATGCGGGAA
The DNA here is from genome assembly GCF_012275345.1 of Rhizobium sp. SG570. Classification (NCBI taxonomy): domain Bacteria; kingdom Pseudomonadati; phylum Pseudomonadota; class Alphaproteobacteria; order Hyphomicrobiales; family Rhizobiaceae; genus Rhizobium; species Rhizobium sp. SG570. The sequence continues at coordinate 23,807 of NZ_JAAZQI010000029.1, read as the reverse complement.
AGGTGGAGGCGGAGAACGTGACCGCGGCCGTGCGTCTCGTCGTTCGCGAGAGCTGCGGTGCCGCGCAGAGAAAATCAAGGGAGGAATTGGCATGACTGTTCGTTGGGGTCTTATCGGCGCAAGCACCATCGCCCGCGAATGGGTCATCGGCGCCATCCGCGCTGCTGGCGGCGAGGTGGTGTCAGTCATGAGTTCGAGCCCGGAGCGCGCACGAGCCTACGCTGCTGAAAACGGTATCGGCCGGTCGGTTTCGCAGGTCTCGGAGCTTGTGTCGGATCCGCAGATCGATGCCGTCTATATTTCGACCACCAACGAGCTGCACCGCGACCAGGCGATTGCCGCGGCTCGCGCCGGCAAGCATGTGCTTTGCGAGAAGCCGCTGGCAATGTCGCTTGACGATGCGCATGCTATGGCAAAGGCGGCGAAGGATGCCGGCGTCGTTCTGGCGACCAATCATCATCTTCGCAATGCATCGACCCATATCGCCATGAGGGATGCCATCGCCTCCGGCAAGATTGGCAAGCCGCTGGCGGCTCGGGTGTTCCACGCCGTCTATCTGCCGCCGCATCTTCAGGGCTGGAGGATCGAGAAGCCGGCCGCCGGCGGTGGCGTGATCCTCGACATCACGGTTCACGACGCCGATACGCTGCGCTTTGTCCTCGGGCGTAACCCGGTTGAGGTCACGGCTTTCTCACAGTCGGGCGGAATGGGCAGGGAAGGGCTGGAAGATGCCGTCATGGGCGTGATGCGCTTCGAGGACGGTGTCATCGCCCAGTTCCATGATGCCTTTACGGTGAAATATGCCGACACCGGCTTCGAGGTGCATGGAACCGAGGGATCGCTCATCGCTCGCAACGTCATGACGCAGCGGCCGATCGGCACCGTGATATTGCGGACGGCCGAGGGCGAGCAGGAGCTGCCGACGACCGACAAGAACCTCTACCAGACCGCGCTCGAAGCCTTCCACGCCGCCGTGGCGGGGAAGGGGCGTCCTGCCGCTACAGCCGAGGATGGAATCTGGTCGCTCGCAACCGGCCTCGCCGTCGTCGAGGCCGCAAGAAGCGGCGCGGCCGTCAAGATAAAAACCGGACTCTAGATTATGCATATGAGCAAACACATCACTCCGGCCGAAGCCGCCGCCCTGATCCCCGATGGAGCCATCGTCTCGGTCTCATCGTCAAGCGGTCTTGGCTGCCCCGATCTGATGCTGAAGGCGATCGGCGAGCGCTTCGATGAGACGGGGCATCCGCGCAATCTCACGACGCTGCATCCGATCGCGGCAGGCGACATGAGCGGCATTAGGGGTGTCGACCATATTGCCAAGAAAGGCCTGCTCAAGCGCATCATCGGCGGCTCCTATCCGTCCGGACCGTCCACCGCCGAACCGCCGCTCATCTGGCAGATGATCACGGATAACCAAATTCCCGCCTACAATATCCCGTCAGGCATCCTCTTCGATATGCACCGGGAGGCCGCTGCCAAGCGTCCGGGAGTCTTGACCAAGGTGGGGATCGAGACCTTCGTCGATCCCAAGCGTCAGGGCTGCGCGATGAATGCCGCCGCGAGCGAAGAGCCGGTTGTCAAGCGCGTGTCCTTCGAAGGCGATGAATGGCTGTATTTTCCTGCTATCGTTCCGCAGGTCGCGATCATTCGCGCGACGACGGCGGACGAGCGCGGCAATCTCACCTACGAGCACGAGGGCGCCTATCTGGGTGGTCTGGACCAGGCGCTTGCCGCACGCAACAATGGCGGCATCGTCATTGCCCAGGTCAAGCGGATCACCAAGGAAGGCTCGCTGAAGCCGCATGATGTTCGCGTTCCCGGAATGCTGGTCGACTATGTGATCGTCGATCCCGAGCAGAAGCAGACGACCCAGACCCTGTACGATCCGGCGATCTCAGGCGAGATTTTTCGTCCGCTCGACACGTTCCGCGTTCCTGAATTCAACATCCAGAAGGTAATCGCGCGACGCGTGGCGCAGGAACTGCAGGCCGGCAGTTGCGTCAATCTCGGCTTCGGCATCTCGGCAAATGTGCCGCGCATCCTGCTGGAAGAGGGGCTGCATGGGGCGGTCACCTGGGTCATCGAGCAAGGTGCCGTCGGTGGCGTTCCGCTCCTCGATTTTGCTTTCGGCTGCGCATCCAACGCCGATGCCTATATGCCGTCCCCCTATCAGTTCACCTATTTCCAGGGCGCCGGTTTCGACGCTTCGCTCCTGTCCTTCCTCGAGATCGGCCGGGACGGATCCGTCAACGTTTCGAAACTGTCCTTCCGGCCGCATGTGACGGCCGGAGCCGGCGGCTTTGTCGATATCACCGCCCGCGCCAGGAAAATCGTCTTCTCCGGCATGTTCAATGCGGGCGCCAAGATCGCGGTCGTCAACGGCAGGCTGGTCATCGAGAAGGAAGGCAAGCTCAAGAAATTGGTGAACGAAGTCGAGCATGTCACCTTCTCCGGCAAGCGGGCAGTCGAGCAGGGTCAGGACATCACCTATGTCACCGAACGCTGCGTGATGAAGCTGACGTCGGCCGGCATCGTACTGACCGAGATCGCGCCGGGCATCGATCTGCAGACACATGTTCTCGAGCAATCCGAATTCCCGCTCACCGTGGCAGCGGATCTCAAGGTGATGGACGCCGGACTCTTTGCGGAAGGCAATATCGGCCTTTCCCTGCCGAAGAAAGACGCCCGCGTTCTGAAGGGGACGTTCCATGGCTAGCGGCACGGTGAAGGTCGAGATAGACGGGCACATCGCAGTCATGACGGTCTCGCGGCCGGAAAAGCTCAATGCTCTCGATCTGGATATGTTGAAGGCACTCGGCAATGCTGCCGATGAAGTCGAGGCAAACGGCGCCGTTCGGGTTGCGATTTTGACGGGCGAGGGCAAGGGCTTCTCGGCGGGCGGCGACATCAAGGCCTGGGGCGGAATGGAGCCGCAGGAGTTCGGACACGCCTGGGTTCGCTACGGCCATCGCGTTTTCGAAAGACTGGCGACCCTTCGCGTTCCTCTGATCGCGGCTCTTAATGGCCATGCCCTTGGCGGCGGCCTGGAGCTTGCCGGCGTGGCGGATATCAGGATCGCCGAGGAGCACATCAAGATCGGATTGCCCGAGACGGGCCTCGGCATGGTGCCGGGCTGGTCCGGCACGCAGCGCCTCGTCAAACGCTTCGGCGCACAAGTCGTTCGCCGTATGGCGCTCGGTGGAGAAATCTTCACGGCCGAGGAGGCGCGTAATCTGGGCGTCGTCGATGCGGTCACCCCGAGCGGCAACGCTGTCGCCGCGGCCAAGGATTATGCGCAGCGCGTGGCCGCGCGCGGACCTGCTGCATTGGAAATCGTGAAGCTGCTGGTCGCTTCGGCAAACGGCGAGGACAACGGCACCGCCGTCGAGGCGCTGGGGTCTATACTCGCCGCCAAGACAGGCGATCTGAAAGAGGGCGTCGCTTCCTTCAGCGAAAAGCGCCCGGCACAGTTCAAGGGAGAATGGTGATGACGATTCCGGTGAAGCCAAAGGCGCTGAGCTCTCATGAGGCGCGGGATTTCAAAATGCTGATCGACGGCCGGTGGCAGGCAGGCGATGCCAGGCCGATCGAGCGCGTCGCCCCTAGCCACGGCGTCGTGGTCAGCCGCTTTCCGGCCGGCAGCAAGGCGGATGCCGAACGGGCGATCGCGGCCGCCCGCAAGGCGTTCGACAATGGTCCCTGGCCGCGAATGACGGCCTCCGAGCGATCAGCTGTTCTTCTGAGGGCCGCCGATCTCATCGCGGCGCGGGCAGAAGAGCTTGCCTATCTCGATGCGATAGAGGCCGGCAAACCGATCAGCCAGGTGCGCGGCGAGATCGCCGGCTCCGTTGATATCTGGCGCTATGCGGCGGCACTCGCGCGCGATCTGCATGGCGAAAGCTACAATACGCTCGGCGAGGGAACACTCGGTGTCGTTCTGCGCGAGGCGATCGGCGTCGTCTCCATCATCACCCCCTGGAACTTCCCGTTCCTGATCGTCGGTCAGAAGCTTCCCTTCGCCCTGGCGGCCGGCTGCACGACAGTTGTCAAGCCATCCGAACTGACGTCGGGCTCGACGCTTGTCCTCGGCGGGATCCTGCAGGAGGCGGGCGTGCCGGACGGCGTGGTCAATATCGTCACAGGAACCGGCCCCGAGGTCGGCGCCGTCATGACATCCCATCCCGACGTTGACATGGTGTCCTTCACCGGTTCCACCGGCGTCGGCAAGCTCACCATGACCAATGCGGCACAGACGTTGAAGAAGGTGTCGCTCGAGCTCGGCGGCAAGAACCCGCAGATCGTCTTCCCGGACGCCGATCTGGACGCCTTCATCGATGCCGCCGTTTTCGGCGCCTATTTCAATGCCGGCGAATGCTGCAATGCCGGCTCTCGACTGATCCTGCACAAGAGCATTGCATCCGAAGTCGTCAAGCGCGTCGCCGATCTCACGCAGAATGTGAGGGTCGGCGATCCGCTGGATCCCAGCACGCAAGTGGGCGCGATCATAACGCCGCAACACTTTGACAAGATTGCCGGTTACGTCGCCAAGGCAAGGGACGGCGGTGCGGACGTGGCGCACGGCGGCGGCACTCTCGACCTTGGCATGGGGCAATTCATGGCGCCGACAATCCTGTCCGGTGTGACGCCGGATATGGCGGTTGCGCGCGAGGAAGTCTTCGGCCCTGTTTTGTCGGTATTGACCTTCGAGACGACCGCCGAGGCAATAGAAATCGCGAATTCGATCGACTACGGCCTGTCGGCCGGCGTCTGGAGCCGCGACTTCGATACTTGCCTGACAATCGGCAGAAGAGTCCGTGCAGGAACCGTCTGGATGAACACGTTCATGGATGGTACCCCTGAGCTTCCTTTCGGCGGCTACAAGCAGTCCGGGCTCGGGCGCGAGCTCGGCCGCCACGCGGTGGAGGATTATACGGAGACCAAGACACTCAACATGCACGTCGGCAGCCGCACCAGCTGGTGGATGCCGCAGAAGGAAAAGCTGGCCTAGCCAGCGGAAGACTACGCCTGAGGAGGGCGGGGAATAGATGCGAGAATGGGTCTCGCATCTAAAAATTGCAAAACTGGGAGGTTTTAAATGCGTAAGTTTTTGACGACGACTGCAATGATCGCACTTGCAGTCGCGGGTGCCGGCGCGTCCGCTCGCGCCGCTGATGTAAAAGAGGTGCAGATGCTGCACTGGTGGACATCCGGCGGCGAGGCTGCGGCGCTGAACGTGCTCAAGCAGGATCTTTCCAAGGAGGGATATGCCTGGAAGGATGTTCCGGTCGCCGGCGGCGGCGGTGACGCGGCCATGACGGCACTCAAGGCCATGGTTGCTGCCGGAAACTATCCGACGGCTTCGCAGATGCTGGGCTATACCGTGCTCGACTACGCCCAGGAAGGCGTCATGGGCGACCTGACCGCGACGGCCAAGAAGGAAGGCTGGGACAAGTCGGTTCCGAAGGCTCTGCAGAAGTTCGCCGTCTATAACGGCAAGTGGGTCGCAGCTCCGGTCAACGTTCACTCCGTCAACTGGCTCTGGATCAACAAGGCTGTCATGGACAAGATCGGCGGCAAGCAGCCGAAGACCTTTGCCGAATTGATCGCGCTTCTGGACAAGGCAAAGGCGGCCGGCGTCGTTCCGCTCGCGCTCGGCGGCCAGAACTGGCAGGAAGCGACGATGTTCGACTCGATCGTCCTTTCGACCGGCGGCCCGGAATTCTACAAGAAGGCCTTCAACGACCTCGACGAGGCCTCGCTGAAGTCCGACACGATGAAGAAGTCCTTCGACAACCTCGCCACGATCGTCAAATACGTCGACCCGAACTTCTCCGGCCGTGACTGGAACCTTGCGACCGCGATGGTCATCAAGGGTGACGCGCTCGTTCAGGTCATGGGCGATTGGGCCAAGGGCGAATTCGTCGCCGCCAAGAAAACCCCAGGGACAGACTACCTGTGCTACCGCTTCCCCGGCACCGAAGGCAGCGTGATCTACAACTCCGACATGTTCGGCATGTTCAACGTTCCTGCCGACCGCAAGGCCGCTCAGGTAGCACTTGCGACCGCAACGCTGTCGAAGAGCTTCCAGTCGGCCTTCAACGTCGTCAAGGGATCGGTTCCCGCCCGCACCGACGTTCCGGACACCGCCTTCGACGCCTGCGGCAAGAAGGGCATCGCCGACCTGAAGGCCGCCAACGAAGGCGGCACGCTGTTCGGCTCGCTCGCCCAGGGCTACGGCGCTCCGCCGGCGATCGCCAATGCCTACAAGGACGTGGTCTCGAAGTTCGTCCACGGCCAGATCAAGACGTCTGACGAGGCCGTCAAGCAGCTCGTTCAGGCGATCGACGACGCCCGCTGATCGGGTCGAGAACGGCTTCCCCGCCCTGGCGGGGAAGCCTCCGATAGCGAGCATATCATTGGGAGAAGATGGACCTCATGAGCTCAGTTGCTACCACGGAACCGGTGTCGGCGCGGCGGCCCGCGGTTTCTCTGCGCGCGCGCCTGCAAGATGCCCTGCCGAAGATCGTGCTTGCGCCGAGCTTCGCGATCACGCTTGTCTTCGTCTACGGCTTCATTCTCTGGACCGTCTATCTGTCCTTCACCAACTCCAAGACCTTTCCGTCCTATGCGTTGACCGGCCCGCGCGCCTATCAGCGGCTCTGGCGCTGGACGTTCGAAAGCGATCCGCCATCGTCCTGGTATACCTCGATCGTCAATATGGGGATCTTCGGCTTCCTCTATATCTTCATCTGCCTGGCGCTTGGGCTGCTGCTGGCGATCCTGCTCGATCAGAAGATCCGCGGCGAGGGCGTGCTCAGGCCGATCTTTCTTTATCCGATGGCGCTTTCCTTCATCGTGACGGGCGTTGCCTGGAAATGGTTCCTGGACCCGGGTCTAGGCCTCGAGCAGACCTTGCATCAGTTCGGCTGGACGAGCTTCCATTTCGACTGGATCAAGAACAAGGATTTCGTCATCTACACCGTCGTCATCGCCGGTGTCTGGCAGGCGTCCGGCTTCATCATGGCGATGTTCCTCGCCGGTCTGCGCGGCATCGACAGCGAGATCATGAAGGCGGCGCAGATCGATGGCGCCTCGCCCTTCCAGCTCTACCGTCGCATCATCATTCCGCTGCTAAGGCCGGTATTCCTGTCCGCTTTCATCGTGCTCGCGCACATGGCGATCAAATCCTACGACCTTGTGGTGGCGCTGACATCGGGCGGCCCCGGTGGCTCGGCCTGGCTGCCCTCCAACTTCATGTATGAATATACCTTCAAGCGCAATGAAATGGCCGTTGGTTCGGCCAGCGCCGTGATCATGCTGATGACCATTTCGGCGATCATCGTTCCCTATCTTTACTCCGAACTGAAGGAGAAGGCGCGATGAGTTCCGTTGTTTCTCCTGCCGTCGGGCTGGCGCATGGCGGCAATCGCGGCCGATGGATCGGCCGTGTCGTGATCTACGGCCTGCTGCTGCTTTTTGCGCTCTTCTATCTCGCCCCGCTCTTCGTGATGCTGGTCACCTCGTTCAAGACCATGGACGAGATCCAGAACGGCAACATGCTGGCCCTGCCGCAGTCTCCCACCTTCGACCCATGGCTGAAGGCGTGGGGCGAAGCCTGCGTCGGCCTCACCTGCGCCGGCATCAAGGGCTATTTCTGGAATTCCATCACGATGGTCGTGCCGGCGGTGGCGATCTCGACGATCTTCGGCGCCTTGAACGGCTACGTGCTGACCAAGTGGCGCTTTCCGGGCCATACGCTGGTGTTCGGCTTGATGCTGTTTGCCTGCTTCATCCCGTTCCAGTCGGTGCTGCTGCCGATGGCGACGATCCTCGGCGCTCTCGGGCGCTTCGGCGTGACGCTGCAGGATGCGACGGGTTTCAGCTTCGGCTTCGGCAATTCGACGGTCAACCTGGTCTTCGTTCACGTCGTCTACGGCCTCGGCTTCACCACGCTGTTCTTCCGGAACTACTATGAAGCCTTCCCGACCGAACTGGTGCGGGCAGCGCAGGTCGACGGCGCGAGCTTCTTCCAGATCTTCCGCCGCATCATGCTGCCGAATTCCCTGCCGATCATCGTCGTGACGGTCATCTACCAGTTCACCAACATCTGGAACGACTTCCTGTTCGCCTCGGCCTATGCGGGAACCGGTGATTCCATGCCGATGACGGTGGCGCTCAACAATGTCGTCAACACCTCGACCGGCGTGGTCGAATACAACGTCAACATGGCCGCCGCCATGATTGCCGCCGTCCCCACGCTCATCGTCTACATACTCGCTGGCCGCTACTTCGTGCGCGGTCTGATGGCGGGCGCTGTCAAAGGATAATCGCTATGGCTTTTCTTGAAATTTCCGGACTGAAGAAGCGCTATGGCGCACTCGATATCCTGAAAGGCATCGACCTCGAGCTTGAGAAGGGCGGCTTTCTGGTTCTCGTGGGACCGTCCGGTTGCGGCAAGTCCACCCTGCTCAATACCATCGCCGGCCTGGAGGCGATCAGCGAGGGTGACATCCGCGTCGACGGACGTTCCATCGCCGGTCTGCATCCCTCCAAGCGCGACATCGCCATGGTGTTCCAGAGCTATGCGCTCTATCCGAACATGACGGTGGCCGGCAACATCGCCTTCGGCATGGAGATGCGCGGCGTGCCCGCCGAAGAGCGCAAGAAGGCGATCGACGAGGTCGCCAAGGTCCTGCAGATCAGTCATCTGCTCGATCGGAAGCCGAGCCAGCTCTCGGGCGGCCAGCGCCAGCGTGTCGCCATGGGCCGCGCCCTGGTGCGCGATCCCAAGCTGTTCCTCTTCGACGAGCCGCTGTCCAATCTCGATGCCAAGCTTCGCGTCGATATGCGCACGGAGATCAAGCGCCTGCACGCGCGGATGAAGACGACCATCGTTTATGTGACGCATGACCAGATCGAGGCCATGACGCTGGCGACAAAGATCGCCGTTCTCAAGGACGGCGTTCTGCAGCAGTTCGGCTCGCCGGCGGAAATCTACAACAATCCGGCCAATATGTTCGTCGCCGACTTCATGGGATCGCCCGCCATGAACCTGCTTTCCGGAACGATCGAGAAGGGAAACACCGGGCTTTCCGTCTCGCTGGCGCGCGCGGATGGCGAGCCGATCAGACTGCCGATCGCTGCGGGCCGCGAGCAGCTGGAGGCGCATGCCGGACGTGCGATCGTCTTCGGCATTCGCCCCGAGGCGCTGACCGATCCGGACGGCGCCGATCGCAATGCGAAGACGGTGGCCGAAAATGATTGCCTGATCGAGGTGGTCGAACCGGCGGGCTCCGACACATTCGCCGTCATCAAGCTCGGCGGCAAGGAGGTCGTCGCCCGGCTGCGTGCGGATGCACGCATCCAGGCAGGCCAGCACGCACGCCTCGCCTTCAATCTCGACAAGGCTGTTTTCTTCGATCCGCAAAGCCAGATGCGGATTGCGTGAGACGGCATCAGAGATATCGACATGAGCAAAACACCTGACATCGTCATCATAGGTTCGGGCGTCGGTGGCTCGACGGTCGCGGCCGGGCTGGCGGCGACGGGAGCCGAGATCCTGATCCTCGAGGCCGGCGATCATATCGCCGATCGTCCCGAAAACCGGGACCAGAGGGCGATCTTTCAACGGGGCCATTTTCGCCCGAAGGAGACCTGGTACGAGGCCGGCGGCACCGGCTTCAATCCGGGAAACTATTACAATGTCGGTGGAAATTCAAAGTTCTATGGGGCAGTCCTCGTTCGTTACCGCAGGGAAGACTTCGAGGAGATGCAGCATCGCGAGGGCGTGTCTCCCGCCTGGCCGTTCTCCTATGACGTGCTGGAACCCTGGTACAGCCGCGCCGAGCGCATGTATCAGGTTCGGGGACGCCTCGACGAGGATCCGACCGAACCAAATCATTCGCTCGGCTATGATTTCCCGCCGGTTCCCGACGAGGCGCCAATCGCCGAGGTCAGGGCGCGGCTGAAGGAAAAGGGCCTCCATCCCTATTCTCTGCCGTTGGGCATCGATCTCGAGGCCTGGCTTGCCAAGGCCAAGACGCCCTGGGATGCCCATCCGAATTCGCATGACGGCAAGATGGATGCTGAAACGGTGGCCCTTGCCGTTGCTCTGAAGCACGGCAATGTCCGCCTTCAGACGGGTGCGCGGGTAACAAGGCTCGAAGCTGCGGCGGACGGCAGGATCGCCAGCGTTGTCTACCAGATGAACGGTGAGGAGATCAGGCTTTCACCCAAGCTCGTCATCCTGTCCGCCGGCGCGGTGCAATCGGCGGTGCTTCTCTTGCGCTCGGCCGATGACCGGCACCCGAAAGGGTTGGCGAATTCGTCCGACCAGGTCGGGCGGAACTTCATGAACCACAATTCCTCGGCGGTGATCGGCGTGTCGCCGACCTATCGCAACACCTCCGTCTACCAGAAGACCTTCGGCTTCAATGATTTCTATCTCTCCGACGGAAATGGCGGCCCGCCCCTCGGCAATGTTCAGCTGTTGGGCAGGATTTCCGCCAAGGTACTCAAGGGTTCGCTGCCGAAGGTGCCGGAGTGGGTGCTCGGACAGATGACGAACCGGGCGATCGATTTCTATGCGATGAGCGAGGATATGCCGAACCCGGAAAGCCGTGTCATGATCGATGGCGATCGCATCGTCCTGCAATGGCAGCGCACCAACTGGGACGCCCATCTCGCACTGGTCGCCAAGCTCAAGGACATACTGAAATCCATCGGTTTTCCGCTCGTGCTCTCGCGTCCCTTCGACAAGCGTACTCCGTCCCATCAATGCGGCACGGTCCGGATCGGCAATGATCCGGCGAGCGCACCGCTCGACATCTATTGCCGTGCCTATGACCATCCGAACCTCTTTGTGGTCGACGCGAGCTTCCTGCCGACCTCGGCAGCCGTGAACCCAGCGCTCACGGTTGCCAGTCAGGCTCTGCGCGTCGCCGATCACATCGCATCCAAGGACCTGAACGCATGACAGACAAGGTTGAACGGCCGGTCGCGGTCATCACCGGAGGACGGAGGGGCATTGGCCTCGGCATAGCGTCCGCGCTCGCAAAGGCCGGTTACAGCATCGTCATTACCGGCATCGGACCCGAGGAGACCGCTGAGGAGGTGATCACCGGGCTCAAGGCTCTTGGCGGTGATGCATTCTACATTCAGTCCGATCTGTCCGATGTCGGAAAGCATGACGCAACCGTCCACGCCATTCTGGGGCGCTTTGGCCGCATCGATTGCCTCGTCAACAATGCCGGCATGGCCGCGGTCGTGCGCGGCGATTTTCTCGAGCTGCTGCCCGAGAATTTCGATGCGATCCTGGCGACCAATCTCAAGGGCACCGTTTTCTTCACCCAGGCTGTGGTCAAGGCGATGCTGGTGTCCGGCAGTCGCTCGCACCCGCGCTCGATCATTAACATCACGTCCGTATCGGCGGAAGCGAGCTCACCCGAACGACTGGATTACTGCATCAGCAAGGCCGGGCTTGCCGCCTTTTCGCAAGGGCTCGCCTTGCGTTTTGCCGAATCCGGCATCGCTGTCTTCGAAGTCCGCCCCGGCATCATCCGCACGGATATGACCGCAGGCGTCAGCTCCAAATACGACACGCTGATCGAGGGCGGGCTGGTGCCGATGAAACGGTGGGGCGAAGCAGAGGACATCGGCAGGATCTGCGCCGCGCTCGCCTCCGGCGACTTCGCTTTTGCCACCGGCACGGTGATCGATGCGGATGGCGGTCTGTCCATTCCCCGTTTGTAGACAGGATTTGAGATATGCGTTTCGACTATATCATTACCGGCGCTGGACCGGCGGGATGCGTTCTGGCCAATCGGCTGAGCGAAGACCCGGATGTCAACGTGCTGCTGCTGGAGGCGGGAGGCGGAGACTGGAACCCGCTCTTCCACATGCCGGCAGGCTTTGCCAAGATGACCAAGGGAGTGGCCAGCTGGGGCTGGGAGACGGTACCCCAGAAACACATGAAGGGCAGGGTTCTTCGCTATACGCAAGCCAAGGTCATCGGCGGCGGTTCGTCGATCAACGCACAGCTCTACACGCGCGGCAACGCGGTGGACTACGATCTATGGGCCAGCGTGGACGGCTGCGAAGGCTGGGACTATCGTTCCATCCTTCCCTATTTCAAGCGCGCCGAAGACAATCAGCGTTTTGCGGATGATTATCACTCCTATGGCGGGCCGCTCGGCGTCTCCATGCCGGTTTCCGCCTTGCCGATTTGTGATGCTTATATTCGTGCCGGCCAGGAACTCGGCATTCCCTACAACCATGATTTCAACGGCCGCCAACAGGCCGGCGTCGGCTTCTATCAGCTAACGCAGCGCAATCGCCGCCGCTCCTCCGCCTCGCTCGCCTATCTTTCACCCATCAAGCAGCGGAAGAACCTGACGGTCAGAACCGGCGCGCGCGTGGCACGCATTGTCCTCGAAGGGGCGCGGGCTGTCGGTGTCGAAATCGCGTCGCAACAAGGGTCGGAGATCGTGCGGGCGGAGCGGGAGGTTATCGTTTCCTCAGGTGCGATCGGCTCGCCCAAGCTGCTGCTGCAATCCGGTATCGGCCCCGCCGATCACTTGCGATCGGTCGGCGTGAAGGTCCTGCACGACCTTCCGGGGGTCGGCGGGAACCTGCAGGATCATCTCGATCTCTTCGTGATCGCGGAGTGCACCGGCGACCATACCTATGACGGCGTGGCAAAACTCCACAGGACGCTGTGGGCCGGGCTCGAATATATGCTGTTCAGGACGGGTCCCGTGGCGTCTTCCCTCTTCGAGACAGGCGGCTTCTGGTATGCCGATCCCGAGGCGCGTTCTCCCGACATCCAGTTTCACCTCGGCCTCGGCTCGGGGATCGAGGCGGGCGTCGAGCGCCTCAAGAATGCCGGCGTCACGCTGAATTCAGCCTATCTTCATCCCCGGTCCAGGGGGACGGTCCGGCTCTCCTCATCGGACCCCGCCGCCGCTCCATTGATCGATCCGAACTACTGGTCGGATCCTCACGACAGGGCGATGTCGCTGGAAGGCTTGAAGGTTGCGCGCGAGATCATGCAGCAGGCGGCCCTCAAGCCGTTCGTGCTTGCCGAGCGCCTTCCAGGCCCGAAGGTCGTCACCGACGAACAGCTTTTCGATTATGGCTGCGCCAATGCCAAGACCGACCACCATCCGGTCGGCACCTGCAAGATGGGCACCGGTCCGGATGCCGTTGTCGGCCTTGACCTGAAGGTTCGTGGATTGGAAGGGCTGCGGGTCTGCGATTCCTCTGTCATGCCACGCGTTCCCTCCTGCAACACCAATGCACCCACGATCATGGTCGGCGAGAAGGGCGCGGATATCATTCGAGAGCTTCCGCCGCTCCCGGCTCAGATTTTTGCCCATGAGCGAAACGACGCGCGCCCGAGGGCGCGTGTCGCTATCCGTTAGGCAAAACGGTGTTGTGGACAGGCGGGTTTCGGGACGAGTTGCTTGATATCCCCGAGAGATCCGCCGCGGCCGTCAGGCTTCGATCTGCCGCCGCTTCCCGCCGAGCAGGCGCAGTGCGTTCATGGTGACCAACACCGTCGCTCCGGTATCGGCGAGGATCGCCGGCCAGAGACCGGTGACGCCGACGATCGTCGTGACCAGGAAAACACCCTTCAGGCCGAGAGCGATGGTGATGTTCTGGCCTATATTGCTCATCGTCCGCTTCGAAAGGTCGATCATCTCGATGACGTCGCCGACGCGGCCATGCAACACGGCGGCGTCGGCCGTTTCGAGCGCGACGTCGGTTCCGCCGCCCATGGCAATGCCAACGTCGGCGGCGGCGAGCGCAGGCGCGTCATTGATGCCGTCGCCGACCTTGGCGACCCGAAGGCCCTGGCGTTTCAGCTCGCCGACGATGCGCTGCTTGTCTTCAGGCAGCAGCTCCGCCTTCACCTCGATGCCGAGCGTCTTGCCGATGGCCTGTGCAGTGCGCCTGTTATCGCCGGTCAGCATGATCGTCTTGATGCCGGCATCCGCAAGTGCCTTCAAGCCCGCCGCGGCATCGGCCCGCGGTTCGTCGCGCATTGCCAACAGGCCGGCGGCCACGCCCCTGACCACCAGAACGGAGACGGTCTTTCCCTCGTCGTTGAGTTCGGCGATCCGTGCCGATTGTTCCGGGGCAAGGGAAACTCTGTCAGCCGCCGCCTGCGGCGAACCGAGGAAGACCTCGATGCCGTCAACCGTGCCGCTCACGCCCTTGCCGCCGATCGCCTTTGCATCGATGACCGATGGCACTTCCGTACCGTCCGCGGCGGCGCGATCGAGGATCGCCCGCGCGAGCGGATGGTTCGAGCCGGTTTCGAGAGCAGCCGCCAATCGCAGCACCTCTGCGTCGCCCGTGCCGAGGCCGACGATATCCGTGACCTTGGGCTTGCCCTCCGTCAGCGTGCCTGTCTTGTCGAAGGCGACTGCGGTCACCTTGCCGATATTCTCCAGCACGGCGCCACCCTTGAGGAGTAGACCGCGTCTGGCGCCTGATGACAGCGAGGCCGCGATTGCCGCCGGCGTCGAGATGACGAGGGCGCAGGGGCAGCCGATCAGCAGGATGGCCAGGCCCTTGTAGACCCATTCGCCCCAGTTGCCGCCCAGCAGAAGCGGCGGGACGACGGCGACGAGCGCGCCGACAACGACGACGCCCGGCGTGTAATAGCGCGAGAAGCGGTCGATGAAGCGCTCGGTCGGCGCCTTCGATTCCTGCGCCTCCTCGACCAGCTTGACCACGCGGGCGATCGTGTTGTCGGCAGCGGCCGCCGTAACGCGAATGCGCAGCGCCGCATCGCCGTTGACGGTGCCGGCAAAGACGGTCGCATCGGCCCCCTTGCGCACGGGCGTGCTCTCACCGGTGACGGGCGCTTCGTCGATGGCGCTTTCGCCAGACAGGATCGTGCCGTCGGCGGGAATTCGGTCCCCCGGGCGCACCAGGATGACGGCACCGACGGACAGGCTCTCCGCCTGTACTTCGCGGGTCTTGCCGTTCTGCTCGACGAGGGCGGTTTTGGGAACCAGCTCCGTCAGCGATTGAATGCTGGCACGGGCCTTGCCGGCCGCAACGCCTTCCAGCAGCTCGCCGATCAGGAAGAGGAAGACAACGGTTGCTGCTTCCTCGCTGGCGCCGATGATAACAGCGCCGATCGCCGCGATCGTCATCAGCATCTCAATCGAGAACGGCGTTCCGACCATTGCGGCCATGAAGGCGCGCCGGGCAATCGGCAACAAACCCACAAGCATGGCGGCGGTGAAGATCCAACCCTCCAGTCCAGGCACGAGTTTGCCAATGGCCCAGGCCACGACAAGTGCGATGCCGCTGGCGATCGTCAATCGGCCCTTTGCAGATTTCCACCATGGTCCGATGTTCGGCCCATGATCGTGTCCATGGACACCGGCAACGGCCGCCGCGTGCCCATTTGCGTCGTTGCTGTGTCCCGGATGAGCATGCTCATGGCTTCCGGTTCCACGATCACGATCGCCGTGGCCATGATCATGATTGTGATCTTTGTGATCATGGCCTTGTGCCTGGTGATCATGATGGTCGTGGCCACAGCCGCAGACATGGCTTTCGTCTTCCTTGGCCGCGGGCGCGCTACTTTGAGGAAGCGGAATGATCTTGTAACCCAGTCCCGTCACGCGCTTGGCAATTGCCGGCGCGAGAGTGTCATCGCCCTGATGTTTGACTGTCATTGTGCCTGCCGTGACCGATACGGAAACGTCCTCAACGCCCTGCAGGCGACGAACGGCCGTGTCGATCTTCGCAGCGCAGGAAGCGCAGTCCATGCCATCGACGCGATAGCGGCTCTGTTGTGTTGTCGAAGTCATATTCGGGTTCCAGATTGGGTCGTGGAACCATTGCTACATCCTCTAGTAACTAGAGGGACAAGAGCATTTTTATGGAATTTTCGCGGTGGCCGCTTGCTGTCGGCGGCAATCTATCGGCATGGAGTGCGGCTATGCAGTCTCAGCGCCGCTGCTGCAACTGACCCGCGCGCGTGCAGCAGCTGGACACGCTCCGCAACGAGACGCGTGTTTCGAGGCGAAGCGTTTGAATTTACTCGCCGGCTATCTCACCGAACGCTTTGCGGCCAGGGGCGACTCATGGAGAGGGAATGGTTGCTCGTGCAAGGAGCCGGTGGCCGATCCGGGAACCGGCGGGCGGCGAGCGCTGCCTGAAAGCTACGGTTTCAATAGAACCTTGCCTGCCTTGCCCGGTGTCAGCGAGGACTTTACCGCCTGGGCGATCTCCGTGATATCATAGGCCGCTTCCACCGGCAGCTTGACATCACCTGAGGCAACGCGCGCGATGAGTTCTTCGATCAGCCGGCGGCGCTCGTCGGCGGACATGGCGGCGCTGATCTTGCTGCCCCAGAACCCCTTGATCGTCAGCTGTTTGAAGATGACGGCGCCGGATGCGATCTGCATCGGCTTGCCGGCTGCCGTGCCGAAGGAAACCAGAAGGCCGTTCTCGCCCAAGAGGTCGGCAAGGTCGTTGCTCGCCACGCCTCCGACGGAATCGACGGCGGCACGGATCGGTGCGTCGCCAATGATGGCGCGCACCTTGGCCTTCCAATCCGGAGAGGCGGTCGAGACCGCATTCTCGATGCCGAACGCGGCCAGCTCGTCTACGCCGGCATCCCGCCGGACGAGATTGACCGCGTGTACGCCGCGACTATGCGCCAGCATGGCCAGGGTCTTGCCGACTGCTCCGTTCGCTGCATTCTGGATGATCCAATCGCCACGGCCGACATCGAGGAACTCCAGAAGCGCAATAGCACTGAATGGCATGGCAATGAGTTGGGCGGCGGCCTCGTCGGTGATGACATCGGGCACCGGAACGAGGCTTGCAGCGGGCGCGATGAATTGCTCGGCCCAGGTTCCATGGACACCGGCCGCAACGACGCGCTTGCCGACCAGCGTCACATCGACGCCAGCGCCGACAGCATCGACGATACCCACCGCCTCGCTGCCGCCGATGGCGGGCAAGACCGGCTTGTAGCCGTAGGCGCCGCGGACGGTCCAAAGGTCATGATTGTGAATGGGCGACAGAATGGTGCGAATCCGCACGCTTCCCGCAGCAGGTTCGGGAAGGGGCATGTCGGCGAGGCGAAGGACCGTGGTAGGATCGCCGAAGACATCATGGATGGCACTACGCATTCTGTTTTCCTTGTATGTTCATGTGCTGGTCCGGGCCTGGATCAAAGGCTGCCGGGTAGGGAAAGTGCTTGCTCGGTGGCAAGCATTGCCTGGTCGAGCGGTGTCTTGTCCTTTCCAAGCTTGGCCAGGATCGCTGCACCAAGCCACAGGCTGTAAAGCGACCGGGCCATCTTTTCCGGGACGCATGAAGGCGCAATGGAACCATCGTCGCGACCCTCGGTGATTGTTTTGGTAATGCGCCGGATGAGATCCTCGACGCCGCCGAGCAGGATCACACGCATGCCTTCGGAAAGGTCGGATATCTCCGCTGCGAGTTTCACGACGAGGCAGCGATCCGCGAGGCTGGCCGCATGATCGTCGGAAACCCATGCACGCCAATAGTGCATCAGCCTTTGACGGCCATTGCCCTTCCAGCCGAACAGAGCGTCGAGCCGCTCTGCATAGTCGGCGCAATATTCCTTCAGCAGAGCACAGCCGAAGGCTTCCTTGGACGCAAAATAATAATAGAACGATCCCTTCGGCACTGCACTTTGCTCGAGCAGTTCCTTCAGGCCAACGCCGCCAAAACCCTTTCGCAGCACCAGTTCTCGCCCGATCGCGAGGATGTGGTTACGCGTCAGATCAGATTTTCTTCTGGTCGTCATGATCCGTGCGTAACAAATAATCGACCGGTCGTCTACGACGCCGGGATTCTTTGCCCGTCATATCAGCGAAAGTGCTGCCAGCGAGAGGATTAGTGCCGGAAACATCACGACGATGCCGAGCTTCAGAAAGGCCCATGCGCCCATATGAAGGCCTTCGCGACGCAGGGCAGCGAGCCACAGGATCGTGGCGAGCGAACCGGTCACCGACAGGTTGGGACCGAGATCGACGCCGATCAGTACTGCACCTGCTATGGCGTCCGGAACATGGGCCGCCTGTACTGCGCTGCCGGCGAAAAGGCCTGCCGGCAGGTTGTTGACGAGATTGGAGACGATCGCGACGGAAAGGCCCGCCGCGCCGACTGCCTGCCCCTGGGATTGAGCCGCAAGCGAAGCCAGCTTGCCGGACAAAAGAGCGGTCAAGCCGGTATGATTGACCGCCTCGACGATCACGAACAGTCCCGCAACGAGAGGCAGCACGCTCCAGCTGATGCCGCGGATGGTCTCGACCGGGCTCTGCCGGGTGAGCGCGAGGACGAGGATGGTCGTGGTGACGCCGGCGGCGAACGTCGGGATCCCGAGATCGACGTTCATGGCCGATGCCCCGATCAGAATGACGGCTGTCGCCACAAGTCCCCATCCGGCCAGCCGGGCGCTGTGCGAAAGGGCGGGTTCCTCGACGCTGCGTGCGATGCTGTCCTCCGCCAATGCGCGTCTTTGCGTCCAGTAGAGACAGGCGAAGGTCACGACGATCGAGACGATCGACGGCAACATGAAGGTCTGCATCCACCGCGATAGGGGCGGCATCTCGCCACCGGCGAAGATGACGAGGTTGGCCGGGTTGGAGATCGGCAGCACGAAACTGGCGGCATTGGCGATGAAGGCGCAGATCAATAGGTAGGGCATGGGGTCCTTGACCCGGGCCGCGCGGCAGGCCGCGTAGACGGCGGGTGTCAGGACGACGGCGGTCGCATCGTTCGAGAGAAACACGGTCACGACAACGCCAACGACATAGACGAGCAGAAACAGCCGCCGAGGCGAGCCTTTGGCATGCGAGGTGGCGATCGCCGCTACCCAATCGAACAATCCTTCTCGCCGGGCAAGCTCCGACAGGAGCATCATGCCGATCAGGAACAGATAGACATCGAAGCCCTTGGACACGCCGGCCCACACGTCTGCCGGCCCGATAAGCCGGAAGGCAAGCAGGAGCGCCGCGCCGAACACGGCCCAGACCGCTTCCGGCCATCGGAACGGACGTGTGACGACCCCTATGGCGGTCAGGCCGGCGATGCTCCAGGTGATGGCGGCTTCGGTCATATAGATCGTCTTGGATAGGTGACGGGAGCGGGTATGTAACACTGTTGAACGGCAGCGCAAGCGGTCACTATGGCGTCGCTCAACAGAAGCGGTCAGAATCATGTGGCGCGACGGAGCGCTACGTCTGCTTCCCTTTGCCCTTTGTTGTTGCGCTATGGTCGGATTTCTCGGCTCGATCGATGAGAACGGAACATTCGGCGTGCCGGGTGACGTACTCGACCGTTGAACCGAATATGCGGTCGAGGATATCGGACGCATGAGTTGCCAGGACGATCAAATCAGCCTTCTTCTCCTTGGCGACGATTAACAAGGTTTTCGATGCAGTCCCCATGCGTACGTCGATGGAGGCGATTATACCGAGACGCTTACAGAGTGCATTGAGCTTTTCCTCGGCTTCCCCGATGACGGAGACCGCCCATTTATCCGGGCTCTCGTCTCCGGAAGGAGAGCGTTCGATGACATGCACGATGGTCAACTCGCCGCCCGGCGTCAGGAGAGCCTGAGACGTGCGCAACAAACGTTCGGCGCGCTCGCGTGATCCGAGCCCTATCGCACAAATGATTTTCGCATACATCTCAATCTCCATAAAATGCGTCGATACCGGGCGGTCGCCTAAGCCGGCCCGCAAGTTCTCCGTCAACTCTCGCTTGCGCAAACCGATCCGTACCCAACACATCGATAACGACGGCGCCCGTCAAGTCTTGTATCGGGAATGATGCGGAGCAATACACAGCCGCGCTTTGGGATTGAAGGAAATCGCGTTGAACAGCCTGTACGAATAGTCGAAATGCCTCGTTCTGCGTCAATCTGCCCTCTTTGTGGCGGTGCCCTGCGACATCCTGCGCTTTTGTGCAGTGCAAAAAATGCACTAGTACTATTTCGCGAACAACTTGCCATGGCAGCAACCCATCGGCGAGCCGGCGTCGCTATTCTGGCGCTGACAAGGAGCGGAAAGCCAGTCATATTAGTTGGGCTACGATATCATCGGTTGCAGCAAGTGTGTTCCGGGTTCGGCGATTGGCCCTTCTTGAGGGCATGGAATTGGAAAGGGCAGGCTAGCGTGAGTGTTTCCTCTACCGGCGATGGAATGTTGGAAAGACGAGAGGCTGGTGGCCCAAGCATGTCTGCAAGCGCCGATGCTCGTGGTGCAGCCGCCCGCCGGTCCGCGGAACGGCTCGCCGGTTTGGGCTTTGCGTCGGCTTTGCTCTGCTTATCTTCTCTGGTGTGGATAGGGCAGGCCGCCATGCTCGCCGTTGGCGTGGGAGCGATCAGCGAAGGTGGTGGGGTGTCGGATCTGACGATACCCGCTGCCATCGTCTTGGGCCTTGGCATCCTGCGTGCCGCCCTGGATGCGGCTGGCGGGCGGCTGGCTTTCCAGGCGGCACGCCGGGAGCTGACCGCGCATCGTTCGGCTGCAACGGCAGCACTCGCACTCCGCTCGCCCCTGGATAGCGCCAGGCCCGCATCCGGTCTGGCGGCGAGCATGCTGGGTGAGCAGGCCGAAGCGATTGTTCCTTATCTCCAGCGATTTCGTCCCGCACGCTTGAAGGCAAGCGTGGTGCCGCTCGTCATGTTCGTCTGCATCCTGCCGATTTCCTGGGTAGCGGCCGTGATCCTCGCTCTCTGCGCACCGCTGATCCCGATCTTCATGGCGTTGATCGGCTGGCGTGCCAAAGCCGCCAGCGAGAAACAGCTCGCCGAGACCGGCGGCATCAACGCTTTTCTGCTCGACCGGCTGCGCGGACTTGCCACCATTCGCGCTCTCGGTGCTGTCGATGCGACGGCGCTGCGATTGCGTGGGGACGCGGAGTCGTTGCGGGTTCGCACCATGGCGGTGTTGAGAATCGCCTTCCTGTCGTCGGCGGTATTGGAATTTTTCTCCGCTCTCGGCGTTGCAGCGATGGCCGTCTATGTCGGCTTCAGCCTACTCGGCTCGATCGACATCGGCACTTGGGATGGTCGCCTGACATTGACGCAGGGGCTCTTCATTCTTCTGCTCGCACCCGCCTTCTTCGAGCCGTTGCGTGAATTGTCGGCAGTCTGGCACGACCGGGCAGCCGGAGAAGCGGCCCTTGCGGCGCTGAAGGATCTGGCATCGTCGCAACAAACGATTCTCGGCGGCAGCGATGCGAAGCCGTGCATATCCACCGGCCCTGCCTCGGTCGAGATCCAAGGTCTGGTCTTCCGCCATGGTGCGGAGCGGAGGGCTGTCATCGATCATTTCGATCTCTCCGTCGCTCCAGGCGAACATATCGCTCTATGGGGCGCCAGCGGCTCCGGCAAGACGGCCATTCTGTCGCTGATTGCCGGCCTGGCGCCGCATGAAGCCGGCGTGATTCGTGTCGGCGGCATTCCGCTGCGGGATGATACGGCGGATGGCTTGCGCCGGCGAATGGCGTGGATCGGGCAGTCGCCTCATGTGTTCGCTGGTAGTGTCATAGGGAATATTGCGCTGGGACGAACCGGCATCGATGGTCATGCGGTTGCAAATGCCCTCCGGAATGTGGCGCTCGACGAGGTCTTTACTGCCGAGAGGGTTGCAGCGGTCGGAGAGGGCGGTCTCGGTCTTTCCGGCGGCGAGGCATTGAGGCTGGCGCTTGCCCGGATGATGGTCGGCGAACACGCCGACATCATCCTTGCCGACGAGCCGACTGCCCATCTCGATGCGCAAACGGCGGCTGCCGTGACGGATGCGCTGCTTGCGCTTGCCAAGGGCCGTGTGCTGATCGTCGCCACACATGATCCGGTGCTGGCAGGACGTCTCGGCCGTGTCGTTCGTCTGGAGGCACCGGCGCGGAGGGTGGCTGCATGAGACGCTCTCTCTCTATCCTTCTTCCGGTCATCAGGCTGTTCTCGGTCGAGCGCGGCGCGAGCCTTGGTCTCGGCGCCGGCCTGTCGGCACTGGCAACGCTTGCCGGTACTGCGCTGCTCGGACTATCCGGCTGGTTCATCACCGCCTCGGCCTTTGCCGGCCTGACGGTCACCAGCGCCATGGTCTTCGACGTCTTTGCGCCTTCCGCCGGCATACGCCTGCTTGCGATCGGCCGCACGGCGGCTCGCTATGGCGAGAGAATCGTGACGCATGATGCGACGCTCAAGGTGCTCGCAGCGCTGCGTGAGCGGCTGTTTCGCGGCTGGGCGCAGCCGGCTGCCGCCGCAGCGATGATGCGCCGGCCGGCAAAGCTGCTCTTCCGCTTGACGAACGATGTCGATGCGCTCGATTCGCTCTATCTGCGCGTGCTGGTGCCGGCCGGCGTTGCCGTCCTTGCCGCTTTCGCGGTCATGATCGCGCTCTGTTTCATCGATCCGCTGTTTGGTGGCCTGGCGGGACTGTGGCTTGTTGCCATCTGTCTTGGCCTTTCGCTCGCGGCGGGACAGTTTGCGTTGAAGCCGGGGCGGCGTCGCGTCCATGCCATGGAAGCCTTGCGCGCCCGGAGCATCGATCTCGTCGCCGGCCAGACGGACCTTGCAATGGTCGGGCGGTTGCAGGCGCAACGGGTGGCCATTGCCGTGGCCGATCAACGGCTGGCGCAGGCCGACGATGCCCTCAACCGGATCGACACCGCTGTCGCTGCAGGCTTTTCGCTGGCCTCCACATTACTTTTGACAGCAACGCTCCTGACCGTCGCCCTGCTTGCCAAGCAGGGAACGATTGGAACGCCTGCCGCCGCTTTCGCACTGCTGGTCGCTTTCGCCGCCACGGAGCCCTTTGCGGCCATGCGTCGTGGTGCCCTTGAACTCGGGCGGACGTTGCTTGCCGCCAAACGCATTGCGCCCCGGCTGGCGCCGGTTTCTGCTGCGCCGGGGATTATCGGGCCGGACGCGGAGCATGCCTTCCAGATGGCAGGTGTCGTCGTCGGGCATCAAGGCACGGCGCTGCCGGTCCTGCGCGATCTATCCCTGTCGCTGGCGGTCGGTGAACGGTTGGCCATCGTCGGCCCGAGCGGTGTCGGCAAGTCGACATTGCTGGCGCTGCTCGCAGGCGAGATCGCTGCAACCAATGGCACGGTTGCCTCTCTGCCGGCGGCGACGCTGACACAGCGCAGCGAGCTGTTTCAGGACACGGTGCGCGACAATCTGCGGCTGGCGGATCCGCATGCGGACGATAGCCGGCTGCGCCGCGCGCTCGCCACCGCCGGTTTGCTCGAGGATATCGAAGCCTTGCCGCGCGGCCTTTCGAGCCGTCTCGGCGAAGGCGGCAGCGGCCTGTCCGGCGGACAATCGCGCCGGCTGGCGCTTGCAAGGCTTTTGTTGCGCGACACGCCGCTGTGGCTGCTCGATGAGCCGACGGAAGGCCTCGATGCCGGCACGGCTCGCGCGGTGCTTGTACGGCTGGTTTCGGCGGCCGCCGCGCGCAGCCTTGTCATTGCCACGCACATCCGCCGCGAGGCCGATATCGCCGATCGCATCGTGCTCCTGGACGGCGGTCGTATCGCCGCCACAGCGCTGCGCGGCACACCGGAATTCGACATGCTCCTCGACCGGCTCCGGCCGGACTGAGGGGCAAAGTAGCATGCCCGCGGCGCGTCGGATGGCGCCGCATTCCTGTCAGACACACCGTAGGGGGTGGGAGAAAGACTATGGAACTTGATATCGTGGCGCTATCGCGTCTGCAGTTTGCCATGACGGCGCTGTATCACTTCTTGTTCGTGCCGCTGACACTCGGCCTGTCCGTGCTGCT